>QCCE01000005.1 GCA_003281385.1 Prochlorococcus sp. AG-347-K17
AAATGATCTTATCTCTCAAGCTACTTATGAGTTTGAATGTAGCGAGAGAAATGCATGCGATGTAGAACTTTTGATGGTTGGAGCTTTTTCTCCATTAGAAGGTTTTATGGATGAAAATAACTATAATTCGGTAATTAAAAATAATAGAAATACAAACGGGTTGCTTTTTGGCTTGCCCATTGTATTTGATTCAAATAATGAAAAAGTAAAAGCTGGAGAGACTATATTACTTACTTATAAAAAACAAAAAATAGCAGTTTTAGAAGTTAGCTCTAAATGGGAGCCTGACAAATCCTTAGAAGCTGAACTTTGTTATGGTACTAATTCTTTAGATCATCCCGCCGTTAAGATGATTTTTAACGAGAGAGGGAGATTCTATATAGGAGGAAGAGTTTATGGTTTTGAACTACCAATTAGAGAATTCCCATGCAAAACCCCAGAAGAAGTTAGGTCTACACTGCCCTCAAATCATGGTGTAGTTGCTTTTCAATGTAGAAATCCTATTCATAGAGCACATTATGAATTATTTACTAATGCCTTACTTTCAGATAATGTCTCCTCTAACTCAGTTGTTTTAGTTCATCCAACTTGTGGGCCAACTCAACAAGATGATATCCCTGGAAAAGTTAGATATTTGACCTACAAAGCACTAGAAGAGGAAATATCTGATGAAAGAATAAAATGGGCTTTTTTACCTTATTCAATGCATATGGCAGGGCCAAGAGAAGCTCTTCAACATATGATAATCAGAAGAAATTATGGCTGCACCCACTTTATTATTGGTAGAGATATGGCTGGTTGTAAGTCTTCATCAACTGGTGAAGATTTTTATGGTCCATATGATGCCCAGAATTTTGCGAATAAGTGTTCAGATGAATTGATGATGCAAACTGTTCCTTCTAAAAATTTAGTTTATACGAAGGAAAAAGGATATATAACAGCTGAAGAAGCGAAAGAATCTAATTATGAAATTATGAAACTTAGTGGTACTGAATTTAGAAAGAAATTGAGGAATGGCGAACCAATTCCTGAATGGTTTGCATTTAAAAGTGTAGTAGATGTTCTAAGACGCTCTTAATATTGTTTTATTATTAGTATTATAGATTTATTAAGGATTTTTTATTGTGAACAAACGTTGGAGAAACGTAGGACTTTATGTCCTAGCTGTTATTACTGTAATTTTCATTGGTACTTCAGTTTTTGATAAACCTAGTCCTGAAAGTTCTACAAAGACCTTGAGATATAGTGATTTTATAGAGGCAGTACAAGATAAAGAAATCAGTAGAGTGCTAATATCTCCAGACAATGCCACTGCTCAAGTTGTTGAAAATGATGGGAGCAGATCTGTGGTAAATTTAGCCCCCGACAAAGATTTATTAAAAATCTTAACTGAAAATAATGTAGACATTGCTGTAACCCCTACAAAATTAGCTAACCCATGGCAACAAGCTGTGAGTAGCTTGATTTTTCCTGTACTTTTGATTGGAGGATTATTTTTTCTTTTCAGAAGATCACAAAGCGGGAATGCGGGTGGGGGTAACCCTGCAATGAGCTTCGGAAAGAGCAAGGCCAGACTACAAATGGAACCTTCTACACAAGTAACCTTTTCAGATGTTGCTGGTGTTGAGGGTGCAAAACTAGAACTCACTGAAGTCGTAGATTTTCTTAAGAGTCCAGATAGATTCACTGCAGTAGGTGCAAAAATTCCAAAAGGAGTTCTTCTAGTTGGCCCTCCTGGTACAGGAAAAACATTACTAGCAAAAGCTGTTGCAGGAGAAGCGGGTGTTCCTTTTTTCTCAATATCAGGTTCAGAATTTGTAGAAATGTTTGTAGGAGTTGGTGCTAGCAGAGTTAGAGATCTTTTTGAACAAGCTAAAAAAAATGCTCCTTGTATCGTATTTATTGACGAAATCGATGCGGTTGGAAGACAAAGAGGCGCCGGTATGGGTGGAGGAAATGATGAAAGAGAACAAACGTTAAATCAACTTCTAACTGAAATGGATGGTTTCGAAGGTAATTCAGGAATAATAATAGTAGCTGCTACCAACAGACCTGATGTCCTAGATTCAGCTCTAATGCGTCCTGGAAGATTTGATAGACAGGTAACAGTTGACAGACCAGATTATGCTGGAAGATTACAGATATTAAATGTTCATGCGAAAGACAAAACTCTTTCAAAAGACGTTGATCTAGATAAAGTTGCTAGAAGAACACCAGGATTTACTGGTGCTGATTTAGCTAATTTATTAAATGAGGCAGCAATATTAGCCGCTAGAAAAGATTTAGATAAAGTAAGTAATAATGAGGTTGGTGATGCCATTGAAAGAGTTATGGCTGGTCCAGAAAAAAAAGACAGAGTTATCAGTGATAAGAAAAAAGAATTAGTTGCTTATCACGAAGCCGGTCATGCACTCGTAGGAGCATTAATGCCTGATTATGATCCTGTAGCAAAAGTTTC
Organism: Prochlorococcus sp. AG-347-K17; assembly: GCA_003281385.1. Lineage (GTDB taxonomy): Bacteria > Cyanobacteriota > Cyanobacteriia > PCC-6307 > Cyanobiaceae > Prochlorococcus_A. Next base: position 2,459 of record QCCE01000005.1, read on the forward strand.
AATAATTCCTAGAGGTCAAGCTGGAGGTTTAACTTTCTTCACTCCAAGTGAAGAAAGAATGGAATCAGGTCTTTACTCTCGTTCTTACCTTCAAAATCAAATGGCTGTAGCTCTTGGTGGAAGAGTTGCTGAAGAAATAGTCTATGGAGAAGAAGAAGTTACAACTGGAGCTTCAAATGATTTACAGCAAGTCGCTAATGTAGCAAGACAAATGATCACTAAATTTGGTATGAGTGACAAAATAGGTCCTGTCGCTCTAGGGCAATCTCAAGGTGGAATGTTTCTTGGAAGAGATATGAGCTCTACAAGAGACTTCTCTGAAGATACTGCTGCTACTATAGATGTTGAGGTTTCAGAGCTTGTTGATGTGGCATACAAAAGAGCTACAAAAGTTTTGACAGATAATAGAACCGTCCTCGACGAAATGGCCCAAATGCTTATTGAAAGAGAAACTATAGATACTGAAGATATTCAAGATTTGCTTAACCGCTCAGAAGTTAAAGTAGCAAACTATATCTAGTTTAAAATTTAAATAATTAATGGATATTAGGGAAGATTCTTTTTTTGATTTATCGCTAAAAGAATCTTTTTTTTTACTTATAAAACCTGAAGATAATATTTACTCAAATAAATTTATAAGAAACTCATTTTTTGAAGAATTAGAAAGCTTAGTAAAGTTAGGATTAAAGAATATTGAAATAAGTTGGTCTAACAACAAAAATTGGTTAGATTTGTTAGGCGATATCAAAACTAAATATCCAAGAGTTAATTTAGGTTCTGCCTCGATAGTTAATAAGCAATCAATAGAAGATTCTTTAAAAATTGGATTAAATTTTTCGATGATGAAATTTTGGGATGAAGATCTTTTCAATTATGCGCAGTCAAAAAAATATTTACTAATTCCTGGAATTAATAATTTAAAGGATCTTAAGGACGCGATAAATTTAAATTGCCACATTATCAAAATTTACCCAATAAAAAATAAAGATAGTTCGATAGATATACTCAACTATAAAAATATTGATTTCATTGCTGCTGGAGGATTATCAATCAATGATTTAAAAAATTACAAATCTTTAGGGTATAAATCAGTCGTAATTGGAGATAAAGCCATCAAAAATAAAAAATTTGATCCAAAAATATTTGAATGGCTCAAAAATAATTAAATTAAAGATAAATATAATTTAATCAACAAAACCACTACTTATTGATTAAGTCACATTGAGCATGATTTAGAAGCAAATGATCAGCAAGTACTAAAGCAACCATAGCATCAACCATGGGAACTGCTCTTGGTAGAACGCATGGATCATGTCTCCCTTTTGCTTTCATCAAAACTTCTTTCCCTTCAGCATTTACTGTTTTCTGTGCTTTCCCGATAGTTGCTGTAGGTTTAAAAGCTATCTTCATCTCAATATTTTCACCATTACTTATTCCACCCTGTATACCTCCTGAATTGTTTGATATTGTTCTTAATTTACTAGAATCATCTGACTTAATGAACGAATCATTATGCTCACTTCCTTTTAAATAAGTTCCAGAGAAACCTGAACCTATTTCGAAGCCTTTCGTGGCAGGCAAAGACATCAAAGCCTTTGCTAAATCAGCTTCTAATTTATCAAAAACAGGCATCCCAAGACCAGACGGAACATTTCTTACTAGACATTCAATAACACCGCCGCAAGAGTCTCCTTGACGCTTTAATTCCTTAATTCTCTCGATCATTTTTGTTGATACCTTTTCATCAGGACATCTAACAATATTAAAATCTATTTTTTCAAGAGAAATATTCTCTTTATTTATATCAGAATCAATATCATGTATACGCTTTACCCAAGATAGTATTTCAGTGTTACAGAAGCTTTTTAATAATTGTTTTGCTATGGCACCAGCAGCTACTCTTCCAATTGTTTCTCTTGCAGAGGCTCTTCCACCACCAGAACTTGCCTGAATTCCGTATTTTATATAATATGTACCATCTGCATGTGAAGGTCTAAATACCTGCTCCAAATTATTATAATCTCCTGGTCTTTGATCTTTGTTTCTTACCAACATTGCTATTGGAGTTCCAAGTGTTAACCCTTCCTTTATTCCACTTAATATTTCTATTTTATCTTCTTCATTTCGCGGTGTTGTAATGTCACTTTGGCCAGGTCTGCGCCTATCTAATTCATTTTGTATCAGATTTATATCTACTTTTAACTTAGGGGGACACCCATCGAGAATAACTCCTACTGCACCACCATGTGATTCTCCAAAAGTACTAACACGAAAGATTTTCCCAAAACTACTACTCATAGAAATATCAAATGTTTTATCTATATATAAACATTATATGAAACCAATTGAAAATTAAACAAAAAAAAAGCCCCCAAAAGGGGACTTGTTAATTTAAGAACTTTAAGCTTAACCGATAGCTGGAGCTGAAAGAGCTACAGTTGTAGACTCAGCTGCTGCTAGATCAAGTGGGAAGTTGTGAGCATTACGCTCGTGCATTACTTCCATACCTAGGTTTGCTCTGTTAAGAACGTCACCCCATGTAGGAACAATCTTACCGTTTGCATCAACAACTGACTGGTTGAAGTTGAAACCGTTAAGGTTGAATGCCATTGTGCAGATACCCATTGAAGTTAACCATACACAAACAACTGGGAATACAGCTAGGAAGAAGTGAAGACTTCTGCTGTTGTTGAAACTTGCATATTGGAAGATCAAACGACCGAAGTAGCCGTGAGCTGCAACGATGTTGTATGTTTCTTCTTCTTGTCCGAACTTGTAACCATAGTTCTGAGACTCTGTCTCAGTTGTTTCTCTGATTAGAGATGAAGTAACAAGTGAACCGTGCATAGCTGAGAATAGAGATCCTCCGAACATACCAGCAACACCAGCCATATGGAATGGGTGCATAAGAATGTTGTGCTCTGCTTGGAAAACAAACATGAAGTTGAATGTTCCAGAGATACCTAAAGGCATTCCGTCAGAGAATGATCCTTGACCGAATGGATATACAAGGAATACTGCGAAAGCTGCTGAAACTGGTGCAGAGTATGCAACACAGATCCATGGACGCATACCTAGACGGTATGAAAGCTCCCACTGTCTTCCCATGTATGCTGAGATACCAATTAGGAAGTGGAAAATTACAAGCTGGTAAGGACCACCGTTGTATAACCACTCATCTACAGTAGCTGCTTCCCAAATTGGGTAGAAGTGTAGACCAATAGCGTTAGATGAAGGAACAACTGCACCTGAGATGATGTTGTTTCCATATAGGAATGAACCAGCAACTGGCTCTCTAATTCCGTCGATGTCTACTGGTGGTGCTGCGATGAATGCAACGATGAAGCAAGCCGCTGCTGTAAGTAGGCATGGGATCATTAAGACGCCGAACCAACCAACATAAATTCTGTTGTTAGTTGATGTTACCCACTCACAAAACTGTGGCCAGCCTTTTAACAGCGAAGAACGCTGCTGCTGAATAGTTGTCATGAGTTCGTAAAGTATGTCTCTTAAGTGAGACGTGTAAATAAAAACGGAAATAAACTCCGCTTCGAAGATTTTAGACCAAAATCGCTAAAAATGTGTAATTTTTTTTTCTTTAAGTAAACTTATTTTTTGGAATATCAAAGAAAAGAACCTCCATGTCTTAATATTTTCTTTGTTATTGAGGATCAAACTTGGTAATAATCGAATGGCTACATAACGGAAAAAGATCGAAAGAGGTGGTTTCCTTAAGAGAGGCTAAGCATAGAAGACTGCAATTAGAGGCTTTTGGAGCTGTTATTTATTGGAGCGAAAGAATTTAAGTTTTTAAGGATTAAGACTTAGCAAAAAGAATAAAAGCATTAAATATTTAATAAACTTATCTTTTAAATAAAAAATCCTTATCAGTTATCAGCATTTTATTATCCTTATTTCTTAATTTAAAGGCTTTCAAACTGAAAAACCCATTGATTGTTAGAACTAATAACTTCTTTCTTCGTGTAGCTCATCGCGATTTTTTTTTCCTTATAGGCGACTTCGCCAATAAAAACAGGCCAAATCAATTCTTCTCCATCATATTTATGAATTATTCCTTGGCTATCAAGAAATAATGGATCACCTTTTTTAATCATTTTCCAATCTTGGTTTATTCTTTCAGGATGTATTAACCCATCAATATATCCCTTTTCATCTCTTGGATAATCTATACTCCCTTGATGAACATGAACAACCAATTCCTTTGGAAGTTCTATAAGGTTGTTTTTTAATTTATATATCTCTTCCCTTAAAGATCTAATGATTATTAAGAATCTATCTATGATTTTTGGATCATAAAAATTTTGTGCGACAGCTCCTATTTCAATAACTAAACCACATGGCCAAGCTTCTACAAGAAAGCCTGTTTGGGCTTTGTCTTTTTCGTGCAAATAAATAGGCAATCCAAATTTGTTCTGCAGTAATGCAGCTAAACAAAAATCATTGAATCTCCTCCCATATAAAACAATGCTTGTTCCCATATTTGCAGTAGTAGTATGCAAATCAATTGCAATTTGACACGGCTTAGATCCATGGATTCCAAATTGATCGACTAAAAAATTAGCTCTATTAATTTCATAAAAACTATTATTGTCTTTATCATGATTTTTAATTTCTTTAAAAGATCTATTTAAATCTACATCTACATATCTGTAACCTTTTTCATAGGCAAAAGGATTTCCTATGATGTACTCATACTCGATACCATGATTTATACTGTTTTCCTCTCTAGTAAATTTCTTAACCGCCCAAACAGGATTAATTTCATTCCCATGAGTACCTGAAACGATAAGTATTCTTTGAACAGTCATTTTTTTTTTAAAAATAAAATTTTATGCAAAATAAATACCTTATAAAATCCACCAGAAAATTCTGGTTTTGGTTTTGGACCCAATTAATGAATGGCTTCGCACCATCAGATTTACATGGTAACTATAAAAGGCCTAAAGGTATAACTATTGATAGTGAATACGATATTAATAATGAGAATGGACAAATTTATTTATTGGTAGGGAATTCTTGTCCATGGTGTCAAAGAACTTTACTCGTATACGAAATAAAACATTTATCTAAAAAAGTTAAAGTTATTTTTTTAAAAGCAGATCTTGAGCATGGCGAATGGATTTTCAATAGAAAGTTTAAGGGATGCATGAGACTTTCAGATCTTTACAAAAAAGCTAATAAAAAGATTATTTTTAGAGCGACATTACCTCTTTTAATTAGTTCTGTAAAAGATGAGGTAAATTTTTTGTCTAATGAAAGTTCACAAATTATAAAACTACTCAATTCAATAAAAATTCAATCAAAAATGCAGATATTAACTATAAAAGACTGTAATCAAAAATTTTTAGATTTAATTAATAACAGCATTAATGATGGCGTATATAAATGTGGTTTCGCCAGAAACCAGTCAGCTTACGAAAATGCAAGTCAAAATCTTTTCTCAGCTATAAATGAAGTTGAAAATTTTCTACAGAAACACAAAGGGAATTGGATATTTGGAGAAGAGTTAACCTACGCAGACATTTACCTTTTTCCAACCCTTATAAGATGGGAATTGATATATAGCAAACTTTTCAAATGTACTAAACAAGAACTATCAAGTTTCGAAAAGATTATTGAATGGAGATTAAAATTCTTTAAATTATCTAACGTAAATAGGACATGCCTCGAAAATGAATGGAAAAAAGATTACTACAAAGCTTTATTCCCTTTAAACCCAAATCAAGTAATCCCAGTTTTACCTTCGCTAAAGGAAATTATGAAAGTAGAGAACTAAAAAATACAAAAATCAATTTCGAAAAAAAAATGATGTTGTAATGAACACTTATTTAGTTCATAGATAATGCAATTTCATTAGAAATTAACTATGTTATGTATGTCTACTAAAGTACGAAAAGCTTAAAATGAAATCCATTGACGAACACATCCAAAAAGATCAATCGGAAATCGAATCTGCAAAAGCAGAGGGCAATCTTCCAAAGGTCAGACATTTAACTGAAGAGCTTAAAGAACTCGAAGAATATAAGGATCATCATCCAGATGATAAACATGACCCTAATGCTTTGGAATTATTCTGCGATGCCAACCCGGATGAACCAGAATGTCTTGTTTATGATGATTAATTTTTCTTTTTGATAGATAATGCACAATAAAAAAGGGCTCTAAAAGCCCTTTTTTTTATTTATCAATTCTATTAGTAATCTCTATTAAAGTCGGATGGACTTCCTGTAAGTGAACATACAACCGACTCTTCATTTTTCATTTCCTTGACTTCTACAATTGGTCTTCCCATTTTCTTCAAAACCTCAATATCTTGAATGGTTTGACATCTAGCTATTATTTTTCCTTGTTGATCAAAGCAAGTATAGAAATTCATATTGTGTTTAAAGAAGTATCTTATTTATGACTAATTTTCATTATTAAATCAAGTGTTTTTTTCTACAAAAAAATTTTAAATTCAAGTTAAATCCTTTTCCATACTTCAGAAAGCAGTGAAGATAAACCTTTTTTTAAAGATGAAGAAATAACTAAAACTTTCTTTTTAGATAAATATTCCAACTTTTTTGAAATTATTTTCAAATAATCATCATCTACCAGCTCCATTTTATTCAAGACTATTATCCTCTCTTTATCTAAAAGACCTTTTCCATATTTTTTTAATTCCTGCTCAATTATCTCAAAATCATGTAAAGGATCTTCTGCAATTGCATCAATTAAGTGAACAAGTATCTTCGTTCTTTGGATGTGCCTTAAAAAATCATGGCCTAAACCAACTCCATCAGCTGCCCCTGATATTAATCCAGGAATATCCGCAAAAAGGCAACCATTCCCATCAATTTTTCTTACTACACCTAAGTTAGGTATTAGGGTTGTGAAAGGATAATTTGCGATTTTTGGACGGGCAGATGATACAACAGAAATCAAGGTACTTTTTCCAGCATTTGGAAGACCTATAATCCCAACCTCTGCAAGAAGTTTAAGTTCTAATTGAACCTCCCAAATCTCTCCATCTTTTCCTTCAGTGAATGATTCTGGAGCTCTATTTTGATTACTTAAATAGTAAGCATTACCATGTCCACCTCTTCCTCCAATGGCAATAGCTAAACTCTGTTTATCTTTAATTAAGTCTCCTAAAATAATGCCGGTTTTAATATCCCTTATTTCTGTACCGCAGGGTACTTTAAGGATTGTATCCTGACCTGAAGCACCTGATCTCTTATTAGGACCTCCCTTGCATCCATCTTCAGCAATTATTTCACGTTTGAATTTAAAATCTAACAATGTTTGTAGATTATTATCAGCCATCAAAATAACTGAACCCCCTCTTCCACCATTTCCCCCCGAAGGTCCTCCTGCAGGAACGAATTTTTCTCTTCTAAATGAAACTATTCCATTTCCACCTTTTCCAGCTTTAAGAATAATATTGGCTTGATCAATAAATTGCACTTAATACACTTATAAAATTGTTTTCTAGGTATTTTAAATTCTATTTTATCCACGCAATACTGCAACCAGGGCCACCCTCGTTGTTGGCTGCATCTTCAATCTTATCAACATAATTTAAACCTGATAACCAATTTCTTAGTCCTTTTTTTAATTTTCCTGTGCCAATTCCATGAACAATCCATAGCGGTCCATGAAATTTTCTAATTTTCTCCTCAATAATTATTTCGGCTTCATGAACTCTTAACCCTCTTACGTCAATTGTATTTTTACTCGTTCTAATTTTAGAAAAAGAAAAATCTTCTCTTGCAGATTTGATCTCAATTTTTGACCTTTTGAAATTAGGCTTTTCTCCATTAATACCTTCAAAGTCATTTACAGATAATGTACTTCTAAATGAACCACATTTAATTTCATAAAAACCACCTTTTTTATCTAAATCTACAATTTGTCCCATACTATTTAAACTTTTAATCTTTACAAAATCACCTACCTGAGGGTTCCATGATATTGACTGTTCAGATTTTTTTTGGGTTAAATGTTCCTTCTCAATTTCCTTTAATCTTTTTCCAATAATTCTCGTATCCTCTCCATTAACATTTTTATCTCTTAATTTTTTAATCAAATTTGTTACCTCTTTTTTAGCGGATACAATATGTTTTGATAATTTAGACCTTTCAATTTCCTGGATTTTTTCAGCATTTATTTTTTGATATTCATAATTTCTCTTCAGTTCATCATGTAATATTTCAGTCCTTGCAATCAATTCTGCAGCAGCTTCTGCAGAATTTTGTTGTTTAATCTTCTCTTCCTCAAGTCCTTTAATAATAATGTTAATATTGTCAACTTCTTTTGGCTTTAGATAATTAGCAGCTTCATTGAGTATGCTTTCATCGAGACCAATTCTTTTTGAAATTGACAAAGCATTACTTCTTCCAGGAATACCCCAGTTGAGTATATATTTTGGCTTCAAAGAATCCTCATCAAAGGCAACTGATACGTTTTCAAATCTTGAGTCATTATATTTTAAAGCCTTAATATCTCCATAATGTGTAGTTGCAAAAGTGATATCAGATTTATTTGCAAATTCTTTTAATAAAGCCATCGCAAGAGCACTTCCTTCAAGAGGATCTGTGCCAGATCCAATCTCATCTAGCAAAACAACTGATAATCCTTTCTTATGATCAAGTGAATCTAAGATCTCTTTTATACGGGATATATGCCCACTGAAGGTAGATAAATTTTCTTCTAGTGATTGATTATCTCCTATATCCACATATATATTTGGACAAAAAGGGATAATAGGATTATTGGTTGAAGGTATCAATAATCCTGCTCTAGCCATAAGTAAAGACAAGCCCAAACCTTTTAAAGCTGCTGTTTTACCTCCAGTATTTGGACCTGTAATAGCTACAACCTTAATATTTCTATTTAAATAAAAATCGACAGCTACCGGTGGAGGGGATCCTTTTTTCTTATGTTCCCAAATCAATAACGGATGAGAAAAACCAATTAAAGAAATAATAGGACTTTTATCAAACGTAGGAGTTTTTCCTCCAATCCATTTCGAATATCTTGAACGAGTTAGGGCATTTTCTAATCTCAATAAAATGAATGCCATTTCAATAAGATTTTCAGAATTATCACTAACAACCAGGGACCATTTTTTAAGTAATTTAAATTCTTCTGCTGTGATCCTAGCCTCTAAAGAAGCAATCTTATTTCCTTTAGTTACTACACTTTCAGGCTCAAAATATACTGTATTTCCTGAAGATGAAGAGTCATGAATTATGCCTTTAAATTTATCTACATAATTAACTTTCACTGCCAAAACAGGCCTTCCATATCGATCTCCAATAGTAGTATCTTGCAAATAAGCTAAATTCTTTTGAATAAATTTCTCAACTAATATTTTTCTTTCAAGTTTTTTAGATAAAAATTCTTTTCTAAGAATAGATAGTTCATTACTAGCATTGTCTGAAATCCTTCCATTTGATTCAATGCCTTTTTTAATAATCATTTCGATATTCTGATGGTCAATTAAATTTTTTGTAAATGATGAAATATAAGGCCTTTTTTCAAAATCTAATAAGATTTTTTTTAAATTTCTTGCTGCAGCAATTGTTTTGGCTATTTCTAACAATTCAGAAGATGAAATTAAACCTCCCTTAGAACAAATTTCAATATTTCTACTAATATCAAAAACACCAGAAAAACTAATTGATTTATCTAAATTATTTTCTAGCTCAGTTATTTCAACAGTCTCATTCAAAAGTCTTTTAGATGATTCGTATTCTGAAGGAATATCAGAACTTAAAATTGCTCGTTTACCCATTTCCGTTAGGGCGAATGAAGATAAATGCGTTTTTAACGAGTCCCACTCTAAAAGGCTTATAGATTCTTCTTCTAAGGTGTTATTTGAAGATGATTTTTTTGAATTACTTTTCTCTTGCATACAAAAAAAAAGAATCAAACATTCGATTGAATGCCTTCAGGAGGAACATAAAGCATCTCTAGCCAGTTTCCTTCAGTATCCTTCATATAAAAAGATGCTGTTCCATCTCTATGTTCATGTAAAGGGCCAACTTTTACACCAGAATTTTTTAAATCATTTTGAATATTTTCCACTTCTTTTTTATTTTCAAAATGAAAAGCAAAGTGAGGTCCCGCAGCTTTGTAGCTAGGGCCTAATAACGCAAGTCCATCTTTCCCTTTACCAGCTTCTAAATAAGACCAATCTTTATCGTCCCAAACTAAATTCATACCCAGCTTAATATAAAAAGATTTTGCCCTTTCGAGATTTTCTACTCTAAGTGCAATGTGACCAATCCTATTTACTCCTTGTGAAAACTTCAAAACAAAGTAGTTAATTTATTACTTTTCTAAGAATAAACCAAATTTTTGCTAATAATGAGTTTTTAAGTATCCTGCAACCATTGAGATGCATCACAAGCATGATAAGTGAGTATTAACTTTGCTCCTGCTCTTTTAAAACTAAGCAATGTTTCTAGTACAATATCCTTTTCGTTAATCCAATTCTTCATAGCAGCAGACTTTACCATGGAATACTCCCCACTAACGTTGTATGCAGCTATAGGTTTATTTGAAAAAGTGCTTAATCTATAAACAATATCCAAGTATGAAATTCCTGGTTTTACCATCAAAATATCAGCTCCTTCGTACTGATCCAATGCAGATTCAATCAAAGCCTCTTTTGAATTAGCAGGGTCCATTTGATATGTAGACTTATTGTCTGGAATTATTTTCTTACTATTTTCTTTAGGAGCCGAATCTAAAGCAGTTCTAAATGGTCCGTAATAAGCAGATGAATATTTTGCTGTGTAACTAATAATACCTACATCACTAAATCCTTGACTATCAAGCGCAGCTCTGATTGCTCCAACTCTCCCGTCCATCATATCACTAGGACCAATAAAATCTGCTCCAGCTCTTGCTTGTGTCAAAGCTTGTTTTTTTAAAATTTCGATTGTTTCGTCGTTCAATATTTTTCCAGTTTCATCAACTAATCCATCATGACCATCACAAGAGTATGGGTCCAAGGCAACATCTGTCATTATTGCCATTTCTGGAATCTCTTTTTTTAATATTCGAATAGCTTTAGGAATTAAACCGTCTTCATTAAAACACTCTGCTCCATCTTCAGTTTTTAAATGATCGTTAATTTTTGGGAAAAGAACCACACACCTTATTCCTAATTCCCATGCCCTAGTGACCTCCTTTATTAAGCCATTAATATCCCATCTATAAGTTCCCGGCATAGCTGAAATTTCCTCTTTAAAATCCTTTTCATGAATAAATAATGGATATATAAAGTCAGATGCCGTTAGATAGTTTTCTCTAACCATTTCTCTAATAGCTTCAGTTCTTCTTAATCTTCTAGGACGAATAATCGAATTCATTTGAATATTATTTAAATTGAAAAATATTTATCTAATACATTAATCGCTCGCCTCGCACATAAATCAATCAGAGACTACTTTTGTTCAGGAAAATTAACTAAAATTTATTTAGTAAGAGCAAAAAAAGTTACAAAAATATTTTGCACAATCTTCATTTTCTACAAATTTACGTCATAAAGAGATAATATCTTCTAGTTAAGTATTCATTTTAAGGAGAGCATCTTTGAAAATAATTAATGGATTTCATCTGAAAAATGTAAGAGGCGATATTCTTGGAGGCATCACAGCCGCAGTAGTGGCTTTACCTCTCGCTCTTGCTTTTGGTAATGCTGCGTTAGGGCCTGGCGGAGCAATTTATGGACTATACGGAGCAGTAGTAGTTGGTTTTTTAGCAGCATTATTCGGCGGGACACCTGCTCAAGTTAGTGGACCTACTGGTCCCATGAGTGTAACTGTTGCAGGTGTAGTAGCAGGCTTAGCAGCAGTCGGTGTTCCGAGAGATCTATCTGCAGGACAAATTTTACCTTTAGTTATGGCAGCGGTAGTCATTGGCGGCTTACTACAAATAATATTCGGGATTCTAAAACTAGGTAAATACATTACTTTAGTTCCATATTCTGTTGTTTCAGGATTTATGTCTGGTATTGGAGTAATAATCATTGCGCTTCAGATCGGACCATTGCTTGGCATTAGCACTCGAGGTGGAGTAGTCGAATCTTTAACAACTGTATTTTCAAATTTCCAGCCCAACGGTGCTGCTATTGGAGTAGCAATAATGACGCTAGGTATAGTATTTCTTACTCCTAGAAAAATAAGTCAGTGGGTTCCTTCTCCTCTCTTAGCCCTATTGATAGTTACCCCAATATCAATATTAATCTTTGGAGATGGCACTATTGATAGAATTGGAGAAATCCCAAGAGGAGTTCCATCTTTAAATTTCCCAAGTTTTAATCAATATTTCCCAATTATTTTTAAAGCAGGATTAGTCCTAGCAGTACTAGGCGCAATTGACTCCTTACTGACATCTCTAGTCGCAGACAATATCTCTCAAACAAAACATAATTCTGATAGGGAACTTATTGGTCAAGGAATAGGTAATGCTGTTGCAGGTCTGTTTTCAGGTTTACCTGGAGCAGGAGCAACCATGAGAACAGTCATAAATGTTAAATCTGGAGGATCAACTCCAATTTCTGGTATGGTTCACTCGATTGTGTTGTTGATTGTTTTAGTTGGTGCAGGACCTTTAGCTGAGCAAATACCAACTGCATTGCTAGCAGGAATTCTTATAAAAGTAGGCCTAGATATTATTGATTGGGGATTCTTGAGGAGGGCTCACAAATTATCTTTAAAAACATCAGTAGTAATGTACGGTGTACTTTTAATGACTGTTTTTTGGGATTTAATTTGGGCAGTTTTAGTCGGTGTATTCATAGCAAATATGCTCACTATTGATTCAATAACCGAAACTCAACTAGAAGGTATGGATGAGGATAATCCTTTATCAAAAGATGATCAAGGGAAAAATGCTTTACCTGCTGATGAAAAAGCACTTCTAGATAGATGTTCAGGCGAGGTAATGCTATTTAGACTTAAAGGACCACTTAGTTTTGGAGCAGCTAAAGGCATATCTGAGAGAATGATGCTGGTGAGAAACTACAAAGTTTTGATATTAGATATCACTGATGTGCCTCGACTTGGAGTTACTGCGACTCTTGCAATAGAGGATATGATGCAAGAAGCAAAAAATAATTCCAGAAAAGCATTTGTCGCTGGTGCTAATGAAAAAGTCAAAGATAGATTAGCTAAGTTTGGAGTTGAAGGCATTATTGAAACAAGAAAAGAAGCTTTAGAGACTGCTTTAAATGAGATAGCCTAGTAATATATGGAAATTAATCCAATTCTGCAAAATGTATTAGCCCCGCCAGTTCTTTTCTTTTTGATTGGAGCAATATCAGTACTCTTTAAATCTGATTTAGAAATACCAGCTCCATTACCTAAACTCTTCTCCTTATATCTATTACTAGCTATTGGGTTTAAAGGAGGTATAGAGATACAGAAAAGTGGTTTTACAGATCAAGTATTGCCTACTTTAAGCGCTGCAATACTTATGTCACTTTTAATCCCGCTGATTGGATTTTTAATTTTAAGATTTAAGTTTGATGTCTTTAATTCAGCCGCAATAGCAGCTGCATACGGTTCAATTAGTGCTGTTACATTTATTTCTGCAGAAAGTTTTTTGGAAAGTCAAAAAATAGCCTTCGATGGTTTTATGGTTGGCGCATTAGCTTTAATGGAATCTCCTGCAATTATTGTTGGATTATTACTGGTGAAATTTGCAGCTCCCAAAAATAGACCTAAATCAAGAAAAATGCATCTAAGCGCAATATTACATGAATCACTTTTGAATGGATCAGTTTATTTATTGCTCTCAAGCTTAATTGTAGGCTTTCTAACTGCTTCAAGTAATCCCTCAGGTATTGCAAAAATGGAGCCTTTTACCGGACAATTATTCTATGGAGCAGAATGCTTCTTCTTGTTAGATATGGGAATAGTCGCTGCTCAAAGATTGCCGAGACTGAAGAACGCGGGTTCGTTCTTGATTGGCTTTGCCATTTTTATGCCTTTGTTTAACGCATTTATTGGTGTTTTCGTTGCAAGATTTTTATCTTTGGGACCTGGCAACGCACTTTTATTTGTGGTTTTATGTGCAAGCGCCTCATATTTAGCAGTTCCTGCAGCGATGAGGATGACAGTTCCAGAAGCTAAATCTAGTTATTATATATCAACTACACTAGGTCTAACATTCCCATTCAATATAGTTCTTGGCATTCCTATATATATGAGTTTAGTAAATACCATTATCCCATTGTCCCCTCTATAAACATGAAAAGATTAGACTTGATATTTAGTGAAAGAGAACTAAATGCAATCATTAAAACATTAGAAAAAGCTAATGTTCCTGGATATACAGTTATGAAACACGCTACTGGCAGAGGGCCTGAAAGAGTTGTTACTGAAGATATGGAATTTACAGGATTAGGAGCAAATGCTCATGTAATTGTTTTTTGTGAGCAAGAATTAATAGATAAAATGAGAGATAATATCAGGGACGATTTAAGCTACTACGGAGGAGTTGCTTATATTTCTGAAGCAACACCCCTTTAAATTTAAAAAGCAATATTTACTTTTAAGAATGAATCCAATCTACTCTTATATTTTTTCGACTATTTAAGTATCTATCGATTGACATTGCAGCAATACATCCATCAGAAGCCGCAACTACAGCTTGCTTAAATGGTGTATTTCTTATATCTCCAATAGCCCATACTCCATCAGAGTTTGTAGACATATAGTCATCAACAATAACTCCTCCGTCTTCTTTTAAAGCAATTTGATCCCCTAAAAAGTCAGTAATTGGCTTTGAACCACTCATGTAGACAAACACTCCATCTAAATTTAAATTAATAGGATTTTCTTGTTGTTTATTTTTTACAACCACCCCATTAACACCCATATCATCGCCCAATATTTCCAATAATCTTGTTCTACTCCAATGTTTTATATTTGAATTATCCATCAATTCCATAGCTTCTTCATTATCTGATTTAGGATCACTTGATGTAATCCAATGCACAGTAGATGCAAATTTAGTTAAAACAGTTGCCTCTTCAATTGCCTCCTTGTTCACTCCAACAACAGCAACTTCTCTATTTTTATAAAAAGCCCCGTCACATGTAGCACAATAACTTACTCCTTTCCCAAGAAAATCCGCTTCGCCCTTAAATGATGCAGGCCTACCCATGGCTCCACTTGCAAGTACAAGTGCTTTAGCTTTAAAAGTGCCTTCGGGCGTATAAACCATTTTCCATTCTCCACTAGCGTCTATTCCAAACACTTGCGCTCTTCTATAATCTGTGCCGTATTGCACAGCCTGTTCTCTCATTAGAGTAAGTAATTTATCTCCACTTATATCAACAGGAACACCTGGATAATTAGCTATTTGATGAGTTATTGCTAAGGCGCCAACAGATGGATTTTTATCTAAAATTACTGTCTTTAAGTTTGAACGAGATGTATAAAGTGCACAAGTACAACCGGCAGGGCCTCCTCCGATAATAACTACATCTGACTCAATGATTTCCAATTTTAAAAAACTCCTTTTTTAGTAGTTTATTAGATGAGTTCTTGGTTAGAAGATATTTTTAAATTAAATACCTGAACCTTTATATAGATATAAGTTAAAAGAAAAAAGAGAAAAAAGCTTAATATAGAAACAAACTTACATAGGAAAAACATAAAAAATTAGTTATCAAAATGATCAGTTACGTGAAATGTTCTGTATTGATCTATTATTAGATCATATCGAAAAATCAATTGCCGTTGAAACATTATATTTTTCATGACCAACTCTGATTACCTTTTAAAAGCTGCCATAAAGAAAGTAACCGAAAAATTAAACGAATTATTGGTTGAAAAAATTGAGGAAGCAACAAATATTGCTCAGGATGCTCCAGAAATTCTCAAAAAAGAATTTGATAGTTTAAAAGAATCCATAATCGAAGAAGCATCAAGACTGGAAAAAGCCGAAAATATTCAAGAAAAGGAGTCTACAAATACCTATCAAGATTCCAAAATAAAACAAGCTTTGATTGAAATTGAAGGTATCAATAAGCAAATTGATCTCTTGAATAAAACTATGAATAATCAAGTTTAATGAGTTATAACATTCTTCATTATCGTTTAAAAAAATTGAAGAGGGCCTTTCTTATTTGGATAACTCTGATTTTGCTTTTAATAATTTTGTGGATAGATAATATTAGATTTACAATTTTTCAGACTAAGGACAATGAAAAAAGTAGGGTCCAAATTAAAAGAGCTAGGTGGTTTACTAATCAATTAATAAAACTTGGTTCGGCATTTATTAAAATTGGACAATTATTATCAGCGAGACCTGATTTGATTCCTAATACATGGATACAGGAATTGTCTAAATTGCAGGATCAAGTTCCTAATTTTTCATTTGCGCAAGTTGAAGAAACTATAAGAGATGAACTAGAGTCTAAGTTTAATGATATAGATCAAATAATATGTGAACCGGTTGGATCAGCATCACTAGCTCAGGTTCATAAAGCGACTTTAAAAAATGGTAAGAAAGTAGTATTTAAAGTTCAAAGACCCAATTTAAAAGAATTGTTTATTATTGATTTGGGCATAATGCAGCAAATAGCAGGATTGTTACAGAAAAACAAGAATTGGAGTCGAGGTAGAAACTGGGTTGAAATTGCTAGAGAGTGTAGGAAAGTTCTCATGAAAGAGCTTGATTTTAATTGTGAAGCTCAATATGCAGCAAGATTTAGACAGCAATTTCTTGATGATGCAAATGTTGAAGTCCCTGAAGTAATTTGGGATATGAGCAGTGAAAAAGTTCTTTGTTTAAGTTATTTAGAAGGAACAAAAATAAGCGATTTAGATAAATTACAATCACAAGATATTGATTTACCTAAGATTGCAGAAATAGGTGCCATCAGCTATTTAAAACAATTAGTAAATTATGGTTTTTTTCATGCAGACCCTCATCCAGGGAATCTAGCGGTTTCAATTAAAGGTAAATTGATTTTTTATGATTTTGGAATGATGGGTAATATCTCAAATAATCTTCAAACTAGATTAGGGGCGATGGTTAAGGCTGCTGCTCTTAGAGACGCCTCATCACTTGTTAGTCAATTACAACAAGCTGGGCTAATTTCAAAAGATATTGATGTTGGACCAGTCAGAAGATTAGTCAGATTGATGCTTAAAGAGGCCTTAACTCCGCCATTCAGTCCAAACATTATAGAAAAATTATCTGGAGATTTATACGAACTTGTTTATGAAACACCATTTCAGCTGCCAGTAGATTTAATCTTTGTGATGAGAGCTTTATCAACTTTTGAAGGAGTTGGTAGAATGCTTGATCCAGGGTTTAACCTTGTATCAGTAACCAAGCCTTATTTAATAGAACTTATGACTTCAAATAATCAAACTCCCAACGATTTAATTAACCAATTTGGCAGGCAAGTAGGTGAACTAGGATCGAAAGCTGTTGGAATTCCCAAAAGAATAGATGAAAGTTTAGAAAGATTAGAGCAGGGGGATTTACAATTGCAAATAAGAATGGGAGAGTCTGATAGGCAATTCAAAAAGATGTTTACTGCTCAAAAAACTTTGGGCCATTCAATTCTTATAGGAAGCTTATCAATTGCATCTGCTTTACTTGTAACTAACAAACAAAATAATTTTGCTTTGTTGCCACTTTGTTTTGCACTCCCAATAAGTATTGATTGGATAAAATGCCAATTAAGTATGAGAAAAGGCTCTCGTTTAGAAAAACTTAAGCGCTAAAAACTATATATTTTTGGGACCCAAACCTAAAGCTCCTGCGAATCTTGCTTGATTTCCCAATTCCTCCTCAATTTTTAAAAGCCTATTATATTTTGCAATCCTTTCACTTCTGCTCAAAGAGCCTGTCTTAATCTGACCCGATCTTGTGGCGACAGATAAATCTGCAATTGTTGTATCTTCAGTCTCACCACTTCTATGACTAATAACACTTGTGAAACCAGACATTTTAGCTAACTCAATAGCTTCCAAAGTTTCAGTTAATGTTCCAATTTGATTTACTTTTATTAGGATTGAATTGGCAGATTTTTCCATAATCCCTTTCCTTAATCTTTCTGTATTAGTAACGAATAAATCATCACCTACAAGCTGAACTTTATTTCCTAATTCTTTGTTTAATTCTGACCAACCCTCCCAATCATCCTCAGCTAAACCGTCCTCTATCGAAACTATTGGATAATTAGAAACTAATCTTGAAAGATATGAAATCATTTCAGAGCTACTTAAACTTTTGCCTTCATATTGATAAATACCATCACTGTAAAATTCAGTACTAGCGGCATCTAAGGCTAAAGATACCTGCTCACCAGGTTTAAATCCGGCTTTTTGAATTGCTTCTAATAATAAGTCACCTGCTTCTTCGCTTGATGACAAATTAGGTGCAAATCCACCCTCATCGCCTACAGCAGTAGATAGACCTTTTTGATCAAGTAATGATTTTAATGAGTGAAAAATTTCAGTACCCATCCTTAATGATTCACTAAAATTATTAACTCCATGTGGGACAAGCATAAATTCCTGAAAATCAAGACTATTTGGTGCATGAGCACCACCATTTATTACATTCATTAAGGGTACTGGAAGTAGATTGGATAATGGATCTCCAAGATACCTATATAGTGGAACGTCTAAAGCATTTGCTGATGCTCTGGCAGTTGCAAGACTTACTGCAAGGATTGAATTGGCTCCAAGGCTAGATTTATTAGGAGTTCCATCAATTTCAATCATTAATTTATCTACTGCAGTTTGATCTAAAGCTGATAAACCACATAAAGCCGGGGATATTGTTTCATGAATTTTATTAACAGCATTTAAAACACCCTTCCCCATGTATTTTGAACCACCATCCCTTAATTCATGTGCCTCATGAGCACCAGTACTAGCTCCGCTAGGCACAATTGCTCTGCCACTTGCACCACATTCCAAAAATACTTCTGCCTCTACAGTTGGATTACCTCTTGAATCAAGGACTTGCCTTGCTTCAATAGTATCAATAAGAAAATCAATAGTTTCTTTCACAATTTAATTATTACTATTTAAATCCTATTAATAGCTGAACTATTTGGCTAATATCTGAAATAAATATGTTTACCAATTATAATTTTTAATTTCGCAACAATTTAAATATTATTTAACGCTTTTATTAATTCCAAAGTCGCTGCAACCCCTCTCATAAACATATTTTTCAAATTCATCTTACAATTTAAAAATTATTGGATGATTATTAATGCAGATACTATTTAGAATACTAATTAATAATCAACTATAGTTTTATAGTTTATGAGAGAAACACTAACATCCAGTCCTGAACTATTTAGCGATATCAGTTGGAATCTTCTTTTATTAGGGGAAGAAACAGCAAAAAAATGGGATCATAGCGAATTTAATATTGAACACATAATTCATACATTGTTCTCATCAAGCGAATTCTTTGCTTTCATTGAAAAATTATCAATCGACCAAGATACGGTTTTAGATATAACAGAAGATTTTTTAGAAGAGACACCAACAAATGAGTCAGATATTTTTACTATAGGAGAAGATTTAGAAATTTTATTAGATAATGCGAATCAGATTAAAATCCAATGGGGATCGAAATTCATAGAAATCCCTCATTTAATAATTGCTCTTGGAAGAGATTTAAGAATTGGAAATTATGTTTTTGAAGAAGGCAACCTTTCGATGGAAAAATTAGAAGAAGAATTAAAGTTTTTCCCAAATATTAATCAATCAAAAGATTCTTATAATTATGAGAACGTTCTTGAAATAAATCAATCTAATTTTGAATTAAATAAAGAGACCTTAGTAAAAGAAGAAAAATTTAAAGAAGCTATTGTTCCATTACCCAAAAGTAAACTTCAAATTGAAACCAAAAAACAAGTTGGAAAAGATGAAAATGCTCTTTCAATTTATGGAAAAGATTTAACAGAAATAGCTAAAAAAGGCCTACTGGACCCCGTTTTAGGTAGAGAAAATGAGATCAATAATTTAATGAGGGTTCTCTGCAGAAGAAACAAAAATAATCCTATACTTATCGGCAATCCTGGAGTTGGTAAAACCTCAATTGCAAAATTACTTGCGCAATTAATTGTAGACAAAGAAGTTCCTGATTCTTTAAAAGACTTTAAAGTTATTTCGCTTGACTTAGGTGCCTTAGTTTCTGGGACAAAATTTAGAGGCCAACTAGAAGAAAGGTTAAGCTTAATAATGCAGGAACTAAACAATCCAAGCCAAGGAATGATTCTATTTATTGATGAAATTCATTCAATATTAAGTTCTGACAGATCTTCTACCGACATTAGCAATATCTTAAAACCTTTACTGGCTGAAGGAGAACTTAGATGTATCGGTACAACAACACCCGAGAAATTTCGTGAAACTATTGAAAAAGATCAGGCATTAAATAATTGCTTTCAAAAGATAGCCGTTAATGAACCTTCAGTAGAATTAAGCGCAAAAATATTGCAAGGCATCAAAAAGAAGTATGAATCACATCATGGCATAAAAATTTCTACGGAAGCTGTAAACTATTCTGCCAAATTGGCCGACAGATACATCAGCGATAAATGTCTTCCTGATAAAGCAATAGATTTAATTGATGAAGCAGCTGCAGAGTTAAAAATCGAGTCTAATAAAAAGCCTCAAATAATTCTCCAACAAGAAAAAAAACTTCATACCATTAATGAAAAACTGAATAATTTGCAAGGAGAAAATATCGAGGCTCAAGAAAAACTTTTGAATATGAGAAAACAATCAGAGGCAAAATTGAATATTCTTCTTGACAATTGGAACAATTTGCAAGAAGAAATGGAGCAATTATCTATTTTAATGAAAGAAGAAGATAAGCTAACAAAACAAATTAATGATAAATCAAATCGCGAAATTGAAAATGATCTTGATTATTTAGAAAAGCTTGAAGAAGAGTTAAATGACATAGAGAATGAAATACAAAAAGTTGAAGAGAACTTTAATAAATTAAAGAAAAATAGAAATTTCCCCTTTAAATATCAAGTTGAACCTGATGATATTGCTGATGTTGTCTCAAAAATTACAGGTATCCCAATTTCTAAAGTAGTTTCAAATGAACGTAAGAAATTAGTCAATCTAGAAACAGAACTAAGTGAAAAAGTTATTGGACAAGAAAAAGCTATAGAAGCTGTTTCTGCTGCAATTAGAAGAGCCCGAGTTGGCATGAAAAGTCCCAAAAGACCAATAGGATCTTTTTTATTTATGGGCCCTACAGGTGTTGGCAAAACAGAATTAGCAAAATCTCTTGCAACAGCTTTATTTGATGAAGAAGACGCACTTTTAAGATTAGACATGAGTGAATATATGGAGAAAAATGCTGTAGCAAGACTTTTGGGAGCTCCTCCAGGTTATGTTGGTTATGAAGAGGGAGGTCAATTAACTGAAGCAGTAAGACGTAAACCATATTCAGTAATACTTCTTGATGAGATCGAAAAAGCACATTCAGAAGTTTTTAATATCCTTTTACAAGTCTTAGATGAAGGAAGATTAACGGACTCTCAAGGAAGGACCGTAGATTTCAAAAATACCGTAATCATTATGACAAGCAATCTAGCTGGTAAATCTATACTGGAGTATTCAAAAAAGATTTCCCAAAGTGAGAGAAAGTTAGAAAAAGACCAACAAACCTTAGATGATTCCATAAGTAATACATTGTCTTCAATTTTTAGACCTGAATTTTTAAACAGAATTGACGAAGTAGTAAAGTTTAATCCATTATCTATTGATGAACTTCAAAAAATAATAATTTTACAAACAGAAGATTTAAAAAACCTGCTACTTGAACAGAAAATAAATATCGCTATAGACAAAAAAGTTATTAATAAAATTGCGAACGATTCTTACGAACCTGAATATGGTGCTAGGCCGCTTAGTAGGGAACTTAGAAGACAAATAGAAAATCCCTTGGCTGCAAAACTTTTAGAGGATAACTTCAAAAACAAAAAAAATATAACAATTAAACTTAACCCCGCTAAAAAAGATGAGATCGTTTTCAAGCCTAGCTGAGGAGTAAATCAATAAGCTAAAATAAAACTAAAGCGTAAAGCTTAATTTCAAAAAAAAATTTTGTGACAAGTCCTATTACTAATAAAGAACCTCTGAAAAAGGATTCTCCTGAAGTTGAAGAGCCTAAAAAAAAGAATAATTTTTTTAGATCTACCTACGATGAGCTTAAACTTGTCGTGTGGCCTAACAAACAACAACTTTTTAGCGAATCAGTAGCAGTTATAATTATGGTATCGTTTTCTGCTGCAGCCATTGCTTCTGTTAGCAGATTCTATGGATGGGCAGCCTCGCAAATTTTTGGTTGAATTATCTCCCGAATATCCATTATTAATGATCTTAACTATGCTTCCAGAAAAATGAGTAATGAATTAACTACAAGCCTTGCTTCTTCAAAAGCTAATACAAGCATCCCAAGATGGTATGCAATTCAAGTAGCATCAAGCTGTGAAAAAAAAGTAAAAGCGACTCTTGAGCAGAGATCAGTAACTTTAGGTGTTAATAATAGGATCATTGAAATTGAAATTCCCCAAACCCCAGGAATTAAATTAAAAAAAGATGGAAGCAGACAAACTACTGAAGAAAAAGTTTTCCCAGGTTATGTCCTCGTAAGAATGATTTTGGATGAAGATACAATGATGGCTGTCAAAAGTACTCCAAATGTAATTAACTTTGTCGGTGCTGAAGACGGTAGAGGCAGTGGAAGATCGCGAGGTCATATCAAACCTCGACCACTATCAAGACAAGAAGTTAATAGAATCTTTAAGCGCGCATCAGAGAAAAAAGCTGTCATCAAGTTAGATATTGAAGAAAAAGATAGAATCATTGTAACTAGCGGTCCATTCAAGGATTTCCAGGGTGAAGTTATAGAAGTCTCCGGAGAAAGAAATAAATTAAAAGCATTACTTTCAATATTTGGGCGCGAGACTCCTGTAGAATTAGAATTCTCCCAAATCAATAAACAAAATTAATTTCTAATTGTTCTTGTTTATCGAGTAAAATCATGATTTTCTACTTCAGCTTAAATTCTCTAATCTAATGGCAAAAAAAATTGTTGCAGTTATCAAGCTTGCTCTTCAAGCAGGCAAAGCAAATCCTGCTCCTCCTGTAGGGCCAGCTTTAGGACAACATGGTGTCAACATCATGGCATTTTGCAAAGAATATAACGCAAGGACACAAGATAAAGCAGGTTTTGTAATTCCAGTCGAGATTTCTGTTTTTGAGGATAGAAGCTTTACTTTTATCACAAAAACACCTCCTGCTTCCGTCTTAATAACAAAAGCAGCTGGTATTGAGAAAGGATCAGGAGAATCCGCAAAAGGCTCTGTTGGGAATATAAGTAAAGCTCAATTAGAAGAAATAGCCAAAACCAAGCTTCCTGATCTAAACTGTACTAGTGTTGAATCAGCAATGAAAGTAATTGAGGGTACTGCTCGTAATATGGGCGTCTCTATCACTGATTGAGTTCAAGACAAAATTGCTTATTTATAGGGGAGGTTAGTTAATAACCGTTTGCACCCAATCTTATTATGAAAAAACTATCCAAAAGAATGGCGGCTCTATCAACAAAGATAGAAGATCGCGTTTACGCACCACTTGAAGCTCTTAGTATTATCAAAGAAAATGCTAATGCAAAATTTGATGAAACTATTGAAGCACATATACGTTTAGGTATTGATCCAAAATATACTGATCAACAATTAAGAACAACTGTTGCATTACCACATGGAACTGGCCAAAGCATCAAAATTGCAGTAATTACAAGTGGTGAGAATGTGTCGAAAGCTAAAGCTGCTGGTGCAGATTTATTTGGTGAAGAAGATCTTGTAGAAAGCATCAACAAAGGAAATATGGAGTTCGATCTACTTATTGCGACTCCAGATATGATGCCAAAGGTTGCGAAGTTAGGAAGAGTTTTAGGGCCTAGAGGTTTAATGCCTAACCCTAAAGCTGGTACAGTAACTAATGATATTGCTAATGCTATAAAAGAATTTAAAGCTGGTAAGCTCGAATTTAGAGCAGATAAGGCTGGTATAGTTCATGTCCGCTTTGGAAAAGCAAGTTTCACAAAAGAGGCACTATTTGACAACTTAAAAACCTTACAAGAATCAATTGATAAGAATAAACCAAGTGGAGCTAAGGGAAAGTATTGGAAAACTTTTTATGTAACTTCAACAATGGGTCCTTCAGTTCAAGTAGACATAAATGCTGTACAAGATTATCAACCAGAAGGTTAACCCTTTGTAGTATAATTTAAGGTGCAATAATACGGCCAAAGAAAGTAGGTTAATTTAGATATCCTAAATTTTTAAATCCTACTGAGGACTCGTCTTAATTATTTCTTTTTGGATCTAATAAAAGCGGCCTCTTTTAAAAAGGACTTTGCCGCATTTCCTGCTCTCCCTAAATTACGATCCAAAAAAACAATGGGCCGAACACTAGAGAATAAGCAACAAATCGTTACTGAGATCAAATCTCTACTAAACGACTCGGAAATGGCTGTGGTTCTTGACTATAAAGGTTTAACAATCAAAGAGATGTCAGATTTGCGATCTAGATTGCAAACAACTAACGGCATCTGCAAAGTTACGAAAAACTCATTAATGCGTAAAGCTATTGATGGAGATAGTAATTGGAACGATCTTGAATCTTTACTGACCGGAACAAATGCTTTTGTCTTAATTAAAGAAGATGTTGGTGGTGCTGTAAAAGCGATCCAATCTTTTCAAAAAGACACCAAAAAATCCGAAACCAAAGGAGCTTTATTTGAAGGCAGACTTCTTAGCGATTCTGAAATAAAGGAAATTGCAAGTCTTCCAACTAAAGAAGTATTGATGGCAAAAATTGCTGGCGCACTAAATGGCGTTGCAACAAAAATTGCAATCTCTATCAATGAAGTACCTTCTGGACTTGCTAGATCACTTAAACAACATTCTGAAAAATCAGAATCTTAAATTCAAACCCTAATTAACTTTTAAGAAAATGTCCGCAAAAACTGAAGAAATTCTTGAATCATTAAAATCTCTATCACTTTTAGAAGCATCTGAGCTTGTAAAGCAGATTGAAGAGGCTTTTGGTGTATCTGCTGCAGCTTCTGCAGGTGTAGTAATGGCAGCTCCAGGAGCAGCTGGCGGTGACGCAGATGGTGGCGCTGCTGAAGAAAAAACTGAATTTGATGTAGTTCTAGAAAGCTTTGATGCAGCTGCAAAAATCAAAGTCCTTAAGGTTGTTAGAAATGCAACTGGTCTAGGTCTTGGCGATGCAAAAGCACTTGTTGAATCTGCACCAAAAACAGTAAAAGAAGGAATTGCTAAAACAGATGCTGAATCTTTAAAGAAAGAGATTGAAGAAGCTGGCGGCAAAGTTACACTTAAGTAAGAGTACATTTTTTCAAGCCGATAACCTCAATATCGGCTTCAAAAATTATGAATAGTGATATTATTGCGATTGAAGCCGCAACAGATGGAGCCTGCAGTGGTAATCCAGGCCCTGGTGGTTGGGGCGGTTTAATAATTTTTGACGATAACAGCGAATTAGAAATAGGTGGTTCCGAGCAAAATACCACTAATAATAGAATGGAACTCACCGCGGCTATAAAAACTCTTGAGAAATTAAAATCTTACCAATTAAAAGAGAACTTTAAACTAAGAACTGATAGTAAATATGTCATAGAGGGTTATACAAAATGGATTATAAATTGGAAGAGAAATGGATGGAAAACAAGCTCAGGAAAACCAGTTCAAAATCTTGATCTATGGCAAAAAATTGATCAATTAAGAATTAATGGCCTAATAATGGAATATGTTAAAGGTCATAGCGGAGATAAACAAAATGATAGGGTTGATAAAATTGCAACTAATTACAGCAAAGGTATATGTATAGTAAGTAACTTAAAAAAAGCAGAATCCTCTGTTGATTTTTTTGAAAAAAAAGCACCTGCAGAAATTCAAGAATTACTTTCAAGAAATGAATTAATTAAAAAATTTGCAGAAAAAAAGTACCTTTTAAGTTCACCTGAACTAGACACCTTATTAGGTGAAGAAAACCACTCAAAGATAAAACAATATTCACTTTTTGAATGGCGTAATTGGAGATTGATTCCTAAAGATAAAAAATATTGGATAATAGAAAAAAAAGAAGCCTGATTTTTTATGAATGAACAGAAGGGTGTGTTTAAAAATCTTTATAAAAACTTGATTACCCCTGTATTAAAAAAAGACTCTGGAATTGATGCAGAGTACTTAACAAATTTATCTCTTAGCCTCCTATCATTCAGTTCAAGAAAATATAATTGGCCTGTAGTTTCTTCTATCTTAAAAAATCTAAATAAAGAATTTTCTGTAGTTGATAAAAGGTTAACTCAGAACATATGTGGAATAAATTTTTGCAATCCAGTTGGTTTAGCTGCGGGTTTTGATAAAAATGGAAATGCCGCAAATATATGGAAAGATTTTGGTTTTGGATTTGCTGAACTTGGTACGGTAACTAAATTTGCTCAAAATGGAAATCCCAAACCAAGGTTATTTAGATTAGCCGAAGAAGAGGCAGCATTAAATAGAATGGGTTTCAATAACAATGGTGCTGAAAATCTAGTTAAAAATTTTGTCGAACAAGGAATTGAGTTTAAAAAAAATAGAAAGAATATTTGTTTAGGGATAAATTTTGGTAAGTCTAAAATTACAGATTTATCTCAAGCAAAAGATGACTATTTGACTTCTCTAAAATTATTAATTCCATATTGTGATTATGCAGCAATAAACGTAAGTTCTCCAAATACTGAAGGACTAAGAAAGTTACAAGATCCAATTCTTCTAAAAGAACTTATTAAAGAAATTAAAAACTTACCCAGTTGTCCACCGTTATTTGTCAAAATTGCACCAGATCTAAGCTTTAAAGATATTGAAGATATTTGCCAATTAATAATCGAGGAAAACATCGATGGAATAATTGCTACTAACACCAGCATAGATAGATTAGGTCTTGAAAATAGAAAGATCATGCAAACCGGATTATTACTTTCTGAAGAGAATGGAGGATTAAGTGGAAGGCCTCTACAAAAAAAAGCAAATCAAATAATAAAACATATTCATAATATTGATAAAAAGATTATTTTAATTGGCGTTGGTGGGATAGATAGTCCTGAGTCAGCATGGGAAAGAATTTGTTCTGGAGCATCATTAATTCAACTTTATACAGGATGGATATATAAGGGTCCACAATTAGTACCAGATATACTTCAAGGAATTATAAAGCAACTCAATATCCATAAATTATCAAATATAAAAGAGGCCATTGGATCAGATCTAAAATGGATTGAATAAAAAAGAAAGTGAATAATGAATAAACCGGAACCTAATGATTACAAAATACTAACCATGCAATCATCAAATCTAAAGCATGGGGGAAACGTATATGCAAAAGCAAAGAAATTAAATTTATCACCCTCTGAAATTATTGATGCAAGTGCCTCATTAGTACCCTTTGATCCTCCTCAGATACTAATAGATTCATTAAATGAGGAAATTAAGAATCTTGGATTTAGATATTACCCTGAGAGAAACTTAAGTGTTTTGAGAGAAATAATTGGCAAATTTCATGGGATAAATCCAGACAATATATTGCCTGGGAATGGAGCTTCTGAACTAATAACCTGGGCAGGTTATGAAGCATCCAAATTTGGAATAAGTTGTATTCCTTCTCCATCATTTGTTGATTATGAAAGATCTTTAAATTGTTGGAATAGCAATTTTATGCATTGCGAATTACCAAAAAACTGGAATGATATTTTTCCTCAATCATTTCCGCTGCATCCAAAAGGTGATGTTATTTGGATTACAAATCCACATAACCCTACAGGCCAATTATGGGGAAAGAATTCATTGGAGGAAGTTGTCAAAAAATATAAATTAGTTATATGTGATGAAGCTTTCTTATCAATAACACCAAATGGAGACAAAGAATCTTTAATACCATTAACCCAAAGATTTGATAATTTATTAGTCTTGAGAAGCTTGACCAAAATTTTCAATATTCCTGGTCTTAGATTAGGTTACGTTGTTGGCTCATCGAAAAAACTTAAACAATGGGAAATAAATAGAGATCCTTGGCCTTTAAATTCATTTGCTATTAAAGCCGGAATTAATCTACTAAGTAATAAAATATTCTATGAACAGTGGACAAAACAGATTCACAGCTGGATAAATGTTGAAAAAAAGAGAGTATTTGAAAAATTATCAAAAATAGAGAACCTTAAAGTTCATAACTCTTCAACCAACTTTTTTTTAATCGAAAGTACAACATCCTTGTTGCCAAATATAGAATACTTAGAAAATAAAGGAATATTGCTTAGAGAATGCACTTCATTTAAATTTCTTGACGAAAGGTGGGCAAGAATAAGTTTGCAGAATAGACAAAAGAACACACTTTTATGTAGAGAAATTCAGAATTCCTTTAAAAAATAATTAAAAAATTTTTTAATCTCATTTTTAGATTTAATTTTATTATTATTTTCCATGTTTTTCTTCATGAGATCTAATATTTCATAATTATTTTTTCCCTTTTTTAATTTTTTTTTAAAAATTCTTTCTAGAGTTTCTTCAAAAACTTCTTTAGAAATTTTATTCTGATTGATTAAAACTGAGCCTCCAATTTCAGCAAGAATCATTGCATTTTTCTCTTGATGATTATTTTTAGAATCCGGATATGGAATTAAAATTGAAGGTTTTTCAGCCTCTATTAGTTCATTAATTGTTCCTGCACCAGATCTCGAAATTACAAGATCACAGTTTTGAATTAAAGCTGCGATTTCATTAGTAAATTTCTTTTGAACATAATTTTTAGAATTTCTTATGTCAAAAGGTTTTTGATTAGATTCGCCAATAATATGAACTATTCGGAACTTTTTTTTCATTAAAAATTCCAAAGATTGGTAAATAATTTGATTTATAGCTTTTGCTCCTTGGCTACCTCCCATAACAATCAAAAGAGGTCTCTTTCCTTTTGGAACCCATTCTGGCAAGGGATTAGATTTATAGAATTGCTGTCTTAGAGGGGTACCAGTGAAAATAGTTCTGCAATTTCTTAAATAAGAATTTGTTTTCTTAAATCCCAAAAGAACATAGTTACACAAAAACCCAAAATATTTCGTGACCATTCCTGGAATTAAATTTGATTCATGAATAATGACAGGTATCCTGAGAAGTTTTGAGGCAACAATAGTAGGTGCTGATATATAACCGCCAGTCGTAAAAACTAAGTTAATTTTTTTTTCTTTTAAGATCTTAATTATTTGAAAAGTTGACATTAAAATTTCTATATATTGATATAACAAAAAAATATTTTTTCTTGGCGTCTTTATATTCAAAGTCCTCAAATTATATTTTTTGGGAATATAATTTTCATCAAGTCTTTGACGAACACCCAACCAATGAATATTCCATTCATCTTCCACCTCTTTAGAAACTGCTAAGGCTGGGAAAATATGCCCACCTGTACCACTGGCTGCAACTAATAAATTATTTTTTTTAGACATAAAAACTTTAATTAGTAGAATAAAAATAACCAATAATTAATATGTTTAATTTAAACTTATTCAAAAATATAGGATTTCTTCTCTACTTATTTGTTTATCTTATTATTCCCTATTCAGCAATAACGCAAACTTTAAAAAATGATTTTATAAGAAATCTAGAAAACTCTTTAAATAAAAAAGATTTAGAATTCATTAGAAAAAATTTTAGAACTGAAGAAAACCAAAATATTGCAAAGCAGTTTTCAAAAATTGTTAATGATTTCCCTGACAGCAAATGGAAGATCAAAAGATTAAAATCTAAAATTCCAAATGAAGATATTATGCGAATAAAAGTTTCTGGGGAAAAAATAGTTAATGGAGAAATATATATACTAGAATCCAATTTTGATTATTTATTTGCAATCGTAAATGGGAGAATAGATGAGGGGATTATCAAAAATTTATTTACTACAATAAGAAATGATGATAAGAAGATAGATCTTAGTTTTAAATTCCCAGATAAAGTTCTTACTGGTTCAAAATATGATATCGATATTATTCTTAATAAGCCACTTGAAGAAGTGATTATTGCTGGAGCAATAAAACCTCATCAAGTTGATTCAATTTTTGAACAAGAAATATTACTGGAGCCATTATCATCAGGTGGAATTTTCAAAATGACTAGAGCACCTTCAAAACCAGGGATACAAATTTGGTCAGGAATTATAGCTCACCCTGAGGGGATGATTACTTTCACAAAGAGCATTGAAGTTGTTAATGAGATATAGCCTAAGCGTCGTTTAACGCAGCTACACCTGGTAAGGTTTTACCTTCTAAAAGTTCCAAACTTGCGCCACCTCCAGTAGATATATGAGACATTTTTTCGGCCAATCCTGCTTTCTCTACTGCTGCGACTGAATCTCCACCACCAATTATTGTACAAACTTCAGAAAAAGCACTTAAGTCCGCAAGAGTCGTAGCTATTGCATTTGTACCATTTGCAAATTTATCAAATTCAAAAACTCCCATTGGACCATTCCAAATAATTGTCTTACATTCTGCAAGAGCATTCTGAAAAACTTTAATAGAATCTGGACCAATATCGAGACCCATCCAATTGCCACTAATTGAATCAATTTGAGATATTTTACTATTGGCGTCCGGAGAAAACTCATCAGCTAAAACAACATCAGTAGGCAATAATAATTCAACTCCTTTTGCTTTTGCTTTTGCTTCTAAATCTTTAGCAAGCTCAAGTTTATCTTCTTCTACAAGGCTCTTCCCGACATCTAAACCTCTAGCTTTATAAAAAGTGAAAATCATACCTCCACCAATCATGATTTTGTCACACTTATCTAGTAAAGAATCAAGTACCCCTATTTTGCTACTAACCTTTGATCCTCCAACTATTGCTGCCAATGGACGCTTTGGAGAATCTATTGCTCCTTGTAAGTATTTCAATTCTTTTTCTAAAAGAAATCCAGCTACTGAGGGACTTAAATAATTAGTAACACCCTGAGTTGAAGCATGAGCTCTATGCGCAGCACCGAAAGCATCATTTACATACATATCTGCATGTGATGCTAATTTTTTAGCGAAATCAGTGTCGTTCTTCTCCTCTTCACCAAAAAAACGAACATTTTCAAGTAAAAGAACATCTCCATTAGATAAGCTATTTGATTCTGCAGCTGTTTCATCACCAATACAACTGTTGGTAAGAGAAACATTTTGCCCCAACAATTCACTTAATCTTGCTGCTACTGGAGTTAATCTCATTTTTTCATTTACCTGTCCCTTTGGCCTACCAAAATGAGCAGCTAAAATGACTTTTGAAGAATGATTAATAAGATATTTAATAGTTGGGATAGCTGCACGAATACGCGTATCATCTGTTATTTGACCATCTTCATTTAATGGAACATTAAAATCTACTCTTACAAGAACTTTTTTTCCTTCTAAATGTGTCTTATCGAGACTGGAAAGAGATAATTTTGACATTAAATAGGCTTAATTTTAATCTTAAGACCCTAACGTTAATTTGGGCTTATTGGGTTAAAAAGTAGTTACTGTTACTTATGCCTTAATAAATTTTAAGAATTAACGATTGTAAAAAATTTTTTAGTCATTAAATTTGTACTAAACTTTAGAAGTAAATACTTTTGAAACTTATAAAAACTAAAAGGAATACAAAATTTTATTTGATTTATTGAAGTGGACATACCCAAAATTCAATGGTACCCAGGCCATATCGCAAAAGCAGAAAAGAAACTATCTGAAGTTATAAATAAAGTAGATTTAGTTATAGAAGTTAGAGATGCACGAATTCCTTTGTCCACAGGACATCCACACTTAAATAAATGGATAAATAATAAAAAACATATTCTTGTTATTAACAGATCAGACATGATCTCACCTAATACAATCAATAGTTGGAATAAATGGTTTAATGCTAAAGATCAATATCCTCTTTGGTGTGATGCTAAAAGAGGAATAGGTATTAAAGAAATTTGTAAGTCAGCTAAAGATTCTAGGTCGTCAATCGACGATAGAAGACTCTCTAGAGGAATGCGAATCAGGCCAATTAGAGCACTTACACTTGGTTTTCCAAACGTAGGAAAGTCAGCATTAATTAATAGAATTGCAAAAAAAAGAGTTGTAGATAGCGCTAGGAAAGCAGGCGTGACGCGTAATTTAAGATGGATAAAATTAGAAAGTGGTATAGATCTGCTAGATGCTCCTGGTGTTATACCTCCAAATTTAGATGATCAAAAATCAGCACTTAATCTTGCACTGTGTGACGATATTGGTGAAGCTGCTTATGAAATAGAGAGTGTCGCAATTGGATTTATCAAAATTATATCCACTCTCAACAAAGATAAGAATGCTAATATCTCCGTTAAAAAAATATCTGATAGATATGGAGTTGATATTTCAAAAGGCTTTAAGAGTCCTTCTTCTTGGATCGACGAAGCAGCTTCAAAACATACCTCAGGCGATAAAAGGAGAATGTCTCATAAGTTATTGGAAGATTATAGAAATCAAATGCTGGGTAAAATTGCTTTAGAAGTCCCACTATGGAATTAAATAATCAAAATTCTTTCGGCATTGGAGAAGGTGAGCTTTTAGAAATTATTTATGAGCTACCTCTTCCTATGAGGCTTGACAGATGGCTGGTAAGTAAAAGGCCAGAACAAAGTAGAGCGAGAATTCAACATTTTATAAATTCAGGTTTAGTACTTGTAAATTATAAGACCGCCAAAGCAAAGACCCCATTAAAAAATGGCGACAATGTTCAAATATGGATGCCTCCTCCCGAACCTCTTATTTATTTGAAACCTGAAAAAATGGATTTAAATATCCTTTTTGAAGACGAGCACATTATAGTAATTAATAAACAATCAGGCCTAATTGTTCATCCAGCCCCTGGACACAAATCTGGAACGTTAGTGAATGGATTACTTTTTCACTGTAAAGATCTACCTGGAATTAATGGGAAACTCAGACCTGGGATTGTTCACAGATTAGATAAAGATACCTCAGGATGTATGGTAGTTGCAAAAAGCCAAGAGGCATTAGTAAATCTCCAGAAACAAATTAAAGAAAAAATAGCATCACGTGAATATATTGCAGTAATTCATGGAGCGCCTAATTCTGAAGAAGGCCAAATAGTAGGACACATTGGCAGAGATAAATTAAATAGATTGAAATATAAAGTAGTTGAAGAAACTTCAGGAAGATATGCTTGTACCTATTGGAAATTAGAAGAAAGATTTGGTAATTACTCATTAATGAGTTTCAAACTAGATACAGGGCGAACGCATCAAATAAGAGTTCATTGCGCTCACATTAATCATCCAATTGTGGGTGATCCGTTGTATGGAAGATGTAAAAAACTACCATGTAAATTAGATGGCCAAGCCTTACACGCCATTAAGCTTGGACTTATACATCCAATAAATGGTAAAGAAATGATATTTGAATCTGAATTACCTTTAGATTTTCAAAAATTACTAAGTGTTCTTAAAGTTAAATAAGATTTAAAGAGGAATTTAGCAGCGATTTTGTATACGGGTTTTGAGTTTTAGTAAATATTGTAGAACTTTCTCCTTCATCAACTATCTTTCCGTTATTCATAACTAGCAACCTATTACAAAATCTCTTAGCAATGCCTAAATCATGAGTAATAAAGATAATCGTTAAATTCATTTTTTCTTGCAAGAATCTAAGTAATTCAAGAATCTCTATTTTTACTGAAGCATCTAACATATTTACGCTCTCATCACAAATCAAAATTTTTGGTTTCAATAATAGCGCTCTGGCTAATGAAATTCTTTGCAATTGACCACCAGATAATTGGCTAGGATAAGAATTAAAAAAATCATTATTTAAGGGTAGATTTAAATTTCTTAACATTAATTTTATTTCTTTTTTGATTTTTCTTTTGTCTGAAATTTTTTGAATAAAAAATATATCTTCCAGAATATTTTTAATTGTCATTTTTGGATTCAAACTTGAAAAAGGATCTTGAAAAATAATTTGCACATTTTTGTTCTTTTTAAAAGATTTATTTTTTTTCGATGCATGATTTTTATCATAAATTTTGATTTCACCACCTCTTACTTTAAGAAGTCCAATTAAAGCCCTACATAATGTACTTTTACCGCTCCCTGAGGAACCCACTATTCCAAGAGTCTCATTCTCATATAACTTGAAACTAACTTCATTTAAAGCCTTATTCCATTTATTAATGAAAATTGAAGAATTTAATTTATACCAATGTCTTAGGTTATTTACTTCTAGAACGACCTCATTTCGAGCATTATTTTTAGTATTTGGTTCTAATACTATTTTAGAAGCATTTACTAACTTTTTCCCGATATCTGATTTTGGTGATTTAAAGATATCTAATATATTCCCTTTTTCAACAATCGATCCCTTTTCAATTATTGCAACTTTTTTACACCACTTAGCTGCAAGATTTATATCATGACTAATTAAAATTAAAGTAGTATCAAATTCATTACATAGATGAATTATTTCTTGCATAATTTCAAAACTTGTTTTGGTATCTAAGCTTGTTGTAGGTTCATCAGCTATTAATAATTTAGGTTTCAAAGCAAGTGCCATTGCGATAGAAACTCTCTGTCTCATTCCACCACTAAATTGATGTGGGAAAGAATCCAGTCTACTTTCTTCAATTCCTACTTTTTGAAAAACTTCTTTTACTAATTTTTTAATAAGTACGGATGATTTAGTTTGATAATGTGTTTTAAATAATTCATATAAATGATCCCCAACCCTCATTAGCGGATTAAGTTTTTTTATAGAGTCTTGATAAATAAATCCAAAATTCTTTCTTCTAAACAATTGTGCATCTTTGTTATTTATTTTCCTAGGATCTACATTAGAAATCGATAAGTTACCTTTAGAAGTAGCCTTTTCAGGCAATATATTTACTAATGTTTTTGCAAAAGTGGTCTTTCCACATCCAGAAGGTCCTATTATTGCCAAGTGATCTCCACTATCTATTTCCAAATTAAAATTTTTGATAATAGGTTGCTGTTTTACACCATATTTAACAGTAAGATTATTAACTACAATAATTTTTTCTTTATTTATTTCCATGATTTATAGCAAATTTTTCTAGACCTAAATAAAATACATCTAAAGCAATATAAAATGTCCGAGGCAGCTGCAAATTCAAAAGAAAAAAACGAAATTGAAGTTTCCAAAACTATTTTGCCTGAAAATAAAAAATATGAAAGTTTATCTTTGAATTATCAAATAAAAATTCCCGATTGGCTTCTTCAAGATATTCATAATTTTGAAAAATCAAATAAAGAAAATGATGAGAATCAAAACCTTATAGTAAGGGCTTTTAAACTTGCTTATAAAGCTCATGATGGACAATTCCGCGCGAGTGGCGAGCCATACATTATTCACCCAGTTGCTGTTGCAAATCTCCTCAAAGAAATAGGTGCTAGTTCATCTGTTATTGCTGCAGGCCTTTTACATGATGTTGTTGAAGACACTGGCATTGATTTATCCGAAATAGAAACAAATTTTGGATTAGAAGTAAAAATACTTGTAGAAGGAGTAACAAAATTAGGAGGCATTCACTTTAACAACAGGACTGAAGCACAAGCTGAAAATCTTAGGAAAATGTTTTTGGCTATGGCAAGCGATATCAGAGTTGTCTTGGTAAAACTTGCAGATCGACTTCATAATATGAGAACAATAGAATGGCTAAATGATGAGAAAAAACTAAGAATAGCGAGAGAAACAAGAGAGATTTATGCACCATTAGCTAATCGACTTGGAATAAACAGATTTAAATGGGAATTAGAAGATTTAGCTTTTAAATTCCTAGAGCCTAAAGAATACCAAGATCTTAAAGATCAAATCGCTGTTAAAAGAAGTGATAGAGAAAAAAGATTAAAAGTAACTTTAAATTTTATGAAAGAAAACTTAGTTTCAGCAGGTTTGAAAAATTTTGAAATAACAGGAAGGCCAAAACATCTATATGGCATCTGGAGCAAAATGGAAAGGCAGCAAAAACATTTTCACGAGATTTATGATGTTGCTGCACTAAGAATTATCGTGGAGAATTCAGATAGTTGTTATAGAGCCTTAGCAGTTGTTCATGATACTTTCAAACCAATTCCAGGTAGATTTAAAGACTATATAGGATTACCAAAGCCCAATGGATACCAGTCCTTACATACTTCTGTAATTGGAAGACATCGACCTATTGAAGTTCAAATTAGAACTACTTCCATGCATCAAATTGCTGAATATGGTATAGCCGCTCATTGGCAATACAAAGAGGGTGGTTCTCCTGCTAAAAGTAATGCCGAGAGATTTAATTGGCTAAGACAATTAGTAGAATGGCAACAAGAAGGTAATGAAGGAGATCATAATGATTATTTAGCTTCAATTAAAGAAGATTTATTTGATGAAGAAGTATTTGTGATCACTCCAAAAGGAGATGTTGTTGGTTTAAGGAAAGGATCTACTGCGATAGATTTCGCCTACAGAATTCATTCTGAAGTTGGAAATCACTGTAATGGAATAAGAATTAATGAAAAGCTTTCTCCATTATCTACAGCACTTCAAAATGGAGACTTCATAGAAATTTTGACAAGTAATAATGCTACTCCAAGCTTGGATTGGCTGAACTTTGTAGTTACACCCACTGCTAAAAATAGAATCCGCCAATGGTATAAGAAAAGCCATCGTGATGAAACGATAAAAAGAGGTAGAGATTTACTTGAAAAAGAAGTAGGTCGAAACGGCTTTGAAGCATTACTTTCTAGTGACGCCATGAAAAAAGTTGCAAATCGATGCAATTTAAAAACTACTGAAGACCTTCTGGCATCTCTTGGTTTTGGTGGTTTAACTTTGCATCAAGTATTAAATAGACTAAGAGAAGAAATTAAATTACAGACAGAAGATGTAAAAAATGATTCTGACTCTGAAATAGCAAAATCTCTTAAAAGTAATAGTAATTTATCCACTAATAAATCTAATACGGCAGCTAAATCACCAATTTCCGGGATAGAAGGTCTTGATTACAGAATAGGTAAATGCTGTACCCCACTTCCAGGCGAGGATATTATCGGAACTGTATCGCTAGGTAACCATGGGATAACTATACATAGGGAAGACTGTGAAAATGTAATACCAATTCCAATAGAAAGAAGATTACCTGTTGGTTGGAATCAAGATAATAAAACTGGCGATAATAAGTTTCCAATTCAGCTAAGAATAGAAGTAATTGATAGAGTCGGAGTTCTTAAAGATATTCTTATGCGGTTATCTGACAAAGGTATAAACGTTAGCGATGCCAATGTTAAAACTGCTTATGGTAAACCAGCTATTATAAATCTTTGTGTAGGTCTTGAAAGTTATAATCAACTTCACAAAACAATTGAGCAAATTAAATCAATGGCAGATGTTTTAGATATTGCCAGAGTTGGACAAAGTTAATTTTAAAATCAGATCTATCTATCTTTTACTTTTTATCTTGTAGATAAAGAAAACAATACTGCCGCAAATCAAAGCTAATAAAATACCTACACAAGATGAACCTAAGAGTAATTTTAAGGAAAAAATTCTACCTTGTTTCCATAAGTCATCAATAACTAAACTTTCTTCAAGAATTTTATTAGAAGAATTATAAAAAAAAATCGAACCAACTTTATAGTTAAAATAATAAAGCGGA
This sequence comes from Prochlorococcus sp. AG-347-K17, assembly GCA_003281385.1. Taxonomy (GTDB): domain Bacteria; phylum Cyanobacteriota; class Cyanobacteriia; order PCC-6307; family Cyanobiaceae; genus Prochlorococcus_A. Next base: position 40,266 of record QCCE01000005.1, read on the forward strand.
ATATAAGTAAAAGGGTTGCTTATCCAGGTACCAATTGCAGCTAGAACAATATTTCCCTTGGCTATTTTTGCAAAAAATACCCCTATTAAAGTCTGAAATCCAAAAAAAGGAAAGCAGCCACTAAATACCCCTATAGCTAAACCTTTAGCATTAAAGAAAGGACTTCCATCCTGATTCCTAAATAATGATAGAATTTTCTTATAGTTAAAATCTCTTTTAAATCTCATTCAGAAAGAAAATTTCAAAATTCTTGATAATTTTACTTAATTATCCATAACAAAGCGAGAGATGGATTCGATAGTTACTACAGAAGATACGATAGCCGCAATTGCTTCAGCTATAAGTGTAGGGAAAGGAGGAGTTGCGATAATAAGAGTATCAGGGAAAGACTCAATAAATTCTTGCAAAAAGATTGTTCAAACTAAATCTAAATATGCATGGGAATCACATAGAGTTTTTCATGGTTTTATTCAGGAAAATAAACAAAATAAATTTATAGATGAGGTTTTAATTTTAGTGATGAAATCACCAAATAGCTTCACAGGAGAGGATGTAGTTGAACTTCATTGCCATGGAGGAATTATCATAGTAAATAAAGTTCTAAAGAGATTATTATCTAGTAACTCTAGAGTTAGACTTGCAAACCCAGGAGAATTTAGTCAAAGAGCTTTTCTTAATGGGAAAATAGACCTTACTCAAGCCGAGTCGATTAATCAATTAATTAATGCAAGCAATACAAGATCAGCAGAGTTAGCTTTTAGTGGAATTCAAGGAGAAATAAAGAAAATAATTAACGATATTAAAAATGACCTTATAAATCAACTTTGCGAAATAGAGGCGAGAGTTGATTTTGAAGAAGACTTCACAGATTTTGATTACACCAAATATCTAAAAAATATTAAAAAAGTAAAAGAAAAAATAGAATTACTAATAGAAAATGCAAAAAGAAATTCATATATTCATAATGGAATTTCCATTGCGCTTATAGGCAAAACAAATGTTGGTAAAAGTTCTTTACTAAATTTGCTTGCAAAAAAAGAGAAAGCAATCGTAACTAATATTCCTGGAACAACAAGAGATGTTATTGAAGTTAATTTAACTATCAATGATATTCCAATGAAAATAATTGATACTGCTGGCATAAGAGAAACTTATGAACAAATTGAAAGTATTGGAATTAAAAAAAGTTTTGGGAAAATTAAAGAGTCAGATTTTATAATTTATATTTATAGCCTTGAAGAAGGATTTAATGAAGAAGACAAAAAAATAATACAAGAAATTCCCAAAGAAAAATTAATTACTATATTGGGCAATAAAAAAGATTTAATTGATTGCAAAAATATTAATTCTAATGATTTAAAAAACACAATTTTTATGAGCATTAAGAATAATGATGGTGAAAGATTATTAATCGACACAATCATAAAAAAATGCGGATTAAAACAAGTAGAAAATATAAATATATTTTTAAACGAAAGACATCTAACAAATTTGTCTGCTTGTCTATCTAATTTAAATGATACTGATGAAATAATTAAAAATAAATTGCCGTTTGATTTGTTATCAATAGAACTGAGAGATGGAATTCAAAACTTATCTAAAATAACTGGTCAAGAATTAACAGAGGAACTTCTAGATAATATTTTTTCTAAGTTTTGTATTGGTAAATAAATTTGAGTTAAATTACATAGTGATATATAGTTATTTCTCTAACTTAAGTTAAATTTTCATTAATTAATTAATTAATTTTTAGTGTAGTGGATTTAAATACTCCAATAATAAGTAAGATCATTGATAATTGGATCGATGAAGATATAGGAAGGGGAGATCTTACAAGTCCTTCTATTACAGAAGAGAATGGTAACGCATATTGGATTGCAAATGAAGGTGGTATATTTTGTGGTGTCGAAATTATAAAAGAAATTTTTAAAAAAATTGATTTAAAAATCACTTCAAAATTTAATATCTCTGATGGAGATATTTTTGTTAAAGATCAAAAACTCCTAGAAATATATGGACCTTCAAAAAGTTTGCTAGCTAGTGAAAGAATAGGCTTAAATATAGCAATGCATTTATCCGGCATATCAACATATACTAAGAATCTTGTAAATAAGTTAGAAGGTACAAATATCAAATTAGCAGATACTAGGAAAACAACTCCTGGCTTAAGAATATTTGAAAAATATGCATTCAAATGCGGCGGTGGAGTGAATCATAGAATGGGGTTATACGATGCAGCTATGATAAAAGAAAATCACATTGCATGGACAGATAATCTTATTAATGCAGTAAAAAAAATTCGTCTAAATGCACCTTTTACTACTCATATCATAATTGAAGCGGAGAATATCGAACAGGCAAAAGAAGCAGTATTAGCAGGAGCAGATAGTGTCTTATTGGATGAACTTAGCCCTGAAATAATCAAAAAAAATGTTCAAGAATTAAGAGATTTATCAATAAATAGCTTAAAAAAAGAAGTCAATAAAAATTTGATTATAGAAGTTTCTGGAATTAACCCTAAAGAAATTAGTAAATATCTAATAAAAGGTATTGATTTGATTTCAACAAGTTCTTCAACTACCAAAAGTAATTGGATTGATTTAAGTATGCGTTATATTAATTAATTATATAGATAAATATTTGAATAATTAATGCTTATCATTTTTAAAGAATTAACAAAACAATTTGAACAATCTCTTTTAGATAGTCTTGAAAAAAATGATAAAAAAGGAGAATTTGAAAATCTTAGAAAAAATTTAGTTACACAATCATCAAAAGAAGAGTTTGGTGATTATCAATGTAATGTATGTCTAAGTTTATCTAAAATTTATAAAAAGAAACCAAGAGAGATCTCTGATGATTTTGTTAATCTTTTAAATAAAAATAAAAGCATATCAAAATTATGCAAGAGTCTAGAAATAGCAGGACCTGGATTTATAAATATAAAATTAAAAGATGAAGTTCTAATAAATGAAATCAAGTCAAATTTGCAATGCAATAGAGCTGGTATACCTCTAATTAGAAAAGATTTAGGTAGTGGTTTGTCTAATAAAGTTATTGTAGATTTTTCTAGTCCTAATATTGCTAAAGAAATGCATGTAGGGCATTTAAGATCGACAATAATAGGTGACTCAATATCTAGAATTTTGGAGTTAAGAGGTTATGAAGTATTAAGACTCAATCATGTTGGTGATTGGGGAACACAATTTGGTATGCTTATTACTCAGCTCAAAGATTTATATTCAAATGATCTAGAAAAAATAGGAAAGATCAAGATAAGTGATTTAGTTGCATTTTATAAAGAATCAAAAAAAAGATTTGATAGTGAATCTGAATTCCAACAAAGATCTAGAGAGGAAGTAGTTAAGTTACAAAGTGGAGATATTAAATCGATTAAAGCTTGGAAATTATTATGTGATCAATCAAGGAAAGAATTTGATGAAATCTATAAAAATTTAAAAATAAAAATAGAAGAAAGAGGTGAATCTTTTTATAATCCCTTCTTAAAAACAGTTATTAATGATTTGCATCTAAAAAAATTATTAGTAGAAGATCAAGGAGCAAAATGTGTATTTTTAGATGGGATGACTAATAAAGAAGGCAAACCTTTACCTCTAATTATTCAAAAAAAAGATGGAGGTTTTAATTATGCCACCACAGATCTTGCTGCCATAAGATACAGATTCAATAAAGCTCCTAATGGCGATGATGCTTCAAGAATTATTTATGTAACTGATCATGGACAATCAAATCATTTTGCTGGAGTTTTTCAAGTTGCAAAAAAAGCAAAATGGATCCCAGAAAATTGTCAAGTAGACCATGTCCCTTTTGGGTTAGTTCAAGGAATTGATGGCAAAAAACTAAAGACAAGAGAAGGTGAAACAATACGCCTAAAAGACTTATTAAACGAAGCAGTTAGAAGAGCAAAAGAAGATTTATTGAAAAGAATAGAAGATGAAGATCGTTATGAAACCGAGGAGTTTATTGCAAATACTTCAAGAATTATTGGATTAGGAGCTGTTAAGTATGCAGATTTAAGTCAAAATAGGATTACTAATTATCAATTTAGTTTTGATAAAATGCTTTCCCTTAATGGAAATACTGCGCCTTATTTGTTATACACACTTGTAAGAATTTTAGGAATTAAAAGAAAAAATGATTTTGTTTATGAATCTAAAGATTTTCAATACGTAAATTATGAACATAAATCTGAGTGGAAACTTATCAGAAAATTACTTAAGTTCGATGAAGTCATAATTTCTATTGAAAAAGACTTAATGCCAAATAGATTATGCAATTATCTGTTCGAGCTATGTCAGACTTTTAATAGATTTTATGATCAAGTTCCAATCCTCAAAGAAGAAAAAAATATAAAAATTTCTAGGCTTAATTTATGTGACCTAACTGCAAAAACACTAAAATTAAGCTTAGAGCTTTTAGGAATTGAAACTTTAGAAAGAATGTAATGAATGATTTTGATCCATTAAATAATCTTTTCCCAAAACCAAGAGAAGAAATAATAAATATGCAGTCTTACTCTGCACCTTTAGAAAATAGAAGAAATTTGCTCCGCTTAGACTTTAATGAAAATACTTTAGGTCCAAGTCCTAAGGTTTTAGAGGCATTACAAGCGATAAAATTAGATGAGATTTCAATTTATCCAGAATATAATTTTTTAAAAAAATTTTTATGTGATAAATATCTTGATTCAAGAAAATTTGGTAATGATGAAGTCGGAATTTTCAATGGAGCAGATGCAGCAATAAATGCAATTTTCAATTGCTTTGGAGAAAAAGATCAAATATTTCTAACCACAAATCCAACTTTTGGTTACTATTCTCCTTGTGCAGAAATCCGAGGCATGAAAAAAATAAGTTGTTCTTACATTGGAGAAAATTTTCTATTCCCCATCGAAGAATTTAGGGAAAAAATAATAAAGCATAATCCAAAGTTAATATTTATTTGCAATCCAAATAATCCAACAGGGACAGTTCTAAGCTCTCATGAAATAATTAATTTAGCCAATATCAATAACAATTCATTAATAGTTGTTGATGAACTATATGAAAAATTTAATGGAGATAGTCTTCTTGAATCGATAGATTTTGAAACGAATAAAAATATAATAATAATCCAATCTCTTTCAAAAACTGCAGGTCTAGCTGGTTTAAGAATAGGTTTTACTTTTGGCAGTAAAAGTTTAATTCAGTACATTAATAAAGTTACAGGACCATATGATGTAAACAGCTTTGCTATAACAGCTGCATTAGCAGCACTTAAAGACAAATCATATATTGATAATTATGTTTTAGAAGTAAAAAAGGCGAGAGAATGGATTTTAAATAAATTTAAATCAACAAAAATCAGAACTCACTTTAGTGGAGGTAATTATTTCTTAATTTGGCCAAAAAAAGATCCTAAAATCCTAATACAACAGATGAGAGAAAAAGGTATTCTTATTAGAAGTATGGAAAACAAAAAAGATATCGGTAATTCAATAAGGGTTAGTATTGGAACTAAAGAACAAATGATTTTTTTCTGGGACAATTACAAGATATTAGATTTAAATAATTAATTACTGAAAATATAAATTGTATTTTGATCGATTCTTTTAGGTTTTATTTGAAAATCTTTTCCTACATATTTTACTTTAAAATCTTTCATATTTTCAATAAATAAATCAGAATTTGAGAAATCACATTCTTTATTAATTTTTTTACCGCGTTCAAAGTGAACAGGAATAACTACTTTAGGGTTTAAGACTTTAACTATTTTTGAGGCTTCTTTACCATTGTAAGATTTTATTCCTCCTCCAATTGAAATAAACAATATATCTGGACTAGACAAAATAATTTGACTGTTTATATCAATATCACCAGCAGCTCCTCCCATATGAACAATCTTAAGATCATTCTGCTCCCAACTCCAAACAGTTGCCATCCCAAATCTTCTTCCATCTACTCTGTCATGTGGTACAGAAATTCCATTTAATAAAATATCCTCAAATTGATAGATTCCTGGCTCAACGAACATTAATTGATCATTAGGGTTATATCCTTCATCTGGAAGCCTAGAACTAGCCAAAATAAAATCTACGTTGACTGCTTTTGGCTCCTTTAAATTACTTGCACAACCTATTGCTTTAAAGGGATTTATAAGAATAGATTTATCTGCACTAGTAATTAAAAAACTACTATGTCCCAAACTTTTTATTCCTAAATTCCTTGCCAATAATGAGGTAGGTAAAAAAGAGCTAACTAATATCAAAAATAAAAAGTTTTTAATTTGAGAAATCATAATATTAATTTTTTTTATTTTACTTTTGTTCAGCCATTTTTAGAAAATTACTAATTAATTTATGACCAAATTGCGTCAACACACTTTCAGGATGGAACTGTACCCCATGTAAATATTTATATTCTTTATGAGAGATAGCCATAATTGTTGAGTCTTCTAAAGTCGCAGTTATGTCGAAACAAGATGGTAAAGAACTTGAATCAACTATAAGACTATGGTATCTAGTAGCCACAAATGGAGTCTCGATATCTTTAAACAATCCTTTTTGATTATGAAATATTTTGGATGTCTTACCATGCATAAGTTCTTTCCCAACTATAACCTTACCTCCAAAAGCTTGGGCCAAAGCTTGATGACCTAAACAAACTCCCAAGGTCGGAATATTTTTAGATAATTTTTTTAGAATTGGCAGACAAATTCCAGATTGATCTGGATTGCCTGGACCTGGAGATAAGAGAATTCCACCAGGATTTAGTTTGATAATTTCTTCTAGAGTAATATCATCATTTCTTTTAACTATTAATTCTTTAGTTATTTCATGCTCAACTGAAAGTTCTCCTAAATATTGAACAAGGTTATAAGTAAAACTATCGTAATTATCAATAACAAGAAACATATTTATATGGATTTAAAATAACAACTTTATTTTAGGCACAAAGATATATACAGCAATAATAACAGAATTAATGGAAGCTAATAATACTGCTCCTGCAGAAGTATCTTTTGAAATTTTAGCCAAAATACTAAATTCTTTTTTCACTAATAAATCAACGATTGATTCAATAGATGTATTCAATATTTCTAATATTAAAACAGACATTATTGTTGCAAACAAAATAACATAATTACTTAGACTTATTTTGAGTAAAAAACCAATTATTAAACTTGTAACTGCAAAAATTAATTGAATTTTAAAATTTCTTGAAGTTTTTAATACATAACTAATACCACTGAAAGCATATTTAAAACTTATAAATACATTACTAGAAGTTTTGTATGATTCTTTTCTATTTTCTAAATAGTTTATTTTTTTTCCCATTGATTTTTAATCTAATCGAGTAATTAAATATTCTTGGAAATTTAACATATTTTCTAAATCATGCTCATTATTATGTTCCCATCCCAAAAGATGTAAAAATCCATGACTAGCCAACCAGATCATCTCTCTATAGATTGAATTTTTATATACAAAAGACTGCTCAAGTGCCATCTCTAATGATATAAATATATCTCCCAACTCTATATGATCTAAATTATTTAGAGATTCATCAGAAATAATTGGAAAAGATAGAACATCAGTTGGACCATTTTTTTGCATCCATTTCTTATTCAAAGAAGCAATTTCTTGATTAGATATTATCTGTAAGCCTAATGAAAAAGATTTTTTTTTAAAAATATAATTTGGTAATTCATAATCCTCTTTTTTTAATATTGTATTTATCCAAGATAAAAAAACTTTCTCCCAAAAAATAGATTCAAAAATAAGATGAGTTTTAGTATCTTTAAAATTATTTGAAAATTGAGAGAAATCATTACATTGAAAAACCAAATCTAAATTTATCCCAGAAATAATTTTTTCTTTCATACATTCTTACACTGGAATATTGGGCTTACCTATTGTGGCCACAAGTATTAATATCCCAATTAAAACTAGAAAGGTTATTGAAAAATGAGAAATACTTTTTGAGCCTTTCCTTACCATATTTCTCATAGCAAGCTTTATAAAGCTTGGAGGAGAAACTTTTTTTTCTAAGATTTCGTTTTTATTTTCCATTAGTTATTCAATAGATTCATTAGAAGAAATATTCATACGTAATAATTCATGAATAAATGGTTCAAGTCCACCATCTAAAACATTATCTAACTCGTTAGTCTCCTGCATAGTCCTAAGATCTTTTACCATTTGATAGGGATGGAAAACATAATTTCTTATTTGATTACCCCATGCAGCTTCCACAATATCACCTTTAATATCAGCGACTTCAGCAGCTCGTTGTTCTTTAGCAATCACTAATAGTTTAGACTTTAGAAGTAACATAGCTTTTTCTTTATTTTGTAATTGAGATCTTTCTTGAGTACATCTTACTGAAATCCCTGAAGGCAAATGAACAATTCTCACTGCTGTTTCTACTTTATTAACATTTTGTCCTCCAGCTCCACCGGATCTACTCGTTGTAATTTCTAAATCTTTTTCAGGTATATCAAGTGAAATATTATCATCTAATTTTGGCATAACCTCCACCCCAGCAAAGCTGGTTTGTCTTTTGCCATTGGCATTAAAAGGAGAAATTCTTACTAATCTATGAGTTCCTTTTTCATGTTGCAGATAGCCATATGCATATTTTCCATCAATTTCGAACGTTACACTTTTAATACCTGCTTCTTCTCCTTGAGATAATTCATTAATGACAAGGCTCATTTGATTATTATCGGCCCATCTTGAGTACATTCTTAATAATATCTCTACCCAATCCTGCGCATCTGTTCCACCCGCACCTGCGTTAATAGAAACTACTGCTCCTTCCTTATCGTATTCACCACATAACAATCTTTCAAATTCCCATTTATCCAAATTCTCTCTTAATTTCTTTAATCCCAACTGCGATTCTAAAATCATTTCCTCTTCGGGTTCTAGATAATAAAGCTCAAGAGAGGCATTAGCATCAGAAATAAAAGTTTTCCATTTATGTAACAATTCGAGTTGTGCTTTGACATCATCAAGGATTAACATTTGCTTTTTAGCTTTTTCTTGATTTTCCCAAAATTCTGGCTGAGCAGAAATTTGCTCTAACTCTTTCCTTTTCGCTTTTAATCTTGGAACGTCAAAGACAATCCTGAGCATTACCCAGGCGCTCTGTTAGTTCCGAAAGATCTTTTTTGAAATCTGTAATATCTATCAAAATAGAATTTAATCGTTATTTATAATCTAACAAGCACTTTTGTTTAATAGTATAAACTAAGTATTATTTTAAAAAAATGTCCAAAGTTGAAATTTATACTTGGCAATATTGCCCATTCTGTATTCGAGCAAAATCACTACTCAAGAAAAAAAATGTAACTTTTACAGAATATAAAATAGATGGCGACGAAGATGCCAGAGCATTGATGATTGAAAGAGCTGATGGTAGAAGAACATTACCACAAATATTTATAGATAATGAGGGTATCGGAGGCTGCGATGATCTCTACGCATTAGAAAATGAAAATAAATTAGAAGCATTATTAAACTAGATCTTATGAAATTTCTATTCGTAATAGATCCAATTAGAAATATAAATCCCTTAAAAGATTCAACTGCTGCTTTAATGCAAGCATCATCAAACAAAAATATTGAAATATGGAGTTGTACTCCTCAAGACCTTGAAGCTAGAGGTGATGAAGTATGGGCATCTTCCGTAAAAGTTGAAGTAATTCCGTGGATTTCTTTCAAAGAGAATGATTGCATACCTCTCGCCGAATTTAATTGCATTTGGATGAGAAAAGATCCTCCTGTAAATGAGGCTTACTTATATGCAACCCATCTTTTAGAAGTTGCCGAAAGAAAAGGAGTAAAAGTAATTAACAAACCCTCATCTTTAAGAGCTTGGAATGAAAAGCTAGGTGCTTTAAGATACAGCCACTTAATGGCACCTACAATAGTTGCGAGTAAGGTAAAAGATCTTATTAATTTTGCAAATATAAATAATGAAGTAGTCATAAAACCTCTTGGAGGAAAAGGTGGTCAAGGTGTTATAAGGATAAATAAAAATTCTCAAGGAATTAAATCAATCATTGAATTAATCACTTCTCAAGAAGAATTACCCGTTATGATGCAAAAATTTATTCCTGAAGTCATAGAGGGTGATAAAAGAATAATTATCGTAAACGGAGAAGCAATTGGATCAATAAATAGGATTCCTCAAGGTGGCGATTTTAGGAGTAATTTAGCGATGGGAGGCAAGGCTGAACCGACATTATTAACAGAAAAAGAAAAAAGTATCTGCTCAGAATTATCTCAACACTTCAAAGATGAGGGTTTATTTTTTGTAGGTATTGATGTAATAAATGGAATGCTTAGCGAGATTAATGTAACCAGTCCAACAGGTTTAAGAGAAATAGAAAATTTATCCAATAAAAATGTTTCAGCGGAAGTTATTGAAAAATTAGTAGAAATTATCTAGGATTTTTAGCGCAAAATATCTGTTTTGCTATAGATTCAAATTTTAATTTAATCTCATCTATTTCTTTTTCTAAAACGGAGCCAGAAACTATACCTGAACCTGCAGTAAATTCAATATTTTCTTCAATACATCTTGCGCCTCTTATTGCCAAAAGAAATGAAACATTGCCTGATGAATCAACCCAACCCATTGGAGAAGCATAATTTCCTCTAGGAAAAGACTCAAGAGTGTTAATCCAATCCAATGCTGCATTTTTTGGGTATCCACAAACAGCTGGAGATGGATGTAAGTTTTTAAGCAATTCAAAAGGACAAATATTTTCAACTTTAGAGAAAATGAGTGTTTGCAAATGAGAAATATCTCCAAATGAATTTACCTTGGTATCACTTTTTTTAAAGTTTGTTATTTTTGAAACTTCTAAAGATTTAATCAAATGTTGTATTACATAATTATGTTCCTTTAAGTCTTTAGTACTTTTTAGGAGTTTCTTAAAATTTGAATTAGTAGAGATAGTTCCAGCAAGAGCCTCTAAAGTTAAATTAGGTTTAGAGAAAGAAAATAATTTTTCTGGAGATGCTCCAAACAAAATATCCTTACTATTCCTTTTCCAAACGTATCTACATGTATTTGGTTGCTTCTTTTTAAATCTTTTTAAAATTGCTACTAAATCTAATTTATTCTTAAGTTTTATTTTAATCCTATTCGCTAAAACTATCTTTTCGAGGATATCTTTCTCTACTAATTGAATTCCTCTATTTACTACTTTTTTCATATTTGTTTTAGAAGTTTCTAAGGAGCGTGAGAAATCATCAATAAAAGGGGAATCAAAACTAGTTTTTAAGCCAGATGATTTTATTAATTCTGAGCCAGAATTAATAACTTGATTTCTAATTGTCCATAATTCTTCAATTAATGTTCTTAATGATGATTTATCTTCAACATGACCATTGATTCTTAACCAGCAATTCTTACCACTTTTAGTAATTAATATTTTTGGCAAAATGGCTTCCAAACTAGGAATATCTGAGGGTAAATTCTTATTATTCAAATTTTCAGAGAAAGAAAATAAATAAATTATTTTTGAAAGTGCAGAATTATGCGATTCATTAGTTAAGTTAATTAAATTTTTAAAATTCTCAAAATTAAACTCTTTTGCTACCTCAAATCTTTTTGGGCCATCCAGAGTAACATATTTACACTTCTCGAAAGCTATATATGAAATACCATCAGATTCCTCCCAAAATGAAGAAAACGGATATTGATTTATTAACAATTCATAAACTTGAAATAAATCAATACAAGGAATCTCTATACAAATACTTACTAATCCAGAATTTTCAACTTTCTTATCGAAAGAGGAAAATACATCTTTTAAAAAATCTGTTAAGTTTAAATCATTTTTCATTACTTATTGAAAATAACTAAAAATGATGCAATAAAGTAAAAAATGTAACTCAATTTATAAACTACATTCAATAATTATCTAATTTTGCGTGTTAATTAAAAATGGACGAAGATAAAAAAAAATTATGGAAAAAAGCAATAAAATGGCCTCTTTATTCTGTTGCCATACTTCCAGTTTTAATAACAGGGGCTTACTTGCTCAATCAATATGAAGAGGTAAAAATTTATAATTTGATTTTATTTACTTTAGCTGCAATTTTGATATTACTTTGGGAAAATCTAACTAATGATTTATACGACGCAGAAACAGGAATAGATGAATTTAAATTCCATTCAATTATAAATCTTGTAAAAAATAAAAAAATAATTTCATTTATTGCATATACATCTTTAGTTATTGGTTTATTAATAATTTTAATTATTTCAGTATCAACAAGTATAAACATTTTTATTTTGGTGGCAGCTTGCTGCTTCTTAGGATATTTATATCAAGGTCCTCCTTTTAGATTGGGCTATCAAGGTTTAGGAGAACCATTATGCTGGCTTGCATTTGGACCTTTTGCTTACTCTGCAGTCTTAATTGCTTTAAATCCGTCTAATATTTACTTCGAAGATATTCCATGGAAAGTTTCTTTATTGCTTGGTTCAGGACCTTCCTTAGCAACAACTCTTGTATTATTTTGTTCTCATTTTCATCAAATTTCTGAAGATAAAAAGCATGGTAAAAATTCACCTTTAGTTCGCTTAGGGGCAAAAAAAGGTTCTCAATTTGTGCCTTGGATAATTTTTACAATATATATTTTTCAACTTTTCACAATAGTTTATGGATTTATTCCAGTTTTTTGCATCCTTTATTTGCTTAGTTTACCTCAAGCAATAAGACTTATAAATTTATTAAAATCTTCGTATGCAAAACCTTCTGCAATAAAAAATTGCAAATTCGTCGCAATAAAATTTCAAACTATTAATGGAATTGGTTTAATCACAGGATTAATATTTAATTACTTGCTAAATAAATGAACTTAATATTTCAAAAAAAATCTTATAGCTTTAAGTTATCGGCCAAAGTAGAAAACTCTAAAACCAATTACCATACAAAATCGGGTTGGATAATTAAAATAATACGTAATGATAAAAAAATAGGGTTTGGAGAAGTTTCACCTCTACATAAAAAAGACTTAAAAAAGTGTGGGAAACAACTAGATATGATCCCTGAGTATATAGAGGAATTTAATTTATCTGAGCAAATAAATATTTTTCACCCATGCATTCAATCTGCAATAAATTCCGCATTAGCTGAGATCAATGGAAAAATAATTTTTAAAGAAAACTACTACTTTGATGAAATTGGTAAAACAGCCATATTGTTAAATCATGAAAATGTAGTTTCAGATCTAAATGATATTAAAAAAAGACATTATGATAATGGAAAATCATTAACCTTAAAATGGAAAGTAGCATTAAAAAATAACCATGAGGAAGAAGCAAAATTAGAAGAAATTTTAAGCGAAATAGGTAATAATATTAAGTTAAGAATAGATGCTAATGGTTCTTGGGGAAGAGACATAGCTAATAGATGGGCTGATATTTTGAAAGATAATAAAAATATAGATTGGTTAGAACAACCTCTCTGTGTTGATGATATTGATGGACTGACAGAACTAAACAAAAAAATTCCAATAGCTTTAGACGAATCACTTTTAAAATTTCCAACTTTGATTGATGAGTGGAAGGGTTGGCAAATTAGAAGGCCTTCTCAAGAAAATAATCCAGTTAAGCTTTTAAGAGAATTAGAAAATAAAAAAGCTTTAATATCTATAAGTACCTCATTTGAAACTGGAATAGGAAAGAGATGGCTCCATCATTTATCTTCTCTACAATTACAAGGACCAACGCCAAAAGTTCCTGGTTTAGCAATGAATAAATTCCCTAATTCGTTTCTATTTTTAAATGAAGCAAAAAAGATATGGGATCAACTATGAAAAATAAAATTCATACTATTGAAGTTGAAAATAACGAAACTCAATCTGTAGAAAAAATTATTGAAAAAATTAGAGAGAATAAAATTATTTATGTAAAAAACAAATTTTATGAAGACAAAGATGTATTAGATTCAATTACTGAAAATGGGCCAGCAATTATCTTAAACAGTAGTGGGAGTTCTGGAAAACCGAGACAATGTTTTCACCATTTAAATAATCTTAAATTATCTGCAACTACATCAGGTCAATGGCTAATAGAGCAAGGATTTGAATTACAAAACTGCTTAATTTTAAATACTTTACCCCTGAACCATATAAGTGGATTAATGCCAATTTTTAGAAGTCAAACTTGGGGATGTGATTGTATTAATATTTCTCCGAATTTGATAAAAAAAACTCGAGAACTTTTACTTTTCACAATTAGATTTAAAAAAAACAAAAAACACTTGATTACGTCATTAGTACCTACCCAATTACAAAGACTTTTAGCTCAAAAAGATGGAATTAGTTGGCTAAAAATTTTTGATCTAATTTGGGTAGGTGGAGCTTCAATTTCAGACGAAACTGCAGAACAATGTATAAAAGAAAAAATAAAATTAGCACCTTGTTACGGCTCAACTGAAACAGCAGCAATGGTTACGAGTTTAAAACCAAAAGAATTCTTAATGGGTTTTAAAAATGTTGGAGAAATACTACCTGATACAAAAATAAGAATTAACGCACAAGGATTAATCGAAATAAAATCAGCCAGAATTGGAATCGAAATAATAGATTCTTTAAAAACTGAAAATTTCAAAAATAAAAATGGGTGGTGGCAAACAAATGATTTAGGTGAAATTAAGCAAATCAATAATTCTTACTATTTAAAATTTGTTGGAAGAAGTGATAATGCCTTTAATTCAGGAGGAGAAATTGTTTTTCCTGAAGTAATTGAATCTAGATTAAATGATTTCATTTTGAAAGAAAATATCCCAATTAATAAATTCAATATTTCGAAAGTATCTAACAAATTATGGGGAAATAAAATTAAAGTAATAGTTGAATTTAAAGAACTTACAAATGATAAAAATATTGAAATTTCTTTAAATTTATTAAAAAATTTTTCTCAAAGTTGGCCTAAACATGAAAAGCCTGAAAAGTGGATTGTTAAAAACAAAAATAGCATTACAGAAAAAATAAACTATAAATTTAAAAAATAATAATCAGCATTCTTTTAAATTTGTACTCACATTAGAAGCCTCTATCCATCTTTCTAACTGATCGGGAATTTCTATTTTATTTCTTGAATCAACATCTAAAGAACAGTGTATTATTTTTCCTTCGGCTACTTTATTTCCATTTTTTATAAAAAAGCTATTTACTTGGAACAAATGAGTATTAATTTTATTAGGGGCAATTTTTACTTTTAATAAATCTCCAATTTTTATAGGGGCATGGAAGTTTGCTTCACAATTTACTATTGGAAAAATAATTTGACTTTTACGTATAGAAAAATCTGGAAAAATATCATGACAAGGGATCCCATAGATTTCAATACTTTCTTCCCAAGCTTCATGCGACCATTTTAATAAGTTATGAAAATGAATTACACCTGCAGAATCACAATCACCAAACCTTACCTTCTTCTGCAATATTAACCAGTCAGAGGGTTTCATTTAAAGAAATTATCTATCAACAGATCCCATAATGACATCTATTGAACCAAGGATTGCCATAATATCAGCGATTTTGGCACCTTTAAGAATATGAGGCAATATTTGCAGATTATTTAAATCAGCTGCTCTGATTTTAAATCTCCATGGAGTAACGTCATTATTTCCTTGAATAAATACACCTATTTCTCCTTTGCCGGACTCTAATCTTGTATATAGTTCTCCGTTGGGAATTTTAAAAGTTGGAGCAACCTTCTTAGCTACATATTGATAGTCGATACCAAATATTTCACTTTTCTTATCTTCAGTCGCCATTCTTTGAGCTTCTAAATTTTCTGTTGGACCTCCTGGAATCATTTTGCAGGCTTGGCGAATGATGCTTAGTGATTGTCTCATCTCTTCAACTCTTACTCGATATCTCGCATAACAATCTCCTTCTTTTTCCGAAGCAATCTGCCAATCAAAATCGTCATAACATTCATAACTATCGACTTTCCTTAAATCCCAGGAAACTCCAGAAGCTCTAAGCATTGGCCCAGACAAAGACCAATTAATTGCCTGATCTCTTTGTATTGTTCCTAGACCTTCAATTCTTTTTCTAAAAATTGGATTATTTGTAATTAATTTTTCGTATTCATCTATCTTAGGACCAAACCAATCGCAAAAGTCTATACATTTTTCTAACCATCCGTATGGGAGATCACATGCGACACCACCTATCCTAAAGAAATTATTATTTATTAGCCTTTGTCCAGTAGCAGCTTCCCAGAGATCATAGATCATCTCTCTTTCTCTAAAAATATAGAAAAATGGAGTTTGAGCTCCTACGTCTGCTAAAAAGGGACCAAGCCATAAAAGATGATTAGCAATACGATTAAGTTCGAGCATAAGAACTCTGATGTAACTAGCTCTTTTGGGAACTGGAATATTAGCTAATCTTTCAGGAGCATTTACTACAATAGCTTCATAAAACATTCCTGCTGCATAATCCATTCTGCTTACATAAGGGACATACATTACATTTGTTCTATTTTCAGCTATCTTTTCCATTCCTCTATGTAAATATCCAATTACTGGCTCACAATCAATGACATTTTCACCATCAAGAGTTACAACTAACCTTAAAACCCCATGCATTGAGGGATGGTGAGGGCCAAAATTGACCACCATTGGTTCTGTTCTAGTCTCTAGCTGAGCCATTCGAAATTTAACTTCTAAACAAATCTTAGTCGAAAGTTATGCAAACTGACCTATCTGATTCATCTTTTTTCAATCATCAATCAGTTATGACAGATGAGATTATGACCTCATTAGAGCATTACCCACTTATACATAACAATCAACTTAAGGGAATAGACGCAACTTTAGGCGGAGGCGGGCACTCTTATCATTTATTGAGAAAATATTCGGATTTAAATATAATTGGACTTGATCAAGATCCATTCGCAAGAAAATCAGCATTAAAAAAACTTGATGAGTTTAAAAGTAGGATTGATATAAGGGCTTCAAATTTTGCGGATTTTGTACCAAAAGAAAAAGTTTCTTTTGTGATTGTAGATCTTGGAGTAAATAGTAACCAACTTGATGACCCTAAAAGAGGATTTAGTTTCCAAAAAGATGGTCCGCTTGATATGCGCATGAATCCTTTACTTGATGTTGATGCAGAGAAATTAATTGAGGTTTTAAATGAAAAAGATCTAGCGAACCTAATCTATAAATATGGAGATGAGAGATTATCAAGAAAGATTGCTAGGAAAATAAAATTGGATTTGAAAGAAAATGGAAAATATTCTGGGACAAAAGAGTTGGCTTACTCTATTGCAGGCTGCTTTCCACCAAAACAAAGATATAAAAAAATACATCCAGCAACAAGAACATTTCAAGCACTAAGAATTGCTGTAAATAAAGAAATTGAAGTATTAGAAAAATTTTTGCAAGTTGTACCTGAATGGCTTTTGCCAGGGGGTATTATTTCTGTTATCAGTTTTCATTCTCTTGAGGATAGGTTAGTTAAAAGTTGTTTTAAAAATGATCAAAGATTAAAAAACCTGACAAAAAAGCCAATAACACCTTCTGAAGAAGAAGTCAAACTTAATAAAAGAGCTAGAAGTGGAAAATTAAGAATTGCTCAATTAAATTAAAAAGCCAATAATTTCTATCGTAATGATCTGATTGTATTTGTAAGAATATGAATTGCTTGTTTTATATCTTTTGAATTAGTACTTAATCCAATACTTAACCTTATTGAAGATTCTGCTTCTTTAAGAGATCTACCTAAGGCTAGTAAAACGTGAGATGGTTCACCACTACTACATGCAGATCCAGTAGAACAAATTATTTTAGATTTTAAAAGTTTATGAAACTTTGCTCCGTTTAAATCCAATACAGTCAAATTTAAATTGTGAGGTAATCTTTTTTCTATGGAGCCATTAATTAATAAACCAGAATTATTTTTTAACAACCCCTCTAAAAGGTTATTTCTATAAAAAAGTAATTTCTCAGCATTATTTTTTTGATTAAGAACTGCTATCTCTATTGCTTTAGCAAAGCCAACTACTAAAGGAAGAGGTAATGTGCCAGACCTAAGCCCATATTCCTGACCTCCTCCAACAATTAAAGGCTCAAGATTAATTTCTTCATCAATCAAAAGAAGTCCTATCCCTTTAGGGCCGTATATTTTGTGAGAACTCATCGTTATCATGTTTACATCTGATAAAAGATTGTCTAAAGCCATATAACCTAAACATTGTGCAAAATCAGAATGAAATGTAATTCCTCTCGATTTACATATCTTTGAAATATTTTCTATGGGCTGAATAACTCCTATTTCGTTATTTGCCAACATGACACTAACCAGAAATGTATCTTCTCTTATTTTTTTTTTGAATTGTTCTTCTGAAATTAAGCCATCTTTCTCAGGATTAATTTCTGTAACCATAAATCCCTCTTTTTTTAGTTGGTTTAAGGGCTCCAAAACAGCTTTATGCTCCGTTTTTAAGGTAATAATATGTCCATAATTACCTGTTTTTTTATAGAAATTTCTAGCGAAACCTAATAAGGCTAAGTTATTAGATTCAGTTGCCCCACTTGTAAAAATAACTTTTTTATTCTTAAGAAATAAACTTTGTTCTATTTTTTCTCTTGAGGCTTCCAATATAGCGCTTGCGTTAATCCCCGCCAAATTAGATTTATTTGCAGGGTTAGAAAATATCTCACTCCAAAAAGGTTTCATAGAATCAACGACATCTTTAGAGCAAGGAGTCGAAGATTGATAGTCTAGTAGTATGGGAGTTGATAGCATTATGTTTAGTATATAAAATTCTGTTTATTACTAGAAAATCAAATTAAAGAATTAAAAAAATGAATGAAATCAATCAAATAAATAATGAGCCGGTAAGAAAATCAAGAATTTTATTAGTTGATGATGAGCCTGGTTTAAGAACAGCTGTTAAAACATTTTTAGAAGATGAAGGCTTTGAAATATTTATTGCAGTTGATGGAGAGGATGGTTGGGAAAAAGCTCAAACAGTCTTCCCCGATTTGATAATTAGCGATGTTATGATGCCTCGAGCCAACGGCTATGTTTTATTAGAAAAAATTAGAGAGGATGAAAAATTAGGAGGAACTCCAGTAATTTTTCTAACTGCAAAAGGAATGACCCTAGACAGAACAGAAGGTTATCTTGCGGGAGTTGATGATTATATTTCCAAACCTTTCGATCCCGATGAATTAGCTGCAAGAGTCAAAAATGTAATCAACAGACAAGAACGATTATTAAAAGAAGCGGCACGATTCGCAGATATTGACGTAAGCAAAATGGCAAAACAAATTACTGAAATAAAATCTATGCTCACAGACCAAAACCAGACTAATCCGGAAAATAAAATAAATCTTCCTAGTTTCACTCCTAGAGAAGCAAGTGTGCTTCAACTAGTAGCAGAGGGACTGATGAACAAAGAAATTGCAAGGCAGCTTGAAACATCTATTAGAAATGTTGAGAAATATGTAAGTAGACTTTTTATCAAAACAGGTACATCAAGCCGAACAGAATTAGTTCGTTATGCACTTGAAAATCATTTAGTAAAATAAATTATTTAATTTTTTCGAATTCAATTAGTTTTGAAAAATAAAAAGGAGCTTGATTTAATTTCTTTTTAACAACTTTAAATCCTCTTTCTTTAGCAGCGTTAATAATACCCTTTTCTTTCAATGTATATGCTCTTGTAGTTTTACTTGGCCCAGGAAATAATTTTCCAATATTTTTTAGAACAGCAAGAACTGGGGTATAAGGAGCAAAGCTAACGATTAATTTCTCTTTGCTTAAATCGCATAGATGTTGGACCATTTCTTCTGCAACCGGTTGAGGATAATGAATAAATACATCCAAACAAACTACAACATCAAATAAACCTTTTAGTTTTTCCAGATCACAGACTTCATATTTTATTTTACCTTGATTCAAACCTAATTCATGAATGCGTTTTTTTGTTTCTTTAATCATTTCAGAAGAAATATCGCTCATCTGTAGTGCTTTAATACCGAGTCTTAGTAAAGGTATGGAAAGACTTCCTACACCACAGCCTGCATCACAATAACTTTTTTTTGTTAGTTCAGGATAATTTTTGATGTATGAGACTACATCATCTACAGTTTTTTGATGTCCTTTCCTAATATTTTTCTGAACTGTATTAATTTCATCAGATTTGCTATAAATTTTATTCCATCTCTCAAAGCCAGTACCATTAAAATACTCCCTAACTTCACTTTTTTCGATAATCTTATTTGACGTCATAATATTCTATGAAAATTTATTCTTTTAATACTAACTAACTGGCACCAAATTAATTGCGCGCCATTATAGGAAAGAATTGATTTGTTATTTTGTCAGAATTAAATTCTCAAGAAATTTATAAAATTGCTGTCGTAATGGGTAGTGATTCAGATTTAAATACATTGAAACCAGCCATTGATATATTAAGAGAATTTAGAATAAAAACTGAAGTTTGTATACTTTCTGCTCATCGAACACCTATTGAAATGATGGAATATGCAAAAAATGCAGAATCAGAAAACATAAAAGTAATAATTGCCGGTGCTGGAGGTGCTGCTCATCTTCCTGGAATGCTGGCATCCATAACTTGCATTCCTGTAATTGGAGTACCAGTAGAGAGTAAGACACTGAAGGGAATTGACTCTCTTTTATCAATCGTTCAAATGCCCTCTGGAATTCCAGTTGCAACAGTTGCAATTAATGGAGGACAGAACGCTGGATTATTGGCAATCGGGATGGTCAGTTTATTTGATGAATCCATAAAGAAAAATTTAAAAGAATTCCGAGAAAATCTACATACACAGGTAAGAAATAAAAATAATAAGTTATCAACTATTGGACCTGACAATTATCTTCAAAATAAATGAACTAATATTTTTCTATTAGGCCTTATTAAGAAAGTTTTCTTTTTTGAGGTAGTTAAGAACTTTTTCAACGGAATCATTTAAATCTAACGAACCGGTATCAACAACAATTTCAGGATTATGAGGAGCTTCATATGGACTAGAAATCCCTGTAAATTCGTTAATTTCACCCAAACGAGCTTTCTTATAAAGACCTTTAGTATCCCTATTTTCACAAACTGTGATATCAGCAGAACAATAAACTTCAATAAAATCTTTAGATCCAATAATTTTTCTCACCTTATCTCTATCGCTAATAAATGGCGAAACAAATGCTGTAATAGTTATTATCCCAGCATTCATAAATAAATTCGCAACTTCACCAATTCTTCTTATATTTTCTTCTCTATCTTCATCCGAAAAACCAAGATCTTTACATAAACCGTGTCTTATATTATCTCCATCCAACACATAAGTCGAAAAACCATCTAAGTGTAAAACTTCATTTAAAGCGTTGGCCAAAGTACTTTTACCAGAACCAGATAAACCGGTAAACCAGATAACCATACCTTTATGACCTCTCATTATCTCTAACTTTTCTCTATCAATAGTTAAGTTGTGCCACTTTATATTGGTTGACTTTGTTTGATCTTGTTCTTTCATTTTTTGCATCATCAAAATTAAAAACTATCCTAACCCTTGCTTCATAAATAATGAAATCCCTCTTTACGAAGAAACTCAATTGACTTCGATACCATATCACCCTGCAACTGGATATTTCCATCAATCAATGTTCCTCCAGTCCCACAAAAAACTTTAATTTTTTTTAGTAATACTTTTAATAAGATTTCATCCTCAGCGCCTAAACCTCTAATTAAAGTTACAGTCTTTCCCTTTTTACCTTTTTTTTGTTTTGAAATATTTATTTTTGATTTTTTACTAACAGGATCTAATTTAACTGTTTCATTTGATTTTTTTTCTTGATTGTCAAATTCGATCCAATTCTTTTTTCCCATTATTTTCAATATAATCTATAGTTAGTTAATACTTATTCTATAGAAAAAGTGGTAAGTACATTTTCTCGCAAAGACCAGAACTACAAAAATGAGGATTTAAATCAACCCTCCAAAGAGGGAAGATTTGGAAAATATGGTGGTCAATATGTTCCTGAAACGCTAATGCCTGCTCTTTTTGAGCTTGAAACAGCTGCTTCTAATGCATGGAAAGATAAACTTTTTGTAGAAGAATTAAATCATCTCCTTAAGACTTATGTAGGAAGAGAAACACCACTTTATGAAGCCAAAAGACTTACTGAACATTACAAAACTAAACAAGCAACTCCTAGAATATGGCTTAAAAGAGAAGATTTAAATCATACTGGGGCTCACAAAATTAATAATGCCCTCGGACAAGCTTTACTTGCAATAAGAATGGGCAAAAAAAGAATAATTGCAGAAACTGGAGCAGGTCAGCACGGAGTTGCTACTGCTACTGTTTGTGCGAGATTTGGCTTGAAATGTATTATCTACATGGGTGCTGAAGATATAAAAAGGCAATCCCTTAACGTTTTCAGAATGAAACTTCTAGGAGCTGAAGTTAAAGTTGTAAATTCTGGTACTGCAACACTTAAGGATGCCACTAGTGAAGCCATTAGAGATTGGGTTTCTAATGTCGAAACCACACACTACATTTTAGGATCTGTTGCCGGCCCACACCCTTTCCCAAAAATTGT
Source organism: Prochlorococcus sp. AG-347-K17 (assembly GCA_003281385.1). Taxonomy (GTDB): domain Bacteria; phylum Cyanobacteriota; class Cyanobacteriia; order PCC-6307; family Cyanobiaceae; genus Prochlorococcus_A. Next base: position 62,887 of record QCCE01000005.1, read on the forward strand.
GCGAGATTTTCATGCAGTTATAGGTGAAGAAACTAAAAAACAATGTTTAGAATCATTTGGATCTTTTCCCGATATTTTGCTTGCTTGTGTAGGTGGGGGATCAAATGCAATGGGGCTTTTCCATCCTTTTGTTAAAGAAACTTCTGTGCGTCTTATTGGAGTTGAAGCCGCAGGAAGCGGAGTTGATACTGACAAACATGCTGCCACTATCACTAAAGGGTCAGTTGGAATTTTGCATGGATCAATGAGTCTTCTCTTGCAAGATGATAATGGTCAAGTACAAGAAGCTCACTCAATAAGTGCAGGTTTAGATTACCCTGGAGTAGGACCTGAACATAGCCATTTAAAAGAAATAGGTAGAGCAGAATATGGATCAGTCACAGATCAAGAAGCTTTAGACGCTTTAAAACTTGTTAGTGAACTTGAAGGAATTATTCCTGCACTTGAAACTTCCCATGCCTTTGCTTGGTTAGATAAATTATGCCCTACTCTTGAAAAAGATACTCATATAGTTATCAATTGCTCTGGAAGAGGCGACAAAGATGTTAATACTGTTGCATCTTCATTAAATATTTAATTAATACCTTGGTATTGATGGGTCAATATATCTACTCCATCCATCAATACCCTCCTCCAAATTCCATATTTCGCTAATAATATTATTATCTAAGCACCACTGACAAAAGTTATAACTTCTTATACCTGCATGGCAGCTAACAACAATTTCTCTGTCTAAAAAATCAGCAAATATTTCTTCAACATATTGAGATGTAACTTTACTAATTGGTATATGTAAAAATTCTTTTGAGAAACGAGCTAATTCAAGCTCTGACTGCTCTCTTACATCAATCAAGACTGGGTCTTCCTTCTCAGAATTAAACCAATCATTGAGACTAGAAGCATTTATAGATTTTGGATAACTTCCCAATTTATAGGATAAATTATGTGTTATTTACAATTTAATAAATTAAGTTGCAGCAGGAAGTTTATTGTTAAAAATAAAAATAAACATTGATAATGAAACTTAGAGTATTAGCAATAATATTATTATTATCTTTATTACTTTTTTTTGGTTTTAAAAAAGTATCTCCTAATAAAAATAAGGAGCAAAGTACAAATATTGAGCAATTAAATATCTTAAAATATATACCTGAAAACAATAAATTATTATTTATATCAAATTCAGAAGGTTTTAATATTGTTAATAATAATGAAAAGGATAAAAATCCAACAAATAAAGATAACTTTGTTTTAATAAAAGACTCTATATTAGATTACTTAGGAATAGATCTAGGCAACAATAAATTAGAAGATATATATAATAATGAACTTATAATCTCAACTTTTGAAAATAATAAAAAGCTTAAAGATGATATTTTGATTGTTTTTAAAATTAAGCCAGAAAAAACAATAGACGATTTATTAAATTTGCCTAATAAAATTGATCAGATTGATGAGATAATTTCAATTAATAGAGAAAACAAAATAAATTTCTTAAACTTTTTATATCGTACAGAAGATAATTATATAATTGCTTCATCAGATAAAAAATTAATCAAAAACAGTATTAATACGAGTAATGATTTTAAAGAAAAAAAATTTCAATATAAGGAAGAACTTCTAGGACTAAAAAACGAAAAAAATATATTGTTCACAAATAAATTTTGGGAAAGTATTTTTTTTAATAAAGAAATTTTTACTGAGAATAATGGGGATAAAATTGCAACAGTTTTTGACTTTAAAAATAAGCAACTAATTTTAAAATCGTATTTACTTAATAATAAAAAAAATATTGATATTCTTACTTACGAAAAGTTAATGAATAAAGAGAATAGTAATGATGATAATCCTGAAAATTTAATTTTTTGTGATACGAAAAATTTTGACAAATACCTTAATCCCTTAATAAATGATTTTCAACTCAGTTTTTTTGAAGAGTTTAATAAAATGGTAAATCAAGACATATTTATTCTCAATTCAAAAAAAGACTGGCTTATTACATTTGAAAAAAATACTGAAGATGAATTTAATATAAGTGCTTTTAAAAAACTTAAAGATTTCAACAAATATACTTTGAAACAAAATGAAGATATTTACTCGATATATTCAAAAGATATTCTTGAAGAAAAAGAGAATGTGATAAAAGAATTAACTTATGAAAATATCTATTCAATAGAATCAGGAGGTTTACAAATCATAAGTAATTATTTAATTGATGATAAAAAACTAGAAACAATCTCAAAAAAATTTTTTAACCTAAAAAGTAATAAAGATAAATCTGCTTTTCTTTATTCAAAAGTTGATATCAAAGATGGTAATTCTAATAAAATTGAATATTTTTCTAATTTGCAGGACCTTAATTTTCTCATTAAAAATATTTTAAAAATAACAAATGAAGAATCGCTAGAAATCATAAGTCAGTCTATTCCTGAAAAAAATCCAATTATTTACAGAGAAACAATATTAAACATTCTTTAAATTAAATTTATTCAAACAAGCTTCAAAAACAATCATTTTAATTTTTTGCGAATTTAGTATCTTGTGGTTAATTAAAAATTATTTGACTATCTTTAATCTATAAGTATTTGATATTGAATTAAGCAATTGGATAGTAACAAACTAATTTTAAAACCAGGATTAGAGGGTGTCCCAGTTACTAATTCATCCATATGTGATATTGACGGCAACAAAGGTAGATTATTGTATAGAGGCTATTCCATTGAGGAACTATCCCAAAAAAGCAGTTTTTTAGAAACCGCTTACCTATTGATTTGGGGTGAATTGCCCACAGCTATTCAACTAAGAGATTTCGAACAAGAAGTTCAGATGCATCGAAGGTTAAGTTTTAGAGTTAGAGATATGATGAAATGTTTCCCTGCTACTGGTCATCCTATGGATGCTCTTCAATCTAGTGCAGCTTCTTTGGGGCTCTTCTATTCCCGTAGAGCAATAGATGATCCTAATTACATCTACAACGCAGTCATAAGACTAATAGCAAAAATACCCACAATGATTGCAGCGTTTCAACTTATTAGAAAAGGACAAGACCCAATTCAACCTAGAGATGATCTAACTTACTCATCAAATTTTCTTTACATGTTGACTGAAAAGGAACAAGATCCTATAGCCGCAAAAGTTTTTGATAGGTGCTTAATTCTACATGCCGAACATAGTTTAAACGCAAGTACATTTAGCGCTAGAGTGACTGCAAGTACTCTTACAGATCCATATGCTGTCATCGCCTCTGCAGTAGGAACCTTAGCTGGCCCATTGCATGGAGGAGCAAACGAGGATGTGATTGCGATGTTAGAAGAGATTAAAACCCCAGAAAATGCTGGGTCTTTTTTAGATAATGCAATAAAAAATAAAAGTAAGATAATGGGCTTTGGCCACAGAGAATATAAAGTCAAAGATCCTAGAGCAATAATTCTTCAAAAACTTGCAGAAGAACTTTTTATTAGATTTGGAGCAGATGAAATGTATGAAGTTGCTAAATCACTTGAGGCAGAGGCAATACCAAGACTTGGACCTAAGGGTATATTCCCTAACGTGGATTTTTATTCTGGCCTTGTTTATAGAAAACTTGGTATTCCTCGTGATTTATTTACTCCAATTTTTGCCATATCTAGAGTGGCTGGTTGGTTAGCTCATTGGAGAGAGCAACTTGGAGCAAATAGAATTTTCAGACCATCGCAAATCTATACAGGTTCAGCACCAAGAGATTGGATCAGCTTAGAAAGTAGAGAATAATATTTGCAGCTTTTCATAAAAAACACACATATTGTTTGTGAAGAGTTAATCTATTAAGTAAATAACATAAAAATTTTGGAATACGGATTAGATCTCGAATATAGTTTTAATGAATTCTTAAAAGGTTTTGGCCTTTCCAGCGAAATCGCTCATATAATATGGCTTCCTCTTCCTATGCTTTTGGTTTTGGTAGCGGCAGTTGTTGGCGTTTTAGTAACAGTTTGGCTTGAAAGAAAAATATCTGCTGCTGCTCAACAAAGAATAGGTCCAGAATATGCTGGAGCGCTCGGCGTGCTTCAACCAATTGCAGATGGTCTTAAGTTACTTGTCAAAGAAGATATTATTCCTGCCAAAGCGGATGGGATTCTCTTTACTGCAGGACCTATATTAGTTCTTGTCCCAGTGATTCTGTCCTGGCTAATTGTTCCTTTTGGACAAAACCTTTTAATAAGTAACGTTGGCATTGGAATTTTCCTATGGATTGCTTTAAGCAGCATTCAGCCAATTGGCCTTCTTATGAGCGGATACGCATCAAATAATAAGTATTCTTTATTAGGAGGTTTAAGAGCAGCGGCTCAATCAATAAGTTATGAAATTCCTTTAGCTTTATCTGTACTGGCTATCGTACTAATGACAAATTCTTTAAGTACTGTTGACATTGTCAACCAACAAAGTGGTGCTGGAATCCTAAGTTGGAATATATGGAGACAACCAGTTGGTTTTATAGTCTTTTGGATTTGTGCTCTTGCGGAATGTGAGAGACTTCCGTTTGACTTACCCGAAGCTGAAGAAGAATTAGTTGCGGGATATCAAACTGAATATGCAGGGATGAAATTCGCATTGTTTTACCTGGGTAGTTACATTAATTTAATTCTTTCCGCTTTATTAGTATCAATACTTTATTTGGGAGGATGGGGTTTTCCAGTTCCAGTTGAATTAATAGCTAAGTTTCTTAATTTACCTATTAATGCGCCCTTTATTCAGGTTTTCACTGCATCAATAGGAATTGTAATGACTGTACTGAAAGCATATCTTTTAGTTTTTATTGCGATATTATTACGTTGGACAACACCTAGAGTAAGAATTGATCAACTCTTAGATCTAGGATGGAAGTTTCTTCTGCCAATTTCTCTTGCTAATCTTTTGATAACAGCAGGCTTAAAACTTGCTTTTCCGCAATTCTTTGGCGGTTAAATTTAAGTAAAAATACTTAAATTCAAAATTTTTCCACTAAAATAAAATAACTAAGTAAATTTTTCGAAATGAACAATTTCCTTCAGCAAATAAATAGCTATATCAAAGAAGCATTTAATGCTGGCAAATATTTATACAATGGTATATCTGTAACTTTTGATCATCTTCGAAGAAGACCAGTTACTGTTCAATATCCATATGAAAAATTAATACCTTCTGAAAGATATAGAGGAAGGATACATTATGAATTTGATAAATGTATTGCTTGTGAAGTTTGTGTGAGAGTATGTCCTATAAATCTCCCAGTAGTTGATTGGGTAATGAATAAAGAAACCAAAAAAAAGGAACTTAGAAATTATTCAATAGATTTTGGAGTTTGTATTTTTTGCGGAAATTGTGTTGAATATTGCCCAACTAATTGTCTTTCAATGACCGAAGAATATGAATTAGCTACTTTTGACAGACACAATTTAAATTTCGATAATGTCGCACTTGGCAGACTACCCACAAATGTTACAACAGATCCTTCAGTTAAACCTCTAAGAGAACTTGCCTATCTTCCTAAAGGTGTCATGGACCCTCATGAAATCCCAGCTTCAGATGCAAGAGTTGGTAAATTACCGGAAGAAGTTTATGATTGGATGAGGCCTGAATCCAATGAAAATAAAGATAAAGTTTCTAATCCAAACAATTAATTTACATTAATTTATGTCCATTGCCATAACAACACAATTTATTTGTTTTACAGTTTTATCTTTAGTTGTCATTATTGGAGCAATTGGTGTTGTGTTGCTCGAAAGTATTGTTTATTCAGCATTTCTGCTTGGGGGAGTTTTCATGAGTGTTGCAGGATTATATCTTCTATTAAATGCGAGTTTTGTTGCTGCAGCTCAAGTTTTAGTTTATGTGGGTGCAGTGAATGTATTAATAATTTTTGCAATAATGCTAGTCAATAAAAAAGAAGATTTAAAGCCTATTAATGATATTAAATCGAGAAGAGTTATATCAACATCGATATGTTTAACCCTTCTAAGCCTCTTAATAAGAGTTGACTTGACCAATGTATGGAGCTTATCAAGTCCTCAAAACTCTATTGGAGAAGAATCAACTATTAGGATTGGTGAACATCTTTTTAGTGATTATTTACTCCCATTTGAAGTAGCTTCAGTCTTACTTTTAATGGCAATGATTGGGGCTATTGTTTTAGCTAGAAGAGATGTAATGAGCAAAGATATTTCGACAGGACTACCTGTTGATCAAGAGTTAATTGAAAAATCATCAGAACCATTACTTACAAATAAAAATTAACCTTTTGTATTTCTTATTATGAATTTAGAATCAATTCCTCTTCAAGCTTTTTTAATAGTTTCTTCAGCACTATTTTGCATTGGTATTTGGGGATTATTAAATAGCAGAAATGCAGTCAGAGTTCTTATGAGCATTGAATTAATGCTCAATGCGGTAAATATAAACTTGATGGCGTTTTCTTCCTATATTGATAATAATTTAATTCAAGGACAAGTTTTTACAATTTTTGTGATTACTGTTGCTGCCGCAGAAGCAGCCGTTGGATTAGCTATATTGTTATCTCTTTATAGGAATAGGGTGACTGTCGATATGGAAAGTTTTAATTTATTAAAATGGTAAAAGCATTAAATGAAACTTTCATTAGTGCTTATTGTATATCGTTCAGATAGTTCTATAGCTCAAGAGGCTTCAAAATTCTGTGAAGAAGTTCTTAAAGCAAAAAATATTAAATCAAACAGGATTGAAAGTAATTTTCATATAGATGAAATTGAAAAATATTTTTCTAATCCAGAATCACAACCAAATATTGGCATAGTTCTTGGTGGAGATGGAACCTTCCTGAAATGTGCAAATGCATTAGCTGAATATGATATTCCTTTATTGAGTATTAATATTGGAGGTAATTTAGGGTTTCTTACTCAAGAAAAAGAATTTTTATTTGACAAATCTTTTATTGAAATTCTTGAAAACGAAGAATATTTAATTGACTTGCGTAATAGATTAAATTGTAATGTTTGTATTGAGGGGACAAGTTCTGAGAAAAAAGTCATAAAAAGCTATAACGCCTTAAATGATTTTTATTTTAAATCCGTTGAAGAAGATATTTCTCCCACAAACCAAATACAAATTGAAATAGATCATGAGAAGGTAAATGAATATAAAGGTGATGGATTAATTGTATCTACAACCACGGGTTCAACTGCCTACTCAATGGCTGCAGGAGGTCCAATAGTACATCCTAGTATAGATGGAATGATTATTAACCCTATATGCCCAATGAGTTTGGCTAGTAGACCAATCGTCATACCTAATACAAGTAAGGTAATCATTAAGCCAGTAAAAAAAAGTAAAGGGGAAATTAAATTATGGACTGACGGTTCAAAATGTATGACCATTAAGGAAAATTATTATTGTGAGATCAAGAAAGGGAAATCACCCTGCAAAATAATAAAGTTTAAAAAAAGCACAAGTTACTACAATACCTTAATAAAAAAACTAGATTGGAAAGGAGATTTGTCTCCAAAAAATTTCAAAAATTAAATGGCCTTTGAGATAGAAAGAAGATTTCTTATAAAAAATGATAATTGGAAAAAATTCATAAATAAAAAAGTTTATATTGAACAAGGATATTTATCCAAAAGTTTAGATGGTTGGATTATTAGGGTAAGGCTTATAGGCAAAAACTCTAAAATTACACTTAAAAAACATATCAAGGGCTTTACCAACTTTGAATTTGAATACTCCATTCCACGAAAAGATGCTGAAACAATACTTTCAAATCTTTCAAATACAATTAAAAAAGATAGATTCTTTTTAGAAATTGAAAAAAAATCTTGGATTATAGATTGCTTTAAAGATAATAATTATCCTCTTAAAATTGCAGAAATTGAACTTTCCAATGAAGAAGAAGATTTATTTCTTCCATCTTTCATTTCAAAAGAAATAACTGGATTAACCCATTACTCCAATTTCAATCTCGCTAACAATCCTTTTTCAGAGTGGAAAGAAGGCTATTAAAACAACTTTCAAAAGTAAGTAGTCAAAGGAGCCTCTGATATTTTATATTTTCTTTATATTTAAGAAAAGTTATTTTACTCACATCAGATGTATGGTCTTTACGACAAAGAAGGAATATTGAGATTTGTTGATTCAGACAAGGATGCATGTATTGCATATGCCGAACTTTTCGAATTAGGTCCTACAAATTATTGTTTAATGGAATTTGCTCATGATACGAAAAAAGTAAAGGAAAATATTAATTTTTATCAGAGTCAGGGAGTGAACAACAATTAAATCCATCTCTACAAATTTTTCCGTTATCCATTGCCCAATTTAAAAGAGCTACTCTGTTTTTAGAACCAGTTTTTGTGAACATATTACTTACATGATTATCAACGGTTCTTTTGCTAATAGTTAGTTTTACCGCAATTTCTTGATTTGTAAGCCCATCAGCTACGAGATCAATGATTTCCATCTCTCTCGCTGAGAGACCCATCATATCAATGTTGTTTACTTCTTCTTCAACCATTTGCATTTAAACAGTTCCTTTTTTATATTAATTAAGTTTAGCAATCTCAATACACTTGTTAACCAACTAGGAAAAAAAAGCAATTGAAATCAAAACTTCAGCGAACTTTAGAAAAAAGATCTAAGGTAATAACGGCAGAGTTAATGCCGCCTAGAGGTGGAAGCCCCATAAGATCTCTTAAGATAGCACAACTTTTGAAAGATAAGGTACATGCTGTTAACATTACAGACGGAAGCAGGGCTGTAATGAGAATGTGCAGCTTGGCAATGTCCAAACTATTACTGGAAAATGGAATAGAACCAGTAATGCAAATATCTTGCAGAGATCGTAATAAAATTGCGTTACAATCAGATATTTTGGGAGCAAATGCTTTAGGAATTAGAAACATCTTATGCATTACCGGTGATTCAGTAAGGGCCGGGGATCAACAAGATGCTAAGGCAGTACATGAATTTGAGTCAGTTAGATTGCTTCAGCAAATTCAAGACTTCAATAAAGGGATTGATCCTACATTAGGAGAACTTTCCGATAAAAAAACATTTATTTTTACAGGTGCTGCAGCTGATCCTAATTGCAGAAATCAAAGAAGTTTAGAAAATAGAATGAGAAAGAAAAAAGAAGCTGGAGCTGGATTTATACAAACTCAAATGATTATGGAAAAAGAAAATTTAATAGAATTTTGCGAAAAAATTAGCAATCCTCTTGAAATACCTGTAATTGCAGGTGTATTCCTATTAAAGTCTTACAAAAACGCTCTCTTCATAAACAAATACGTTCCAGGTGCAAACGTCCCTGAAAATATCTTAAATCGTCTTAAAGATGCTAAAGACCCTTTACAGGAAGGTATTAAAATTGCGGCTGAACAAGCTCATGATTTCTTTAATATCGCAAATGGTGTTCATCTAATGGCAGTAAAGGCAGAACATTTAATTCCTGAGATTATTGAAAAAGCTGATCTTAGTCTGGAATATTAATCAAATCAGTACCTAACAAATCTGCCATTGCTTTCTGCTGAGGCGATGGCTCAGTCAAATCAGATCTTCTTGAATCTGCTATTAACCAATCTAAAGATGCATCTTGCAAATCAAAATGATCTCCATTTTTTCCAACACAATATTTACCAAACACTAACTTGTCCATAAGCCGTACACCTTTACCAATTTTGGAATAATCAAAAATAATTGAGTTATCTATAGTTGCACCCTCGCAAATGCAACAACTTGGTCCAATCATGGAAGGGCCAATAATTGTCGCTCCATCCTCTATCCTAGTCATACCACCTATATAAACAGGACCAGTAATATTAACTTTTTCCCAGTTAGCCGCTACATTTAAACCGGTAAAAACTCCTGGTTTAATTTCCTTGCCTGGTATTTGCACTTGTCTTACCTTACCTCGCAATACATTTCTAATAGCACTCCAATAATCAGGAACTTTTCCAATATCTACCCATTCAAAATCCATTGGTAATGCAAAAAATGGTAAATCCATTTCAACAAGTTTTGGGAAAAGATCAGCTCCAATATCAAATTTCTGAGCTGAAGGTATGTAATTAAAAATTTCTGGTTCGAAAAGATAAATTCCTGTATTTATTGAGTCACTTAAAGCTTGATCAATAGATGGCTTTTCCTGAAAAGCCTTTATTCGGCCATTTTCATCTGAAACCACAACACCGTAACTTGATACTTGATCTTTGGTTACCGTCTTTGTTATCAAGCTCGCAATAGCTCCTTTCTGCTTATGTTTTTTAACGGCTTGAGTCAAATCTAAATCAACTAAAGCATCACCACATAAAACAACAAAAGTTTCATCAAAGAAATTTTGAAAATCCTGAATTTTTTTTAATCCTCCTGCAGATCCCAAAGCATCACCAATTAATTCCCCATCTTCAATTCTCCCCTCAAAACTATAAGCAATTTCTACTCCAAATCTTTGCCCATCCCTAAAATAATTTTCAATTTCTTCAGCCAGATGAGAAACATTTACCATTATTTCTTTAAAGTTATGTTCTTTTAAAAGTTCTAAGAGAAACTCCATAACAGGTTTTTGCAAAATCGGAATCATCGGTTTTGGAATAACATGAGTAATAGGCTGCACACGTGTGCCTTTACCTGCTGCAAGTATCATTGCCTTCATAAATTCAAAATCATATTTAAAAATTATACGTTATTACAAATAAGCTTCTAAGCAGCAGAAGAAGAGGCATTACTAACCTCAAGATTTTCTATAGGTAATTGAGCTAAGCCACCATCAGGTATTATCCTTTTAATCAGAATTGGACCATATAAAGAATTTATTTGCTTAATTTCAATTTTGTTTTCAGATGATAAAAACAACAAAGCCCAAAAAACTCCCAAACGATCTTTATCTAAATCTTTTTTTACAACTGTTTGCCATTTCTTGACTAAATATTCAAAATCTATCCATTGTAATGCTTTTTCCCATTCTTCAATAAATTTCCCTAAGGCTTTTGTCGTTTCTGGAAGTTTCTCGCGATGTGCTAATGATTTCACCTGAGAAATTAAAGCCTTATCAGAATATTTTTTATTTCTTTTTCTTTTCATGAGCAGAAGATCCTGGGTTTCTATAACTTCTGCTATAGACTCCAACTGACTTACAAGTTCTCCTAATGTTGTTGTACGTTTAAGAATTGGTTGCGCAATTGATCTTCTCCTTAGATATTTTTCAGGATATTTTGGAATATCAAATTCTTTATCAATCCAATCTTGATCATCTACATCAAATTGATCTTCAAAATCTAAAGGATTTTCTTTGAAAACATCAGATTCCAAAACCTGAGCCTTTAAATTAACTAATACGGAAGCCGCAAAAAATGCTTCGCTTGTCTCAGCTAAATCCTTATTATAAGAGTTATAACTATTTGAAGGTTTATTAAAAGTATGTGAGTACTGCTCTAAAAAGCTATCAATTACACTGATTACATCAATATCCCATGGATCAATCTCACCTTTCCCTGCGGCATCTTGAAGAAACTTAATCAACAATCTAGGGCCTAATTGTTGCCTATCAATAGGATTGAAATAAGATATTTTGAAATAGATAAAATCTAATCACAAGATATCTTTTAATTTATTGAATGCCAAACAATATTGCATTTTTTTAAAAAATTATATTGTTGGAGCTTTCAAGATACCATTTTTTTTAGTTCCAGAAAAAATATTTGTTTTCACAGAACTTTTTACAGCATTTAAATCTCTATCGACTAAATTATTGATAGATGCAATGTAACTTTCAGTAACTAATCTTGGGTACAAACCTATTCCAATAATCGGCAAAAGTAAACAAGCAATAATATAAACTTCCCTAGGCTCTGCATCTATAAGCTTTCGTTCTTCAATTAATTTAGGATTTTCTTTACCAAAGAAAATTTCTCGTAACATTGAAAGTAGATAAATTGGAGTAAGTATTACACCTATAGCAGCCAAAGAAGCCATAATTACCCTGAACGGAAGAGTATACACTTCATCAGTAACAAACCCTGTAAAAACCATCAATTCGGAAACAAATCCGCTCATACCAGGTAAAGCTAGGGAAGCTAGGGAGCAAGCAGTCCATAGGGCAAACATAATTCTCATCTTTTGTCCTACACCACTCATTTCGTCAAGTTTAAGTGTCTTTGTTCTGTCATAGGTGGCACCAACAAGAAAAAATAAACTTGCACCGATTAATCCATGACTAACCATTTGCAGCATAGCTCCACTTGTTCCAAGGCTACTAAAACTTCCTATTCCAATAAGGACGAAACCCATATGACTTATCGAACTGTATGCAATTTTTCTTTTTAGATTTCTTTGAGCGAAAGAAGTTAATGCAGCATAAATAATATTGACTACACCTAGAACTATTAATAATGGGGCAAATTGAGCATGTGCAACAGGTAATAATTGTGCATTAAACCTTAAAAGAGCATATCCTCCCATCTTTAATAGAATTCCTGCTAAAAGCATATGAACAGGAGCTGTAGCCTCTCCATGGGCATCTGGAAGCCATGTATGAAGAGGTACTATTGGTAGTTTCACTCCAAATGCAATTAATAGCCCCACGTAACATAATATTTGGAATTTTTGACTAAAATCTTGAGCTGCAAGATGAGAGAACTCAAAGTTAGGAATTTCTGTACCATAGAAACCCATTGCCAGGGCTGCTAGAAGAATAAATATGGAACTACCAGCTGTATAAATAATGAATTTTGTTGCTGCATATTGTCGATTTTTGCCACCCCATATAGCTAGTAATAAATATACGGGAATTAACTCAAGTTCCCAAGTTAGAAAAAATAAAAGCATATCTTGTACTGCAAAAACAGCGATTTGCCCACCATCCATGACCAATATCAAAAAGAAAAATAACTTTGGCTTGAACTTGACTGGCCATGCAGCAAGAACTGCTAAAGCAGTTATAAAACTAGTTAATAATATTAAAGGCATAGACATGCCATCAGCACCAACAGACCAAGTAAGACCTAAATCAGGGAGCCAATTAATATTTTCTTTCAGTTGAACATTTTCATTATTAATATCAAAGCCATTTATATATGAACCAACAGTTATTAAAAAGGTTATTAATGCAATAGAGAGTGCAAACCATCTCACCTCTTTACCATCTCCTTTATCAGGGAAAAAAGGTATCACAAATGCACTGACAATTGGGAATAAAATTGAGGCAGATAACCAAGGAAAATTAGACAATCCAGCTCCCAAAGTTCCCAACATTTGTGTCGCAAAATGTGTAAAAAAATAAGTACTCAATTTAATAAGAAATTTATCTTAAATAAAGTCTAGAAATTTTCTGTACTTTTTCACCCCAATGGACAGTGAAGACACACAATTGAAATTAAGATACTTGAGGAGATTGAAAACCAAATAGTGCAACTAGTAGAATAACTCCTCCAAAAACAATGAGAGCATAAAATTGAGCCCTCCCCGTCTCAAAATATTTTAAACCTTCTCCGCTACCTAAAGTTACAAGTCCAGTAAGATTAACCACTCCATCGACAACTTTAGAGTCAACTTCTAAGACTTCTTTAGCAAGTTTTCTACTACCCTTAACAAAAAGTTTTTCATTAATATCATCTAGGTACCATTTATTGGATAAAAATTTATTGATGTTAGGAAATTTTTCGGCAAATAAAACTGACAAATTTATTTTTTTCGCAAAATATGCTTGATAGGCAATAATTATTCCAGCTGATGCAATAAGAACTGACGCGATTGCTAAAGGCAAAAATTCTTTTAATTCGAAAGCTTTTGCTGCAATCTCTGCTTCTTCTGGATCTAGTAAATTGGCAATTTTGCTATCCCATGGAAGTCCCATAAAACCAATAATCATAGACGGAACAGCTAGAAATACTAAGGGGAACGTCATTGACCAGGGAGACTCATGAATAGAGCCATGTTGTTCATGCTCTTCTTCATTTTCCTCATCTAGAATTGATTTAGAAGCTACTAAAAGCTCTTTTTGCAATTCTTTATTCTCACCTCTGAAATCCCCTTCAAATGTCAAGAAATAAAGCCTAAACATATAAAAGGCAGTCATTCCTGCTGTTAGAAATCCTATAAACCAAAAAGCTGGAAATGATATAAATGCATTTCCGAGTATCTCGTCTTTACTCCAAAAACCAGCCAATGGAGGAATTCCACTAATTGCAACACAACCTATTAAAAATGTTATTGATGTATATGGCATTTTTTTTCTTAAACCACCCATCAATCTCATATCTTGAGCTAATACAGGCTGATGGCCAACTACTTCTTCCATAGCATGAATAACTGAACCAGATCCCAAAAAAAGCATTGCTTTAAAACAAGCATGAGTTACTAAATGAAAAATTCCCGCAACTGGTGCTCCACAACCCATCGCGAGCATCATATACCCAAGCTGAGAAACTGTGCTATATGCTAAACCTTTTTTTAAATCCATTTGGGTCAAAGCTATAGAGGCTCCTAAAAAACAGGTAATGGACCCAACTAAAGCAATAATGAACTGAATAGAGGGGAATATTGAATACAAAGGTTGAAGTCTTGCTACAAGAAATATTCCTGCTGCAACCATTGTTGCAGCATGGATAAGTGCAGAAATTGGTGTAGGACCTTCCATCGCATCAGGCAACCACACATGAAGAGGAAACTGAGCGGATTTAGCCATTGGGCCTAGAAAAACTAAAAAACAAAGTAATAAAGCAGCCCAAATGGGTATCGAATGGTCAGATATCGATTGAGAAATTCCAGTAGCTATTTCATTAAAATCAAAACTATTTGTTGCCCAAAATAGGCCAAGAATTCCTAGTAATAAACCAAAATCTCCCACTCTATTAACAACAAATGCTTTTTGTGCAGCGTGTGCAGCGCCATCCCTGTCATACCAAAAACCAACTAATAAATAAGAACACATCCCAACTAATTCCCAAAAAACATAAATTTCTAATAAATTCGGACTAACTATTAATCCCATCATTGAACTACTAAATAATGCTAAATATGTAAAAAATCTGACATATCCTTTGTCATGCGCCATGTAACCATGAGAGTAAATCATTACCAGCAAAGTAATTGTAGTTACTAACGCAAGCATTACACTCCCCAAAGGATCAAGGACAAATCCCATTGGAATTATGAAATCTCCTGCATTAGCCCATACAAATAATTTTTCTACTGATTGATAACCATTAACTTGTTCAATTAAAGCTTTATAACTTATTACCGCAGAAATCCCAACGAAAGAAATCAGACCTACAGAAACAATTTCTCTTGAATTATTAATTTTCTTGTTAATGCTTATTAGTCCTAAGCCAGAAAGCACTGCTCCAATAAGTGGGAAAACGGGAATTAACCAGGCAATTTCTGAAGCTTGTGGCATTTTTTAAAGAATTTATATTTTGATTTTAAACTGTCAATTGAAAAATTCAGACAAAAATGATGAATTAAATGTTTTAACAGCAATATTTATATATTGATGAGACCACCAAAGTACGCCTATTGCAGTTAATATGCCAAATTGAGATAACCTAAAAAATTCTTTAATCTTAAATTCTTGCCTCCCATCAAGTATCGCCAAGAATGGGATAATGGAAGTATTTTTTTTAAAATTTTCAAATTCTTCTCCAAATCTACTTGCTAATCTCTTGTCGCCATGCCAAATTGCAAAAAGGTGATGCAAAACTAAGCCAATAGAAGTTACTAATGTGAATGATGTACCAATCCATAAAGTATGAGCAAAACACCAAATTATCTGACCAAATGCTTGTGGATGTCTTGTGATTCGCATTATCCCAGTTCCATAGATTCGTACTTTAGGTTTTAAAACGGAAGGAATTTCTAACAAATTGTAAGTAGCGGGGTATAAAAATAAAAAACTTATTGCAGTTAAGAACCAAACGACCATAAAAACAAAATTATTGCCCTGTAAATTCCATAATCTGATTCCGTCATATCTATGAGCTAAAAAATAACTAATCAAGATAATTGCAGATGGCAAACTTAAAAAAACAAAACATAAACGCCATAATCTTGGCCCCATAATAGATTCTGCTTTGATTCTTAAAGCAGCTCCCCCACTATGAATGACCGCAAAAATCAAAATTAAAATTAAGATAATTAGCGAAGTTTTATGAGTCTCCATATATTTAAATTGTCCAAATAATTTTTGTTCTTAACAAGAATGCTCCTAAGCATTAGAATTATAAGAAATTGTAGGCATAATAGATGCCAGAATTACCATTTACACTCGACCAATTAAGAATATTAAAAGCTATAGCAGCTCAAGGAAGTTTTAAAAAAGCTGCAGATCTCCTATATGTAACCCAACCTGCCGTAAGTTTACAAATACAAAATTTAGAAAAACAACTTGAAATCACAATTTTCGACAGAGGTGGTAGGAAGGCTCTTTTGACTGAAGCAGGGAGACTGTTACTTGAATATTGTGAACGAATTTTGAATCAATGCGACGAAGCTTGCAAAGCTATTGAAGATTTAAATAGCTTAAAGGGTGGAACTCTTGTCATTGGAGCGAGCCAAACAACGGGTACCTATTTAATGCCGAGAATGATAGGACTTTTCAGACAAAAATATCCTGATGTATCCGTTCAGCTTCAAGTCCATAGTACGAGAAGAACTGGTTGGAGCGTGGCCAATGGACAAATTGACCTAGCCATTATTGGCGGACAATTACCTGGAGATTTAGAAAATTTACTACAAATAATTCCATATGCCACTGATGAATTGGCATTAGTTTTACCATCTAAACATCCACTTTCGACCAAAAAAGAGCTTCTAAAAGAAGACTTATACAAATTAAATTTTGTAACATTAGACTCACAATCTACAACAAGGAAAGTTGTTGACAAACTTCTCCAAGATTCTGGTCTTGATATTCAAAGATTAAAAATCGAGATGGAACTAAACTCTCTTGAAGCAATAAAGAATGCAGTTCAATCAGGTTTAGGAGCCTCCTTTTTGCCTGTTGTTTCTATTGAAAGAGAACTATCGGCTGGAACAATCCACAAAGCATTCGTTGCTGATTTAGAGGTAAAAAGAGAACTTAAATTAATTACTAATCCGTCAAGATATACATCAAGAGCATCAGAAGTATTTAAGAAAAACATTCTCCCACAATTTGCTAGTTTAGAAAGCCCTTTGAGGTATATGTAATTTCGATCAAAACTGGATTGCTTCTTTGTTAATACCTACCCCGCCGTCTTCAGCTTGTCCATCACCTTTTATTATAAATTTATTTTCATTTACATCAGTCTGATAAACGCACTTAACTATTGGCTTATCTCTTATAGAACCAATATAAGCAAAAGTATTCATCCTTTGCTTACATTCTCTTACATCTTCATTACTAATTGCGCCCTGTTTTTGTAACACTGTCCAATTCTCTCTTCTAATTACACACCCTGGCTGAAGAGCAGGTTGCGTTACAAAACTAGTAGATGGATTTAAAGTTGTATACATTTCAACATCAATTACAAAAGCACTAGCTCCCCATTGTCTGCAAAATTCAGGATCTGGAACAGCCATGTCTAATTGTTGTTGACTTGCTATATTGCCCTGCCCGCCATCAGTTGTACTGGTAATAGCGCTCCCGATACCAACTCCTAAAATTAATACCCCAGCTAGTACGGCAATGGTTCCTGTACTAAAGTTGATCTTTTGTTCAGAAGAAGCAGGCAATCTATTGCTTCTTTGACCATACGGATCCATGTCCTTTGGATTTGGTGGATAATAACTCCTATTTGAGCCTCTTCTTGGCCTTCTATTTGAGGATGATCTATTCACAGCACTTCATTTGTCTTTGGTAAACCCATTGAATAATTCATTACTCTACAATCAGGGTTATAGCTAAGCTGACCATTTTGAAGCAAAAATTTAATCAAACCTTCAATTTCTGATCCTATTTTTCGAAGTTCATAATCATCTAAATCCCTTCCTGCTCTCTCTTTTATTAATTCATTGAATTTTTCATTTATTTTGTTTAGAGAATCTTCGTTCCAAATAAATTCGTTATCGGGATCTAAATCAAGAGTTAGTTTATTGGGATGAAACTTTAATTCCTCATCTACGACTTCGGCAGTAAAAATTCTTACATGCCTAGTAGTTGATTTTAAAAGCATTTTTTCCATAATTTTACGAAATAATCAACGAAAAAAACTATTATGTTCTAACTTTAATGTAGCTTATTAGTAAGTGTTAATTTATTTCTTGATTTAATAATGCGTGTTGTAATTGCTGGTGCTGGTTTAGCAGGTTTATCTTGCGCGAAATATTTAGTCGATAATGGACACATTCCTATTGTACTGGAAGCCAGAGAAGTTTTAGGTGGGAAAGTTGCCGCATGGAAAGACGAAGATGGAGATTGGTATGAAACTGGGTTACATATATTTTTTGGAGCCTACCCAAATATGTTGCAACTTTTTAAGGAATTAGATATTGAAGACAGACTTCAATGGAAAAGTCATTCAATGATTTTTAATCAGCCATCAGAGCCTGGAACTTACAGTAGATTCGACTTTCCAGATATACCTGCTCCAGTTAATGGTGTATCAGCAATACTAAGCAATAATGATATGCTTTCATGGAATGAAAAAATTCTATTTGGATTAGGTTTAGTGCCTGCAATGTTAAGAGGCCAAAAGTACTTAGATAAATGTGATGCAAAATCATGGACAGATTGGCTAAAAGAGCACAATATACCGGAAAGAGTTAATGATGAAGTATTTATAGCGATGAGTAAAGCTCTTAATTTCATTGGACCGGATGAAATATCATCTACAGTTTTATTAACAGCATTAAACAGATTTCTACAAGAAAAAAATGGTTCTAAAATGGCATTCCTTGACGGAGCGCCTCCAGAAAGACTATGCCAGCCAATGGTTGATTATATTACTGCTCGTGGTGGTGAAGTTCACATGAATAGTCCATTAAGGGAAATCAATCTTAATGAGGACAGCACTGTTAAAAGTTTTACTGTCGCCTTTTTAGATAAAAACGAAAAGAAAGAGCTAACGGCTGATGCTTATGTAAGTGCAATGCCCGTAGATCTCTTTAAATTAATGATCCCAAAACAATGGAAAGGGTTAGATGCATTTTCTAAATTAGATGGTTTAAACGGTGTGCCAGTCATTAATATCCATTTATGGTTTGACAAAAAATTAACAGATATTGATCATTTATTATTCAGCAGATCACCTCTCCTCAGTGTTTATGCAGATATGAGTATCACCTGCAAAGAATATGAAGATCCAAATAGATCAATGCTTGAATTGGTTTTTGCACCAGCAAAAGATTGGATAAATAGGAGTGATCAAGATATTGTTGATGCAACTATGGAGGAACTTAAGAAATTATTCCCAACGCATTTCATGGGAGACGATAAAACAAACTTACGAAAATATAAAGTAGTCAAAACTCCAAGATCTGTTTATAAAGCAGTTCCTGGATGCCAAGATTTCAGACCTAGTCAAAAATCTCCTATAAAAAACTTCTTTTTAGCAGGTGATTATACTATGCAAAAATATTTAGCATCTATGGAAGGAGCTGTTTTAAGTGGTAAATTATGCGCGGAATCAATCAATAATGAGTATTCCAAAACTCCTCAAAATGTTTCTTCATGAAATTTACATTCCAGTAATTTTAATATTCATCTAAAACTTTTTGAAAAATTCAATTTCTCAACTAGATCAAGCATACGAGATATGCCGAAAAGAAACCCAAAAATGGGCTAAAACCTTTTACTTGGGAACCCTTCTGCTACCTATAGAGAAAAGAAAAGCTATTTGGGCTATTTATGTTTGGTGTAGAAGAACAGATGAAATAATGGATAGCTTAGAAGCTTCAACTAAATCGCAAGATGAACTTGCAGAAAATTTAAATGCATGGGAAGAAAATACAAAGAATGTTTTTAAAGGCAACATTAAATCGGAATTAGATGCGGTTCTACTAGACACTATCGAAAAATATCCACAAAGTATTCAACCTTATCTAGACATGATAGATGGCCAGAGAATGGATCTCAATAAATTTAGATACAAAGATTTTGATGAATTAAAACTCTATTGTTATAGAGTCGCAGGGACAGTTGGTTTGATGACTCAGAATGTCATGGGGATTGATAGTGCTTACACATCCGCACCATGGAGTGCCAAACCTGACCCCTCAGAAGCCGCTATAGCTTTAGGTATAGCTAATCAATTAACAAATATATTAAGAGATGTTGGCGAAGATAGGCAAAGAGGTAGAATTTATCTTCCTCAAGAAGATATTGAAAAATTTAATTATTCTGAAGAAAAACTTTTAAAAGGTGAAATAAACAAACAATGGAAAGCACTAATGAACTTTCAGTTAACCAGGGCTCGCGATTGGTTCCAGAAATCTGAAGATGGAATCAAATGGTTATCTTCTGACGCAAGATGGCCTGTATGGACATCCTTACGTCTTTACAGAGGAATATTAGATTCTATAGAAAGGCTAGACTATGATGTCTTTAATAATAGAGCTTTTGTAAAAAATTCAGTAAAAGCTTTTGAAATTCCTATATCTTTTTTAATTTCTCGAATTAAATGACTAAGCAGGAGTCTTCTGATTAGCCAACAAATCTTTCAATTTAGATAGTTCTCCTGCCCATCTTGGATCAGGAGCTTCTAAGTTAGGAGCATCACTGTGAACAATTTTCTTAAAATCTTTCCTCTTCTTATTCTTATTTGATTTTCCACTATTTCTTTTATTTGAAGCAGAATCTTTCTTTTCTGATAGCTCTACTCTTAATTTAGAACCATTAAATTCAAAACCATTTAATTTTTGAATTAATAAATTAGCATTCTCTTCATGATTAGAAGTCGCAAAACCAAACCCCCTGCATTCCTTAGTTTCCTTATCTAAAACTGCTTTAAATCTAATCGAATCAGAAATTGACTTTAAAAGTGTATCAAATTCTTTTGGATTAAATCCTTGTGGTAAGTTGCCAATGTAAATGCGAATACTCATAAATTTTTAAAGATGATTTTGAAGTCTGAACTTCTAAACAAAACTAAGCTATGTGTATTTAATCACATTTTGGCGCATTTTGTTCAATCCATCGTTTTGCTTTATAAATAGCTTCATCAAAATTATTCAATCTCTTATATGCAAGTTCCTTAGAAAGATACTGTAAAAGCTCTCCCAAGATAGGTCCATCCTCGATTTCCAAATTTTTTTTAATTACATCACCATTAACTAAGTTTGAGGGATGAAATAATTTATCATCGTTGTCACGCCATCTATGAAGCCAATCTAATTGTAAGTTTTGAGGTAAATAAAAAATAAAAGATGGCAGAAACATTTCTAATTCTTGATGTAATTTAAATCTGTCAAATTCATCTAACTGAGCGATATTTGTGTTTTTCAAAAAAAGGTGCCATTTTCGCAATAACTTAGTTTTTGCAATATCAGCTTTACTAAATTTCAGTTTCTCTAAAGTTACAACATCTAAGATTTGAGCAATAAAAAATGAGGGTAAATATTTATCTTTTTCTTCCTGATCAAGTTCTCCATAATTAATTTTCTCTAAATCCAAAAAAAAAGAATCTTCAAATAGATTTTCCGTATCAAATATATTTAATTTTTTTATCAGCAATACTGCATCAAGAGCATTTGATCCATTTACTATTTTCTGTATTTCATAAGTAATTCTCTCTTTTGCGACAAGATATAAGTTCCCTTTACTTTTTTTTATAAAATCAAATAATCTTAAATCAATTTTAAAATCCAATTCTGAAACAAATCGAAAACATCTTAAAATTCGTAAAGGATCATTTAATAAATTGTTTTCAGAATGAGTTCTAAGCAAAGAAATCTCAAGATCTTTAAGACCATTTAATGGATCAAACAAACTCTTCTTATCAAATAAAAAAGCAATTGAATTAATCGAAAAGTCTCTAGAAAATAAATCTCCTTCTATGGAAGATGAAACTTGATTAGCAATATCAATATAAGTATTATTAAGAATAATTCTTACTACTTCTCTTTTTTTATCTAAAATTATAAATTTTGATCCAATATTATCTGCAATCTTTTTGCCAATTTCAATTGCATTTAAAGGTACCACAATATCAACATCTAACTTTTCAGTTTTTCTTCCCAAAATAATATCTCTTATATAACCACCAACTAAATATGATCCTTTAGGTAAAAAACTTAAGATTAAATCCAAATTATGAAATTTTATACTTTTTTCTAATTCATCAATTATTAGTGTATGATCTGTGTTAAAGCTATTTTTCATATTATTTATTTATTATGTGCATTTGCATCAACTGTAAATGGGTTGATAGATGTATCACATATCATGATGTTGAAAATAATCATGGTGTTGATCATATTTGTGATCTACCTGATTTTAAAGCAAAAAAACCATTTATTCATGTCAGTATAGTTAAAGATAATAATGGTGATTATAAAACTGATTGGGATGTTCAATCTTGTGAAAGTTTTGAAAATGAATTTGGTAAATGGTCTAAGTTTAATCCAGGTATGGAATTACCTGTTTAAAGGTAATAGATGACAAATAAACTCAATCACGGAGAAAATTACTCTACATTAGTGATTCATAGCACAGATACTTCTTTTGGCTTTGGGTATAGAAAAAACAATGACCTAGAATCTGATGAATTATTTATAAAGAAATTTGATAATGACCTTTGCAACAACTTAGTAAATGATCTCAACAAATTCATTTCCAAAGAAAATTTACAAAAAATAAATAAGTTATCTGTCAGCATAGGGCCAGCAAATTTTAATGCTTCACGACTAATTGTAGTTTTAGCAAGAACTATCTCTCAACAAAAAAATTGTCCTCTGGACAGTTTTAGTTCATTTGAAATAATGGCAAAAAGAATTGCATCAAAAAATAATATCTTAAAAAACAAAAAATCATTCTGGATTTTCAAAAATTTAAAACGTAAGGGTTTTATTGCAGGTAAATATGAAATTTGTGGGAACGAAAAAAACTCCTCGGATCTAATCATTAGAGAAACAATTTTACCAAAAGTTGTCAAAAAACTTGATAGTAAAGAACTTTCTTTTGAAGCTACTTATGATGATGAAAAGGATTTGAAAGAACTATTAGATTTATCAAATAAAAATTTATTAAATTCAAATATATATTCCTGGAGAAAAGTTTTGCCTCTTTACCCTTTTTCTCCAATTAACTAAATATTCATCCAATCAAATTATTAATTTTATCTTGAAGGTGCATTGTTACAGAATTCAGATCATGTCTTGATGAACTTTGTGGAGGTTGAAGAGGTTTCCCCACTTTAATGACTATTTTTGAAAACAAAGGAATGAAATATCTAAATCTTATTAGTCTATGTGAATTAACTATTGCAACAGGCAATAATAATTTTTGATTTTTAAAAGCTAATAATGCTGCACCTTGTTTGGGCTTATTCACTCGACCATTTTTTTGACGAGTGCCATCAATAAAAATTCCAATACAATTATTATCAGATAATTTCTTGCATGCTGTTTTAATTGTGTTTTTATCAGCAATTCCTCTTTTTACAGGATACGCTCCACAAGCCTTGATAATAAAGCCGAGGAAAGGGATTCTAAAAAGCTCCGCCTTGGCCATAAAAGATATATTTCGTCCAAGGGCATGTCCTAATAAAGGAGGGTCAAGTAAAGAACCATGATTAGAAACCATTATAAAGGAATCTTTTTGCGGAATATTGTCTCTACCTATTAAATGACCTCTAAATACAAATTTATAAATAGGAAATACAAAAAGCTTGCTAACTAATTCATAGATTAATTTTTGAATAGTATGATTTTTCATACAAATTAATAAGCTATTTGATCAGAAGATGAAACTTGAGAAATTTTTACATCTTTAAGATGTCTTTTTCCTAAACCGCTCAGTACATTAGAAGGGCCAATTTCGACAATATGAAGATCATTATCTTTTGCCATTAAATCCATAGTTTCTCGCCACCTCACTCCATTACACATTTGCTTTTCTAATCTAATTTTAAGCTCGTTTGGATCACTACACAGTGAAGGTTCATAATTACTTATTACTGGGAAAGAAGGATTTTTAAACTTAATATGTTTTAAATACTCAGAAAATTTAACTGCAGGCTCATCCATGAATGGTGAATGGAATGCACCTGAAACATTTAATTTTAAGAATCTTTTACAAGAAATTTCTTTGGATAAATTGTCTAACTCTTCATTAGATCCTGATAAGACAACTTGGGAAGAGCTATTATCATTAGCAATTACAACATCTTCACTTTTTTTTACTAGTAAATCAAGTTCATTTCTATCAAAACCAATTACTGCTGCCATCGATCCTTGCCCAGCATTTACCATTAATTGAGATCTTACTTTTATCAGTGATACGCAGTCTTCGAATGAAAAAACATCCGCACAATATAATGCAGTTATTTCTCCCAAACTATGCCCAGCAACAAAAGTTGGTTTAAAACCATTTTCTTTTAATGAATCTAATAAAATTGATTCAACCAAAAAAAGACAGATTTGTGTATTTCTTGTATTATTCAAATCACTAAGAGGATTTGTTGGATCAGAATTTAACTCGCAAATTTCAAATAAATTTCTCTCAAATATCTCAGAAGCATAACTAAACCTCTCTTTTGTGCTCGGCAAATTTTCAATTTGTTTTGCCATTCCAATTTTTTGCGAACCCTGTCCAGGGAATACCCATGCAACTGTCATAATGTACCTAATTTGTTTTTAACCCCATTTAATTAGGGCTGCACCCCAACTTAACCCAGCACCAAAACCACTTGTAGCAATAATATCATTTTGTTTAATTCTATAATCTCTTACAGCTTCATCCATCATTAGCGGAATTGTTGCTGCTGAAGTATTGCCATATTTTTCTAAATTACTAAGAATCTTTTCTCTGGGAATTTTTAACCTTTCTCCTACAGAATCCAATATTCTTTGATTAGCTTGATGCAATACAAGCCAATCAACTTCATCGGAAGTATATTTCATTTTTTTCAACAACTTCTCAAGAATTAGAGGAACTTCTTTAACTGCGAATTTATAAACTTCCTGTCCATTCATTTGAATTGGAGAAAAACCTCCACTTAAAAAGTCAATTTCATCAAGTATTGAATCCTTAATCTTTTTTGATGGAAGATTAAGAAAAGAACCCCTTCCCCCATCAGTTCTCATATCAAAACCTATAAAATTATCAAATTCATTTGTGGCTTCAATTGCTAATGCACCGGCACCATCTCCAAAGAGAATACAACTTCTTCTATCGTTCCAATCAACAAAACTTGATAATTGATCTGCTCCAATAACAATAGCCCTTTTGAAACTACCCCCTTTTAAAAATTGTGAGGCTGTTATTAAGGCAAATAAAAAACCACTACAAGCTGCAGTTAAATCAAAAGCTACAGCATTATCTGCCCTCAATTTAGTTTGAATGGATGGTGCCGATCCAAATAAATCGTGCGGAGTAGAAGTAGCTAAAACAATCAAATCAATTGTCTTAACATCCCAATTAGCCATTTGTATGGCAGTTAAAGCAGCCTTATAACCCATTTCAGTAACATTATCTTCTACGCTTGAGATTCTTCTCTCAGAAATGCCAGTTCTAGATTTTATCCATTCATTGCTTGTATCAACCTTTTGACTAATTTTTTGATTGGTTAGGATTTGATCAGGTACATAACTTCCGCTTCCCTTGAATGACACTCCAATCTGATTAAAATTTATTCCTTCCAAAAGAGTTTTTTAGTTACTTATATTAGTCAAACATAAATTTGACTCATTATGTTTTATGAATTTAAAACTTGAAGCTTTTGCAGTTGATTTAAATTATCCATAACACCATGATTCACTGCAGAGTGAGCCAAGCGAAGAGCACTAACTACTGATAAAGATTTGCTACTGCCATGACCAATAACGCAAATACCATTCACCCCAAGTAGTAAAGCTCCTCCATGTTCGGCATGATCTAATCTTTTCTTAATTCTGAGTAGATTACTTTTTAAAAAAGCTGAACCAACTTTCCCCCGCCTTCCACGTGGCAGCTCAGATCTCAAAATATCTAATAAAACTCCTCCCACAGATTCAAGAAATTTCAATAATATATTGCCAGTAAATCCATCACAGACTACCACGTCGAAACTACCTGATAATACATCTCGCCCTTCACAATTACCTCCAAAATCAAAACTTTTTTCAGAAGATAATAATTCGTACGTTTTTAGGGATAAATCATTACCTTTACATTCTTCTTCTCCAATATTTAGAAGACCAATTCTTGGTTTTTGTACTTGAAGGACATCTTTTGCATAAACATTACCTAGAAGAGCAAATTGATGCAGATAAGATGGCTTACAGTCAGTATTTGCACCGACATCTAAAACTAATACCGGGCGAGTTTGATCCCTTGTTGGAAATAATGCTCCTATAGCTGGTCTCTCTATCCCTTTTAATCTTCCAATTCTAAATATGGCAGAAGCCATCATAGCTCCTGAATTACCCGCTGAGTAGACGGCTTCAGCTTTATTATTTCTCACCAAATCCATTGCAACGTTTATACTGGCATTTTTTCTTTTTCTAACTGCAGTAGCTTCTTCATTCATCCCAATAGGCTCTCCACTATCAATTAATTCAAGACGATTATTATCTATTTCATTTTTTAATAATTCTGCTAAACCATTTTTTTCTGCTGCATCTTCAACTTTTTCAATTTTTCCTACGAACTTTATATTTATTGGAAATCTACTTATTGCTTCAAGGCAACCCTCAAGAATTGGAGCAGGAGCATAATCTCCACCCATACCATCAACTGCAATCCAAATTCTTTTAGGTGAAGATTCCTCTGCCCTATCTAGAATATTATCGTTATTTTGTAACCTTTTTAATGGGTCAAAAACTAATGGCTGTAATGTATTTTTAGCTATTGAGCTAGCATTTGAAACTACATTACTAGCAGTATTAACAACAGATTCAGCACTTGAAACTACATTACCTGCAACATTACCTGCGACATTGCTAGCAACATTACTAGCTGTGGTTACAACTGATCCAGCACCAGAAACCATATTACCAGCGACATTACTTGCCGTTGCGGCAGAACTAGCAGCAGTATCTACTATTGAAGTCACAGCCGAATTTCTTTTGTACCAAATAACTAATCTTCTAATGGCTCTGGACTTGTTAATTTTTGGCGATGTTTCTTTCCCCATCTATTTCCCATCAAAAGGAGCAATATCGACAATTCGTTGAAAAAGATATCCTGTACCCCTTGCTGTCAATATTAATTCAGGATTTGCTGGATCAGCCTCCAGTTTTGATCTTAATCTTGATATATGAACATCCACGACTCTTGTATCTACATGCCTCTCAGGGGTATATCCCCAAACTTCTTTCAAAATTTCTCCTCTACTAAATGGCTCTCCTGACCTACTTACTAAAAGTTCTAATAGACTAAATTCCATTCCGGTTAATCTTATTCTCTCATCACTTTTAAAAACTTGTCTTCGATTTGTATCAATTTTTATATCCGTAACCAAAATTAATCCTGAATTAGGCATTCCCGGGATTTGTTCCTTATCGATTCTTCTAAGAACACACCTAATTCTAGCTTCTAACTCCTTTGGGCTAAATGGTTTTACTACGTAATCATCAGCCCCTAATTCTAAACCCGTTATCCTATCCGCAACATCCCCTAATGCAGTTAACATAACAATTGGAACATCAGAATCTTTCCTTAATTCTTGACAAACTCCATAACCATCTAGCTTTGGCATCATGACGTCAAGCACTACTAAATCAGGTTCGTAATCTTTAAATAATTTTAGGGCTTCTTTGCCATCACTTGCAGTTACAACTTTGTAGCCAATCATGGAGAGACGTGTCTCCAAAATTCTTCTGATACTCGCCTCATCATCTGCGACCAGTATAGTTTCTTTAGTTTGACTAGATAGAGTCATTTGTTTCTATTAGCTAATCAGTAAGAGAATTAATTATTAACCTAATCTAACTTGTAGAGGGGCAATATCCCAAACATTCTAGTTCCATTACTTCATTCAGAGACTAAATGTCTAGCAAACTATCAACTTTTATTTGTCAGAATTGTGGAACTGAAACCTCTCAATACTTTGGGAAATGCCTTAATTGCAAATCATGGAATACTATTGTTGAAGAAATTAAAAGCAAAAGAAAGAAAAATCAAGATACTAAAAATAAGAAATCCTTAGCGTTTAATGAAATTTCATCAAAAAAAATATCAAGATTTACAAGTGGTTTTAGAGAATTTGATCGAGTTCTTGGAGGTGGAATAGTACCTGGATCTGTTGTTTTACTTGGAGGAGAGCCAGGTATTGGTAAAAGCACATTAGTTCTTCAATCAGCAGGAAAAATATCTCTCAATGAGAAAGTTTTATACATAACTGCAGAAGAATCTTTAGAACAAGTAAAAATTAGATGGGAAAGATTAAATCAAAGCAGTTTTGATTTAAAAATTTTTGCAGAAACCAATTTATCCTTAATTATTGAAGAGATCAAACGTATAAATCCAAGTTTCGCAGTTATTGATAGTATTCAAGCCATCCACAATGATGAAATGGAAAGTTCACCAGGATCGGTTTCTCAAGTTAGAGCATGTTCATCTGAGCTACAAAATCTAGCCAAAGACAATAATATTGCGTTACTTATAATTGGTCATGTAACTAAAGATGGTGCTTTAGCTGGCCCTAAAACTCTTGAGCATTTAGTTGATACAGTAATAAACTTTGCAGGAGATAATATTTCATCTCATAGATTACTAAGAAGTATAAAAAATCGATTTGGATCGACCTTTGAAATTGGAATTTTTGAAATGCTTGAAGAGGGTTTACGAGAGATAAAAAACCCAAGTTCAATTTTTACAAATAAAGAAAATATTTCAGGTGTAACAACTACGATCACAAATCAAGGCACTCGACCATTAGCAGTTGATATACAAGCACTGGTAAATAAAACTTTCTACAGTAACCCAAGACGAACTACAACTGGAATAAGCATAAATAGATTGCATCAAATTCTTGCTGTTATTGAAAAACACGTAGAGATAAAATTATCTGACTTTGATTGTTATATTGCAACTGGTGGCGGTTTTGAGATTAATGATCCCTCATCTGACTTAGGTGTTGCAATATCAATTTTATCAAGTTTGAAAAATATTCCTCCTTTGGCTAGTTCCGCATTTATTGGGGAATTGGGTTTGAGTGGTCAAGTTAGAAAATCGAATAACCTTCGGACAAAGATAGAAGAAGCAGTAAGACTAGGGATCAAAAATATCGTAGTGCCAAAACTAGAGGAGCAACTAAATAATAATTTTCAAAATTTAATAAATATTAAAGAGATATCCAATATTAAGGAGGCAGTTGATTTTTCTTTATCAAAATAAAAAATCAAAGGTACATATCAATTGAGCTTCTGCCTGAGTTTTTCAACCAATTCTCAATATCTAGATACCCACCTGGATATAGTCTCACTGCTTTAGACCAGACTTCAGCAGCTTTATCAAACCAAATATCTCTCTGATCTAAATCACCATTTTGCTCAGCATATCTTCCCCTTTTTTCATAAATTAAACCAATATTTTTCAAACATGATGGCTGCTTGGGATTTTCTTCTAATGCTTTTTCATAAGTTTCAATAGACAAATCCTCTTCACCGTTACTCATATATATGATTGCCATATTTTTTAAAGTCTCACCCCTATCAATTTTATTTTCTTCAAGCAGTAAACTCTCTTTGTAATACTCTAATGCTTCCGAATAATCCCCATTATTTTGTGCAGCTAAGCCATCTCTATAGTAGATATATGCCTTTTTTTCTTTCTCAGCAATAGGCATTATTTTTACAATAGATTCAGCAATTACAGTAAAAGCTTTATCAATGAAATTGTCTCTGTTTTGATTACTAGGCACTGCTATAATTCTAATAAAATTAATATAGTAATTTAAAAAATAAATATTTAAAAAATCCACTACATTTATTATTATAGTTAGAAATAAGGTCAAGCATTAATTTGCTTCTATCGAGAAAAATATGGAGAGCATTCAATTAAACGTCACAGGAATGAAGTGCGGAGGCTGTGTTAGTACTGTTGAAAAAATATTGAATAATTCTGATGGTATTGAAAATGTTTCTGTTAACTTGCTTACTGAAAGCGCATATTTTGAAATTACCCAGAAACATTTAGAAATAGAAACTATTCTGGACAATTTAAAAGAGAATGGTTTCCCATCAAAGATTTACATAAATGATTTTTCAAAAAAAATAAATCAAGCAGAATTAGAAAAAAAAAAGAAGTGGAATAATCAATGGAAAAAATTAACTTTTGCCCTATTGCTACTATTATTCTCAGGTTTAGGTCATCTGGCAGAAGGAAGATATATAAATTTTCCAATATTAGGTAATATATTTTTTCACGCTTCATTAGCAACTTTAGCTCTATTATTTCCTGGCAGAGGAATTATAATTAATGGATTTAAATCATTTATCAAGAACCATCCGGATATGGATTCTTTAGTAGCTCTTGGAGTGTTGAGTGCATATACAACAAGTCTTCTATCTTTAATATTTCCTGCCACTGGTTTTCCTTGTTTTTTTAATGAACCAGTTATGCTTCTAGGCTTCATACTGATTGGGCGTTTCTTAGAAGAAAGAGCAAGATATCAAACTGGTTCATCTATTGGAGAATTATTAGATCTTCAACCTGAAATGGCAAATGTCTACACTAAGGACAATCTAATAAAGTCAATAAGAGTAAACGCTTTAAGGCCTGATCAAGAGATTCAAGTTTTAGCAGGTGACAGAGTACCTGCTGACTGCATTGTGACCCAAGGTAATTCATATGTTGATGTTTCTCATATTACTGGAGAATCCAAACCTATCGAAGTAAAAAAAGGCGAAAATCTATCTAGTGGATCTTTAAATCTTAATTCAACTCTTAGACTTAAAGTACAAAAAGTTGGAGGAGATTCTTCTCTTGCAAAATTAGTCAATCTTATTGAGTCTGTAAACGCTAGAAAACCTCGCATTCAAAGAATTACTGATGAAATTGCAGGTAAATTTACTCATTTTGTACTTATTTTTGCTACTTTAACATTCTTTTTTTGGTGGAAAGTGGCAAGAAATATATGGCCTGATTTATTAAGTCAAAATCATGAATTCATCACTCACTCAAGCCATACACTTCATAGTTCTCTTGGTAGTAATGCGGAGAATTTTCTGAGTTTAGCAATTCAATTGTCAATTGCTGTTTTAGTAATAGCTTGTCCTTGTGCATTAGGTTTAGCCACCCCAACTGTAATCACGGTCGCATCAGGTAAAGCAGCAAAAAAAGGGGTTTTATTTAAAGGCGGGGACAAAATAGAGATGGCTTCAAAAATTAATCACATTATTTTTGACAAAACAGGTACTTTAACAAAAGGTAAGCCTTTCATTGTTGATTATAAAAATAATGATGACCACTCATTTTTATTAAGAATAGCCGCCAGTTTAGAAAAGGAAAGTAGACATCCGATAGCGGATGCCTTAATTCAAGAGGCAAAAAAGCAAAATTTAAATTTATTTCCAATAAAAAAAATTGTCACTCATTCAGGTCGAGGTATTTCTGGAGAACTTGAGTCAATTGATGGACTTATTAATATTGGAAATATTGAATGGCTTCTAAGGAAAGGAATAATTATTGATAGTGATGCAAAAAAAGTCATTGAAAATGAAGAAACAAAAACGAACACTATCGTCGGAGTAAGTATCGATGAAAAGTTATTAGGTTTTATTTTACTCGGAGATTTGCTCAGAGATGATTCAGTTAAAACAGTTCAAAATTTGAGGGAAAATAAATTTAAAATTAATATTTTAAGTGGAGATAGAAAAGAAACAGTTTTAGCTTTAGCAAAAAAAATTGGTTGTAAAGAAACAGAAGTAAAATGGGATCTTCTTCCTGAAATGAAGCTAAAGACTATAGAAAATTTAAAAATTAATAATAAAGTAGCAATGGTTGGTGATGGTATTAATGATGTCCCAGCCTTAGCATCCTCAGACTTAGGAATTGCAGTGGGATCAGGTACTCAAATAGCCAAGGCAAATGCAGATGTAGTATTGATGGGAGATCAATTAAATGGATTACCCTATGCCTTAAATCTTGCAAAAAAAACTATAAGAAAAATAAACCAAAATCTAACATGGGCTTTTGGTTACAACTTGCTAGCTATACCTTTAGCCGCAGGCATTTTATTCCCTGAATACGGTATTCTTCTTACTCCCTCAATAGCAGCATTATTAATGGCTATTAGCTCTATTACAGTTGTAATTAATGCTTTATCTTTGGATTAAATGAAAGGAAAATTTATCGTTATTGAGGGTATTGATGGATGCGGTAAAACTACCCAAATAGATGAACTATCAAAATGGTTACCTAATAGTGGTCTAATAAAAAAAGGGTCTAAATTAATCACAACAAGAGAGCCTGGAGGCAGTCTTTTAGGAAAAAAACTTAGAGGACTAATTCTTGATAATAATGAAAATAACAAGCCTTCATCTCTTGCAGAATTATTGCTTTATTCAGCGGATAGAGCTGAACACGTTTCCAAAATTATTTCACCTGCTTTAAATAACAATGATTGGGTAATAAGTGATAGATTTTCCGATTCCACCCTGGCTTATCAAGGTTATGGAAGAAATATAAATTTAGAAATAATTAAAAATATTGAATCTATTGTATGTCAAGGAGAAGCTCCTGATCTAACTTTTTTCTTAGAAATTTCTCCAGAAGAGAGCATATTCCGAAGAAAAAATGAAATTCCTGATAGAATTGAATCAGAAGGCGTTAAGTTTTTAGAAAAAGTAAATGAAGGTTTCAAAATAATTGCAAAAGAAAAAAACTGGAAAGTAATATCTGCCTCACAAAACATTAAAACTATTTCTAATCAAATTAAAGAGACCTTACTAAACAATTTTCCAAACACAAATGATTGATGTTAAAAAAAATAATTTTTTATTGAATAAAGAAGTCAATACTTGTCTCAATAACATAATTCAAAAAAAATCATTTGCTAATGGTTATATATTTTATGGTCCTGAAGGAGTAGGTAAAAAGCAAACGGCTTTTCAATTTATTAAAGAGATTTTCAAACAATTTTCACGAAGCGATAATGTTGAAGAGATAATCACCAACAATAACCATCCTGATTTTTTAATTATCGAACCTGATTCTCTTTTGGCAACTAAAAGTTCTGAAAGTACCGATCGTGAAAAAAAAATAAAAAGTGGATCTGAGATTATTAAAATTGCTCAAATACGTCATATAAAAACTTTTCTTAGTCAAAAATCAATATCTTCAGAAAAAAAAATTGTTTTAATTATTGATGCACACCTCTTAAACGAAGCAGCCTCAAATTGCCTTTTAAAAACCTTAGAAGAACCTAGCAACGGCATTTTAATTTTACTAACATCCAATTTACACCTTCTCCTAGATACGATTATCTCAAGATGTCAAATCGTCAGATTTCGATCCTTTTCTAGTAAACAAATAAAGTCTATTTTTAAAGAATATTTAGACACTTCACAATTAAAATTTAATACAAAATTAAAATTTGAAGATTTAATAAATTCTGCAAATGGATCTCCAAATCAATTATTGAAAAATATTGAAATTTGGAATGATTTTTCAGATGAAATTATAAGTAAATTAGATTCTCCAATTAAAAATAGTCTAGAAATATTAGAAATATCTAAATTAATATCTGATAAATTAGACATTTATCAGCAGATTTTTTTAGTAAATTTAATTCAAACTATTTGGTGGAAGAATACAAAAAATATTGGTTTAGTTAAAAAACTTGAAAATTTAAAATACTTATTAAGAAAAAACATCCAACCAAGGTTGGTTTGGGAAATTACTTTATTAAAAATCTTAATAGAAGATATATGAAATTAATCTGCAGCAGAATTTATCAGATTAGGATTTCTAGCTTGAATAAAATCTTTCATAGCAGTTTCAACCTGAGAACCAATAGGTAACTCAAGACAATATCCAGCACCATATACAGTTTTTATATAAATAGGCTTACGTGGGTCAGGTTCGAGTTTAGTGCGTAAATGTCTAATATGAACTCTTATTGTCTCAATATCATCATCAGGCTCATATCCCCATACTTCTTTAAGAATCAATGCTGGCGATACAGTTTGGCCGTGCCTCTGCAAAAGACAATGAAGCAGTTCAAATTCAAGATGCGTTAATCTAATAGGAGATTTAAACCAAATTGCTTCAAATCTTTCAGGAACGAGAGTTAAAGGGCCATAATTTAATATTTCTTGTTGGTTACTAGAATTCAATTGTGCTCTGTTGGTTCTTCTTAATAAAGCTTTTATGCGTACATGTAGTTCTTCTAGATCGAATGGTTTAGTGATGTAATCATCTGCTCCAGAATTAAATCCAGTCACTTTATCTTTGAGACCACCTAAAGCAGTTATCATCAAAATTGGGATATTTGATGTTCTTTCATCTCTTCTTAGTCTTTGACATAAAGTTAATCCATCAACACTTGGTAGCATTAAATCTAGAAGTATTAAATCTGGTGAATATTGAAGAGCTAAAGCTTGACCTTTTATTCCATCTTCAGCTTTTTGAACATCGAAACCAGAATGTTCTAAATGCCTAGCCACCAAATCACGCATATCACGATCGTCTTCAATTAAAAGGATTGAAATTTTCATATTTATAAACTATTAAATTAAAATTAAGTTTTAGTAATATGATTCTCTCAAGAATTTATAAAGATTGCTGAATTAGTGTAAACAATTTTATCAATTAGATTTATCAAATAATTTAACTACCGCAAGGGATTAAGGAGAAATTGATAATTTTTAAAGGATTTAAATTTCACAATTTCTTTCGATTTAATTTACTTTTTCTTAATAATTTGAAAAATATTAATAAAATAAATTATTAAATTTGTAAAATATTTAATCCAAATTGCAATTGAAATAAGAAATTTAAAAATGAAATTAATTTGTAATACTCATTTTTCAAAGATTACTTAACTTATTTTTCAAGTTTTTGATTTCGCCTGAGTGTTTAAACTAATAATTTTGTTTATATTAAAAAAAATTGAATTATCTATGAAAAAAAAGTCTATTTTATATTCTGATTTATCGAAAAAACAACTAGAAAATCTTAAGGAACTTTACATTCAAAAAAAAGTTGAATCGATGAGTCATCTAGAACTTAAACAGTATGTACTAGAAATTATTTCTCATCAGATAAACGATACTATTGGTAATGAAGAGGAAATGGAAGCATGGAGAGAAATGTCAGATTTTTTTGGAGACCAATTTGAAATAATTATCCTAGAAATACAAACCAAATACGTTGACGAAAAAAACGTTCTTGAAACAGAAATAGATTCTCAGAAGCAAAGAATAAAATTACTTGAGAAGAATAGTTTAGATCAAGAAAAAACAGATATGTGGGATGACTAAAATTTCCTAAATGTTGTAGTAATTCAAACAACATAAACAAAATTATGTCTTATTTTTTTAAAATGATATTCAATCAAAGAGTTTTTTTATTTTTTGGAGAATAAAGAAAGTGTTCTAATTACTGTTCTTTAAAAAAAATATTTTTTATTATATAATACAATGCATAAGGCCATATTTGATTATTTTAAATGTTCTATATACTGTTCTTAATATTATATCAAATATACTTTATTTTTATTTAGCTAACTACTATTTGACAAAAAAGAGGTCTAAAAAAGTCACCTTTTTAGGGTGACTTTGGATAACTTTTTGGTATTTATAAACTCCCCGGGCGGGGTTCATGTTGAGTAGTAGATACCAGTTATGACCTACTTTGAACTAATAAATTTTAGAAAAGTATATTTTAGACGAAGAAAAGACGAAGATTTTTGCAATATTAGTATTTAATATTTCTTTCATAAAAAAAGACCCCTTGTGGGATCTAGTGAGTTGAAATGAACAATAAAAAGAACTCCCCGGGCGGGATTCGAACCTGCGACCAATCGATTAACAGTCGATCGCTCTACCGCTGAGCTACCGAGGAATATAGAATGAATTTAGCTCTTTAAAGTACCTTATGACAAGTATAGGAGTTAATTATATTGAAATTTTGATGGTTCTTGCCAGCTAGATAAAAAACCATTTTTCAACTCTGCTACTGAATCAGCATAAGTTAATTCTTCATAACGATGAGTAATCCATAAAGCTGATAAAGGTTTTTTATGGTCACTTGTAAGATTTTTAATAGTCTGTAAAACTTTTAATTGGCTGGTTTGATCAAGTAACGCTGTAGGCTCATCTAAAAGAATAAAATTTCTATTACTAATCAGAGCGCCTGCAATAGTTAAGCGTTGTTTTTGTCCACCACTCAAAGTATGAACTGGCCTTTTTTCAAAACCAGTCATTCCTACCTGATCAAGCACATATTCAATTTTTTTATTAATTTCATTTTGACTTATATTCTGATTAATATTAATCAGAAGTTCACTCCTACAATTTGGCATCAATATTTGATGATCAGGGTTTTGAAACACCATGCCAACATTCGCATTAGAATCAATTGCACCATTTTTTGGTTTGATTATTCCATTAATTAATTTTAAAAGAGTACTTTTTCCGCTTCCGTTTTTACCTACGACCATCCAAAATCCAGGTTTTTTTATTGAGAAGTTACATTTAAAAATTAAATTTTCTTTCTCTCCAGGATATGAAAAAGAAACATCTTTAAATTTAATATGAGGTGTTTCACTTTCAAGGGATTCTCGCATTAGTTCTATCAATCTATATCAAGAGAAAACCCTGGTCTTTTAGCTCCTCCTGCTACTGAAGATTTTTCATATATCTGTACAGAAATGATTTCTTTTGCTCTTACAGTAATTAATTTATCTTTCACTTTGTCACAACTTAATTCGATCAAGTTTGAGGATTCTAAAGTTTCATTCATAGCAGTTTTTATTTCATCATAAATTCTTTTAACATTATCAAATTCTTTCTTTTGAATTGAAAGTGGAAAAGGCGAATATCTCAGACTTAGTTCCAGAGAATACATAATAATTATAAAAACTACCTCTTATAATAGTAAATTTTTTTATGCAGAAAGTTATTTTAAATTAAATTCTTTTGAAAAAATTTTATAAAAGATCTGTAAATACATTTATCATGTAGTTAGGAGATTGTATTTTTAAATTTAAAAAATCATTTCATGGAAATAGCAAATGATATAACTTCTCTTGTTGGAAATACCCCGTTAGTTAAATTAAATCGAATTAGAAAGCATTTTAATTGCTATCCAGAAATAATAGCCAAACTAGAAAGTTTCAATCCATCAGCGTCCGTTAAGGATCGCATCGCTTATTCAATGTTATGTAAAGCAGAAGAAGACGGATTGATAAAACCAGATAAAACAACGTTGATTGAAGCTACAAGTGGGAATACGGGCATCGCATTAGCAATGGTTGCTGCAGCAAAAGGCTATAAATTAATATTAACTATGCCGGATACGATGAGTATTGAGAGGAGGGCAATGTTGAGAGCATATGGAGCTGAATTACAGTTAACACCTGGGAAAGAAGGAATGAAAGGAGCTTTAGATTTAGCTAATGAGTTATCTTCAACCATTACAAATAGCTATCAATTTAATCAATTTGAAAACTTTGCTAATCCAGATATTCATGAAAAAACAACGGCTCAAGAAATATGGTCTCAATCCAATAACAATTTGGATGGACTAGTTACAGGAGTAGGAACAGGAGGGACAATCACTGGTTGC
Source organism: Prochlorococcus sp. AG-347-K17 (assembly GCA_003281385.1). Lineage (GTDB taxonomy): Bacteria > Cyanobacteriota > Cyanobacteriia > PCC-6307 > Cyanobiaceae > Prochlorococcus_A. Next base: position 100,718 of record QCCE01000005.1, read on the forward strand.
GCACGTTTCTTGAAAAAAGTTAATCCTAATTGCAAAATTTATGCTGTAGAGCCAAAAAAAAGTGCTGTGATTTCTGGAGAAAAAGCAGGATCTCATTCAATTCAAGGAATAGGAGCAGGTTTCGTCCCGAAAGTACTGAATACTAAATTAATTGATGAAATTATAAAAATAGATGACGATGAAGCATTTTATTATGGGCGTTTATTAGCTCGATTGGAAGGCCTTTTATCTGGCATAAGTAGCGGTGCAGCTCTAGCAGCAACTATTAAAATCGGTGAAAGGAAAGAACTAATTAACAAAAGATTGATAGTTATTCTTCCAAGTTTTGGTGAAAGATATTTATCAACAGCAATGTTTGAATCTAATACTTCAATTCAAGCCAGACAAGATGGTTATCTTTAATCCATAATTTATAAAAATGGGAAAAAATTTATATGAAGAATTAGGCCTTAAAAAAAACGCTACCAGAAGTGAAATCAAATCTTCATATCGCTCTTTAGTAAAGCAACATCATCCTGATACGGGGGGGGAAAAAGAACGATTTCTTGCGATACAAAATGCCTGGGAGACTCTAAATGACCCTATCAAAAAAGAACAATATGATAGAAGTTTTGTCTCTTCTAGTTCATCATTTGATTCATTAAATGAAAATTGGGAAAAAAAAATTAATTCAAAAAAATATAATTCGTCAATTAAAGACAAAGAAGTTGAAACATGGATTAAAGAAATTTACACTCCAATAAATAGATTAATTAGTCAAGTAATTAAGCCTTTGAACAACGAAATCAAAGAACTATCTGCGGATCCCTATGATGATCAACTAATGGAAAATTTCTGTAGTTACATAAATCTTTCACAAAAGAAAATAGAAAAAGTTGAAAAAATTTATAACAAAAAAATAGTTCCAAAGTCTATTTCAGCTTTAGGCCTAGATCTTTATCATTGTTTTTCACAAGTTAAAGATGCACTATCAGAATTTGATAGATATACACAAGGTTATGTAGATAATTACTTATTTGATGGTAAGGAAATGATTAAAGAAGCAAAAAGAATCCAATCAAAGATGTCTACAGATAAAAAAAATAAAAACTTTTAGATACAAAACTTTATTGCAAATATTCTTTAAGTTGTTCTAATTTCAACCAAACATCTGGAACAGGTCTGCGCCATCGAATCTGAGCATATTCGTCTTTGACTGAGAGAATCTCTCCAGGACCTTCAAACACATAATTAGGTAAATCGTGATCACTAGCTAGAGCCTCGATACTTTTTATATAATTTTCTCTATCGACAAAAACTAAGCTTCCTTTCTTGAGAGTTTTCTTTGGAATAGAATCTGTCATAATAAATTCAAGAAAGTTATTTGATACACATTATACAAAAACTTGTTGGAAAAATATTAAAAAAATTTATACCGGAATAATAATTACAAACGTCTAAAAAATTTAATAGCCTTAAATGATAAACATCAATATGATATGCGTCTTTTACTACTCGGCTGTACTGGATTTGTTGGGCAAGAATTAGTTCCAACACTACTTAATGAAAATCACGAAATATACATCGTAAGTAGAAAACCTATTAGTAAATTAAAGGTTGATTTAGATTTTAATAAGTTTAAGTTTTTTCAAATAGATTTATCAAAAGAAAAAAACTGGAATAACGAAAATCTTCTAAATATTTTAAGAGAGACCGATGGAATTATTAACTTGATGGGAGAACCCATAGCAGAAAAAAAATGGACTTCTGAACAAAAACAGGAGATTAAAAATAGTCGTATTAACACCACAAAATTTATGATGAAGATCCTTAAAAATTTAAAAATAAACCCAAAAGTCATTATAAATGGATCAGCAATAGGTTATTACGGTACAAGTTTATCTGGTGAATTCACTGAAAATAGTATTGGAGGAAAGGACTTTTTAGCTAATCTTTGCAAAAAATGGGAAGCGGTCGCTGCTGAAAAACCATTTTTCTCAAGGTTAGTTATTTTTAGAATTGGTATAGTTCTAGAGGCAGATGGAGGAGCATTAGGAAAAATGCTCCCTATATTTAAAGTTGGATTAGGTGGACCTATTGGAGATGGTAAGCAATGGATGAGTTGGATACATAGAACTGATTTATGTGCATTAATTACTCAAGCATTAGTTGATAAAAAGTATTCGGGAGTATTTAATGCTGTTGCACCAAATCCAGTATTAATGAGAGAGTTTTCTCAAACTTTAGGCAAATGTCTTAATAGACCTAATTTACTTCCAGTGCCTGGAGCGGTTTTAAAAATATTATTAGGAGATGGGGCAAAAGTTGTATTGGAGGGACAAAAAGTAATAAGCAGTAAACTCAAAAATTATACTTTCAAATATCCTCTTCTTGAGAAAGCAATTTACGCCTCCACCAAGAATTAATACCGTTTACTAGAGCACCAACAATAAGAATTGTTATCAATGGAACTACAAGAGGATTCCAAACTACCTGAATAAAATTAATAAAAATAAATATGCCATTAAATTGCATGATGATTGCAAAAATAAAAAATATTGCAAAAAAAATGACTGTAAATAAATTTATTAATAACAAATTATCGATAATTTGTTTTAACTTATTTTGATTATTCTCCTTAGTCATTTTTTATAACAATATTCATATCATCAACCATTTTAAGACAAGCTTTGGTTTCACCCAGTCTTTTTTTAGCATTTTCATTACATGAGATCATAAACTTCTTATTCAGCTTTATAAGGTATATTATTTTTATGATCAATTTCATTGTCTGATTGATTTGATCATTCTTATCTTTATAATTAGTGGCACAAAAAACATATTTTCCAAGCAAACGTCTTTGCGCTTCTGCAAAAGTTTTTGTAAATTGTGGACCTTTACCTTCGATCTGAATAACCGGTTTTCCTAATCCAATCGCTTGCTCTGCTGCTGTTCCTGCCATGCTTATACAGCATCTACTTTTCGATAATATTTTGTCAAAATTATTCCAATATATATTTACTTCTAAAAATTTATATTGGAATTTCAAGAGATTATTATCTTTTATATTTTCTATTTTTAACCATCCTCTTTTTTGAAATATCTCCTTTATTTTTAATGAAGATAGAGCATTAACTATTGCAAAATTAAACTGAATTTTTTGAAAATATCTTAAATCTGATAATGCCTCTAATACCTCTAAAATAAAAACAAAATTATCTAAAATCTCAGGGAATCTACTTCCTGGAAATAGTCCAATACTAAATTCAGCTTTATTTAATTCTTTGTTTCTAGGGAAAAACTTATCCATAAATGGGTTGCCTAAAAAAGACACTTTCTTTTTTAATTGCAATGTTAAATCATTAGCTGTAAGGGAATCTCTCGTATATATTTTTTTTGCTTTTTGTGAGAGCAAGAAAAATTTAGATGGCCATGGTAATTTCAACTTCCCTTCATAATGGCTGGAATAAGCAACTAAATATGAAAAAAAATCTTTTTTACAAACCCATGCAAAAAAAACTGGCACAATATCTCCAACTACAAAAAAATAATCATATTTTTTTCTTATTTTAAACGTTAAATATAATTTTTTTAATACATAAAGTATTTCTCCTCCCAATATCTCAGTAAGTCTTCCCTTAAAAGAATTATAGCCAATTCCTCCAGTTCTAAATTCTTTAGTTTTACCAATAATTTTAATTTGTTCTTTTTCGTAATGATTTCCCATACCAACAATTGGCAAAGCATGAACAGAATAACCACTTTTTACGAATTGTTTAGCAATTAGACTGCCAGATAGATCTTCTCCATGCCCATTACTTAATATTAAAATCTTAAACAATTTAAAATTCCAACCATTTTTTTACTTTGGTTAACTCAGGCCAATCTGGATATCTACTTAATCCGTCTTCAACAGCTTCTTTCAACTCACTTTTAACATCTGGCATCATCATAGACATTTTTTTTATTAACTCAATATGATCCCTAACACCTTTATTATTTGTAGCCAAAAGAGCTAGAGACAAATTCATTCTTGCTTGTGGATCTTGCTGATTTAATCGAACAGCTTGTCTGGCAGCTGACAAAGCTTCTTCATTATTTTTCAAAAGTAATTGAAGCCATGATAAACAAGTCCAAGCAGCAAAATGATTTGGAATTTGCTGTATAATTTTTTGAAAATCTTGAACGATTAGAATTAAATCTTGCCCTGCTTTATAACTTGATAAAGCTGCATTAAAATCCTCTTCGATGGGATTAATTTCGTTATTCATTACTTATTAAACTGCAAAGGAGCTTCCACAACCACAAGTTTGAGAGGCATTGGGATTTACAAAATTAAAGCCACCTCCAATTAATTCCTTACTAAAATCTAACTGCATTCCATAAATATATAAAAGACTTTTTGGATCACAAACAACTTTAAAGCTTTGATCAGCTTTTAATGAATAATCATAGACTTTATCATCTGGATTTATTTCATCAGTTCCTATAAAATCCATTGTATAACTCATCCCACTACAACCGCCTGACCTTACTCCTACCCTTAGTGCTTTTTTATCACTTTGACCCTTTAATAAATTTGAAATTTGTTCTATAGCATCATTCGTAATTAAGATACCTTTCCCATCATCAGAATTTTTAATTTCCTGTTTAACTTTTAAATTTTCCATAAACAAGGGATTTCTACTATCTATAATATAAAAACTTAATCGATTGGATGCATAGAACAAACGTTATCCAAACTTGATTTGTTATAATTTTAAGAAAAAGTGAAAATTGCAATAGTTGGTTCTGGATTAGCTGGTCTCACAGCAGCAGTCAATTTAGTTGATGAAGGTCACGAAGTAGAAATTTTCGAGAGCAGGTCATTTTGGGGAGGTAAAGTAGGAAGTTGGGAAGATAAGGATGGCAACCACATAGAAATGGGTTTACATGTATTTTTTTACAATTATGCAAATCTTTTTAAATTAATGAAAAAAGTGGGGGCTCTGGAAAATTTACTCCCGAAAGATCATACTCATCTATTTATTAATAATGGTGGTAATTTAAAATCTTTAGACTTCAGATTCCCTTTAGGTGCTCCATTTAACGGACTTAAAGCTTTTTTTACCACCGAACAACTTACTTGGGTAGATAAGTTTAGAAATGCCTTAGCTTTAGGGACAAGCCCTATAGTTAGAGGATTGATAGACTATGAAGGCGCAATGAAAATTATTAGAGATCTAGATAAAATTAGTTTTAAAGAATGGTTTTTAAACCATGGTGGAAGTGAAAAAAGCTTGGAAAGAATGTGGGATCCTATCGCATACGCTTTAGGTTTTATTAATTGCAAAGATATTTCAGCAAGATGCATGCTAACAATATTTATGATGTTTGCTTCAAAAACAGAAGCCTCAAAACTTAATCTTTTAAAAGGTTCTCCGCATAAGTGGTTAACTCAACCTATTGTCGACTACATCACAAACAAAGGAGCAAAAATACATCTTAATCATAAGGTAGAAGAAATCATTTATGAAAAGGAATCTTCCTCTTATTCAGTAAATAAATTAAAAATATCTTCTCCTGAAGGAATTAAGGCAGTGTTTGCAGATAAATTTCTAGCTGCCTGTGATGTTCCTGGAATAAAAAAAATAATTCCAAAAGAATGGTATCAATTTAAAGAATTTGAAGGTTTAAAAAAACTTAGAGCTGTAGCTGTTGCCACCATCCAATTAAGATATGACGGTTGGGTAACTGAATTAGATAAAGATAATACTGGAAACGAACCAATTGGACTAGATAACCTTCTTTATTCTGCTGATGCCTCCTTCAGTTGTTTTGCTGATTTAGCTCTAGCAAGTCCAGCAGACTATAGAAAAAAAGATATGGGATCGCTTCTCCAATGTGTTTTAACTCCAGGCGATAGATGGATGGGAAGATCAACAGAAAGAATTACAAAAGAAATAGACAAAGAGGTTCGCCGTCTATTTCCATCATCAAAAAAACTAAAATTACTTTGGAGTAATGTAGTACAAATTCCACAATCACTTTATAGAGAAGCTCCCGGTATGGAACCTTTCAGACCTAATCAAAAAACATCTATATCTAATTTCTTCATGGCTGGTAGTTATACAAAACAAGATTACATAGACTCTATGGAGGGAGCTACAATGAGTGGCCATTTGGCTGCTGCTGCAATTTTAGAGAAGAAAGCAGAATTAGCAAAGAATCTTGCAGTAAGTTAATTGATGGGTACTTGGCTAAAACATGACGTAATAACAGTTGTTAATGCGCCACTTGAAATTGTTTGGGATACATGGAGCGATCTAGACTCAATGTCACTTTGGATGAGCTGGATTGAATCTGTAAAAACAGTCGATAAAAAGACTAGTACATTACCAGATTTAACAGAATGGACTTTGGCTGCAAATGGCTTTAGGTTTAAATGGAAAGCTCAAATTACAGAAAGAGTCGAACAAAGCAAACTTAAATGGAAATCTATAGGAGGTTTACCAACTGAGGGATCAGTAGTTTTCGAAAGTAAAACTGATCAAATTACAACGGTAAATTTAGCAATAACTTACGAGCTACCTAAAATGATTGCGCGTTTTATGGAAGAAAATATCTTAGGAAAAATGGTTACAAATGAATTACAGGCCAATATTGATAGGTTCAAAGATTTAGTTGAAAAGAACTATTCAAAAAATTTTTCTAACTAAAAATATTAATTGCCAGATCTAGCAGTCCTTCAAAAGTATATTTTTGTGCCTGACTATCAACTCTTCCAAAAATCTTGTTACATATTTTTGTTGTTTGAGGTCCAATAGTTAACAACTTAATCTGATCAAAATATTCTAACCATGCTTTACCAAGTTTTTTTTCTAGTAAAAAAGCAGTATTTACTACGGTTTTACCGCTTGAGAAAATAATTGCATCTACTTTTCGATTAGAAATAATATCAATTGTTTCTTCCGGAATTGAGTCAGGACACCTAGTTTCATATGCAGCAACCTCAAATACACGGGAACCAGACTTTCTAAATTGATCTGCAATTAAATCCCTACCACCTGTTTGAACTCTTGGTACAAAGACTCGAAGTCCATAACCAGATACTGGAAAATTATCAATTAAACTTTCAGCAACGAATTCTGGAGGTGTGAAATCAGCCTTAATCCCAAAATCATCAAGAGTTTTTGAGGTTTTTTCTCCGACAACGGCGATTTTTGTTTTTTTAGAACATTCTTTTAATGAACTATTAAAGTATCTAAGTCTTTTATCTACAAATTTGATCCCATTACTACTGGAAAAAATAATCCAATGAAAATCATTTATTTGATTTAATGCTTCGTCAAGAGGATTCAAATCATCAGGATCACCAATACTTATTGCAGGCAAATCAAATATATTAGCGCCCTTGCTCGTGAATATCTTTTTTATATCCAATATCCCTTCTTTTGATCGAGTAATAATTATATTTCTTTGATCAAGAGGTAGATCAACTATTGGCATCCTTTTCCTCAACATTATTATTTTGATTTTTATTTTTTAATTCATCGAGTAGTTTCAAGACTGATAATCCTTTATCAAGAACAACATCGTCTTTAAAAATTATCTCTGGAACTCTTCTCATTTCTATTCTTTTTCCTAAACTATGCCTTATAGAGCTTTTAGCAGTATTCAAGTTTGCTATAATTTCTCCCCTCACTTTCTCTTGAGCAGTTGAAGTTATGTAAATTTTACAGTGTTGCAAATCACCTGATAAATCAATCTTAGAAATATTTACGAAATGATCTCTAAAAAGATCATTTTCCAAATCATTCTGCAAAATAAGGGTTATTTCTTTCTTCAAAAGAGAAGAAACTTTTGCAAGACGGTAATTATTTGGCATTATGGTTGTAAATTTGTTGGATTAGTCATAGCTTGCAAGACAAAATAAACAGTTATGAAAGCACTTAATATAGAAGATATCAAACCTACTATTGTGAGTGGATTTGATCTATTCTTGAATAAAGGTTCAAGCAAAGCAACAAGTCCCCCAACAATGATGGATATCAAATACTTTGGATATCTAGCAACATTAGAGAAAAATTCGCCCATCAGCTCCACAAATAGATTACTTTTTTAGCTAAGTTTTAACAAACATTAAACAGCATGATTACATTATATCAATTTAGGCATAGTGCTTTTTGTTTAAAAACAAGAATGGCTCTTCATGCAAAAAAACTACAATATCGAGTTGAAGAAGTAACACCTGGAATAGGACAATTTGAAATCTTTAAATTATCAGGTCAAAAACAAGTACCTGTAATAGTCGATAGTAATGATCAAGTTATTAATGACTCTTCAACTATTTGCGAATATATAGATAAAAAAAATGATAACAATCCACTCTTTCCTGAGGACCCAATATTATTTGCGCAATGCAAGCTAATTGAAGACTGGGCAGATACTACAATGGCTACAACTTGTAGAAAAGCTTTAATAAAATCTGCAATAGAAAATCCACAGCTAAGAACAGCATTACTTCCAGATGAAATCCCTTCTTCAGTTAAAAGTATTGTTGATAAATTACCTTTTGAGAATCTTAGTAAAATTTCAAATGCAGTTTTGTCTTCAAAAGATAATTTAGAACTCCAAAAATTGCTGGAAGCTTTATCAAAATCCTTGATCAACAAAAAATATTTAGTTGGAGATAGTATATCAATCGCAGATATTTCAATTGCTTCTCAATTATCCCTTCTTAAATTTCCAAAGTCTGCAGGGCCAATTCTTTCAGGAGAGGGGAGCCAAGAATACATAAATAATCCTTATTTAGAAAATCTCTTCATGTGGAGAAACAACTTGGAAGAATATCTTTTTAGTGCTAATTCTCAATAAATTCAAACTTCAATTTATATTTACTTGTTTTTATAGCATGAATAGATAGATCACCAACTTTTGAACCATAAGCAGCAACATATTGCACTCCACAAATTGATGGTTTGATTAAATTATCAACTTCCAATATTTTTTCGGAACATTTTTGAAATTTACTAATGGTCTCTACCTGATTAATCCTTGAAGCACCTGGCTTATGTGCAGTTTGTATAACTAGCTCATCTGCGAAAAAAATATCATCATCTTGGATCTGATTTCTCCCTGTAATTCTTGAATCGATATAAAAATCATCTTTTAAATAAGTAATTTGGTTATTAATAGATTGAGGATCATTTACAACCTTGATTAAGGTATCACCAAATATTGCTTTTCCAATAGATTCAGAATTTTTTGCACGATTGCCAACAACTAAATCTGAATCATTCTTAAAGAAATTTACTTTATAAATAACTGGCTCTTCTGAGTCATTAAGTATATCTTGAGAAGTAACAAGCCAATTCCCCTCAAACCATTTAGGATAAATTAAATCCTCCGAAGTATCCGAAAATTTAAAATTTGGTAAATATAATTCTGGCCATTGATTTACACGATTTTCCAAAAACTCTCGTACATTAGTATCTACAAAAGCAAAAGAACTTTCCAAAAAAATTCCTTGAAAAATCAAGCAAAGAATTAATCCAAGAAGAATCTTCATTATGTCAAATCCACTAATAAGAGCATCAGATCATTATGTATTATTAGAGCCAGATTCAAAAGAAAAAATTGTATCAAAGCAAGAAGCAATTTTATGGTTGAAGAATTGGCTCAGTAAGACAGAAACACAAACAATATATCAAAATATAGAAGATCCTGATCAGGAATTTTTTGAAGAATTATTAGAAAGCACTTATGAATTAGAAATAAAATTAGGATACGTTATCAAATGGTTTGCAGTAAGAATTAAACCAGATTAACTAATTATTTCTTTATGAATTGCATTAATTATTTTCATGGCCACTTCTTCAATATTTTCCCTTTTTACTTGAATTCTTAAATCTGCTTGAGAATACAAATTTTCTCTAGATTGAAAAATGCTCATATATAAATCATTTAGATTCTTTCCCTGAAGAAGTGGTCTATTTTCAATTTCATTTTTCAATCTTTCAATTGCTATATCTTTGTCGAGATCTATCCAAGCAATTATTCCCTGCCTTAAGATTCCCCAGTTTTCCGATTTGGTAACTATTCCTCCCCCAGTAGAGATTACTAATGAAGGAATTTTGATAGTTTCTTTAAGGCAGCTTGCTTCTAATTCACGGAAATTATTTTCTCCTTCATCATTAAAAATTTGATTGATAGATTTTTTTGCCAACTTCTCTATTAACGAATCTAAATCAATATATTTATACTTCAATAATTCAGCCAGCTTCAAACCGGTTCGTGACTTACCAGAACCCATCATTCCTATTAAAAATATGCTTCTGCCTTTTAAAGTATGAACTGTTTTTTTGATAATGGATTGTTCCATAAAGACAAAAGCGTATTTAAAACCTTAAGATAGTATTATCGCAGAAAGGTATGACTTCTACACAATCCAAACCATTACATGGAAAAGGACGTGAATGCGTCATAACTCGACGTGCCTGCTTTAGTTCTAGTCACCGTTATTGGCTTCCTGAAAAAACCCCAGAAGAAAATTTATCTCTTTTTGGAAATTGCAGTATTGCACCAGGTCATGGTCATAATTATGAACTTATTGTTTCAATGGGTGGAGAACTAGACTCTGATGGAATGGTACTTAATCTCTCTGATGTAAAACACTCTATTAAAGATAAGGTTACTGGACAATTAGATTTTCGTTTTTTAAATGATGTCTGGCCTGAATTTAATGTTAATAATCAAGAAGGTACACTTCCCACAACTGAAGCATTAGTAAAGGTTATTTGGAGTCGTCTAAAGGATGATTTACCTCTTACAAGTCTAAGGCTTTATGAAAACCCAAATTTATGGGCAGATTATTTTGGAAAAAACATGGAAGCATTTTTAACAGTACAAACTCATTTTGCAGCCGCTCACAGACTTGCAAAAGAAGAGATTTCCTTTGATGAAAATAAAAAAATCTATGGGAAATGTGCCAGAGTTAATGGACATGGTCATAACTATCTTGTCGATATAACTGTAAAAGGAGACATTGATAAAAGAACGGGAATGGTTTGCGACTTATCTGCGCTCCAGGAGATAATTAATGATTTGGTTGTTGAACAACTTGATCATACTTTTCTAAATAAAGACATCGAATTTTTCCAGAATTGTGTTCCAACTGCTGAAAATATTGCTTTATATATTTCTGATATTCTTAAAAATCCAATACATGAACTTGGTGCAACATTACATAAAATAAGACTCCAAGAGAGCCCAAATAATGCTGCAGAAATTTATGTTGATCAAAAGCTAACCAATTCATTGAAGTTAAAACTTGAAAATAGTTTAGTCTCACAAACTTGAGTATCCCAAGAGTAATAATTGTTATAGCATCTAGTCTTGATGGGAGAATTGCTTTTCCTGAAGGGGGAGAATCGCATCTTGGAAGCGAAGAAGATAAAAAAATATTAAATCAACACTTATCAATGGTTGACGCCACCATTTTTGGTTTAGGTACTTTAATAGCTCATCAATCAACTTACCTAATTAAAAATCTCAATGGTAATGATGAATTAACAATATCAAAAAAACAACCAATTTCTATAGTTGCTTCAAATAGCAAAAAATTTAACAGTAATTGGGAATACTTTCGTCAACCAATTAGAAGATGGCTAATAAGCTCAAGTAAAGTTGATAATTCGTCGAATAATGACTTCGAGAAACAACTCTTTTTCGAAGATTCATGGAGTAAAACTTTAATTTCACTTAAAAACCAAGGGATAAATGATTTAGCTCTTTTAGGAGGTACAAAACTTATAAATTCTTTTATAAAAGAGGATCTAATAACAGATATAAAAATTACAATAATTCCACAAATTATTGGAGGTAAATATACATGGATCCCTCCAGAAGAAACAAATGAGATTTTTAATCTCAAAAGACAATGGGAAATAAAATCAATTAAAAATTTAATGAATAATGAAATCCATATTCATTACAAAAAAATTTGAGATAGATTCAATAATAAATGAACCAAAAAATACATAAAGTTGAAGTCAAATTATCAATCAAGGAAATCTCCAAGGAGATATGGAATGAATTAACAAATGAAATCAATAATCCATTCTATGAATGGACTTGGCTTAAAAACCTTGAAATATCAAAAAGTGTCTCAAGAGAAACTGGTTGGCAACCTCTATATTTTGTTGCTTATAAAAATGAAGAAATATTAGGAATTGCCCCACTTTTTTTAAAAAATCATAGCTATGGAGAATTCATTTTTGATCAATCATTTGCAAGATTGGCTCAAGAGCTGAATTTAAATTATTACCCTAAATTAATTGGAATGAGTCCTTATAGTCCTGTAAATGGATATCAATTTATTTATAAAAAAAATGAAGATAAAAAAGAAATTACAAATTTACTCATAAACCATATCGAAAGCTTCGCGATTACAAACAAAATTTTAAGTTGTAATTTTTTATACATTGATGAAAGCTGGGGCAAACATCTTAAATCTTTGGGATACCATAAATGGATAAATTCCAGCAGTGAATGGAGGAGTAATGGAGAAAAGACCTTTGATGATTTTCTTAGTAGATTTAACTCTAATCAGAGAAAAAATATCAAAAAAGAGAGGAAATCAATTACTAAACAAGATATAAAAGTAGAAATTTTTAATGAAGATGATATCAACCAAGAAATGCTCAAAAAAATGCATAATTTTTATGAACAGCATTGTTCTAGGTGGGGAGTTTGGGGAAGTAAATATCTAACATCTACATTTTTCGAAAAAATTGTTGCTAATAAAAAAAATATTTTACTTTTTAGCGCATCAAAAAATGATTCAAATGATATTTTTGCTATGTCGATGTGCGTTAAAAATAAAAACAACTTGTGGGGTAGATATTGGGGTAGTCAAGAAGACATATCTAATTTACATTTTGAATTATGCTACTACCAACCAATTGAATGGGCAATTAAAAATAGTATCCATTTTTTTGATCCTGGAGCGGGTGGTAAACATAAAAGGCGGAGAGGATTTTTTGCAAAACGCACCATTAGCTTGCATAAGTGGTTTGACAAAAATATGGAGAATATAATTTATCCTTGGCTAAATGAAGTTAATAAACAAACCGAGAAGGAAATTGAATTTGAGAATAATTCTATACCCTTTAAATAAAAAATTATTTGGCTTTTCTAAAGATTATATTAGTAATATTGTTTTATTAACTTCTAAATAATGGATTCTAGTAAAAGTTTAGATGAAAAAATAAAGATTGATAATAATTTATCCAACCGATATATAGATTTAGATCCAAACGGTTATTTTATTATTAAAGTAGATTTAGAAGAAAATAAAATAATTTTAGAGCACTTTTTAAATAACATCGATGATGAAGGCTATGCTCTTGACCCAGAAACAAATGAACCAATAAAATGCGACTCTCAAAATAAAAGAGTTAGTAATGAAGTTTTTAAAGGTATTAGTGCCAAACAACTTGGAATATTGATTACTGAAGAAAGAAATGACTTAATAACCAGATTCGACCATGCTCTATATTTAGGCCGGGAACTACAAAAAGCAGAAGAATGTTTATACAAAAAATTACCATATATCCAAGATTAAGAAATTAAACGAAAAAATCTAATCTTTTCATCTGATGTTAAATTAAATAAAAATAAAAAAATTAATGAACATCATTTTCTATATTGCATTTATTGGTTTTGGTTTTGGAGCTGCTTTTGTATTAGATAAGCTCTTAAGAGCAGTTAAATTAATTTAAAAACTACAAAATTTTAATAATCTCTCCATACAAATCGTATTCATCGGCAAAAGAAATATTTGCTTCAACAAATTTACCAATATAATTTTTCAAATCATTTTTAGCATTAATAGATAAAATCACATTTCCGTCAATTTCAGGAGCGAAATTGTATGACCGACCTATTAATTCGTTATTATCTGATATTTTTTCTACCAAAACTTTCATTTTTGAACCAACATATGACTGATTTTTATTTTTAGAGATATTTTGTTGAACTGAAATAACATTATCTTTTCTTGCCTCTGCAATCTCTGGGAATACTCTATTTGGCAAATCAAAAGCTGCAGTTCCTTCTTCAGGAGAAAAAATAAACACTCCTACATGATCAAATTTGTGCCTATACAAAAATTCCAGAAGATGTTCAAAATGTTCATTTTTTTCTCCTGGGTAACCAACAATCAGACTAGTTCTTAATACAGCAGATGGAATTTCTTCTCTAATTTTCTCCAAAATTGATTCATTCAAAGAAGCTTGCCAAGGTCTATTCATACTCTTCAACACATCTGGATGACTATGCTGAAGTGGCAAATCAAAGTAAGGCACGATATTCTTTGAATCTTTGAAAGCTCTAATAACTTCATCAGTTAAACCTGTTGGATAAGCATAATGTATCCTTATCCAAGGAATTGGAACTTTAGAAAGCTCATTCAAAAGTTTGGCTAATGATGGTTTTCCATAAATATCTTGACCATAATTAGTTGTTATTTGACTAATTAATATGATTTCTTGAATACCCTTTTTTGCAAGACTTTTGGCTTCTGAAACTATAGATTCTATTGTTCTACTTCTTTGAGGACCTCTTAACCTAGGAATAATACAAAAAGCGCAATTATAGTTGCAGCCTTCAGCAATGCGAAGATAAGCAACAAATTTATTTTTATCTACAAAACGAGGCATTTCCTCATCTGCAATAAATTCAGGTATTTTTGAAACTTCATTAACGATTTCCCCTTTTTCTACTCTGTCTAAAACCTTGGCTATCTTTTGATAATCTCCTGTTCCAACCAAACCTTTTATTTCAGGGATTTCTTTTATAAGTTCATCTTTAAAATGCTGAGCCAAACAGCCTGCAACTATTACTTCTTTTCCTTGATTTGTATATTCTAAAATTTTTCTAATAGATTCTTCTCTAGCTGTTTCAATGAAACTGCAAGTATTTACAACAACAACATTTGCATCATTTATATTGCTTTCAACTTCATAACCCTCTTTATCTAATAAGCCTTGCATATGTTCAGTATCAACAAGATTTTTCTCACAACCAACATGACTGAATGCAATCTTAGATAGTTTTTTTTCTTTTACATTGAGACTATTTTGTTTCACAACTTGAAAAATAAGAATTAAAAGATTTAAAAAGCATTTCGTACATAACTCTGATGCCAAAATAATATTAGGATAGATAATGTAAATAACAAACTTTCTTTTTGTATGGCCCTTAAGACTTTAAACAGAAGAAATACAAAAGATTTGAAATGGCCAAAAATCATAATCGCAATTCTTAGCACTATAGGCATAGTTGATACAGGTTCGATTACTTTAAAAAACTGGGGTTTATTTACTTCGCTTTCATGCCCAGGGATACAAAATGGTTGCGAAACAGTTTTAAATAGCCCTTGGGGTACTTTATTTGAAAGTAATCAAGTTAATATACCTCTCTCATTAGCTGGATTTTTAACATATTTATCAATATTAGTTATCACAATAATACTCTCGCTTAATTTAATTTCTCCAAAAGAAAAACTAAATAAGTTTTTATGGTGGTTAGTATTTCTAATTTCTTGTGCGTCATCAACATTTAGCTTTTTATTGATAAATATAATGTTTTTTAAGATTCAAGCATATTGCTTTTTTTGTATACTTTCAGCAATTTTATCGTTTTCTATCTTTATAATTTCTATGATTGGAGCAAAGTTTGAAAGTAGAGAACCTATGATTTTTAGAGGTTTCATTGTAGCCATTAGTGTCCTGCTGGGGGGACTAATTTGGTCAACAAACGTTGACCCCTCTAATGCTATTGATATTGCAAACCCCACTGAAAATGTATCACCAATAATTACCACTTCAAGCTCTCCCCAGAAGCTGAAGTTTGCAAAATTTTTAAGTGAAAACAACATTGTTATGTATAGTGCATACTGGTGCCCGCATTGCCACGATCAGAAACAATTATTTGGTAAAGAAGCAGTTAAAGAATTAAAAGTAGTTGAGTGCGCTAAAGATGGTAAAGATAATGAGTATGAGCTATGCCAAACGAAAGGAATCAGTGGATTTCCTTCATGGGAAATAAATGGAGAAATTATTAGTGGTACGCGTGACTTAAATGAACTAGCAACAAAAACCGACTATCAGGGAGATCTTAATTTTTAATAAATCTTTTTTGAATTTTTTGATCTAACTGTTGTCTAGTATGGCATTCCCAATTTTTATCTTTATCAGGGAAATCATATCTATAATGCCCTCCTCTGCTTTCCTCTCTAAATAGACAAGCTTTTAATAAAGTTATGGTGGTTATTTGTCTATTCTTTAAATCAAGTAGAAGATTTAATGCTCTTCTATTGCGTTCGCTAAGTTTTATTTTTTGATCAAATTTTATTTTTTCAAGACTATTTAGTAAATGATTTTTATTTAATTTATCTATATCATTTTGAATATAATTTAAAAATTTACTCATATTTACCTTATTTCGAGATACACCTAAATTTAACCAACAAAGTTTTCTAAGTTCATCAATTTTTTCAGCAATTATAGAAATTTGATCTTCTTTAGGATCTTCAATATCAAACTCTTGAAATGATCTATCAAATTTTTCAACATCAGAAAGTTCATTCAAAACAATTGAAGACATTTTTCTTGCGAAAACAAGACACTCCATCAGTGAATTACTTGCCAGTCTATTAGCACCGTGCACACCTGTAGAAGCAACCTCTCCAACGGCATATAATCCTTTTCTTGTTGAAGATGCATTTAGATCAGTTTTAATACCCCCCATCCAATAATGAGCTGCAGGAGCTACGGGAATTACTTCATTTAAAGGGTTAACGCCATAATCCTGACATCGACTTAAGATCGTGGGGAAGCGCTTTACAATTTTTTCTGGGTCAATATACCGAAGATCAAGGCCAACATGGTCTACATTATTATCATGCATATTTTTCATAATTGCTCTACTTACCTGATCTCTAGTAGCTAGATCACGATTCTCAAGATTTTTAACTGGACTTTCACCATTTTTATCAACTAAAATCGCTCCTTCCCCTCTAAGTGCCTCAGATATTAAGAAGCAAGGTGCACCATAAAATTTTAAAGCTGTTGGATGAAATTGCACGAACTCTAAATCTTCGATAGCAGCTCCTGCTTTCCATGCAAGAGCAATCCCTTCACCAGAGGATTGAGCAGGATTTGTTGTATTTGTAAATAAGTGCCCACCCCCACCTGTAGCCAAAACAACAGCTCTAGATTTAATCCAATATAAATTTGCTCCATCAAGAACCTGAACTCCTTTACATTCTTTATTTTCAATCAGAAGTTCAGTTACTCTTACACCTCTGCAGTGAAGAATATTTTTTTGATTCTCAATATGATCTTCTAGAACTTCAACTAATGCTCGTCCAGTACGATCTTTAACATGTAAGACTCTTCTTCGTGAATGGGCTGCTTCCAAGGTAGTAGCTAGTTGATCAGAACTTTGATCAAAAATCATCCCTAAATTTTGCAACCTTTCTACGCAACCTGGAGCTTCTCTAACTAGCATTTCTACAGCTTGAAAATCACATAGTCCATCTCCTGCTTTTAAAGTATCCTCAGCATGAAGATCAAATGAATCATCTTTTCTAACCACAGATGCAATACCTCCTTGAGCCCATCTACTAGAAGATACCTTGCTAGTATTTCTATTTAAAAGAAGCACTTTTAAATTTGAGGGTAATTCAAGACAAGTCATAAGGCCAGCAGCTCCAGCGCCTATGACGATTACATCCCAATTATTTATTGGTATCAGTTCTTGCGAAAATGGAGGCCTTAACATTAAACCAATCCACTAAAAGTTGGTTGCAGAATTGCTAAAACAACGAAAATACCATCAACAATTAATGTCGTTTGAATTACGTAACCAGAAACTAAGAGTGCTTTACCAGTAGTAGTATTAATCGTGGCAGAATCTAAAATTTCTTTTGAAATAAACCAAAGTATAAGAGCAGCAAAAATAATAATAGATAATGATTTTATTTGAATAAGACTCTCAGAGGTTTTTTGAAGAACCATAGCTGCATTTTCAGAATCTGCTGTAATTACCTGCCTCCATTTATCCATGATTCCGATTAAAAATATCGTCATATCAGTAACTGCGGTTCCAAATAAGGAAGAGATATAAAAACTGGAACCTATTTTCCAATTGGTACCAAATCCAATTAAAGCTAATGGAAGAACTACAGCTTCAACAGGTATGTGTAGGATAGGAAATGGGCTTAACCATCCCCAGAACAAACACCCACCAAGCCAACTACCTGATACACCAAGTAATAATGAACTGACAATAAACCACTTATTTGATCCTTTCTGATTCAAAAGAATTGCCACTAAGATAATGACAAAAGTAAAACAAAGAGCACTTATTGGTTCTAATCTAACCCAAGGGGCTTGAACAAAAATAGGTAAAATTACAAAAAAAGAAGACCACAATCTTAAAGATAAAGGATTTGATAAAAAACTATTTTCGTATGAATCAACTGTCTTATGAGATTCATAGTTGAATTTATCTTTAACTTCTAAATTTTTTGTGATTAATTCTTTCAATGAAAAAGGTAATTTTAATTAATCTAAATCGTGTTTTAGAAAACTGCGAATGTCATATTTTAATAAATTAAAGGCCCATAATTTCGCACCTATATTTAGTTTTTTAAAAGTATTTAATACACTTTGAGTCACATATAAGTTTAGAATAAATATAAATAAGATTATTTGGCCTTAAATTGTGTGGCAAGAAATCAATTACATAGAAGACCCCAATGATCTGTTGGTTCCTAATCTTTCTTATAAAATAAACCCTGCAGAAATTGAAAGTATTGAAGCAAATTCCATTGCTGAAGAGATAGGATTTGAGTCAGGCGATTCAATTATTAGTATTAATGGAAAAAAACCAAGAGATTTAATTGATTATCAGATTTTAATTAGTGAAGAAATTTTAGACATATCAGTTTTAGATAAAAATCATGAAATTCACAATATAAATATTGAAAAAGATCAAGACGTTAATTTAGGTATAAATTTTAAAGATGCATTATTTGATTCAATAAAGCAGTGTAATAATAAATGTCCATTTTGTTTTATTGATCAACAGCCAAGTGGTAAAAGAAAAAGCCTATATATAAAAGATGATGATTATAGATTAAGTTTCCTATATGGCTCTTATCTAACTCTTACGAATTTAAAAAAAGAAGACTGGGAAAGAATTGCTATGCAAAAACTATCCCCACTTTTTATTTCAGTGCATGCTACTGATCCCGCCACAAGAGAAAAATTATTAAAAAATAAAAAAGCAGGAGTGATACTTGATCAAATTTCCTGGTTTGAAAAAAACTTAATTCAAATACATGCTCAAATTGTTGTTTGTCCAGATATAAATGATGGGGATATGCTTGAGAAATCCATTTTAGAACTTTCTAAATTCTACAAAAAAAATTCTCAGACAGTACTATCAGTTGCAATAGTTCCTGTAGGACTTACAAAATTTAGACCTGAAAATGATGGATTGAAATCAATTAGCCCAGAATACGCAATAAAAACGATTAAACAGGTAGAGAAAATTCAAGCTTATCTACAAATTACTCTTGGAACTCGTTTTTGTTGGCTGGCAGACGAATGGTATTTAATAGCTGGTTCAATTTTACCTAGTTATAAAACCTACGAAAATATGCCCCAGGAATCTAATGGAGTTGGATCAATTAGAACCTTTCTAAAGATATTAAATAGGAAGACAAAGAACCTGCCAAAAAAAATAAAAAAGCCAAAAAAAGTCAGTTGGGTTGTTGGTAAATTAGTTTATGAAGCCCTAATTCCTACAGTTAAGAAATTAAACTTAATTAATGGATTAACAATTAATTTATATGGTTTACCAAGTGTTTATTGGGGTCAAGATCAAGTGGTTACAGGTCTTCTTACCGGAGAAGATTTAATTCACGGGCTGAAAAATAAGGATTTAGGAGAGGCTGTTTACATACCATCTATAATGTTAAAACTTAATACTGATTTATTTTTAGATGATAAAAATATTAAAGAAGTTGAAAATCAAATAGATACCAAAATTCACGTTCTTGATGATTCAAATGATATTATTAATACTTTGATTGGTTAATCGAATATTCTCGATACTATAAAATATGCTTAGAAGAGTAATAAAGCCTATCTTATTCTTACCACTTGCTCTAAGTATCAACTCAATTGATGTAATTTCAAGCGAAACAAAAAATTATGTTGATGATGTTCTAGGAGAAAAACCAAATATTACTTTTGTTGATTATCAAGAAATAGAAAAAATTGTATTAAATAATCCAGAATTAAAGTCATTACAAAACTTAGTAGCCTCTGCAAGCTTTAATCTTTCCAGTCAAATTTCAAAAAGATACCCATCTTTAGATTTTCAAGCAAATGGATTACCAAAATATGTTGCAGGAAAACAGTACAATAGCAAATCACCCACTTTAAAAACATCACAATTCACGGCTAATCCTTCTCTTAATATCAAATGGGATATAGTTGCCCCACTTAGAGGGTCAGAAATTAAAATTGCCAAAGCAAACTATAAAATTGCAGAAAATAATTACGAGATTAAGAAAAAAGATTTAATTCAAGAAGCAAGAATGAGGTATCACAAATACCAAAAGTCATATCAAGATTTTCTAAATAAAAAATTCACACTTGATTTATCAATTACAAGTTTAAAAAATGCAAAAGCGAAATTAGATGCTGGAATTGGTACAAAATTCGAAGTTCTTGAAGCAAAAGCTCAATTATCTAGAGATAAACAATCACTTAGTGAAAAGAAAATAGAGCATGAAATTAATAAAATTTCTCTTAAAGAGATTCTTAATATAAGAGGGGATTTGGAAAGTAAAAATGAGCAAAATTTAGTAGGGTTCTGGAATCATAGATTGAATAAAAATATTGATGAAGGTCTTGATAAAAATCTTTCCTTAAAAAATATCCTTCTTCAAAAATCAATCAAAAAGAGTCAAGCAAACAGTTTTTTAGCTCAAAATAAACCAAATATTTACATCAGCAATACACTATCTAGCACATTTAGCAAGGGTGATGCATTATCTGAGATTATTGACTCTGAAGAATCTGGATCTAATTATACTAATACTATAAGTCTAAATTTTGCATGGAATATCTTTAATGGCGGGCAAATTAAGAACTCCTACAAATCAAAAATAAAAGATGCAGAAGCTGAAAAATATTCTTATGAAAATCTAAAAAATGTTTTGAAAACAAGTATTAGTAAAGCCTACTTAAATCTTAAATTAAATGAAGAGAAAATTATTTCTTCTCTTAAAGAAATTGAATCTAACAAAGAGTCTGTAAGGCTTTCCAGACTTAGATACGATGTTGGAATATCAACTCTTAAAGATGTTCTTGTTAGGCAAAGTGAACTAAGTAATGCGAAATCAAAAAATATAAATGCAATATATAATTACAATTTGAATATAAATGAATTAGAAAGATTAACTTTTCTTGAAATGAGTAAGAATTGTTTGGGTAGTAACAATACTAAAATTAAAGATAAAGAGTCTATTTGCAATATACAAAGATGAATCCACCAAATTTAACTAATAAGCAACTAAGTGAATTAGATTCTTTATTTGAATTAGTTAGTCAACGTCAAAAAAAAGATTTTGGAAATATTAACGCCAGCAATAAAGCAGATGGATCATTATTAACAAGTTGTGATTTATGGAGTGACAAAACAATCATTGATGGCCTTGCTTCAATAGCTCCAGGTGAGGGTGTGCTTAGTGAAGAAGGACAAAAGTTAATTCCAAACTCAAAAGCTTATTGGGTGGTCGATCCACTCGATGGGACAACAAATTTTGCCGCAGGCATTCCTTACTGGTCTATATCGGTGGCAAGATTCGTTGATGGTAAACCGCAATCTTCTTTTTTAATAATTCCTACATTGAAAAAAAAGTTTGTATCTATTAAAGGTAAAGGTGTTTGGTTAAATAACCAGAAAATTGATCCTAACCAAAATAATCATCAAAGTGAATGCATTTCATTATGTAGTAGATCAATAAAAATTTTACAAAAAAAACCAAACTCAGTTTTTCCTGGCAAAATCAGACTCTTAGGTGTATCTAGTTTAAATCTTACGAGTGTAGCGATGGGACAAACTTTCGGAGCAATAGAATCAACCCCTAAAATATGGGATATTGCAGCAGCCTGGCTGCTATTAGAAGAACTCAATTGTTCTATAGAGTGGTTAGAAACAGATCCTTTAAATTTAGTTTCAGGAGAAGACTTGAGCGATGTTAATTTTCCATTAATTGCTTGTAAATCAATAGAAAAAGTTGAAATTTTAAAGCCATGGGGGAATTTATTATTGGAAAAATAGTTGCATGATAAATAAAAAATTTCTTGAAAAATTTCTTAATCAGATACAATAAAAAATAGTAAATTAATAAAATATTTGAAGAAAATTAATATGCAGCGAAGTTCAGCATGGATACTTAAAAGTTTATGGGGAGCTTGTGAGCGATGGAGCAAATCTGATTGTGTTGATTTAAGCGCTGCATTTGCATACTACACACTTCAATCATTTTTTCCTATACTTCTAATTTCTCTTTCAATAGCTTCATGGTTCCTAGGAAAACAAGAAGGATTAGATCAACAAATAATTGACATTGCTGCTCAGCTTTTACCTCCTTCAGTTGTTGAGTTAGTAGAAACAACATTATTTAATTTGATAGATCAAGGTTTTGGGGCAGGTATTCTAGGAGCTATGTTTTTACTTTTTACAGCAGGAAATGCATACCTATCTCTTCAAAGAGGTTCGGATAGGCTCTGGGAAGACGAAATTCCTTCTAAAAAAGTAAATGCTGCATGGAGAGTGCAAGCTTCGAGGTTTCTCAGGAATAGAGTTGAAGCCTTTTTAATAGTATTCTTTATTGGTTTTTTAATGGTACTAGATCAGATTAGTGCAAATCTCAGGATGATCCCAAGTAACGTACTAGAAAATCTTTCAAAATCTAATAATCTTATTTCTGATTTATTATTAAAATTACCGCTATTACAAGTCGGTCAGTTTGCAATACCACTAATCGGATTTTCTTTAATGGCACTTTTATTACAAGCCCTTTTACCCAGTAGAAAAGTTCCTTTGAAACCTTTATTACCTGGATCTTTTCTTATTGGGATTGGCCTAACAACTTTAAACCTAGCAGTAAGTAAAAGTATTCTTTCACTTGGAGCAAGATTTCAAGCATATGGTTTTATTGGAGGTTTTCTTGTACTTACCTTGTGGGTATGGCTATTAGGAGTGATTTTATATTTTGGACAGTGCTGGAGCGTTGTTATTGCTAGTATGAGTCTATTAAATAAAAAAAGAAATTATAAATAATAACAAATAAAATGAATTATTTTCTTAAAGCTAATAAAAATCTCCTTACTTATACATTAATCATTCTTATAGTTATTCCAATTTTTGGAATAAATTTTTTCATAAACTTTCTCGGTAATATACTACTCCTATTATTTTTAATATCTCTACTATTAGTAATTTTAGTTTCTATAGGATTTAACTCTTTCAAATCAAAGATTAATACATGTGAAACTTGTGGGGCAATATCTCTAGGCTTAAGTAAAACCTGCATGAATTGTGGAGCTAATCTAGAAAATATTAGTAATAATCACTCTAATATAAAGCCTAGTGAAAGTACTATTGAAGTTAAGGCAGAAGAGGTAAAGTAAAATACTAACCTATTCCAATTTGTCTAAGTATACTTTGTCCAGTAATTAATTCAGTACCAAGACCAATCAAAATACCCATCATTGCCATACGGCCATTCCATGTTTCTGCAAAATTTACGAAGCCAAATCTTGGTTGGTTGTCATCATTCATAATTAACTAAAACATTTATCAAGTCATTTTAACGTTTTAAGGAAGAATTTAGGATAAATAATAAATTATTTATTTAACATGTCTTACACCATCAACAGGTCGATACTCATCTCCAGTTAGCTCCTCATACACAATAGCTGGTAATCCTGTATCAAACATTGTTTGCAATGCCTCTTTTAACATAGGGTTCCAACCTCCAGTACTAACTTTTCCATGTCTTACAGTCCAATCCCAAGTCCCTTGAAGATCTCTGGGTAATCTACCTTCTCTATCTCTTCGAGCGACTAAGTCTAAAGATTCAACTAAACCAACAATAACTGGATTTTTACCGTAAGAAGGGGTAAGACTCAGTTCAAGTCTAACTGGATCCTCTTTAACCATCTTTAAACGAAACCTTGGTGGTAACTTGAGGGATCGTATTACCGCTGAAACAATTTTTGTTCTTAATTCCAATTTTTTCCTTAATGTAATTTAACTAATCAGTTGTTGAGCCTTTTTCTTCTAATGTAGAGTCATTATCGTTGGAAAATCTCACTGTTAATAGCTCTTCTTCTGTAATGTTTCCTGATTTATCTAAAAGTTCTGGATGTATTGTGAACTTTTTTTGTTTAAAATTAGAAGCACTGAAACGTTTATTTTTATTATCAGATATACCCCAACCATTAGACATAACTTTAAAAGCTTTCCAAACTAGATAGGTTAATGCTGCAGAATATATGATTGGAAATAGGATAGTCATCTAACTTATAAATTAATTTGTTGTTTGATTATTATAATAGCCCGAAAAAAAGAAATTTAGCTATTTTAAATTAATAAATAATTCTCTAGACTAAATTATTGAATTTAGTAGTTATATTTGGATTACACAATTTAGTGCATTAATCTTTCGAAGTACATAAGAAAATCAAAATTGACGAGATACATCCAAAACCTATTTCTACTCGCCTCATTAATTACGGTGGGGATTAAATTTCCTGAAAAAGTAATATCCCAATCATTTAGCAAAACAAAAAATATTGAGGCTAATATATATTCAAAAAAATCATTCATAACTAAAGCTGTTGAAAGAACGGGTGCATCCGTAGTGACAATTGATACTCAAAGATATGTTAAAAAAAGAAAATTTCCAAAAAATTCTCAACTATTTCTAGATCCATATTTTGAAAGATTTTTTGGATTAGATTTACCTAATGATAATCGACCAAGGATAGAGCAAAACCAAGGGAGCGGATTTATCTTTGCAGATGGACTCTTAATGACCAATGCTCATGTTGTGAATGGATCAGATAAAGTAATTGTCGGTTTAACCAATGGCAAAAAATTCAACGCAAAACTTGTAGGGCAAGATTTTTTTACTGATTTAGCTGTGCTAAAGATTGAAGGAAAAGGACCTTGGCCAAAAGCAAAATTGGGCGATTCATCAAAGATTAAAGTTGGGGATTGGGCCATAGCAGTTGGAAATCCATTCGGACTAGAAAACACAGTTACTCTTGGCATTATTAGTAATCTAAATAGAAACGTCACTCAACTAGGAATATATGATAAAAAACTTGAATTAATACAAACAGACGCTGCTATTAATCCTGGCAATTCTGGAGGTCCACTGTTGAATAGTGATGGAGAAGTGATTGGTATTAATACCTTGATTAGATCAGGTCCAGGAGCTGGTTTGAGTTTCGCAATTCCAATTAATAAAGCTAAGGAAATTGCCTTTCAACTTTTAAAAAATGGAAAAGTAATACATCCTATGATTGGGATAAGTCTAATAGAAGAAAAAAATTCTGAGAGAAAAAATAATGCCGTAAAAGTTGGATATATAGTGCCTAACAGTCCAGCTGAAAAGAGTGGAATCAAGATAGATGATATTTTAATAAAAGTAGGAAATAAATATATTGAAACCGCATCAGACGTAATAGAAGAAATTAGTAAAAATGGTATCAAAAAACAAGTAAATATATTATTGAAGCGTAAAAATAAATTTATTAAATTAAAAGTAATCCCAACTGATATTACTAATCTACAAAATAACTAAAAAATTTAATTGTCATTCCGTTTAAGTATTTCCACACATCTAGAAATACATATACCATCCCTTATATCGCAGGAAGTAATGCATTCAAAATAACTTTCAATAGGATCAGAAATTTGAAAATGTTTTTCTTGGAAATCGTAATTTTTCATTTAAATTATTAAAACCCATTTTGTATTTTTAAGATTAATCAAGGACGGTAAACTATGTAAAGATAAATGAGTGATCTTACTTAGCCAATTGTAAATTTTATTAAAAGGAATCAAATTTTTTGGCTTTGAGTTTTTTCTAAAAAATATTCGTAATTACCATCATATGAAAATAACTTTGAATCTTTAATTTCAATTATTCTATTTGCAACCTTTGAGATAAAATACCGATCATGAGAAATGATTAATAATGAACCTCTATAATTTTTAATTGCTAATTCTAAGTTTTCCTTTGATTGCAGATCCAAATGATTAGTTGGTTCGTCCAATAGAAGGAAATTACTAGGATTAATAATCATGAGCGCCAATGCTAATCTTGCCTTTTCTCCCCCGCTGAGTTGTTTAATAACTTTAAAAACAGTTTCATTTTGAAAGCCAAAACCCCCTAAAAATGTCCTAACTTTTTTTTGGGACCATTCTGGAGACTTATTAAATATTAAATCAATAACCCTTTCGTCAAGTGAAAGTGCTTCAGCCTGATTCTGTTCATAATAGCTAGTAATTATATTATGTTTACCAAGATTAATTTCTCCAATTTCAGGAGATATTTTTTTCATAATAATTTTTAGCAATGTAGATTTGCCGCAGCCATTAGGTCCCAATATTGCTATTTTCTCCCCAGAAGAAATCTTTAAATTAATATCTAAAAAAAGAATTTTATCCTCGAAACTATGAGACAAATTTTTGATATTTAGAACTAATTTTCCTGAGCGAGGGCACTCTGGAAAATTAAAAACAGGACTTTTTGATTTTGCTAAGGGAGCCTCAATTTTAGATATCTTTTTTAATTGTTTTTCTCTACTCTTTGCTTGAGAACTTCTAGTTGCACTAGCTCTAAATCTATCTATATACCTCTTCTGTAACTCAATTTCTTTTTGTTGTAATTGATATGCCCTATTTTGTGATTCTTCATTCAAAGATTTCTGTTCGACAAAAAAAGAATAGTTCCCATTATATGTTTCAGATGTTCCTCTATCTACAAAAATTATTTTTTTACATAATTTATCTAAGAAATATCTATCATGGCTTATTATTACAACTGCAATTTTAAGCGATGATAGATATTCTTCCAACCAAAAAATAGTTTCTAAATCTAAATGATTGGTTGGTTCATCCAGTAAAAGTAAATCAGGTTTTTGTAAGATTATTTTTCCAAGTGCAACTTTCATCTGCCAACCGCCTGAGAAATTACCAACTAATTTATCAGCATCTTCTTTAGAAAAGCCTAATTTTGGTAATATTTTTTCTACATCAGATTGCATTTTATAACCACCTAAAGCTTCAAATTTTGCTTGATATTTTGCGAGTTGATTTACAAATATTTCAAGTTCATCTGAATTTTCTTTTATATCCAACAATTTCATTTTATTCTCAATTTCTAAAAGTTTAATGGCAACAATTTGTATATCTTTAAACGAACTTTCTAATTCCTGTCTTACTGAAAAATTCAAATTACAATCAAACTCTTGCTTTAAATGGGCAATTTTAGGATTTCCCTCTTTGATGATCGTTCCACTTGTTTGCTCTTCCTCTCCAATTAAAATCTTGAACTGGGTTGATTTACCTGCACCGTTAGAACCAACTAAGCCAACTTTTTCTCCTTTCTTAATCTCCCAACTGATATTTTTTAAAACAACATCTGTAGAATAAATTTTGCTTACACCTTCAAATCTAATCACTGTTTTAAAAATAGAATTTACAAAATCTGTGGCTTATTTACTAAAAAATATTTTGTAGAATAAAATTAAATCATGAAAAGAATAGAACAAATTGTAGTGATTTTCATAGCTGCAGCTCTTGCAATTCCAAGTTATTGGTTTTTTTGGACTTTGGCTGGTGGAGGTGGCTATAACAAAAGAATAAAACCTATTCCTAATCCAAATAATAATTATTCTAAACCTTTTCCTAAAGACCTCCTCGAGCCTTGATTAACCACATTTTAGTTGCCTCATCATCAATAGTACTCAAATATTCAATAACCTCTTCTTTAGTTACAGAAATATTTAACTCGTTGCCAATATCGCATATTTTATCTAAGGCTTTTTTGGGATTTGTTAAGGCTGTCATGAAGAGACTTTGTTTCTTTTTGGAATCGTTGGCTATTAACTTATAGAGCTTTTCAGCATTACTGGACATGTTTTTAAAATCTATTATCTAATAGATTATTACTTCAAGCTACATTTTGTTCATTATATTTATTATTAGATAAATCATTATCCACATCATTTATCTCTTTTGCGGAGGCATCTGCCATACTTCTTGCATCTAAACATAAAACTTTTCTTAGTTTCGCAAAGTTAGCTGCGTGAGATTTTCTACCATCTTTTTGGGCATAAAATTCAGACTGCTGAAGAATATGGTGAAGATGAGTTAATAAATATGGACTAATTACAGCTGATACCAAAACGTCACTATTTTCACTATCGTGAGAATCAGAATTGACTAATCTTTTTTTGGGTTTATCAATTATCGACCTTTTAGGAGAATCAATTTTTCTTGAATTTTTCATGGGACAATAAAACAATTAATTGATACGGACATAAATTTCCTTACTAATAATATACACAAAGATAGTATCCTTGACTAACTGTGTATACTAATAAGTAACAGTTATCAACTTTGACTCATGGCTACCCGCCAAAACTCAACTAATGGGAAGCCTAAATCTCCCAGAATTCAAGTAGTTCTTCCAGAATTAATATGTGAGCAATTAACTATTTTGGCCGATAATGAATCTAGGACAGTAAGTAATATGGCAAAAGTTTTAATTCAAGAGGGCATAAAAAAATATTTCGAAAAAGAAAATAAATCACCTGTTTCAGAAAATAATTTAAATACTGATAAATTTAGAGATGAACTTGAAAAGCAAAGCGTCAGAAGATTAAAAAGAGCTCCTCAAAGGATTAGATACTATAAAAAATCTGATTAAAAATAATTAATTTTGAGGCAATTTCTGTAAATCTACAGTTTTACCCATGACTACCAAAATATTTCCTCTTTCCAAAATATATTTTGCTGGAGGATTAACTGTTAACTCTTCAGCAGGTCCTGCTGCAAGTACATTTACTAAATAATTTTTCCTCAAATTTAAATCCCTTAAAGATCTTCCAATAAATTCCTCTGGAACAGTTATTTCATCTATACCAGTTTGATTATCTAGTTCCAATCTTTCGATTAGGTTTGGTCTTACTAGTTCTAAACCTAATCTTTCTCCTTGCATCCTAGATGGGAAAACAACTTTATCTGCACCTACTCTTTTTAACATTTTTTCGTGCAAGTCACTAGTAGCTCTCGCTATTACTCTTTTCACTTTGCTACCTTCACTATCCTTAGCAATAAGAGTTGTGGTTATACTTGCTTCGATAGGTTCACTAATACCCACTACAACAGTATTCATTTCAAGAATTCCCGATTCCTTCATAGACTCTTCATCAGTACAATCTACAACTCTCGCTTCTATCGAAGGTTCTAATTGCCTTAAATCATCAATTGCTTTTTCCGAATAATCTGCAGCCAAAACATCAGCACCATTACTAATAAGTTCTCTGCAAACTGCGGTTCCAAATCTTCCAACTCCAACAACTGCAAAAGTGAGTGCTTCATTTTCTCTCTTTTGAGACCACTGCCACCAATCAGCCATAATAAAACTCAGTCAATTCTAAACATATAGATCAGCCCTAGGATAGCCAATTCTCTTTTGTCTATCTATTCTACTCTTATAAAGAGCTTGCCAAAGTGCACTTAAAAGCAAAAGAATCCCAAGCCTGCCCACAAACATACCCACAATAAGAATAAATTGACCAAAATGATTTAATTTTGCAGTTAAACCAATATCAAAACCAACTGTTGCAAATGCAGATATGCAAGTGAACAGAATTTCTAGGAATGTGAATGATTCTTTTTCAACAAAAGTATTAGTTGTACTAAGCAACATTGCCATTAAAAGAACAAAAAGCATAGACCCAACTGTGATTCCAACTGCTTTTAGAATAACTTTATCTGAAATTAATCTATTGCTAATAATTACATCTTTCTGACCCCTTAAAGTTGATCTAGTTGCAGCCATTAAAGCAATAAATGTAGTTGTTTTTATACCTCCACCAGTACCTCCTGTACTTGCTCCAATAAACATAAGCGTCATTAATAATAAGAGTCCTGTATCTGAGATAGAGTTCAAAGAAATCGGAAAATTTGTAAAGCCTGCAGTTCTTGCACTTACTGTTTCGAAGATAGATGACATCAACCGTTCAAACAAATTTAAATCATTAAAAAATTGACTATTTAGCAGCGATTCAGTGATAAAGAATCCAATCGATCCGAACAATATTAGAGACAAACTTGTTCTAATAACTAGTCTGGAATGAAGACTTAATTTCTTATAAGAAAGATTTTTTTTATGACTCCAAACATCATCAATAACCCGCCAACCCAATCCACCCATAACAATGAGAAAAACAAAAACACTATTCACCAAATAATTTGTTCTATAGTCTTGAAGACTATTTGACATTAACGAAAATCCTGCATTGTTATATGCAGAAATGCTGTGAAAAATCGAGGACCATAGTCTTTCCCAATTATTTTGAATGTCTACAAATCCAAAAGAATATAAGATAATTGCGCCCAAGGATATGATAATAATCGCAGTAATAGCAATGCTTTGAAAAGTTCGACCAATTCCTCCAACTCCAAATTCATCTAAAGTCTTTCCTTTGTCTAATCTAGTTCTTAGCTTTGTCCCCTTTACAACAAACCCTTGTAAAAATGTTGTAATGGCCATTAATCCTAGACCACCTGATAAAAGCATAAAAGCTAAGAAAACTTGGCCAAAGAAATTTAAATCAACACCAATATCTATTATGGTTAAGCCAGTAACTGTTATTGCAGAAGTAGATGTAAAAAATGCTTCCCACAAACCAACCTTGGAGGATGAACATAATGGAGAACTCAAAATTAAAGTTCCAAGGCAAATAATAAACAAGCCTGTAACGATAGTAAATTGAGGTACAGATAGCTTTTTGTAAGCATCTTTTAATTTATAAACCTTGCTTGTGAATTTCACGATATTACCCGTAATTTAAAATTATCAATGCTGGCACAGTAAATGACATTATAAGTGTTAATCCTGCACCGTATTTTGCGATATCAAAGAATCTATATCTTCCAGGACCATAAACCATTAAATTTGTTTGATAACCCATTGGAGTCAAGAAAGATTGACTTGCACCAAATAAAACAAGCATTATTAAAGCGCTTGGTGAAATTTCTAAAACATCTGAAAATTCAATAGCAACAGGCAAAATCAGAGCAACCGAAGCAGCATTACTTATAAATTGCGTAAGAATAACTGTAGATACAAAAATTACCACTAATGCAAAATAAAGAGGCATTCCATTAAGGGCAAAGTTTAGATTAACTGCAATTACATCTGCCAATCCAGTTATCTGCATAGCTACACTAAAACACGATAAAGATCCCAGTAATAAAATCACGTCTAACCTAATTGATTTTTGTATCTCTGCAGGTCTTAAACATCCACAAGCAACCATTGCAATCACTGCCAAAAGAACTGAACCTACTAATGGAATATTAGAAACCGAAGGCAAAACCACCATTCCTATTGCAATTGCAATCGATATGGGTTTTTTTATCAAAAAAGGTAAGTCATCTTCGAATTGATCTAAAATAAGCAAATCATTACTCGCTTGCAAACCTCTTATTGAATCTAGCGGTGCTTGCAATAATAAAACATCTCCAGCCCTTAAAACAGCTTGGCCTAATCTCTCCTGTACAGTTTGCTGACCTCTTCTTAATGCTAAAACTGTTGCATTATGACGCTGCCTAAATCTCAATTCTCTTAAACTTGCACCAGCTAAAGTTGAACCAGCTGGCAACAAGGCTTCAAAGGTCTTTGTACCTTCATCATCTGAGAAAACATTAGTCCCATCGAACGATGTTTTGTTTTCTCCTAACAGAATAGTATGTTCCTGCTGCAGCCTAAATAAGTCTGCCCTTGTAACGCGGATTATTAATCTATCATTCGGTTCAATCTTTCTATCAGCCAAAGGAGGAAGAATAACTTTGCCATTTCGTTGCAATTCCAGAACATCAACGTCAAATCGTCTTTGCAATCTACTATTTCTGACAGATTGCCCAACTAATTCTGAGGTAGAGGGAATAGTAACTTCGGTAAAATATATATTCATATCACCATTTTTAATAAACTCCTTATCTCTCCCTCTATCTGGTAAAAGCATGTCAGAAACTAGAATCATATAGGTTGTACCTATCAGCCATACAGGAATTCCTATTGAAGTCAAACTAAATAATTCCAAACCTCCATAACCTAATTGTTGACTAATATCACTTACAAGAAGATTTACTGAGCTACCTAATAATGTCAGAGTTCCACCGAGTAAAGTAGCAAAAGAAAGAGGTAATAAAACTTTTGATGGTGATATATTTCTTCGCTCGCACCAACTTTCAATTAAAGGTAACAAAGATGCTACTACTGGAGTATTAGGTACAATTCCAGATATTGGAGCAATCAAAAAAGCTATTAAAGAAATTAATTTCCTTGGAGTTCGAATACTTTCAGAAGAAATCAATTCTCTTACTCTGTCTAAAGCACCACTTTTAAATAATGCTGAGGAAACTGCAAATAAACCCATAAGGGTAATTAAAGAAGGGCTACCAAATCCAGCTAAAGCTTTTTCAGGAGAAAGAACCCCAGTAGATATAAATATTCCGACACATAACAAACCAGTCAATTCTGGTGCAATAGTACTTCTAATAAACAAAATTATTGACATTATTAAAACAACTACCGTTATAAACGCATCAAAATTATTACTAACTACTGCAATTAAATTCATACAAAACTTATTTAACTCAATATACCCAAAAACAATATTTCAAAAAAGTTTAATTCGAATAATCTTTTTTTATAAACTTTTTAAAAATAGATTTTTTTTGGAATATCCACGAAGATGCAGATTTTAAGCTTTCTGTAATATCAGGCAACTTGGAAGCATATATAAGTCTTCTTGCCTCAAAAGCCAATTTCCCAGATAAAGTAACCCCAAGCCCAGAAATTGAAGCTTCGCCTATTCCTAAGCTAATCATTTCACCATTGTCTTGAAATTCAAAGGGTAAAGGATCTTTTCCTTGAATTAAAAGTTCTAAATTTTTAGCAAGATGCTTTCCTTCCTGCATAGCGACCTGAGCAGTTATGGGTAAATCCTCCATTCCTTCAATGACTGAAATATCACCAATAGCAAAACAGTTTTTATGGTTTTCTATTTGAAAATTATTATTAACTAAAATTCGTCCAAATTTTTTTGTTATTTGATCAGTTTCTAAGTAAGACAAATTAGGTTTAACACCTGCTGTCCAAATAACAATATCTTTATCCAAGGAACTTATTCCAACCTCACTAGAAATATTAATTTTAGTTTCTGAGATTTCTTTAACTGTGGAATTCAAAAGAACGTTGATTTTTCTTTTTTCTAATGCCTTCTCTGCTTGTTCTCTATTAAAAATTTTGTTTTTATTGAGGATTTCGTTTGATTTTTCTATTACATTAATTTCAAATTGATCTCTAAATATATCTTTAATTTTGCATGCCAACTCGACACCAGAGGGTCCACCTCCAACTATAAATAACTTTTTATGCAAGGCAGTATCTTGTGATTTTTTTAAAAAAGAATTTAATTTATTTAAATCGTGAACATCATTAAAAAAATAACAATTTTCATCTACACCTTTTATAAAAAAACTATTTGGAATAGATCCCGTACAGATAACGAGATATTGATAACTTAATTTTAATTCATCACTAAATTCAAGAATATTTTCTTTGAAGGAAATCTTAGTTAAACAATTTCTTAAAAAAGTTATACCCGCATCAGAAAAAATATTTTCAAATTTTGGGGTAGCTTCCCAACTTCTTATCTCTTTACTTAAAACTTCGTACATTAAAGGTTTAAATATAAAGTTAGTTTCAGAATCAACCACAAGAATCGGTAAAGATGGATTAAGATTCTTTAAATTTAAAGCAAA
The DNA here is from genome assembly GCA_003281385.1 of Prochlorococcus sp. AG-347-K17. Classification (GTDB taxonomy): domain Bacteria; phylum Cyanobacteriota; class Cyanobacteriia; order PCC-6307; family Cyanobiaceae; genus Prochlorococcus_A. The sequence goes on from QCCE01000005.1 coordinate 134,912, forward strand.
TGTCATACCTGCAAAACCTGCTCCAACTATTACTATTGGTTTTTGTATTGATTTCATTAGAGAAATATCGTTATGCGTAAATGTATTATTAAACTATACGAATAATTTTTAAATTGAGCGAAATAAAATTAAACTCATAATCAAACTGAAGAATGATTGAAAAAATTCACAAAGATATTCATACTAACTTGAGGAAATATAATCAAGATCTTGTAGATATGAAGCCTCAAAGAATGCTTACATGGGGTTATGAAAAGTTTGATAGACAATTTGCTATTACAACAAGTTTTGGTATACAGTCATCAGTCCTTTTAGATATGGTCAGCAAATTATCTCTACAAAAAAAAATCAAAATATTTTGGATAGATACAGGTTACCTTCCTCAAGAAACATACCATTACGCTGAAAAGCTTATTGAAAGTTTATCCTTAGAAGTTGAAGTTCTGCAAAGTGAATTATCTCCAGCAAGAATGGAGGCCAAATACGGAAAACTTTGGGAAACAAAAAAAGAGAGTGATTTAGATAAGTATCATGAATTGAGAAAGATAAAACCTTTAGAAAAAGGTTTGGAAAAATATGATATTTCCTGCTGGGCAAGCGGTGTTAGATCAAGTCAAACAGATAATAGAAACAAAATGAAATTCATAGACATAATTCGTCAAAGGCTCTCTTTAAGACCTTTATTAAATTGGACAAATAAAGATATTTTTTATTATATGGAAGAGAATGATTTACCTGCCCATCCACTTTTTATCAAAGGTTATTCTTCTGTAGGAGATTGGCATTCAAGCAATCCCGATGGTATTGAAACAAAGGGCAGAGATACAAGATTTGGAGGAGTTAAACAAGAATGTGGAATTCACACTAATAATTAATTGATCATAGAACAATGGTCTCAGAAATAAATTTTTTATTAGTAGGCAATAATAGGCTTCATTGGGCTCAATATTCTAAAAATCAATCTAAATTCTTCCATACCAAAAAAGAGCAAAAAGTTCCCGAAAATATAGATCTTGATCAATTAATTTGGGCTTCTGTAGGAAAACTTCCAAATTTTTTGCTTAGAAAAGAAAATGAAATAAAAACTAAAGATATCCAATTATCAAATCTTCCTGATTATTTTGGTGTTGATAGAGCTCTTGCCTGTATTGCCGCTTTTAAAATTATTGAAAACCCTTTCAAAAAAGATTTACTAATTGCAGATTTTGGGACAATATTATCAATAACAAAATTGAATTCAAATGGATCTATTATTGGAGGTCAACTTCTTCCAGGTTTTCTAACACAATTAAAATCAATGGAACAAAATACAAAAAATCTTAAAGTTCCCAAAAAATATGATATCCCTATCAAAAATTTTTTAATTGATACAGAAGAAGCAATCTTAAAAGGAGTAATCAACTCTCTTACTGGCGCAATTAAAAGTTTATTTAATCCCGAAAAGGATATTTTAATAATTTGTGGGGGAGACTCTCAATTAATCACAAAATCTCTAAAGACTAAAAAAGAAAATATTATCAATGCTCCTAATTTAGTTATGAAGGGGATGATTTTTCACCACCTGTCCATAAAAAAATTAGCTTAACCCAAGGTCTGCAATTATATGATCAGCCATTATTGCTGCTTTTACCTTTAAGTAAATTTTCTCGATGTTACCTTCAGTATCAATTAAAAAAGTATTTCTCATCATTCCCATATATTCTTTTCCCATGAATTTTTTCAATCCATAGCTATCGTAATCAGAAGAGACTTTGAAAGGTTCAGGATCAGTTAAAAGAATAAAAGGTAAATTAAATTTTTCTATAAACTTCTGATGAGAGGATGCATTATCTTTACTAATGCCAAGCACAACAATATTATTTTTTTGGAGTAAATCCCAATTCTCTTTAAAATTACATGCTTCTTTAGTACATCCTGGAGTATTATCTTTTGGATAAAAATATAGTATTATTCTTTTACCTTTAAAATCACTAAGAGAAACTTCTTTCTCAAAAGAATCTTTTAATTTAAATTCTGGTGCTTTGTCACCAACCTTAAGAGCCATTGAAATTATTAAATGAGTATGAATATAAAATACCAAAAATTTGGTTTTATGAGATTAAAGGTGTGCAAGATGTCGCAACTATAGAAGAAATTAAAACTGCAAAAAAACTAACAAATTCAAAATCAAAGATTTTCTTAGAAACAAGAGCTTATTTGCGCCAATCACTTTCAACACTTTTTGATTTAGACCCCCTAGAAATTCCAATTAATGCTCTACCCGGAAAACCTCCAAGTTTACCCTCTGGCATGGGAAATATCAGTTTAAGTCATTGTAAAGATGCCATTATTATAGTCTGGCATAAAGGCAAAATAGGGATTGATATTGAGAGAACAGATAGAAATTTTAACCATATAAAATTTGCAAAAAAATATTTTTTTCATACCAATAAATCAAACCATAATAATTATTTAACAAAAAATATGATACTGAATCAATGGTGTGCTGTTGAAGCGGCTATAAAATGGGATCATGGAAAAATAGCTAAAGACATTAAATATTGGCAATTTTTTGAAAAGCCTAAAGAGTTAATTCATAAGAAGAAAAATATACATTTGAATTATTCACAAATTAACTTCCATAATTGGACTATCGCCCTAGCCTACGAAGAAAGAACTTGTTTTAATCCTGAGATTATTTGTTGTGCGAAAAATTTTTAATTTTCTTTTCTTCTAAGCAGTTCTTCATATTGAGTTTTTTCCCATCCATTATTATTTGGTTCCCATATTTTTAAACCTCTTAAAGATTTAGGAAGATATTCTTGTAAGACCCAATTACCTGGATAATTATGAGGATTTACATAACTATTAGAATTATTTTTTAAATGAATTGGGACATCAAAAGCATTGGTAGATTTGATTGTTTCAATTGCTTTAAAAATACTTTTCGTACTATTACTTTTTGGAGAAATAGCTAAATATAAAGAAGCCTGCGTTAAAAAATATAATCCTTCTGGAAAACCAACTCTATCAAAAGCATCACAACAGGATTGTACAACAACTATGGCATTAGGATCAGCTATTCCAACATCTTCACTTGCAGATATAAGTAGTCTTCTAAAAATAAAATTAGGATCTTCACCAGCCTCCAACATATTTGCAAGCCAGAATAAAGTTGCATCTGGATCAGAACCTCTTATGGACTTGATAAAGGCACTTATTACATCGTAATGATTTTGACCATTTTTATCGTAAACAATATTTTTCTTTTGTAGTGCATCCTCCGCTATTGAGAGATTAATGTTGATTTCTTTAGTATCATTTTCAGCAGTTGTTTCTATGGCCATCTCTAGCGCATTGATTAATGTTCTTGCATCTCCGCCAGAAAATTTAATTAAATGACTTATAGCATCTTGAGTTAAATAAATCTTTTTTGAATCTTTTTGTTTTGAATAGTGAGAAATGACTTTTTGTATTATTTTCTGCAAATCATTTTCTGCCAAAGGAAGTAATGTAAAAATACGAGACCTACTAACAAGCGCTTTATTAACAGCAAAGAAAGGGTTTTCAGTTGTAGCACCAATAAAAGTTATAGTTCCATTTTCTATTGAAGGTAATAAAGCATCTTGCTGAACTGATGTAAATCTATGAACCTCATCGATAAATAAAATTGTTTTTCTTTTTGAATTTATTAATCTATCTTTTGCATTAGCGATTTCATTTCTTAATTCTTTAACACTTGATAATACTGCATTTAACTTAATTAATTTTGATCGCGTATTAAAAGAAATAATTTCAACTAGAGTAGTTTTTCCAACACCCGGAGGGCCAGAAAAAATAAAATTACTAATCTTATCGTTTAATATTGCACTTCTTAAAAGCGAATTCTCATTCAGGATTGGTTGTTGACCAAAAAAATCTTCCAAATTCTTTGGTCTTAATTTATCTGCCAAAGGTGAATTGTTTTCTATTTGAGAATAATTAGTAAATAAATTTTCTGAATGCATATAAAAAAATCAAAAAATCATTACTTTCAATTCTATGTAATTACTGTAGGAGTTTCCATTTGAGTAAGTTTTGAAATATTCAATAAAGCATCTAAATCATCTATTAGAGGTTTCAAAGCGATCTGAGGATTTAACGAAAGATTCTGTTGAGGATCGAAAAACTTCTCAAAGTAAAGCCTTAATGTTGCACCCTTAGTTCCAGTTCCAGAAAGGCGCACAATTACTCGAGAATTATCATCAAGGACCAATCTTAAACCTTGATTTTCGCTTATGGAATTATCAATGGGATCTAAATATGAAAAGTTATCTGCAACTTTAACTAAATGGCCAGCAAAGCTATTTCCTTTTAAATTTTCGAGCATAGAAGTTAGATTACCAAAAATTTGATTAGCAATATTTGAGGGAATTGCCTCATAATCATGTCTTGAATAATAATTCCTACCAAATTGTTTCCAATGATTCTGCATCAAATTACTTACCGAACATTTTTTCTCAGCTAAAACTTGTAACCAATACAAAACTGCCCATAGTCCATCTTTCTCTCTCACATGATTACTACCTGTTCCGAAACTTTCTTCTCCACATAAAGTAATTAAATTAGAATCTAAAAGATTTCCAAAAAACTTCCATCCAGTAGGTGTCTCGAAACAAGGTATATTTAATGCCCGAGCGACATTATCAACCGCTGAGCTGGTAGGCATGGATCGTGCCACACCTGTAATACCATCTTTATAACCAGGGACACATTTTGTGTTAGCAGTGATAACTGCAAGACTATCACTAGGATTTACAAAACATCCACTTCCTAAAATCATATTCCTATCTCCATCTCCATCGCATGCAGCACCAAAACTATAAGATTTTTTATTTAATAACAAATCAGCCAAATGGGATGCGTAAGTAAGATTAGGATCAGGATGTAAACCTCCAAAATCTTTTAACGGGTTACCATTCATGACACAATCTTGTGCAAGACCCATTTTTTCAACAAAAATATTTTTTGCATATGGGCCTGTAACAGCATTCATTGCATCAAAGATTAAGGAGAAGTCTTTTTTTAAAAAATCACTAATTTGATCAAAGTCAAAAATTTTCTCCATCAAATTAGAATAATCTGTTAATCCATCAATAATTTCTAAGGTAGTTTCATCGTAATGATGAGTTCCATATTCACTAAAATCAGGTAATTTAATTTTACAAATTTTATAACTAGTTAGTAATTGTGAAGCCTTAAAAATCTTATTAGTAATTATCTCAGGAGCTGGGCCACCATTAGAGATATTCAATTTCACTCCAAAGTCGCCATCAATCCCACCAGGATTATGGCTTGCAGAAAGAATAATTCCACCAATAGAGTTTTCTTTTCTTATTAAATGTGATGTCGCAGGAGTAGATAATAAACCGTATTTTGGAACAATAACCTTTTGAACTTTATGAGCAATGCATATTTGGACAATTTTTTCTATTGCTTCAATATTGCCATATCTGCCATCACCACCAACTACTAATGTTGAACCTTTTAAATCTCCTAATGATTGTAAGATTGCTTCAACAAAAACTTCTAGATAATGTTCTTCCTGAAACTTTAAAGTACTTTTTCTTAATCCAGAGGTACCTGGTTTTTGATCTAGAAAAGGAGTATTTATATTAATTACACTAACTTGATTCATATTTTTAAGAAACTTCCAAAAATCTAACTAAATTAATGAGGCATTTCGGAAGTTCTTAACATAGCGATAAACCATAATGAAGAAATTAATAATGCACTAAGAACACCATAGTTAACACCAAATTTAGAAATTGTGATTGGAACTATTAACGGAAAAGTTAATGCACCAAACAATGGAGTAAAAGCTACAATTTTTTTCAGCATTAATTTAATTTATTAAAACCATTCAGTCTCAGCATTATCTTTTTCATTAGTATCGTCAAGTGGTGTAGATCTATCAAATTTCATTGATATACTTTTTTCTTGCTCACCAGATACATCAACAGCTTTAATATCATATTTTTGAGTACCATCTCTAAATGGAACTTGAATTCTAAAAGTACCATCTGCAGCAAGAGGTACATCTTCCCCACCTATTGTCAGTTTTGCAGAGGGCTCTGTAGCTCCATAAACAATTAATTCAGCATCAGCAACGAGCCAAAAAGATCTATTTTTAACAATTCCGCTCCCAGAATCATTTAAACCTGATAACCATTTACCTGCACCCGAGTCTGTAAGGTTATCATTGAGTTTTGTTGAATTTAAATTTTCCATAAATTCTTCAGAACCAACCTTTCTACTGAGAGGCATGTTAGTTGCTGCTTGATATAACCTTTCATGCATACCATTTTGTTCTGAAACGACAGGATTAGAAATATCTGGGATTGACTCGGAAGTAGAATCTAAATTAAAGGGCACAAATTTATCAAGAATTTGCTCAGAAGGATGAGACCCAGGAACATGGCTTATCGAAGAAAATGCCAATGACATCCAGTTAAAACCATATTTGTAACCTAATTCAACTTTATAATCTCTATCTGGAAGTGGGATCGGCAAGTACCACTCAGTACTGTAACTATCAACTGCTATCTCCCTAAGTGTTCCTTGATTCAAGTTGCTTCCTTCAGAACCAGATGCGTCAAATAAACGTAAACATAATTTATTGGCTCCCAAAGATTGTGCTTTTTCTCTATCTGAATCAGAAATTTGCCAAAAAACATAAGCCCAATCTGGATCTCGGGGTAGGAAAACTACATTGGTTTTAACTTCTTCACTACTGTAAAAAAAATTGGACTCAGGAGTTTCTTCAGGTTTTGACTGAGGAGCTAAAGCATAATTTTTTTTTGTAGATTTTTCTTGGTATTTAAGTATTAAATCAACTAAAACGACTTTTGTTTTGCGACTGTATAGCGGAACCGATAATTTACTTGCTTCTTGACGTAACTGTCTGAGGGTTAGTGAGAGTAATTGATCTTTATTCATGATCCCATCAGCCACTTTAAAATCTCCGTTTTTGTTTGGGATCAGTATGTTCTTTTTTTTTAGGAATTGTGTGTCTTTTTGACCTG
>QCCE01000006.1 GCA_003281385.1 Prochlorococcus sp. AG-347-K17
TTCAGAATTTCCCAATAAAAATTCTGATATTCATCAAGAGTTTTCTAACAAGAGAAATTTTGATGATTGGATATGGGGTAAACATTCGGTTTATGAGGCTCTTAATAGTGATAGAGCGATTAATAGGATCTGGTGTACTTCGGAAATTTTTTCTTCAGACAAATTCTATATTTTGCTTAAGGATCTTAAATCAAAAGGAGTTCTTATTGAAGAAGTTTCTTGGAAGAGGCTTTCGCAATTGACCTATGGTGCTTCACATCAAGGTGTCGCATTGCAGTTAGCATGCTCTAAAACAATATCCCTAGATCAATTAATCGATTTTTCAAAACACAATTGTCCAAATCCTGTAATAGTCGCATTAGACGGTATAACTGATCCTTATAATGTTGGTGCGATTATAAGATCAGCGGAAGCATTTGATTGCAAGGGTTTAATTATTCCTCAGAGGAGGTCAGCAGGATTGACTGGAACAGTCGCCAAAGTAGCTGCAGGAGCTTTAGAACACATTCATGTAAGTAGAGTTGTTAACTTAAATAGAGCACTTGAGGAACTTAAGAAAAATGGATATCTTGTTGTTGGCTTATCTGGAGATGGTCAAATATCTATCTCAAATTTTCACGAAAAAGCACCTTTGGTAGTCGTAGTCGGCTCTGAAGATAAAGGTATTTCTTTGCTTACTCAAAAAAAATGCGATTTTATTTTGAGTATTTCTCTTAAAGGGAAGACTTCAAGTTTAAATGCCTCAGTGGCGGCCGCCATATCCCTCTTTCACTTGACAGGTAAATAATTTTTTTTTAATAATCACTGTTTTTAAATGCAATTAAAATGTTGTTGTTTCAATATATTTATATGATTAATAATAATTTATTGAATTTTCACTACAAAATTGTATAGTATTTAACAAGAAATGATGGTTTAACAGACCAAAAAAATTTGATTAGAAATTTTGGAAACAAACTCGGTATAGCCTGGTGGGCTAAAATTGAGACAGAACAACCTAGTACTACTTACTGGTTCGGCCCATTTATCACTAAACGTAGTTTACAAGAAAATATGTCTTCTTTTATTAAAGATCTTTCTGATGAAGGGTCTAAAAATATTAGACACAGTTTAGTACGTTGCAAAAAAGAAGAACCATTAACTGTTTGATAACTTTGATTTTAAGAAATAAATTAAGAAATGAATTTTAATTCTTTAAGAAAGGAAATTATCAGTAATAATGCTTCTGTTAAAGAATTAATTTATGATATTTTTGCCAAAATTGATCATAAAGATCCTGATATTAACTCATATATTTGTACTACAAAAGATAATGCTATCGCGCAAGCCGAGAACATTGATAAATTAATTCAAAATAAAGAAAAACTGCCTCCTCTCGCCGGGATGCCAATAGCAATTAAGGATAATATTTGCACCAAAGGAGTTGCAACAACTTGTGCAAGTAAGATGCTCAAAAGCTTCGTAGCGCCTTATGAATCCACCGCTTCGAGTAAATTATGGTCTGCAGGGGGAATTTGTTTAGGAAAAACAAATTTAGACGAATTTGCAATGGGTAGTTCAACGGAAACTTCTGTATTTGGTGTTACTTCAAATCCTTGGGATACTAATAGAGTGCCAGGAGGTAGTTCAGGTGGTAGTGCTGCTTCAGTTGCCGCTGGATTTTGTGCAGCGGCTCTAGGTTCTGATACCGGAGGGTCAATAAGACAACCAGCTTCTTTTTGTGGCGTCGTAGGTCTTAAACCAACTTATGGCAGAGTTAGTAGATGGGGACTTGTAGCATTTGCTAGCTCTCTTGATCAAATTGGCCCAATTACAAATACTGTCTCTGATGCGGCTGAAATTCTTTATTCAATATCTGGTAAAGACCCATTTGACTCAACATGTCTTGATAAGCCAGTACCAAATTATTTGAGTGACTTAAATAAATCTATAAAGGGTTTAAAAATTGGAGTTATTAAAGAGTGTTTTGAACACCCAGGGCTTAATTCAGAAGTTAAGGATTCTGTTCTTTCTGGAGTTGATAGATTCCAAGCCTTAGGGGCTGAAATTGTCGAAGTTGAATGTCCAAGATTTAACGATGGAATTGCGACATATTATGTCATAGCACCATCTGAAGCCTCCGCAAATTTAGCTAGATATGATGGAGTTAAATATGGTTACAGATCGGATGAAGGTTCTAATCTTATAGATATGACTTCAAAAAGTAGAGCTGAAGGTTTTGGAGATGAGGTACAAAGAAGAATTTTGATAGGTACATATGCTTTGTCTGCTGGATACAGTGATGCATATTACAAGAAGGCACAAAAAGTTAGGACCCTTATAAGAAGAGATTTCGATAATGCTTTTAAGAAAGTAGATGTTTTATTGACTCCAACTTGCCCAACTACTGCTTTTTTAAAAGGAGATTTTGTCAATGATCCACTTTCAATGTATTTGTCTGATCTATTAACTGTTCCTGCTAATTTAGCAGGGCTCCCAGCAATCAGTATCCCATGTGGTTTTGATACTAAAGGATTACCTATTGGAATGCAATTAATAGGCAATGTATTAGAAGAAGATAGAATATTGAATGCCGCAAATATCTTTGAAATTGATGCTCAGATAGTTAAGAACAGATCTTTATTTTAAATTTGTATTAATAATTAATTTGTAATCACAAAGTATAGATCTTTCAGAAATTTTCTCTATCTTATAAATATAAATTATTTGAATATGGCTTTCGTTCCTCTTCATAATCATAGTGACTACAGCTTGCTTGATGGTGCCAGTCAAGTTTCAAAAATTGTGGATAGAGCTGTTGATCTTGGAATGGAATCGATAGCACTTACTGATCATGGTGTTATGTATGGAGTTCTTGATTTAGTCAAGAAGTGTAAAGAGAAGGGTATAAAACCAATTATTGGTAATGAAATGTACGTGATTAATGGTTCTATTGATGATCCTCAACCAAAAAAGGAAAAAAGATATCATTTGGTGGTGTTAGCAAAAAACTACACTGGATATAAGAATCTAGTGAAGTTGACAACAATTAGTCACCTAAATGGGATGAGAGGTAGAGGCATTTTTTCTAGACCATGTATTGATAAATACCTTTTAAGCAAATATAGTGATGGTCTGATAGTTTCTACGGCTTGTCTTGGTGGAGAGATACCTCAAGCTATTTTAAAAGGTAGATTAGACATAGCAGAGGATGTAGCTCTTTGGTATAAAAAATTATTTGCAGATGACTTTTATCTGGAAATACAAGATCACGGCTCTATTGAGGATAGAATTGTTAACGTTGAATTAATAAAAATTGGGAAGAAGCACCAAATAAAAGTAATCGCCACCAACGATGCCCACTACTTATCAAGTATGGATGTTGAAGCACATGACGCTTTGCTTTGTGTATTAACAGGAAAACTAATAAGTGATGAAAAAAGATTGAGATATACCGGTACAGAATATATTAAAAGTGAAAATGAAATGCTTGAACTTTTTAAAGATCATATAGATGATGAATCAATTATTGAGGCAGTGAACAATACAGTAGAAATTTCTCAAAAAGTTGAAATATTTGATTTGTTTGGTAATTATAGAATGCCTAAATTTCCTCTTAATGAAGATACAGATTCATTTTCTTTCCTTACACAATTATCCAATAAAGGTCTTTTAAAAAGACTTAAAAAAAATGATCTTACAGAGGTTGATGAGAACTATAAAAAAAGACTAACTACCGAATTGAAAATTATTAATGATATGGGCTTCCCAGATTATTTTTTGGTTGTTTGGGACTACATCAAATTTGCTAGAGATAACTCTATCCCTGTAGGACCAGGTAGAGGATCTGCTGCAGGTTCACTAGTAGCTTATGCTCTTCAAATTACAAATATAGATCCTGTTGAGCATGGATTGTTGTTTGAGAGATTTTTAAATCCAGCAAGAAAGTCAATGCCAGATATTGACACAGACTTTTGTATTGATAGGAGAAATGAAGTTATTGATTATGTTACTAATCGTTATGGAGAGGATAAAGTTGCGCAAATAATTACTTTCAATAAGATGACATCTAAGGCGGTTTTAAAAGATGTTGCAAGAGTTCTTGATGTACCATATGGAGAAGCGGATAAATTAGCTAAGTTAATACCGGTTGTAAGAGGAAAACCATATAAATTAAATGAAATGATTGATAAAGATTCTCCTAGCCCAGAGTTTAGAGAAAAATATATTAATGATAATAAGGTAAAAAAATGGGTTGATTTGGCTTTGAGAATTGAAGGCACGAATAAAACATATGGAGTTCATGCTGCTGGAGTTGTTATCGCATCAGATCCTCTTGACGAACTTGTACCCCTTCAAAGGAATAATGAAGGACAAATAATAACACAATATTCTATGGATGATATCGAATCACTTGGATTATTGAAAATGGATTTCTTGGGTCTTAAGAATCTTACAATGATTGAAAAGACAGTTTCTCTAATTAATCAATCTACTGGAGAGAAAATAAATATTGATGAGTTACCTCAAAATGATTGTAAAACTTTTGAGCTTATTGGGAGAGGAGATCTTGAAGGTATTTTTCAACTTGAATCTTCTGGTATGAAACAGGTTGTTAAGGATTTCAAACCTAACTCCCTTGAGGATATTTCTTCCATACTGGCTCTTTATAGACCTGGTCCTCTTGATGCGGGTCTTATACCTAAATTCATAAATCGAAAAAATGGGAACGAAAAGGTTGATTTTCCTCATCCCTTTATTAAGTCAATTCTCACTGAAACCTATGGCATTATGGTCTACCAGGAACAAATAATGAAAATTGCTCAAGACCTTGCCGGCTATTCCTTAGGTGATGCTGATTTACTTAGAAGAGCAATGGGGAAAAAGAAAGTATCTGAGATGGTAAAGCATAGGAATATTTTTGTAGAAGGTTCTATGAAGAAAGGCGTAAATGAAAAATTAGCAAATGATCTTTTTGATCAAATGGTTTTATTTGCAGAATATTGTTTTAATAAAAGTCACTCAACTGCTTATGGTGCTGTAACTTATCAAACGGCATTCTTAAAAGCCCATTTTCCTGTTGCATATATGGCAGCTCTTCTAAGTGTAAATTCTGGCTCTAGCGACAAGATGCAAAGATATATTTCTAATTGTTATTCCATAGGAATAGAAGTTATTTCACCGAGCATTAATTTTTCTGGTGTTGATTTCACTATTAAGAATAAACAGATTTTATTCGGGTTATCTGCAATTAAGAATTTAGGCGATTCTGCAATAAGAAACATAATAGAAAACAGAAATAGTTTTGGAATCTTTAAGTCATTATCAGATTTATGCGATCGACTGCCTTCTAATGTTCTTAATAAAAGAAGTCTTGAATCTCTAATTCATTGTGGTGCACTAGATGAGTTTTCAGATGATAATAATAGAGCTCAATTATTATCAGATCTTGATCATGTTATTGAGTGGGCATCTTCAAGAAACCGTGATAGGTTATCCGGGCAAGGAAATCTATTTGATTCTAAAGAAGAATTTTCTAATGTTGCTTTTTCAGATTCTCAATTGGCTAAGGTTAGTGATTATTCTCTTATTGAGAAGTTAAAGTTAGAAAAACAGCTATTAGGTTTTTATTTATCTGATCATCCTTTAAAGCATTTAACTAAGCCAGCAAAACTTATTTCTCCTATAAGCATTTCGCAATTAGAAGAAACAAAAGATAGAACCAAAGTATCTTTGGTTGGAATGATCCCTGATTTGAAGCAAATTACAACGAGAAAAGGAGATAGGATGGCCATAGTTCATCTAGAAGATCTTTCTGGAAGTTGCGAAGCAATAGTTTTCCCAAAAACCTATGTCAGATTATCAGAATTTCTTCTTACTGATACTAGATTATTGGTATGGGGAACAATTGATAAAAAAAGTGATAAGACTCAATTAATAATTGATGATTGCAGAGAAATTGATAATCTTAAATTGTTAATTATAAATCTTGAAAGTTCTCAAGCATCAGATGTAAGAGTACAAAATACTTTAAGAGATTGTTTAATTAAATTTAAACCAGATAAAGGTAGATGTGGAATCAAGATTCCAGTTTTAGCTGCAGTAAGAAATAAGAATAGTGTTACCTATGTTAAATTTGGAGAACAATTCTGTATTGGAGATATTCAAGGCGCATGCAGATTATTAGAAGATAAATCTTTCCATGTTAATTTGAAATCTTTAGTTTCCTAGATTAACTTTTATCCTCAAAATTTTGAGCAGCAGGTCTGAAGGCTGCTTTTGCGCGTTGTATGTTCATCGGAATATTTTCAATACCAAAAAAAGATCCAGGCTCTTTATCCCAACTAGCTGATAAAATTCCAAAACTTAATCCTGCTAGGCCTAACAGGAAAAACAATGCTGAAATTGCAATTGTTGAGGAAGGAGGTATTTCAGCGATATTTCTAGAAACGATAATGTAGCTAACAACAAAAACTGACATTCCTAATATTGTCGGTATTCCAGCTGTAAAAAAAATTCTTCTTGCCATTCTATCTGCAACATATTTTGGAATACCACTTGAGGATCGCTTTGGGGAAGTATCATTATTAGTTGTTTTTTCTAGACTTGCGAAAGCAGTTGCCTCAGAATAAATTTTTTTCCTTTTATTTTGTGTCTTTTTTTTTGCTTGCTTTTTTTTCATTAATTGAGATCATCCTCTGATTCCAATTTTCTTTACTAGTTCTTGATATTTCTGAACGTTTTTGTCTTTTATATAAGATAGTAATCTTTTCCTTTTGCCAATCATTTTTAGTAATCCTTGCCTAGAAGCGAAATCATGAATGTTTCCTTGTAGGTGATCACTTAATTTCGATATCCTTTTTGAAAGCATTGCTACCTGAATTTCTACTGACCCTGTATCAGTTGGATGTACTTGATGAGTTTCAATCAGCTTCTGTTTTTCAGCTGTATCTAATGACATAAAATTTTCTTTTATTCTATAATACTACGTCATCTAGCTAAATTACTACTACCATTATCTAGATAATTCATAGCTAATTTCAATAGACTTTCAAATGATAAATTATTTTCTTTTTTAGTAGTGAGATCTACTTCTTTTATGATAATTGGCAAAATAGTATTTATTTCTTTATTTTTGTAATTTAATGATTGAAGGGTTAACTGAATGTCCTCTATCATTTTATTGATTTCAGGATCATTAATCTCTAATTCATCTTTACTTTTTTCTTCTTGAAATAGAATTTTATTTTTGAATTTATTTTTTAATTCTAAAAATAATCGATCACTCATTTTTTGTCCTATACCAGGTACGGAACAAATTAATTTTTTGTTTTGTGTATTTATTGCATTGATTACTTCATTAATAGAAAATTTGTTTAATATCCCCATACTAATTTGAGAACCAACACCTCGAATACTTAAAATTTCAATAAAGAAATTCTTTTGTTCCTTTGATGTAAAGCCAAATAGTAAATCTGAATCTTCTTTTTTAATATGTTTTATCCACAGAGATATGTTTTTATTTGCTATCTGATTTGTTTGTAATTTGAGAAAGAAGGATTCTAGTATTTGTATTTCGTATCCTAATCCTTGACAATTAATTAAAATAAAAAATTTTTGATTAGTTTGCCATAATTCAATCAAGTCTCCATTTATCCAACTAATCAATTAACCACCATCCACCTGACATCCAATTAGTGCTCCTGCTGTCCCGCCAGCAGGCACAGCCCAAAATCTGTCTTTACCTCTAGAGGAGGATAGAGCTATCCCGGCACCAAGAATGCCTCCAATAACAGATCCTTCACTACAGTCATTATCATCAATTTCAGCTTTGCTTTGACCTCCACAAGGTATTACTACGTCTACTTCATAACTTTTTACGTAACCTGGGTTTGATTTCGTCCCAGGAATGTACTCTTCTCTATATTCAGTTCTTGTACAAGTTACTGACTTTGGGGTTGTTGCATTAACTTGAAGAATAGGAGAAAAATAAAATAATAAAACTAAATAGAAAAATTTCACTTTTTTTAAATTCTATTATTTACATTCTATGTCCTTTTTGTTCTTTTGGTAGTAGATATTATAGTTCCTAATAAAACTAGTGAGGCGCCTAATAAAAAATTTATGTTTATTAGTTCTCGAAAAAACAAAACTCCCCAAATTGATCCGAATAAAACTTGCAAATAGTTAATAGTTGAAGCTTCAGAGGCAGGTAAGTTTTTTAATCCTATAGTTAAGAAAGTCTGACCTAATTGAGTAAATAAGCCAATGCCAATTATCCAAATCAATTCATTCCAATTAGGAGTAACCCAGTTAATTAATACAATTGGCGATAAAGTTATAAACGAAACAAGTGGAAAATATTCAATAATTACATAAACATCTTCAGTAAATGAAAGTTTCTTAACTGTAACGTAAGCCAATGCAGTGCAGATTGCCCCAAGAAATGCGATAGAAATCGAAATATTTTCAATTTCAACGTTTATATTTGTCAATTGACTTGGATTTAAAATTACTAATATTCCAATCCATCCAATAATTAAAGCAAAAATTATATTCCGAGTTATTTTTTCGTTTATAAATATGCCAGCGAATATAGATATAAAGATAGGGTATGTGTACTGAATGACAGTAGATATACTAAGGGGCATATTTCTTATCGCATAAAAAATGCAAACTAAAGCTAAGGTTCCTAAAACACCTCTTAAGATAAGTAATGGTCTATTGTTGCCCCAAGGATTTATATTTTTTAGATTAATTATGAATAATGTAATAATTAAACTTAACAATGATCTGAATAAAACTAATTCATAAATAGGTATCCTTTTATCAATATTTTTTACGCATAAAGTCATCAAACTAAAGAAGAATGAGGCAAATACCAAATTAAACTTATTCAATGAATTAAATTTTTTTTCTAATTCTTCGATATTTATCATTAAAAAAATAGTTTTATTGTGAAATTAAGTAGATTCTTAATTGATTTTGACCTATAACAAATAAATCATTATTTGTTTTTGATAAAAATCTCAATGGTTCATTCTATACACCCAAGAACTATTCAAGAGGTTAAGGAAAAAGCAGATATCGTTGACGTTATATCTGAACATATTGTTCTTAAGAAGAAAGGAAAAGAATTTGTTGGGATTTGTCCTTTTCATGATGATACTAAGCCATCTATGACAGTATCACCAACTAAACAATTCTATTACTGTTTTTCTTGTGGTGCAGGTGGAAACTCTATTAAATTCTTAATGGAATTTACTCGTGCTAATTTTTCAGATGTTGTACTTTCTCTCGCTAAAAAAAATAATATTAATGTTGAAAATCTTGAGGGTCCCCAAGTAGAAGCTTATAAAAAACAACT
Source organism: Prochlorococcus sp. AG-347-K17 (assembly GCA_003281385.1). Taxonomy (GTDB): domain Bacteria; phylum Cyanobacteriota; class Cyanobacteriia; order PCC-6307; family Cyanobiaceae; genus Prochlorococcus_A. Next base: position 9,347 of record QCCE01000006.1, read on the forward strand.
ATCTAGAAAAGAAGAGCTTTATAAAATATTAAGAGTCACTAAAAATTGGTTTAAGTCTCAATTAAATAATTCTCTTGGTTTTGAAGCAATGAAATATTTAACATCTAAGAGAAACTTGAGTAACAAGATTATTGATAAATTTGAATTAGGTTTTGCCCCAAATTCATGGAATGATTTATTTAATTATCTTTCCAAGGTAGAAAAATTCCCCATTAATTTAATATTAGCTTCAGGTCTTGCAATTTCTAAAGATAATTCTGACAAGATTTATGATCGTTTTAGAAATAGATTAATTGTTCCAATCCATGATATGCAGGGAAGAGTAGTTGCCTTTGGAGGGAGATCTCTTGATGGTCAGGAACCAAAATATCTTAATTCTCCTGAATCAGAGATATTTGAAAAGGGAAAAATGTTGTTTGCCTTCGAAAAAGCTTCTAGTGATATTAGAAAAAGAGATAAAGCTATTATTGTTGAAGGCTACTTTGATGTTATTTCTCTTCATTCAAAGGGTATAACTAATTCTGTGGCTTCTCTCGGTACCGCTTTAAATAAGTATCAAATTTCTCAACTATGTAGATGTACAGATAATAAAAATATTATTTTGAATTTTGATTCTGATAATGCAGGAATTTTAGCTACAAAAAGAGTAATTAAAGAAGTTGAGACCCTATCTCTTCATGATCAAATTAATCTTAAGATACTTCAACTAAATCATTTTAAAGATCCTGACGAATATTTGAATAGTCATACACCTGAAGATTATTTTAATTTAATTGATAATTCATCCTTTTGGATTGATTGGGAGATTGATCAGATATTTAAAGATCAAGATTTAACTAAGTCTGAAATTTTCCAAAGTGTTATTTCTTCATTGGTAAAATTGTTGAGTAAATTACCTCAATCATCAACCAGAACTCATTATTTGCAAAAAGTTTCCGAACAATTAAGTAAGGGACAAGCTAGGTTAGCAATACAGTTTGAACAAGATTTAAGAAATCAAGTAAAGGGATTTCGTTGGCATGGTAGATCAAAAAAATTTGAACAACCAAATGAAATTTCTCGACGAGAGAAAAATGAATCGGAAATAATTTTTTATTATTTACATTGTTCAGACCTAAGACTATTTATTCGTGATGAATTTCTCAAAAGAGAAATTAATGGTTTTAATACTATTTATATTCAAAGTCTATGGGAAGCTATTTCAAAAATTGAACAAAATAATTTAGGTTTAAATTACTTAAATGACTTAAAACAATCAAATAGTCAAAATCTTCAAAAAGATTTTTCTTCTATTAATTTAATTTCACTTCTACCTGACTACTTAGCTCTCAATAATCCTGAATCATCAAATAAAATTAATACTTTTATTAATCCAAATGAGTTGTTTTTAACATTGCTGAGTAATCCTAAGGACAATTTACTAGGAACATTATCACTTCTTGAGAAATATAATTCTCTAAAAAGATGTAGGCACTTAATAGAATCTTGGGGATCTCAAAGATTAAAAACTTTAGAAAACTGTATATCTATTTTAATTGATAATCCTTCTTCAGGTTCTTCAAATACAAATAAAGAGATAGATGATCTTTTTAAGGATTTAAACTCAGATGCCATTAAATTTCAGGAATTATATTACTTAGAAAGACAACATATAAATTTCTTAGACAAACAACGTTGTGGCAATTTCCTCGCTAGTTAATATAAAAATTTTTGATTTATAGGCAGTATTTTTTAATCAAGTTTTTAACTTTTTTGGGTTTATCTTCAAGAACATAAGCTTCTACTTCTTTCGCATAAGTCCCAGAAAAATTTGAACTAGAGAACTTTAATGCCTTTCTTTTACTTTGATGCAATTTGCTTTCTAATTTTTTAATATCCCCTATTGTTTTATTGTCATTGCATTTTTGTATGGCATGAGTTGCTTCGTGTCTTAATGCTTTTCTTATCGCCCTTTCTGTTTTGAAGTTATCTTTATTTGGTTGTTGATTCTTATTTCTATAATTTGTTTTCCTTTTTGCATTTTCAGTACATATTATTATTTTATTTTCTTTAAAATTATGTAGCCCTTTAATTTCTTTGTTTAATAGACATTCAATTTTATTTTCTTCAATTATGTAGTTTCCTTTCATTAATAAGTTAAGAATCTCTTTATCTAATTTGCTCAAAAATAATATAAATTCCATTCTATTTTGTTTACTTCACTATAGTTGGGATTTGTTCTATATCAGTTGTAGATGAGCGACTTAAGAAATTCTTATTCATCTTCCAACTTTGTGGATTTTTTGTAATGGCCCACGTAATTGCATTGTTATTGAATCTTTTATTTAATAAATCAATCGTTTTCATAAGATTTGTTGATTTTTTTAAGACTTTCTGAGATTTGTAATTGATAACTGATTGCTGTAAATATTCGCTATTTGTTAAATCCTGCATTAAAACACCAGCTTTTGAGAATTTATATTCGGGATTATAAATTTCTTTAGATAATTCAACTACTATTTTTAAAATATTGTTTGTGTCATCTGTTGCATTTATAAGTTTTCTATAAGCACTTTTTTGATAATTTTGACTTGAATATTTACTGGTTCTAGCAAATACTCTAATATTAGATGATTGTAAATTCTGACTTCTCATTTTTTCAGAGGCTTTTATTGCGTGAGTTGCCAGTGCTTGTGTTAAGTCTTCTAATTTTGTGATAGGCGTGCCGAAACTCCTGCTCACCTGAATTTCTTTTTTTGATTTCTTGTTTTTTTCTATGGGCAGGCATCTATGGCCTTTCAGTTCTAATTGCAGTCTTTTCCCTACGATGCCTAATTTCTTAATGATTTCATTTTCTTCCATATCTCTTAGTTCTCTCGCATTTTTAATACCTTTACTTTGTAACCAATTAGAGGTTTGTTTCCCGACTCCCCATATCTTATCTATACTAATTCTTTTCAAATAATTATTCTCATTTTCGGTTCTAGCTAAATCAAATATTCCAGCTGAATAATCAATATTTTTAGCTAGTTTATTAGCAATTTTTGCTCTTACTTTATTTTCTCCTATTCCTACTGTTATGGTAATCCCTAGATTCTGATATATTAATGATCTTATGCTTCTTGCCCAAGGATATAGATTTTCATCATTAGGTCTAGAAATCGATACGAAGGCTTCGTCAATGGAATAAATTTCTATCTGTTCACAGTAGTTTTTCAGTAAATTCATTAGTCTTCTGCTCATATCCCCATAAAGCGAGTAGTTTGAGCTTAAGACTGCTACATCTAATTTATTTAGTCTCTCTTTGATTTTAAAATACGGAGTTCCCATTTTAATTTTTAAAGCTCGCGCTTCAGGACTTCTTGCAATGATACATCCGTCATTATTAGATAAAATTACTACTGGTTTATTTCTCAAATGAGGATTAATATTTTGTTCACATGATGCGTAAAAATTATTAGCATCTATAAGAGCTATTGCATCAATATTTGAAATTCTCATAAATAGCTATGTATTGAATAAATAACAACTCCCCATATCTGTACATCAATATGGTTTTTAAATCTAAAATCAGGATAATTATGATTTTCTGCTTTTAAATATAATTCATTATTTTTTATAGATAATCTTTTTATTGTAAATTCTCCGTCTATCATTGCAATGATGATATTCCCTGGCCTGGCTGTTAAGCTCTTGTCTACTATTATTAAATCTTTATCTTTAATTCCTGCATTTATCATTGAGTCACCTTTAACTCTAAGAAAAAAAGTGCTAAACGGATTAGATATTAAATGTTCGTTTAAATCAATATTTTCTTCTGTATAGTCATCTGCAGGAGAAGGAAAACCTGCTGATACCGAATCAGCTAATAAGGGGATTTTAAATGTTTTAGTAGTTGAATCAAAATAATCCAAGATTAAATTAATAGTATATATGTACTATATAGCAAAAAATCAAAAAATAGTCGGTTATTAAACTTCTATAGATTAATTTTAGATTGAATCTAATCTTTTTAAGAACGATGGTAAGGGGAGTTGTTTGATATAGAAATAGCTCTATAGATTTGCTCGATTAAGATTAATCTAGCTAGTTCATGAGGAAAAGTTAAAGGAGACAGGCTTAGTACAAGATCTGATTTTTCTTTGATATCTGAATTAACTCCATCAGTATCACCGATTAAGAAATTAATTTTTTTATTTTTAAAATTCAAGAGTAAGGAACATAGTTCAACTGAATTAAACTGTTTTCCTTCTTCACTTAGGCAGATAATAATATTGTTATTGGATCTAAGATTATTTAAATTAAAAGTCTTTAACTCATTAATGATAAGTTCAGGCATTCTTTTTTTGTATTGATTAATTCCATCTCTAATCCAAAGTTTCTTTATTTTGCCGATAGCATAAATTTCTAATCTATTACTCTGAAGCATAAGTAAATATTAAAACTAATTATTCATCAAGAAGATATTTAAATTCATCATATAGTTCCTCTTCGGTTGTTAATTTCTTGGAATAATTATCTTTTTTAGAATTTATATTAATTTGATTAATCTCACTTTTTCTTAGTGAATTATTAACGTTGGAAGTCTCTTCTAAAGATTCTGAATTATCAATTAACGTATAAAAAATTTTATTGGGATCTTCTGAATTAAGTGGATTGGTGATTAAATTATCATTATTAGGTATATTTGTGTAATTATTTATATTTTTACTTTCGTTATTTAAATTTTTCTTTTTTTTAAATTTATTGAGTTTATCTAAATTTTTTTTTGATAAGCTCATGATATAAAGTATTAAATAAATTCATATTTAATTTAAACATATTATTTATCTTTTAGATGAATTCTAAAAACTATCATCAAAAAAAAAGATTTGGGCAACACTGGTTGGTAAATAAAAAAATATTAGAAAAAATTAAAGAAATTGCTGTTCTTAATCAAAATGACTTTATTTTAGAAATTGGTCCTGGTAAAGGAGCTTTGACATCTAAGTTGTTAGAATCAGAAATTAAAAAATTATATGCAATTGAATTAGATAAAGATTTAATAAATTTATTAAATGATAAATTCAATAATAATGATAAGTTTTCACTGCAGCAGGGAGATATCCTTTCTATAAATTTAGATCCGATTAATAAGAAGATTACAAAAGTAATTGCAAATATTCCTTACAACATAACTGGCCCAATATTGGATATTTTCATAGGTCGATTGGGCATTATAAGAAACTATAATTACGAAAAAATAATATTTTTAATGCAGAAAGACGTTGTAGATAGGATTTTGTCAAAAGAAGGTAGCCCCAATGCTGGTGCGCTTAGTATAAGAATGCAACTTCTATCAAAAATAAAAAGAATATGTGATGTGCCTCCTACATCATTTAGTCCGCCTCCAAAAGTTTTTTCTTCTTTAGTAGTTTTCGAACCAATTAAAAATGATTTAAGATTAGATATAAGTCTTGAAAAATATATAGATAAACTTCTTCGAATTTCATTTAATTCAAGAAGAAAAATGCTTAAAAATACTCTTAATTCAATACTTTCAAATGAAGAGATAAATGAATTATCTGAATCTTCAAAAGTTTGTTTTAATTTAAGACCACAAGATATTTCAATTGATCAATGGATTAAGCTTGCAGAAAATTGTATTAAAATTAAAAAATAAAAATTTAATTATATGCAAGATTTAGCTAAAAAGAAAATTAATATAAAATCTCCTGCCAAAATAAATTTGCACCTTGAGGTTATTGGTAAAAGAGAGGATGGATTTCATGAGTTAGCAATGATTATGCAAAATATCGATCTTTCTGATTATTTAGAATTTGAAATTAATAATGAAGGTTTAATTAAACTTGAGTCTGATTGTAATGATTTAAGCTTATCTAATGATAACTTAATTGTTAAATCGGCAAATCTATTAAGGAAAAAATCAAATATAGATTACGGTGCGAATATATTTTTAAGAAAAAATATCCCAATTGGCGCAGGATTAGCCGGTGGATCCAGTAATGCAGCAGCAACATTGATTGGTCTTAATAATTTATGGGATTTGGAATTAGATCAAGAAAAATTATGTTCATTAGCATCCACTTTAGGATCTGATATTCCCTTTTTTATAAATGGTGGTATTCAATTATGTTTTGGAAAAGGTGAAATTTTGGAGAAATTAGAATCAACCCTTGAATATGGAGTGATTCTTTTAAAAAATCCAAATGTATCGGTATCAACTGCTGAGACTTATAAAAAATATAGTAATAGATTTTGTGATCAATATCTTACTGATAGAGAAATGATTGAGAACATAAGAAAAAATTTAAGAAATAATGGTTTAAATAACTTAAATTTTGATAATCAATATTTATCTATTAAAAATGATTTGCAGTTAGTTGTTGAAAATGAAAATAATTCTGTAAAGCAGGCATTATATTTACTTTCTAAATTAGAAAATTGTCTAACATTTTCAATGAGCGGATCAGGCCCTACATGCTTTGCACTCTTTAAAGATATAGAGACTGCTAAAAAGGAATTAACTGCAAATTATAAATTGTTTAAAAATAAAGGTTACGATTCATGGGTTTGCACTTTCCTTGAAAAGGGAATAACATTCATTTAAATTTTTTTTTTTAAATTTTATTGTGGTTGATAATAGTAATGATAATATTGAAAAAAACATTCCCGAAAAAGGACCATTAAATTTTATTGTAGGATCATTTACAAGTTTTCTATTATTTATTTTTTTTTATTTTTTAAGTAATAAAATTGCAATTTATTTTTCAGTACATAAACCATCTAATTCTTCTGAAATAGTCCAAAATATTTCTTCTAGTATTAATACCTTAATAATTGGATTATCTTTTTTGCTCACTTTCTCTTTTGCTTTTATAGGTATAGGACTTTTTATTGTATTTATTCGCAGTTTTTTTCTGAAGAAAAATTGAATTGCCAATATTATTAAGAAAACACTTTCTTTGAATGTCTTTACATGACTTAGGCCTTTTAGTACTTTTACTTTCGCCTGGAATGATTTTATCAATATTACTACTCATAACCTTTGCTGAAGGAGGTTGAATTATTCAAAGTGGTAGGATTATATATGTGATTAATTAGGTAATTAATTGTGGCTGGAACATTATTATTTAATGCTTTGAAAGAGGCAATTGATGAAGAAATGGCAAATGATGTAAATGTTTGCGTTATGGGGGAAGATGTTGGTCAATATGGAGGATCTTATAAGGTAACTAAAGATTTATATGAAAAATATGGAGAGTTAAGAGTCTTAGATACTCCAATTGCAGAGAATAGTTTTACGGGTATGGCAGTGGGTGCAGCAATGACAGGCTTAAGACCAATAGTAGAAGGAATGAATATGGGTTTTTTGCTTTTAGCTTTTAATCAGATATCAAATAATATGGGAATGCTTAGATATACAAGTGGCGGAAATTATAAAATACCAGCAGTAGTTCGAGGACCTGGAGGCGTTGGTCGTCAACTTGGTGCTGAGCACAGTCAAAGACTTGAAGCATATTTTCATGCAGTTCCTGGAATAAAGATTGTGGCATGTAGTACACCCACAAATGCTAAAGGTTTAATGAAAGCAGCTATAAGAGATGATAATCCGGTTCTATTTTTCGAACATGTTCTTCTGTATAACTTGTCTGAAGAATTACCTGAGGGTGATTATATTTGCGCTTTAGATCAGGCTGACGTTGTAAAAGAAGGAAAAGATATTACTCTATTGACTTATTCAAGAATGAGACATCACTGCCTTAAAGCTGTTGAAGAATTAGAAAAAAAAGGAATAGATGTTGAATTAATAGATTTAATAAGTTTAAAACCATTTGATATGGAAACCATCTCAAAATCAATAAAAAAAACAAATAAAGTAATTATTGTTGAAGAATGTATGAAGACTGGAGGTATTGGTGCGGAATTAATTGCCTTGATAACAGAAGAGTGTTTTGATGATCTTGACGCCCGACCAATTAGATTATCTAGTCAGGATATTCCAACTCCTTATAATGGAAATCTTGAGAATTTGACAATAATCCAACCACATCAAATAGTTGAAAAAGTTGAGCACTTAATTAGTGGGAGTATATAGACAATGAAAAGGAGGCAAGGTTGGCTTTTTTTTATTATATTTCTACTTACTTTATCTGTTTATCTATTAATAAATTATCCCTTACAGTTGGGATTGGATTTACAAGGGGGTTCTCAACTTACACTACAAATTATTAAAGAGGAAGGTAAGGTATCAAGGGATGAACTTGAAGCAGTTAATTCGGTTGTAGATAAGCGCGTTAATAATTTAGGAGTTTCTGAGTCTAATTTGCAAACCCTCGGTGGAGATCAATTGATTTTAGAATTACCAGGTGAACAAAACCCATTAGTTGCTTCAAGGGTATTAGGTAAGACTGCTTTATTAGAATTTAGAACCCAAAAAGAAGGAACATCTACAGATTTAAAAACTTTGCAACTACAGAGATTTAGTATTAAAGAATTAATTGAGCAATATTCCTTTGCAGAAAAAAGTCAAAATGATGAAAATTTCTTAAATGTTATTCAAGGTGATCTTAAAGATATAGAGCAAGAATTGAATTACTCGTCTACTAGTAATGATTTATATGGGAAGTTAATTGAAATCAAAAAATATGTTGATAAAGAAATTACAAATTTATTTATTAAAACAGATTTATCTGGTAAGGATCTTATTAATGCAGGAAGGAGACAAGAACAAACAAATAGTAATTGGGAAGTTTTATTAACTTTTAGTAATTCAGGAGGCGAAAAGTTTGCAGAAATTACAAAGTCAATTGCTGGTACTAATCAACTATTGGCTATCATTTTAGATGGTGAATCAATAAGTGAAGCCAGTGTTGGTAATCAGTTTGCTAGTACTGGGATTACAGGTGGATCAGCAACAATAAGCGGTAATTTTAGTGCTGAAAAAGCTAGAGAATTAGAAGTTCAACTTAAAGGAGGCTCATTGCCATTGCCAATTGAAATAGTAGAAACTAACACAATAGGGGCTCTATTGGGATCCAAAAATATTATTAAAAGTTTTTATGCAGCTATTAGTGGGTTAATTCTTGTTGGTATTTTTATGATTTATAATTATAGAATTTTAGGTTTTGTTTCAGTTCTTTCTCTAGTACTTTATGGTTTTTTTAACTTAGCTTTATATTCTTTAATTCCTGTAACTTTAACTTTACCTGGAATATCTGGTCTTATACTTAGCATTGGTATGGCTGTTGATGCAAACATTCTAATATTTGAGAGAATTAGAGAAGAGTTATATGATGGTAATACTCTTACAAGATCTATTGATAGCGGTTTTCAAAGAGCTAATTCATCTATAGTTGATGGCCATATTACAACTCTTCTAAGTTGTTTTGTATTGTTTTTATTAGGAACAAATTTTGTTAAAGGTTTTGCCGCAACATTAGGTATTGGAGTTTTAATAAGCTTGTTTACCTCATTAAATTGTTCTAGAACCATCTTGCGATTTTTCACAACATATCAATCTTTCAGACAAAAAAATCTCTATCTACCCAGGAATAATTTTTTACAATAAATTTTTTATTTTTAATTTTCCCATGAAATTCAATCTTGAACTAATAAAAATTAAAAGAAAGATTATTGGTTTTTCAACTGTTCTTATTTTGTTGAGTCTTTTAGGAATTTTATTTTCTACTTTTAATACTTCTTATAAGAAGCCTATAAATTTAGGGATGGATTTTGTTGGGGGAAATGAATTAAGAATAGAGAGAATTTGTAAGGAGGAATGTTCTAATTTTTCTCCTGATTCAGTTTTAGAAAATTTAAGAGCGAACTCTAAAAATAAAAACTTAATAAATAACATTAAATTACAATCCCAAAATAATAATAAATTGATTTCAATAAGAACACCTTATTTGAGTATCGAAGAATCAAATAATCTTATTAAGAATCTTGATAATATTATTGGACCACTAAATTATGAGAGTAAGGATTCAAGGTTAATAGGACCAAAGCTTGGGAAAAGATTGCTTACTAATTGTATTAATTCATTGTTAGTTTCTTTATTTGCAATTTCTTTATATATAACTATTAGATTTGATAAAAAATATGCATTATTTGCATTATTAGCTTTATTCCATGATTTATTAATTGTTTTCGGTATATTTTCTTGGTTGGGAATTATATTATCTGTCGAGGTAAATAGTTTATTTGCTGTCTCCTTGCTTACTATTGCTGGTTATTCTGTAAATGATACTGTTGTTATTTTTGATAGAATTCGTGAAAATTTAAAATCAAAGAAAGAAAGCTTTAACGAAACTATTCAATTATCAGTAAACGAATCATTTAGGAGAACAACGTTTACAAGCATTACAACTCTTATCCCTTTATTAAGCATTATTTTGTTTGGATCTTACTCGCTATTCTGGTTTTCCTTAGCCTTATCATTAGGAATTATAGTTGGAAGTTATTCAAGTATTTTATTGGCTCCATCTTTGTTGCTTAAAGACTGAGCTTAGGCTTCTGATTTTATGAAATTGAATTACTATTTGATAATTTTATTTTCTTTAGTTCTAATAGATCTTTCTACTGAGCTAAGAATATTATTTGATCATTTTACTTTTAATTCACTATATTTTGCTATTGGTAAACATCCCTTGGCTTTCTTTATACTTTTTTCTTACCCGTATTTATATAAAAAAATAAAGTAGTTTTTAAATATCATTAAATGATTCTTTGATTAAAACCTGAATTACTACAGCTAATGGAAGAGAAAGTATTAAGCCTAATGGACCAAAAATGAAGGTAAATCCAAATTGTGATATTAATGTTAAACCAGGAAGTAAGTTTGCCTTTTTCTTCATAATAGATGGCATTAGTATATAACTTTCAATATTTTGTATGATTACATATGCTCCTAAAACGGCCAGTGGTTTCCAAAAATTATCTAGTAGTGCAATTGAGATTGGAAATATCCCACTAATAACTGGACCTATATTTGGAATAATGTTAAGAACCATCGCTATTAAAGCATTTGAGACAACATATTTAACGTCTAATATAGACAGAACTATTAATGATAATAGACCTACTGATAATGAGCTTATGACCATAGAAAAGGTCCAATTTGCTAATGCGGTATTGCATTTTTCCAGAATTTTTCTAAATTTGTTTCGATAATTTTTGGGAATTAATAAAAGTATATTTTCTTTATATTGTTTTGGTTCAATAGAAATCATTAAACTCACTGCTAATACGAATATTAATTTCAAAAGACCTGAACCAAGATTCCCCGCTATATTTATTAAATTTTTAAAACTTTCTTGAATAGCTTTTGCAATAGTTGAGGCATCTGGAATAGTTACTACATTATTTATAAGATTGAAAATGTCTATAACATTTTCTGATTGTTCACCATATAATAAAATATTAAATTTATTCAGATTTGTATTAATCAAAATATTTATTTTTGATAAACCATTAGGAATATCAACTAGTATTTCATTGAATTCTTTTATAAACGGAGGCAATACAAGAATAAAAATAGTAAATACTACTACTGATATAACAGTTAAGACAAGAAACAATGACAGCGGTCGAGGAATTTTCAAACCCTTTTGTATTTGATTACATAAATTACATACAATATTTGAAATTACTAAGGAACAAATTATTAATAAGAGAAAATCTCTTAAAGTCCAAACTATTAATGAAGTGATTAAAATTACAACTAACTTAAAATATGAAGAACGACTCAATTTTTAAAATATTCTACTTCTTTTCAGAATATCCTAATCCGTTTGATTTGGCATAACTATTTGCAAATCTCATAAATCTATCAAAGTCAGAAGTGTTCTTCCAAATGTAAACCGCTTCTAAAAATATTGGTTCTCCATCGACAAACTTCACTTTAACTTCCCTAGTTAATATTTCACCTTCAGAGTCAATCATACGCATTCCTGTGATTTCACCATCAGTAATTGAAGATAATGCCTGAGGTTTTTCGAATAAAAATAAAGCTTGGCCGGTGGTACCATCCTTACTCCTAGTGAGTCTTATTTCAGGCACTACAGGTTCATTAGTTCCTTCATAAAATTGTATTTTTGCAGTTTTATTTTCTGCCATAATGTTAGGTTATTAATGTACTATTTTAGAAAATATTTTTCAAATTCGTTTGTCGTTATTTATAAAACATTATTAATTAATTCTAGGATACTTTTATCATATTTTTTGTCGGTTAAATCTAATATATTTATATTTGTTTTACCAACCTTTTCATATTCATAACATTTATCGTAATAATCTAGAACTGATTTGCAAACTAAGTCCCATCTCTCATTATTAATTGATTCGAGAGCTATTTTTGTTCTTTGTGGTCCTAATCTTTTTTTAATTCTCAAAACAGATTCTTGAAGTTCCTCTTTCTTAAAAACACTATATGTACCTATCAACTCATCTAACCTGTTAGATTCGCTCCTTATAATTTCTATTCTCCTTGAATTTTTCATCTGATTGAAGAATTCATGGGGAATTTTGCATTTGCCTATATTTGCACTTTCAGCTTCTACAAAAATATTATTAGAAACTTTAAAGGAATTTATTTTTTCTGCAATTTTATTTTCAAATTGTTCATTTGAAGGTTGTTCTTTCATTCCTAAACCTCCAAATGTACTTCCTCTATGACAAGCAAATCCTTCAAGATCAATAGTTTGATATTTATATTTCTCAAGTAATGATAATAATCTTGTCTTCCCTGTTCCTGTTTTTCCTCCAATAACTAATATATTCAACTTTTTGGAGAAACTATCTAGTACCCATCTTCTATAAATTTTGTATCCTCCCTTAAGTGTTATTGGATTTAATTTATATTTTTCTAGTAGCCAAGCAATGCTTTGTGAACGCATTCCTCCTCTAGAGCAATATATTCTGATAAAAAATTCATTATTTTTATTAGTAATAGTGTTATGAGAATCAATACTCATGAATAAATTATCAAGAAATAATTCAATTTTTTTTTCAAAAAAATTTAATCCCTCTATGACTGCTTTTTTTCTTCCTTCTTTTTTATAAATCGTTCCAATTATAGATCTCTCATCATCATCAAATAGTGGAATGTTAATAGAATTAGGCAGGTGTCCTTTATAATATTCACTCGGGCTTCTAACATCTATAAGTGGTCCTTTAAAACTTCTAAATTTCTCTAGTTCTTTTCTTTTGAAATACATGGATAGTTTTTATTTTTTTAGATTGAATTTTTAAAATGAATACCAAAGAACAAGATAACTATAATAATGCTACATTAATTCTGATAAAAAAATTTGTAGATTCTAATCAAAGGAAAAGAATAAATTCATTAACTCAAATAGAAACTGAAGTCGAAAATATTTTTAATCTTGGACCTTCACTGTTTGATATCTTTGATAGTGATGGAGACGACTGGGCTGCTGGTTGGATATTACAAGTTTTAAAAAAATTTAAGCCTGAATTCTTTGAAAACTCCAAATTCAATAATTGGTTTAATACATATTCAGATATTGATATTAATTATGATGATTTGCAATTGATGTTGGTTGAGCAAAAATTTGAAGAGGCAGATAGAATAACAAGTTCCTTTTTACGAAAATTAGCTGGAAAATTAGCGGAAAAACGTGGATATGTTTTCTATAGTGAAGTTAAGAATATGTCAGGTAAAGATCTAGAAACAATCGATCGATTATGGAATATTTATTCTACTGGTAGATTTGGATTTTCAATTCAGGCAAAGATATTAAAATCAGTAGGAAAAAAATATGAATTAATGTGGCCGAAAATAGGTTGGAAAAAAGACGCCTTATGGACTAGATATCCTGGATCTTTTACCTGGTCATTGGATGCTCCTGATGGACATATGCCTTTAATAAATCAACTAAGAGGAGTAAGACTTATGGACTCCATCCTGCGACATCCTGCTATTGCAAAGAGACATAATAATATTCTTTAAATGAGGTATTCAATAAGTTAAAATTAAGACAGTATCAAAATATTATTATGTCCTTATTTCGGGGCAAAAATATTTTAAAAAAATTTTTTAAAAGACCAAAGATTAACTGGTCAAACTACGAAATCGAATCATCATTACAGTTAAATGAATTTGTCGATCAATTATTAGAACCTATTAAAAATTCTCAATCAAGCTATCTTATAAAACTTGGTTTACATGAAGCTCTAGTTAACGCTGTAAAACATGGAAATAAATTAGATCCTGAAAAAAATATTAGAGTAAGAAGAATAATTACTCCTAATTGGTGTGTTTGGCAAATTCAAGATCAAGGTAATGGTTTAGAAATAAAAAAAAGAGACTACAAATTACCAAAAAAAATAAGTAGTGTAAATGGCCGTGGACTTTACATTATTAATGAATGTTTTGATGATATCAGATGGAGTAGTAAAGGTAATAGGCTTCAGTTGGCTTTGAAAAGGTGATTTTTACTGGGGCAAGGTTGATCTACGTTAATTTCTTTTAACCATTTAATACTTTCTTCTATAAAATCAATAGTTTCCTTCTCATTACAAGAGATAATTAAATGGCATAATCCTGCCGAAATTAGTTCTGCAGAACGTTTATATTTATTTCCTTTATCTTTATGCCATTTAGAATTATCAATCTTTAATTTGTCATTAAGACATTGAACAAGCTTAATAGTATCTTTATCCCAATAGTTCATAGAATTTTTTATTTACTTTACAGCAGACCATACTTTGGTCATAAAAAAAGAATTTGATTTTACATCTTTAAACCCTACTTCCTCTATTTTAGAATTTATATCCTCTTTTATGTAATCACAATAAAAAGGCTCATGAAAAGATTTATAGAAGTTTTCCATTACGGATGTAAAGTCAGGCGAATCACTTATTTGAATTGAATCAGCTAATACTAATATCCCCCCAGGTTCAAGAACTCTAATAAATTCATTTAATACTTTAGCTCTAATTGTTCTAGGTAATTCATGAAATAAGTAAACACAAGAAATGCATTGAAAACTATCATTTTCAAAAGGTAATTCTTCTGCATTACCTTTTATCAACTGAATTAAATCTCCATCTAAATCTGAAATATATCTACTTGCCTCTTTTAAGTATGAATCAGATAAATCAATTCCTGTAATTTTTTCTTTAGGAAATGCGGCTCTTAATTGTTTTAATGTTCTTCCTGATCCTGTAGCCACATCAAGTATTTTTATGGAACTTTTTTTTCTATCGCTAAAAATTTTAAGTCCTTCTTTTATTGGCTTAATTATTCTTCTCCTCATTGAGTCAGCACTACCATTGAAAAGTATCTCTACTTGTAGGTCATAAATGCTAGCTGAAAAATCTGATAAATAACCATCTGTTTGATGATGAAAATTTCTCAAGTAATATTGAGGATAATTATCTTTATCAATTGATTTTGGAAGATCATCAAAGTTTTGTTTTCTGCGTCTATCCCATGTATTAGGCATATCGAGCCAAATTTTAGGATATTGAGTTAGATATCTAAGCCATGGTTCGTCAAACAATAATTTTTTTGGATATATATTTTTTTCTGCATCATTCCAATCTTCTTCTCTTAATATGTCCATTGAATTTTGGATTTGCATTAGAAGATCCCTATCTATATCAAAATTTTCAAGCTTTGAATCAGGAAGAATAAAATTCATTAATCTTGAACTAATCTGCTTGTGAGCGAAACCTGCAATGCTTTTACTTTGTTGTAGCGTTTTATATGCAATTTTTGAAATAGATTCCCTAGCCATTTTTCAATTTATATATCTATATTCCAACAAAAAAAAAATCAATTTGAGAATATTTTGTGATATTTCTCAAATTGATAATTTTTAACTAATGTGTTCTTTTAATTATGCATCGTAATACATGAAGAATTCATGTGGATGAGGCCTTTGTCTTAGTTGTTGTACCTCTTCGTATTTTATATCGATAAAGTTATCAATAAAATCTTCAGTAAATACTCCTCCAGCTAATAGATAATCCTTATCTGCTTTTAGCGCATTAAGTGAGTCATTTAGAGATGATGGTACTGTATCAATTTTTGCTAGTTCATCAGCTGGAAGTTCAAATAAATCTACATCTACTCCATCACCAGGATCAATTTGATTTTTAATTCCATCAATTCCAGCAAGCATCATTACAGAAAATGCTAAATAAGGATTTGCAAGTGCGTCACCTGATCTAAATTCTAATCTTTTAGCTTTAGGGCTTGGTCCTGTTAAAGGTATTCTAACTGCAGCTGATCTATTACCCTCAGAATAAACTAGATTTACTGGTGCTTCGAATCCTGGAACCAATCGTTTATAACTATTTGTAGTTGGGTTAGTAAATGCTAGGAATGATGGAGCATGTTTAAGGATACCTCCGATATACCATCTTGCTGTTTGAGATAAATTTGCATATGCTCCTTCACCGAAAAATAGTGGCTGCCCACTCTTCCATAAACTCTGGTGAACATGCATTCCGGTTCCATTATCGTTAAAAACAGGCTTTGGCATAAATGTGGCAGTTTTTCCATATTTTTTAGCAACATTCCTCACAACGTATTTATAAGTCATTACGTTATCAGCAGAATTTATTAATGAATCGAATTTCATGCCAAGTTCGTGTTGACCGGCACCAGCAACTTCATGGTGATGCTTTTCTGTGGGTATACCTAATTCACCCATTAAAAGTAGCATTTCTGATCTAATGTCTTGTGCAGTATCATTTGGAGAAACTGGGAAATAACCTTCTTTATATTGGATCTTGTATCCTAAATTTCCACCTTCTTCAATTCTTCCTGTGTTCCATGGAGCTTCAATTGTATCTACACTGTAAAAGCAGGAACCTTCTTTTGAGTCATATCTCACGTCATCAAATAAGAAAAATTCTGGTTCCGGTCCAAAAAATGCTGTATCAGCAATTCCTGTAGATTCTAAGTACTTTAAAGCCTTTTGAGCTAAAGATCTTGGGCATCTATCATAAGGCTCACCACTTCTAGGTTCTTGGATAGAGCAAATCATACTTAGAGTTTTATGTTTATAAAAAGGGTCTATCCATGCTGTACTTGCATCAGGGACCATTGACATATCGGAGGCATTAATTGCTTTCCAACCTCTTATTGATGAACCATCAAATGCTAGACCTTCTGTAAATGAATCCTCTTCTATCATGTCTGATGTAAGAGTTAAATGTTGCCATTTACCATGAATGTCTGTGAATTTTAAATCGATGAGTTCAATTCCTTCGTCTTTAATTTGACTTAATACATCTTGTGGAGACTTAGACATAAATTTTGAGATACCTTATATGAAATTAATAACTTGATGATTCTTATTATGTATCAACCGTAACTTTTTTCAACACTAAACGTCTTCTTTCAGTGTTTCAAGTCATAACTTTAATAAATATTTACTTAATTATTTAAATTGAATTAATTTCTATAAAAAAATATCGCTTAAGCGACGATATTAGTCTAATTTAAAAGTAATTGAATGTAATTCTTTGACAGAAGCAAAACTTATTTCGGCTTTAAATAAAGAGAATTTATCTCATTTTTCAAAGACTTATGTTCCCTCTAGACTTTTATTAGGACCTGGACCATCAAATGCACATCCAGAAGTCTTAAGTGCTCTTTCTTTGAATCCTATTGGTCATTTAGATGAAGCATATATCTCATTGATGTCTGATGTACAGCAACTTTTAAGGTATACCTGGCAGTGCAATAATCGTCTTACACTCCCAATGAGTGGCACCGGTAGTGCAGCGATGGAAGCTTCAATAGCTAATTTTATTGAAGAAGGCGAAAAAATTCTTATTGCCAAAAAAGGATATTTTGGAGATAGATTAGTTGATATGGCAACTAGATATAAAGCTCAAGTTTCCGTTATTGAAAAACCATGGGGTGAGGCTTTTACTTATGAGGAAATTAAGTATGAAATAGAGACTAAAAAACCAGCTATTTTTGCTATCGTCCATGCTGAAACATCAAGTGGTGTTTTACAACCTCTTGATGGTATTGGTGATATATGCAGAAAAAATAACTGCTTGTTTTTAGTTGATGCAGTTACTTCTCTTGGCGCTTTAGAACTATTGATAGACGAATGGAAAATTGATCTAGCATACAGTTGTAGTCAAAAGGGATTAAGTTGTCCCCCTGGATTAAGCCCTTTTACAATGAACAAAAGAGCTGAAGAAAAACTAATTACAAGAAAAACAAAAGTACCTAACTGGTATTTAGATTTATCTTTATTAAATAAATATTGGGGTTCTGATCGTGTTTACCATCATACTGCTCCCGTAAATATGAATTTTGCTATTCGTGAAGGTTTACGATTAATTGCGAATGAGGGTTTAGAAAATGTTTGGAATAGACATAATACAAATGCAAAAAAACTTTGGAATGGTTTAGAAAGTCTTGGAATGGAATTACATGTATCAGAGGATTATAGATTGCCAACTTTAACCACAGTTAAAATACCTCCAGCAGTCGATGGGGATGGTTTTAGAAATCATCTTTTAAGAAACTTTGGAATAGAAATAGGAAATGGACTTGGAGAATTGTCTGGTAAGGTATGGCGCATAGGATTAATGGGCTTTAACTCAAGTGAGGAGAATGTTGATAGATTATTAAACCTATTTGATACTGAGTTAAAAAAATATTCTATTTTTGAGTCCTCAAATTTTTAAACCATTGTTGTAAAATATGACTGCATTCCTCTTCTAAAATACCTCCTACAACTTCCATTTTGTGATGAGCACTTTCATGTTTTGATAGGTCAATTGATCCACCGAATCCACCTCTTTTCTTATCGTATGCCCCAAAAATAACTTTACCCATCCGCGCTTGAATAAGAGCAGAAGAACACATAGTACAAGGTTCTAAATTTGTGATAATAGTACATTCATTAAATCTCCAATCATTTTTTATTAGAGATGCCTGCCTAAGTGCCATTATCTCAGCATGACCTAGTGGGTCTTTATTTATATTTCTTCTGTTAACCCCTCTCCCGATACATCTTCCTCTCTCATCTAAAATTATTGAACATATTGGCAGCTCAACTTTTCCAATTTCTTTGGATCTTTTTAATATCGAATTCATCCAAAGAGTGTATTTAGAATTATATGTTTTTTTTTGTTGATCTTTATTACTATTTCCATTTTCAAAAATATATCTCATTTACCAATATTGAGAATAGAATTATTAATAGATATCTTATCTGATGGCTGAAGATTTAATAAATAATAAAGATATATATTTCCCCTCATATTCAGGGACTAATGACAAATTGATTACTCTTCTGAATAGAGCAAGTCAAACTCTATGTGACTGGTTCTCTAAAGCTGATAAAAATGGTCCTTTACCTTTTGATGAGAGCTACAAGTGTATTATGCCTTCGGAAGATGGTAACGCTGAAGAAGATTTGTTTTCTGAGATTGAATCTCTTTTGAATAATTCATTTAATCCCGTTCATCCTGGCTCACTAGCTCACCTTGATCCCCCACCTTTAATTTTCTCTATTTTGGGAGATTTAATTGCTGCTGGTTTAAATAACAATCTTCTTGCTTACGAGTTATCACCAAGTGTTACTTTGCTTGAGGAATCATTATGCAAATGGTTTGCCAAGAAAATAGGGTTTAATGATTTCTCAGGAGGCATAGCTGCTAGCGGAGGTACATTAAGTAATCTCAATGCGCTAATAGCAGCTAGAAATAATGCGGGATTAGCTTCAAATCCCAATTCGGCATTACTTGTTAGTGAAGATGCACATTCTTCCTTTGTTAAATGTATAAGAGTAATGGGTCTTGATGCTACGAATCTTGTCAAAATTAAAACTGATAATCAAGGTAGAATGGACATAGACGATCTCAAAAAGTCCTTAAATAAATGTTCAATAGAAAATAAAAAAATATTCGCTATTGTTGCCACGCTTGGGACAACTGTAAGGGGAGCAATTGATCCTATTAAAGAAATAAGTGAAATATGCAAAGAAAGAAATATATGGCTACATATCGATGGCTCCATTGGAGGTATTTTTGCTTTAACCTCTTTACCAATAGAGGGTCTAAATAATATTAATCACGCTAATTCGATAACAATAAATCCACAAAAAATTATTGGCATTACAAAGACTTCGTCTTTGTTATTGGTATCAAATATGAGTACTTTAGAAAATACTTTTAATACTGGGCTACCATACATATCATCTAAAGAAAACATTATAAATAGAGGAGAAATTGGCATACAGGGATCTAGACCTGCAGAGGTTATCAAACTATGGCTTGGGTTGCGTTTTTTAGGTCTTAATGGAATAGAAAATATATTAAAATCATCAATTAAAAGAAAAGATTTTTTTATAAAAAATATCAGTAAGAATAAATTTGATATATATTCAGGTCCTCTTCATATAGTCTCATTCATACCAAAGAAACTTGAGCCAAAAGACTCTGATGCATGGACTCAAACTAAAGTACATCAACTAATGAACAATAATTTTATGCTTTCTAGACCAAAATTTAAAGGTAAATATTTTTTACGGGTTGTCATGGGAAATTACAATACAAAAGATTCTCATATTGAGGAACTTTTGAGACTTTTAGATGCTTAACTTATGAATATGGGTAGACCAAAAATTATTGCAATAGTAACAGGGTTTATATCTATAGCCATTTGTATTGCTTATTTACTCTTAATAACTATCTTTGATTTCAGAACTTATCTAAATGATCAATTATCCAATTTTACATAGTAAATGGAGGCAAACCTTTATTTGATTTAAAATACTTTTTCATTTCAATTTTTGAAATAGCTTCTTTTACAAAATTGTTTAAAATGTCCTCTCTCTTACTTATTCTATAAATCTTATCTACTACTTCTTGGATTCCTCCATCTCCCCAATCTTGCCCATTTTTAAAATATTCAATCAAACTTAGTCCTACTATTCTTATTAACCAGCCTGATGTAACTGATTGTATAGATTTAGATAATATTATTTTAGTCAAACTTGTAGCTAAAGCAGGCGAAAGAATGGCGAGACCCCCTTTTAGTATTCCTTGTTTAGCTAACGCGCTTAGCAATGAAGCTGCTAAATCTTTTGCATCTTTTTTTGTAAGCTTTATTTCATATATTTTTGATAATTCCAATATCATTTGAATGTTTACTGAGGTAGTAGCAAGGAAATCAACAGCTGGTAGTGGATTAACTAGTATTACACCTCCTGTTATCCACATATATTTATTAATAACTTTATTCGACATTAAAAATCTTTGTTCTTGCACGAAATTTTTACTTTTAATACCTAACTTATTTGAGCGAAAAAGAATATTATCCGCCAATAACTCTTCACCATTATTATCAAGTGTTTCAATTATTTCTCTAAATAAACTTCCTACCTCTGGAACTAAATTTATAGCATCTGATTTTATATAGGGAGATTGCGGGGATACTGCAATTGTTTGAACAACTGAAATTTTATTTTTTCTAGCGGAAGTTATAGAAATTATATTTTCTTTGATTATGTTATTTTCATCTCTAGACCTCAAATCACATTTATTTAGAACTATTATTACTTTTTTCCTTAATTTTAATAATTCTTGGATTAAATAATTTTCGTATTTATTTATGTCCTGATCTAACACAAAAAGAACTAAGTCGGAATTTGATGCTTGTATAATTGTTGCTTTTTCTCTTTCTTCTCCTAATTTAGATGGTTCGAATAAACCTGGAGTATCCACTATATTAATGTTTCTTTTTAAAATTGGGATACGAATTTTATAGCTATTTATTTGCTTTGTTGTGCCTATTTTTGCAGAGGTTTGTCCGACAATATTTTTCAATAAAGATCTTGCTATAGATGTTTTTCCTGAGGAACCTGCTCCAAAAAGAGTAACTTTATAATCTCCTGTTTTTAATTGGGACTCTAGTTTAGTTTTTTGGTAATTTAACAATTCAACTTTTACTTTATCGTTTATTTTTTTATTAACTTTCTCCACCCCTTCCAAACTTATCTTTGCAGCACCATATGTATTTTTGAATGTGAGTAAATTTTTTTTATTTTTATATATAACTTTATAAACTATTTTTTTAAATAATTTTTTATCAATATTATATAAAATATAAATAATTAATATTAAAAATATAAGTGTATAAATATTTACTATTTTTATAAATATCGAAAATAAAATATATAGAAATAATATTAACACTATATACTTTATATACTTTATTTTTAAATAATTCATTTTATCGATAATTTTTAAAAATGTTATACAGTAAAAAAAGAAAACCAATATTAATGGATATATCGGCAATATTAAATACTGGAAAATTTATAATATTTAAATTTATAAAATCAACCACAAAACCTTTACATATCCTATCTATACCATTACCAATAGTTCCCCCTAGAATAAAGCTGTATGAATATAAATCGAATGTGTTTAAAGTATTTTTCCTTAATATTAAATAAATAAGTAATATTGAAAAGAAAATACTTATTAAAGATAAAAATATTCTACTACCACTAAATATGTTAAATGCTGCACCGTAATTTTTTACAAAGTCTAATTTAAATAAAAGAAAATCTTTATTAATAAATAATTTTTTATTATAAAACATTAAATATTTTGTAAATTGATCTATTAGAACAATAAAAATACTTAAAGATAAAAAATATATTTTTGTTTGTATTTTATTAATCATTATTTACTATATTTTAAACGTTCTATAGGTTTAATAAGTAATAAAAGTGGAAAAAGCATTAAAAAATGATATCCAATCTTACCTAATGAGTATTTCCCTAAATTATATAAAAATAAATTAAATCGACTGTAGAATATAATTTGTATGAAGTTGTAAAATATTCCAGTTAAATGCAAAGCACCTATCGCTATAAATCCATTTTTCAAAAAGTTTCCAACATTTAATTTATTTCTATTATTTAAATTATCAATTATTTTTATTAATGGATATAAACCTAATAAATAGCCAAAATTTGGAGTGAGCAAATAACCTATAGAACCTCCCTGATGAAACACAGGGAATATAAATAACCCCAAAAATAAATATATAGAAAATGCTTTAAAAACAACTTTTTTATGAAATATAAGCGTTAATAAAATTACGGTTGGAATTTGCCATGTTATAGGCAACTCAAAGTTATTACTTGATTTATAGATAAAAGGTAGTGGAATATAAACAGGTAACATTGATGTTATTACTAGTGATTGAAGGCTCACAATTATCTCAATTAATTTATAAAAATTGAGCATGATTATAAATTTTTTTTATAAGCTTCTCAATGCAACTATTGGATCTAATTTTGAAGCTCTTTTTGCAGGTAAAACGCCAAAGATTAAACCTATTGATCCTGAAATGATCATGGTAGAAAAAGTTGTAGTAATTCCTACAGATGCTGGAAGTGGCGTTATTAGAGATAAAAGAAAAACACCTGATAATCCTGTAGTTGTTCCTATTAATCCTCCAATTGAAGATAAAATCAATGCCTCAATTAAAAATTGAATTAATATATCTGACTGTTTAGCTCCTATTGCTTTTCTAAGACCAATTTCTTCAGTCCTTTCGCTAACAGAAACTAGCATAATATTCATGATTCCTATGCCTCCAACCACTAAAGATACTGCTCCAATACCTGCCAATAAAAACGTTAGCCCACTTGTAATGTTAGTTACTATATTTAAGGCATCTTCTTGTGATCTAACTGCAAAGTCATCATCTCTTATTATTTTATGTCTTTGTCTTAATAAGTTAGTAATTTGGAATTTAGCTGCCCTTGTGGCATTTTTATTTATTGCTTCCACACTAATGAAGCTTAAACTTACGCCATATGTGGGGTCTTTACCAGTAATTCTATTTACCATCGTTGTTAATGGAATATAAGCATTTTTGTCTTGATTACTTCCAAACACAGCACCTTTTGGTTTTAAAATTCCAATAATTTCATAAGTATGATCTTTGATTCTAATTTTTTTTCCAAGTGATGAAGAGTTATCTTTGAAAAATTCGTCTTTAAGATCAGGTCCTATTACTACATAACTTCTTGCACTATTAACATCACTTTTTGATAAAAATCTTCCCTTATCTACTTCAAAGCTTCTTACTTCAAGGAATTCAGGAGTTACTCCTGCAATTGATATATTAAGGCTCTTAGAATTTGATTGCACTATTTCGTTAGCAGAAATTTGAGGAGCAACTTTTTTAACTGTTGGGACTTGATTACTTATTGCTACTGCATCTTCTAAAACAAGGTTTTTAGGAAATGATATACCTCTTCTTCTTGTGTCATTATTTCCAGGAACAATGAATAAAACATTTGCTCCTAAATTACTCAATTGGTTTTTGGCTAATGTTTGAGCGCCCCTTCCAAGTCCTACAAGTGTAATAACTGATGCATTTCCTATAATTATCCCCAACATTGTTAACGAACTTCTCAATTTGTTTGATAATAATGTTTTTGTAGCCATTCCTAAGGCTTCTTTTATTGTGATATTCCTAGACATATTTATATTTATCTATTAAGTTATCATCTTCAATTTGCCCCGTATATACAACACCTTCATTTAGCTGCAGTGTTATAAGGTCACCATTACTGATTTGATGATTATCAATATTTTCTAAATTACATATTGTAGAAATTTTTTTATTATTTTTGTTAAATAAAGCATAAACATCATTTACATTTTGGTTAGTAACAATACCCGCAATGTTTTTACTCAGTGGAATATTTTCCACTAATTCCTTTGGGACAAATATTATTTCTCCTGGACAAATTAAAGACATATCAAGATTGTTTTTTATTATTCTTGCTTTACCTGTAACACCGATTTCCCCTATTGAAATGCCTCTGGAAACAATCTTCCTTACTAAACCCACTTTTATTAAATCTGTAGAGCCGCTAATACCTGTTAATGTTCCTGCAGTTTGAACAACTAAATCTCCTTGATTAAGGATGCCCATCTCCTGAGCAATTTGGGTAGCTAGGCTGAAAGTCTTTGCTGTTCTTTCATCGTTTTTAACCACTATGGGAGTTACTCCCCAAACAAGTTGTAATCTTCTCGCTACACTCCTCTCTGTAGTAGTTGCTAAAATAGGTGTTGGTGGTCTGAATTTACTTACATTCCGAGCAGTAGAGCCTGATTTGGTTAAAGGTATAATTGCTCCTGCATCAAGTTGCCTAGCTATATTACTTACTGCTGCACTAATAGCATTTGGGATCGTACTAGGTAAGTGGCTCTCAATAGCTTTAAGTGGATAATCCCTTTCAATTCTTCTTGCTATTGTTGCCATTGTTTCTACTGCTTCTACAGGATAATCTCCAACAGCAGTTTCATTGGAAAGCATTACTGCATCTGTTCCATCTAGAATTGCATTGGCAACATCACTAACTTCGGCCCTAGTTGGTCTTGGATTCGAGGCCATTGAATCAAGCATTTGTGTCGCTGTAATTATTGGGATACCTAATGTATTAGCTTTTCTTATTAATTCCTTTTGTAAAAGAGGAACCTCTTCGGCGGGCATTTCTACTCCTAAATCGCCTCTTGCAACCATAACTCCATCACATAAGGGTAATACAGTATCAATTTGATCAATTGCTTCAAATTTTTCTATTTTTGCGACTACAGGAGTTGAATGTCCATTCTTGTTTATTAAATCTTTTATTTCGTTTATATCGGATGGATTTCTTACGAAACTTAATGCTATCCAATCAACCCCTTCAGATAAACCGAATTTCAAATCCTCTTTGTCTTTTTCAGTTAATGCTTTGACTGATAATTGAACATCTGGGAAATTAACACCTTTATTATTTGAAAGCACCCCGCCCACTGTTACCAGACACTCTAAAAGATCAGCTTTTATGTCTACTTTTTCTACAATCATCTCTATTTTGCCATCATCTAAAAGAATTCTTTTCCCTTCGCTAACTTCTTGAGAAAGTTTCTCGTAGGTTACATTTGCAATGGTATTTGTACATTCGACTTCATTTGATGTCAGTGTAAATTTATCACCTTTTTTAACTTTTACTGGACCATCTTTAAATCTTCCTAGTCTTATTTTAGGACCCTGAAGATCTTGTAATATTCCAATATCTATATCTAGCTTTTTTGATACTTCTCTTATAGTTTTTATTCTCTCAGCATGATCTTTATGATCTCCATGTGAGAAATTCAATCTGAATGTTGTTACTCCAGCTTTAATTAAATCTGTAATTATCTCTTCAGACTGAGTTGCTGGACCAATAGTTGCAACTATTTTTGTTCTTCTTTTTAAATCAATATTCGACATATATAGATAATATTGCTAGATATAAATAAATTTACCATACCCAAAGTTAGTTATTTAAGTCATGGATTTTAAAACTTATCAGAAAAAAGCGAGAGAAACAGCACAATATCCAGATTTAGGTTCAAATAATATTTATCCAACTCTTGGTTTAGTTGGAGAGGCTGGTGAGGTAGCAGAAAAAGTAAAAAAAGTCATAAGAGATAAAAATGGAATATTTGATAACGAATCAAAATTAGGAATTAAAAAAGAGTTAGGAGATGTATTGTGGTATGTATCAAATCTTTGTACAGAATTAAATTTCAATTTAGAGGATGTCGCATTACAAAATCTTGAAAAATTGAAATTAAGAGCTTTAAAAGGTAGTATAAGCGGTTCAGGAGACGATAGATAAATTCAACTGTACCCTAAGCTTGCATACTGAAGATTTGTAATTAAGTTTTGAATAACATTTAAAAGTAAAAAAGCTAATAAAGATGAAATATCGAATCCACCTATTGGTGGAATAATACCTCTAAAAAGGTTTAGATAAGGATCTGTGATAGATGTTAATGCAGATAAAACACCGTTACTCCAATCAATACCCGGAAACCATGTAAGTAGAATTCTTATTATTAATATGAAAGAATAAATTGATAAAGTTTGGCCCAGAACTGCGAAAATCTCAGATAACATTAACTTTTCGTAATTTACAACATTCTAACATTTAGTTATTATTGCTGCTTAATTTTTACGACTTCCTATTTTTGAAAGATATTCATTACTAACGGCAAAGGTTTGAAAAAACTTTTCTGATAATGATAACCAATATGATCTACCATCTTTTTGCTTCCGTTTGACAATAAACTTCTTTTCTAATAATTCTTTAATATGATCATAAGCTCCTGAACCTCGAAGAAGTATAAGATCAGATTGCAGGATCTTTTTTTTGATTGCAATTGTTGCCAATGTTCTTAATTCTGATCTTTTTAAATCAGAGGGAAGTAAATCATCAACGAATTCATTAAGACTAGATTTTAGTTCGAGAGAAAAACAATTATTAGCTTCATTTAATACAATCGCTGAGTTTGGATTTGAGTATTTATTTATTAGATCTTTAATTGCATCATTTATTGAGTTGATATCAGAATTAGTAATTTCTGAAAGATCCTTTTTTGTTATTGGTTTACCTTTCAGATATAGAACAGCTTCAACTTTAGTAACTAGATCTATATCTGATATTGGCGTCGTATTCAGATCAGATTGATTGATTTTTATTACCGAAATCTTTCCTAATTTACCTTAAATTTAATCTGATGCACCAAGAAATAATTTATATGTATCGTTTTGAGATTCATCCCAGAATTTATAGCCTAGAATTCTTACAAATTTATTCCACTCTAGAATTTCTTTTTTATCGATTAAAACTCCAATAACAATTTTCCCTACATCAGCACCATAATTCCTGTAGTGAAATACGCTTATCGACCAATTTGATTTCATATTATTTAAAAAATTTATTAATGCTCCAGGTCTTTCAGGAAACTCAAATCTATATAAAAGCTCAACAAAGTTTCTATTTCCCATTTCTTTAAAAATTTTAGGTAATCTTCCTCCTACCATATGTCTGAGATGATTTTTAGATAATTCGTCATCACTTATATCAATAAATGGGTAATTCGAATTTTTAAATTTATTTAAAAGATTTTTTTTATCATTTAACCCATAGACTTGAACTCCCACAAAAATCTGAGCATTTTTAGAGTTAGACATCCTATAGCTAAATTCAGTTAAATTTCTATTATCAAGCAACTTACAAAAATCAATTAAACTTCCAGCATGTTCAGGAATCTCAACAGCCATCATAACTTCTTTACACTCTCCAAGTTCTGCTCTCTCTGCTACAAATCTAAGCCTTTCAAAGTTCATATTTGCTCCACATGCAATTGCAACAATTTTTCTATTTGAATGATTCGAATTCAAAATATCTTTTTTCATTCCTGCAATTGATAATGCTCCTGCTGGTTCTAATATTGATCTAGTATCCTCAAAAACATCTTTTATAGCAGCACATATTTCATCAGTATTAACCCTAATCATCTTATCTATATATTTTCTACCGATATCAAAAGTATTTTTACCAATTTTTTTTACCGCTACTCCATCCGCAAATTGACCTACAGATTTTAATTCAACAATTTTTGATTCTTCCAATGATCTTGTCATGGCGTCTGCGTCTTCAGGTTCTACACCAATTATCTTTACATCAGGCCATATTTTTTTTATGTATACAGATATTCCTGATATCAATCCGCCACCTCCAACAGCAATATAAATTGCAAAAGGTTTATCCTTAAGTTGCTGTTTAAGTTCAATAGCTATAGTACCTTGTCCTGCGATTACATCTGGATCATCAAAAGGGTGAATAAAACATAAATTTCTTTCTTGGCTAATCCTTATTGCCTCTTTGTATGTTTCATCATAATTATCACCAAATAATATAACTTTTGCTTTTAAATTTTTCACTGCATTAACTTTTACTAGAGGTGTAGTGATAGGCATTAATATGGTTGCTTGGCAATTTAACTTGAGAGCACTTAGTGCAACTCCTTGAGCATGATTACCAGCACTTGAAGTAATTACTCCCTGACTTAGCTCTGATTTACTTAACTTACGCATTTTGTTATATGCGCCTCTTATCTTGAATGAAAATACATCCTGAAGATCTTCTCTTTTTAGAAAAATTTCATTTTTAAGAGTATTACTTAAATTATGAGCCTTCTCTAATGGTGTTTTTTTTGCTACTTCATAGACTTCAGCTTGAAGTATTTTTTCAAAATAATCATTCATATATATATTTTTAGCATTAATTATTAATCTAATAAAACATTACATGATCTATTTCAAAAAAAAATACTCATTTTGCACCTTGGCGTTTTAGATTATATAGATACCAATTTTTGTTAAATGCTTTTAAGTGAGTTAAGTCATCCAAATCAACTTCATGGCTTAACAGTTTCACAATTAGAGGAAATTGCTTGTCAAATTAGAGAAAGACATCTTCAAGTAGTATCTACTAGTGGAGGCCATCTTGGTCCTGGATTAGGTGTAGTTGAGTTGACGTTGGCTTTATATCAAACTCTTGATCTTGATGTTGACAAAGTTGTTTGGGATGTTGGACATCAAGGTTACCCTCATAAATTAATTACAGGACGTTTTAGTCAATTTGATTCCCTAAGACAACAAAATGGAGTCGCTGGATATTTAAAAAGAAGTGAAAGTAAATTTGATCATTTTGGT
Source organism: Prochlorococcus sp. AG-347-K17 (assembly GCA_003281385.1). Classification (GTDB taxonomy): domain Bacteria; phylum Cyanobacteriota; class Cyanobacteriia; order PCC-6307; family Cyanobiaceae; genus Prochlorococcus_A. The sequence continues at coordinate 38,904 of QCCE01000006.1, forward strand.
GCTGGACACGCAAGTACATCTATATCTGCTGCTTTAGGAATGGCAATAGCAAGAGATAGAAAAGGTGAAAATTATAAATGTGTCGCTGTTATTGGAGATGGAGCACTAACTGGAGGAATGGCATTAGAAGCTATAAATCATGCAGGTCACTTACCAAATACCCCTTTAGTTGTAGTTTTAAACGATAATGATATGTCTATTTCACCTCCGGTTGGAGCCCTTTCATCTTACTTAAATAAGGTAAGAGTAAGTCCGCCATTACAGTTTTTGTCCGATAGTGTTCAAGAAAGTGTTAAAAATATTCCCTTAATTGGTAAGGATATTCCTGAAGAAATCAAAAATATTAAAGGAAGCGTTAGACGATTATCTGTGCCTAAGGTTGGAGCTGTTTTTGAAGAACTTGGATTTACATATATGGGTCCAATTGACGGTCATGATATAGGTAACTTAGTTAAGACTTTTAACGCTGCCCATAAGCTTAAAAGACCTGTACTTGTACATGTTGTCACCACAAAAGGGAAGGGTTACCCATATGCAGAAGCCGATCAGGTTGGATATCATGCACAATCTGCATTTGATCTAACAACTGGGAAATCTATTCCATCAAAAAAACCTAAGCCAGTTAGTTATAGCAAAATATTTGGTCAAACCTTATTGAAGATATGTGAACAAGATAGCAAAGTCGTTGGCATTACAGCTGCAATGGCAACAGGTACTGGTTTAGATATATTGCAAAGAAATATTCCAGACCAATATATCGATGTAGGAATAGCAGAACAACATGCAGTTACACTTGCGGCAGGAATGTCGTGCGATGGCCTTAAGCCTGTTGTAGCAATTTATAGTACTTTTCTTCAACGTGCTTTCGATCAATTAATTCATGATGTTGGGATACAAAATTTACCTGTATCCTTTGTACTTGATAGGGCTGGGATAGTTGGAGCTGACGGTCCTACTCATCAAGGTCAGTATGATATTAGTTATATGAGATCTATACCTAATTTTGTATTGATGGCCCCAAAAGATGAGTCTGAATTACAGAGAATGTTAATAACATCAATAAAACATAACGGTCCTACAGCACTAAGAATACCTAGAGGCTCTGGGTTAGGAGTGGCTGTAATGGATGAGGGTTGGGAACCTTTAAATATAGGCGAAGCTGAAATACTTGAAGAAGGAGAGGATATTTTAATACTTGCTTATGGTTCAATGGTCGCATCAGCTATCGAAACAGCAAAGATACTAAAAAATATGAACATTAATGCATGTCTTATTAATGCAAGATTTGTTAAGCCTCTCGATAAAAATCTTATTCTGCCTTTAGCAAGTAGGATTCAAAAAGTTGTAACTATGGAAGAAGGAACTCTAATAGGTGGATTTGGTTCCGCAATAGTTGAATTATTAAACGATGATGAAATATTTATTCCTGTATACAGAATAGGTATACCTGATGTTTTAGTTGATCATGCTTCACCTGATCAGAGTAAAGAAAAACTAGGACTTATGCCTGATCAGATGGCAGATAAAATTGTTAAAAAATTTAAGTTAGATAATTAAAAATTTAATAAATAAATTTTTATAAGACACCACGTGAGGCTAATCCTAAGATTGCTCCAATCCCAAAAATATGACCTAGGCAATTAGCACCTACAACTGATGCGTGACTTAAACCACCAAAGAATTTTGAATTAGGTATTTCAAAACCTTCATTAGGTTTTCTTATTGTTGCTCTAGCAATTGCGTAAGCAAAAACATTACATGCAATCATTACGACGGCACACTTTGGAGACCAAGAAAAAGTTGCTGGATCTGCAGCTGCAAATAATGTAGTAAACATAAAAAATCGTTATTTTTATATATTCTCTAATACTTTTACCTAAAAAACACAAAATTGTAAAAGGTCTTAAGAGTTGTTTACTTCTAAGCCATTTAACAACTTTATAAATCCAAACAAAATAACAAAATCACTTATAGTTAGGAAGGATTCTGCAAAGCCATGCAGGAAGTCAATCTCAACAAGGCTTTTATCATAGTAATTTAGTGTCAAGATAGATACAAATATAGTTATGAATACGAATAAAACAGTTAAGGAAAAACCTGTTTTTACAAAAATATTAACAGATTTGATTTTATATAAGTAAAACAAAAATATTGCATATGGAATTATTGATACTGCGAACAATAATGTGTTATCAATGGAACCTAACTTTTCTATAAATTTAAAAAATAAATCATTCATAAGTCTCTTCCTTTTTAAAAATAGTGAATGATGCTAGAGCTAATGTTGAATTTCCAATAAATGTAAATATTCCTTGAAGCGTTACTAATCCATACAATAAATTTTGATTATCATAGATATGCCAAGTAATAGCGCACATAGCTCCTATTAAGTTTGGAACCATAGCTAAGCTTAACCAAAAAAATAAATTGTATTCTTTATATAAAGAAATTTTGTACACAATAAAGATTGTAAATATCCATTCAATTACCGAAGATATGTGGATTAACCAAGTTCCAAATGAAAGTTCGTGCAAAATTTATATTTTTTTCTTTAATACACTAAGTACTTCTTTGGCATGATTTATAGGTAAAACACTTATCCATCTATAAGAAATTTCCCCTTCTGGAGAAATTAAAAAAGTATTTCTATCTGAAAATGGAGGAATCCAAGAACCATATTTATCGCTAATAATTCCTTCAGGATCGGATAATAAAGTGTAGTTTATAGATTTCTCACTGCAGAAACTTTCATGAGAATCTTGATTATCAGCACTAATACCAACAATTTCGGCATTATATTTTGAAAAATCTTTTTTTAATTCCGAGAAACCTTTAGCTTCAAGAGTGCAACCTGCGGTAAAGTCCTTTGGATAAAAATACATAATAAGCCACTTACCTTGGAAATCATTTAATTCCCAAATATTTTTTGATTTTATGTTTTTATTAAAACCTTTTAATTGAAAGTTTGGAGCAATATCTCCAACTTCTGGAGCAAAGTCAAAAGCGATTGCTGAATTACAATTAAATAAAAAAATAAAAGATATTAATATACTTATAACTAAATTTCTCATCGAATTTAGAATTTTTTTAAATCAACTCCATTGGATTTAGCAAATTTATCTAAGCCTACTTTTTGTATAGACTTTAATGCTTTGGTGCTAATTTTAATATTCACCCATTTTTTGCCTTCTTCCCACCAAAGTCTCCTTTTTTGGAGATTAACTTGTTGCAATTTTTTTGTACGAATATGTGAGTGACTCACTGCCATTCCGTTATTAGCTTTTGCACCGGTCAATTCGCAAACTCTTGACATATTTATTGAGTTATATCTTTAAAAATTCTAACACATGACTCAATTTCTTGAATTAAGTAATTCTGAAATTAATTCGGCATTATTATTTTGTAAATTAATTATCTGTTCTTGACCTAATCCACCAACGGAAAGCTTAGCCATATCGTAAACATGATTAGCAATTTTAGATGCCAATGGATTCTCAATAGGATCTTTTTCATCAATAATTATTTTGTTTCCTGTTATTTTATTAAGACCAACAATAAGTGGATGTTCTTTGTTAATTAAGAGTACATGATATTCAGGTAAGCCAGGCATCTTTTGTTCCATGTAAGCCCCCATATCATTAATTCTTCTCATTTGTTCTGGAAGTAAGATCATCGCTGGTGGAGCATCATTGCTTGAAAGTGACTGTACTTTAACTGTTACTTTTTCATTATTGATAGCCTTAACTATCGTATCTCTAAGATTATCTGTATTTGATTTGCCATCCTTATCTACAATTTCTTTAGATTCTTTATCATCTAGTTCATTTAATTCTGAATCTACTCTTTGGAATTGATAATCTTCATTTTTACTTTCCAACCATGGAAGAAATTGTGCGTCAATTAAGGGATCTGATTTAATAACTTCTTTATTATCAGATAAACAGATATTTAATGCACTAGACTGAGCTATCAAATCTGAACAGTAAATTATTTTTTTAGAATCAGTTAATTTATTTCTCTCTTTGTAATTTGCGAGAGTTGTGAAATATTTATCATTGGACTTGATGAGGGATTTATTTTCAATATCTTTAGTTACGTCTTTCTCTGAATTTATTAATGTTTCGAAAATTATGCTTTTATCTACTAAATCAGCAAATTTTTCATCTTCGATAGCACCAATTTTAATAAAAGCAGAGATGGAATCCCAAATTTCTGTATAAAATTCTGGAGAATTCTTTATCAAATCCTTTAATTTATTGGCAATTTTTTTTGAAATAAATGATGATATAGATCTTACTTTTCTATCTGTTTGTAATGCGCTTCTACTAACATTCAGCGGGATATCTGTAGAGTCAATTACTCCTCTTAGAGGTAAAAGATATTTTGGTACGATTTCTTTAATTGAATCGCTTACGAATACTTGATTACAAAAAAGTTTAATCTCTCCCTTTTCCCAATCTGCTCTACCAGTCAACTTAGGGAAATACAATATCCCTTGTATGTCATATGGGTAATCAGTATTTAGATGTATCCATAAAAGTGGATCTCCCTGAAAAGGATAAAGGTATTTATACAACTCAATATAATCTTCATCTTTTAATTCACTAGGTTGTTTTCTCCAAGCAGGATTTTTTTTATTAATTATCTCACCTTCTAATAAGACATCTATGGCCATAAAATCACAATATTTTTTTATTAATGATTTAATCCTTTCAGGTTCAATAAACTCTTTTTCTTCTTCAAGTAGGTGAAGTATCACATCTGTACCAATAGTCTCTCTATCTGATTCTTCTAACGTGAAATTAGGCGATCCATCACAAGACCATTTGAAAGCTTTTGATTCTCCAACTGCTGATTTAGTTAATATATCAACCCTATCTGCCACCATGAAACTTGAATAAAAACCAAGTCCAAAATGACCTATAAATTCATCATTATCTTTTTTGTATTTTGTTAGGAATTCTTCTGCGCTAGAAAATGCTACTTGGTTTATATACTTTTTAATTTCTTCATCGTTCATCCCAATTCCATTATCAGAAATTGTTATGGTATTTTTCTCACGGTCAATAGATATATTTACTTGAGCTTCTTCAGTATTTTCGCAATCGCCTGCCACAGAGGCCATCCTTCGTTTATTTATTGCGTCAACACCGTTACTTACAAGCTCTCTTAAAAAGATTTCATGGTCAGAATATACTGCCTTCTTAATAATTGGGAAAATATTTTCGGTATTAATACGAATTTCGCCTTTTTCCATTTAAAAAAAATCAAACATATTAAATATTATTTCTTAAAAACTAGTTAATCAAGTTTAATTAGGAGTATTGTCCGAACAATATATGAATTTAAAAACTTAAATAAAATATTAAAAAGTATTATTTAACCCACAAAATCTCACTACAATTATTTTCTTTCATTATTTGATTGGCTTTAGCTAAGTCATCACAAGGATTTAAATGTAAGACGGCAATATTTCCTTTTTTCTGTAGTACTTTTTGTTCATTCATAGCTTTCTCCAACAAATATGAATCTCTAAACATTAATAAAATCTTTGCTTTATCTGTATTTTCTTCCCTAATTAAATTTCTTAAAATATCAACTGCAATTGTAAATCCAATACCATTTAAGATTTTCTCATTAGGACTAAAGTATCTGACTAATTCATCATATCTTCCGCCTTTTGCTATCACGTATTTATTATTACCATCATCCCCTACTAGTTGAAAAACTATTCCTTCATATAAATTCAAGTGAGGTTGAAACGTAGGATCAAGTTGTAACTTAACACCATAATTATTTGATATTTTTGATAATGTTTCAAATAAAAAATTTAAGTCATCTAAAGTTTTACTATTACCATATGTATTTTTCAATTTTTTTAATATTGCAATTGGTTCACCTCTTGTGAATAAGAGGTCTTTAAGAATATATTTATCATCTTCATCAATTCCTAATTTGGATAAATTATCTTGATCAAAATTAACGAGACTTTTCTTAATTTCTTCGAAATTATTACTCTTATATTTATTTAAGATTAAATCCATTATTTTTGTGGTGCTTACAAGTAGAAATAAATTACAACCATCCTTCAAATTAATATTATCGATTGCATCAAACAAAATATTAATAACTTCAATTTCTGGGTATTTTGTATTATATCCAATTAATTCAATTCCACTCTGCAGTTTCTCTTGAAACTTAAATGAATTCTTATTATTTTGCTTTTTATCAAAGACCATGCCATTGGTATATAGTCTTATGGGTCTTTTCTTATTTATCAATCTAGTAGATGACAATTTAACAATAGATGTTGTCATTTCTGGCCTAAGACATAATGAATTATTACTTACTATTCCCACAACCTGATTTTCTTCAATAACGCCTCGTCCTTTTATCGTCTCTAAAGTATTTATAAATGAGGGTGAAACCTCTTCGTAGCCCCATAGTTTATAGATATTAATTAAATTATTTATGATATTAGAGTTGTTTTTTACATCGACTAATTTAATTTCCTTTATATCTGTCATTTTAATATTTACTAATTTTAGGTGTAGAGATATTTTTTAAATGGAGAAACTTTATTTAGTTCATTTTTTAATTCATTTTCAAGGCTGGGAGAGCACGCAAGTATTCTCCCAGAACATAAATTAAATTCGCCTGATGGATAATCAGAAATAATACCCCCAGCTTCTTTAACAATAATAGCACCAGCCGCTAGGTCCCATACCTCCAATCCTCTTTCCCAGTATCCATCTACCTTTCCTGCAGCAACAAATGCAAGATCAACTGCTGCTGCTCCTCCTCTTCTGACTCCTCTGGTTTTATGTGTTAAATAACAAAATTCTGCATAATTATTATCCTCTGTCTCAAATCTGTCGTAAGAGAAACCTGTGACAAGTAAACTATCAGAAAGATTAGATGGACTCGTAACTTTAAGTTCACTATCGTTGCAGAATGAGCCTGAACCGATACAGGCTGAATATAATTCATTTAAGTAAGGTACTGATATCGCTCCTATAATTGGCTTATTTTTATATACAAGGCCAATAGAAGTTCCAAAAAAAGGATATCCATGGGAATAATTTGTTGTACCGTCTAATGGGTCTATACACCAAGTTAAATTAGTGGATTTGTTTAATTTCCCCGATTCCTCTGCATTTATAGATATATCTGGTGTCTCTTCTAATAAATATTCTTTTATTTTATTTTCAACTTCCAAATCTACATTGGTTACTAGATCGCCTTTCCTACCTTTAGATGATATTTTCTGAATTTTATTGTAATTAACTTTTAAAATTTCATTACCAATTAGAGCTGAATTCTTAGCTATTTCATACAAATTAGGTAAGTTAACTTGAGTTGCAATTTCCTCAATTTCACTAAATGTAAACATGATAATTAATCTTCCTCAAATTCCCAAGGTGGGGCAACTCTTGTATTTCCCCTCCCAAAATATTGTCCAAATTGTAAATCGTATACTTCATCTTCATAAGTAGTTTCCACCTCAAGATCTGAAGTTGCTTTAGCAACACAAAGAAGCGCATAACCTTTTTCCTTTAAGGCTTGAGATACACCCATGGCTTCAGGTTGTTGCAATGTACCAGATTTTATCTTAACTGCACAACTTGTACAACAACCATTTCTACATGAGAATGCAAGTTTGAGACCTTTCTTTTCAAATTCCTTAAGTATATATTCCTCACTATTAACCTGCTTTTGGTATACCTTCCCGGTTTCCTTATTTTTAATAGTGACTGTGAAAGTCTCTTTCAAATAACTTTCCTCAAAAATGGGATTATAAAGAGTTAAAATGGATGAATTAGGAGAGGTGGCCGAGTGGTTGAAGGCGCAGCACTGGAAATGCTGTATAGGGGCAACTTTATCGAGGGTTCGAATCCCTCTCTCTCCGTTTTATATTAGTTTATTTTGGTTGGATATATCAACAGCTTTCTCTGTAAAAAATTTTTTAAAATAAATAGGAATCCTTTTGATAAGTTATAAATAATCTTATTTATTTAAATAAAGTTGAAAATATTTGATTTTTACTATTATATGTAAATATCTAAGATAAAAATTAATTAAATTATTAGTAAATTTTGCTTTAATTTAGCGATCTAAAATCATGGGGCAAATAGTTGGAATTGATTTAGGTACTACTAACTCTGTTGTTGGAGTTATAGAAGCTGGTCGTCCAATTGTTATTGCAAATTCTGAGGGATCTAGAACAACACCTTCAATAATTGGATTTACAAAAGATAAGGAAATAGTAATAGGAGATCAAGCGAGAAGACAACTTGTCCTAAATCCTAAGAATACCTTTTATAACCTAAAAAGATTTATTGGAAGTGAATGGGATGAATTAGATGAAAATAGTATTTCTGTTCCTTATAACGTAAAGGCTAATACCACTGGAAGCGTTAGGGTTCTTAGTCCTAATACAGAAAGAGAGTATGCACCGGAAGAATTAGTTAGCTCATTGATTAGAAAATTAATTAATGATGCTGAAACATATCTTGGCGATACTATTGATTCTGCTGTTATTACTGTCCCTGCATACTTTAATGATTCTCAAAGGCAAGCTACAAAAGATTCCGCAATATTAGCGGGTATTAAAGTGGATAGAATTCTAAATGAACCTACTGCTGCTGCTCTGGCTTATGGTTTTGAAAAAAGTTCTTCTAATAATGTTTTGGTTTTTGATTTAGGAGGAGGAACTTTTGATGTTTCATTATTGAAAATTTCTAATGGTGTATTTGATGTTAAAGCCACATGTGGTGATACCCAACTTGGAGGAAATAATTTTGATTCAAAGATAGTTGATTGGCTTGCAGAAAAATTCCTCGCTAAACATGATATTGATCTAAGAAGGGATAGACAAGCATTACAGAGATTAACTGAGGCTGCTGAAAAAGCTAAATGTGAATTATCAGGATTGCAAAAAACAAAAATATCTTTACCTTTTATCACAACAAATAAGGATGGGCCATTACATATTGAAGAAACATTAGATAGAAAAATATTTGAATCATTATCACAAGATTTATTAGATAGATTATTAGAGCCTGTGCAAATAGCTCTAGATGATTCTGGATGGAATGCAGAAGATATTGATGAGGTAGTTCTTGTAGGTGGCAGCACAAGAATCCCAATGGTTCAACAATTAGTAAAGACTCTTGTTCCAAATGATCCTTGTCAATCTGTTAATCCTGATGAAGTTGTAGCAGTTGGAGCTGCTATACAATCTGGAATTATTAGTGGTGATTTACAAGATTTACTTCTAAATGATGTTACACCCTTATCTCTAGGTTTAGAAACTATTGGTGGTCTTATGAAGGTACTCATTCCTCGTAATACACCAATACCAGTAAGACAATCTGATGTTTTTAGTACCTCCGAAGCTAATCAATCATCAGTGGTAGTTCAAGTACGGCAGGGAGAAAGACCTTTAGCCTCTGAAAATAAATCACTTGGTAAATTTAGACTATCAGGAATACCTCCAGCTCCAAGAGGAATTCCTCAAGTCCAGGTAGCGTTTGATATTGATGCTAATGGTCTATTAGAGGTAAGCGCAACTGATAGAACAACTGGAAGAAAGCAAACAGTTACAATTTCAGGAGGTTCTAATTTAAATGAACAAGAAATAAATTCCATAATTGAAGAAGCAAAAGCAAAAGCTAATGAAGATAGGAAGAAAAGATCCGTAATTGATAGAAAAAATAGTGCTTTAACTCTTGTTGCGCAAGCTGAGAGAAGACTTAGGGATGCTTCATTAGAATTTGGTCCTTATGGTGCCGAAAGGCAGCAACGAGCTGTTGAATTGGCCATTCAAGATGTTGAAGAGTATATAGATGATGACGATCCTCAAGAATTAGAAATTTCAGTAAGTGCTCTGCAAGAAGCATTATTCGGCTTAAACAGAAAATTTGCTGCAGAAAAGAAAACTGATAATAATCCTTTACAGGGCATTAAAAATACATTTGGATCATTAAAGGATGAACTCTTTTCAGATGATTATTGGGATGATGATCCTTGGGATAATCAAATGAATAGAAATTATAGAAATTCGAGGTATGGTGATTCTAGGGACGATGATCCATGGGACAATGACTACTTCCTCTAAAAAAGACTATTTGTCGATTTTGGGTTTATCCCCCGATTTCGATGATAAAGAACTTAAAAAGGCCTTTCGAAGAGAAGCAAGAAAATGGCATCCAGATTTAAACAAAAATGATCTCAATGCAGAAGAAAGATTTAAATTAATTAACGAAGCATATGAATATCTACGTGATCCTAATGTAAGGAAAAATAGTTCGGATGAAAATATCAAGGATGATTACGAAAATAATAATTTTAAGACAGGGTTTCCTGATTTCCAAGATTATCTTGATTCATTATTTGGATATGAATATTCTCCAAAGAATTACGAGGAATATGATAATGAATCATTTGAGGATGAATCGATAAATACAAATAATGATGAATTTAATAATTATGAATACCCTACAACCTCTCCAGAAGAGCCGCCTCCAGTTAAACTCCACCTAGATATAGAAACGGTTATTGAATTAACTCCTGATGAGGCTTTAAATGGAGCTTCAATTTTAATAGAACTTGAAGATGAAACAGTAGTTGAAGTTGATACACCTCCTTTTGCTGGGGATGGATGGCGATTAAGACTTGAGAATATTGCAAGAGGAGGTAAAGATCATTATCTACAGTTAAAGGTTCAAACGGAAAGTGGTCTAAGAATTGATGGTTTAAGAGTTCTATATAAATTAGAGTTATTTCCTCATGATGCACTTCTTGGTTGTGCAGTAGAGGTTCCTACTCTTGATGGAAATGTCACACTTCAAGTACCACCTAAATCATCTACTGGAAGAATGTTACGTTTAAAAGGTAGAGGTTTAACATTCGAAGATAATGTGGGCGATCAATATGTTGAAATCTTGGTAGTGATACCTGCTGATATTAATGATGAAGAAATCGCTTTATATACAAGATTACAAGAATTATCACTTTCTGATTCTCAATCAAATACTATATAAGTAGAAAAATCAATACTTATGAACATATTTGTTCTTTTATATAATTCAGGAACAGATAGGGAAGGAATTCATTCAATCGAACTTAAAGGAAGGACAATTGTTCTTATGTTTGAAGATAAGGATGATGCAACAAGATATTGTGGTCTACTAGAAGCTCAAGATTTTCCTTTGCCAACAGTTGAAATGATCAACATAGATGAAATAAAAGATTTCTGTAATAATTTAGATTATGAATGCAAATTAGTAGAAAAGAATTTTGTGCCTAAAACTGTAGAAGATAGGTTATTAATTTCACCACCCCAGAAAAACCTTGAGGTTGAAAATTGGGAAGAAGACAAAAATAGAAATATAGATAACATTGATATAAATACCATTAAGGAAAACCTTGAAAAGTTGCTTTAGCTATTAGAATATTAGAGAAATTATTAAATAAATAAAACATGACAACTGCATTATTTGAAACAGAAGTTGGGAGTATTAATATTGAATTTTTCTCTGAAGACGCACCTAATACAGTAAAAAACTTTACGAATTTGATTGGTGATGGTTTTTATGATGGTCTAGCATTTCACAGAGTTATTCCAGGATTTATGGCTCAGGGCGGATGTCCTAATACACGTGACGGAGCATCTGGTATGCCTGGGACTGGTGGTCCTGGATATAATATTAAATGTGAAATTAATTCCAATAAACATCTAAAAGGCTCACTTTCTATGGCTCACGCAGGAAAGGATACAGGTGGTAGTCAGTTTTTTATAGTTTATGAACCACAGCCTCATCTCGATGGAGTACATACTGTTTTTGGCAAGACAAATGATATGGATGTCGTACTAAAGCTTACTAACGGTTCAAAAATTATTAAGGCAACTCTACAATAGTAATTTAGCCTTCAAAAACAATACTGAATGTCTCTTTATCAAGATTAAATTTTCTTGTAGAAGAGAATAAGATTTCGTTATTAATAGTAAATTTAGTATTTATCAGTTTGATGCTACTTTTTGGGTGTAATGCTTGCTCAATATTTCTAGAAACAATAATTCCAATCTTTGTACTATTTTCATATTTGGATAAAAACTGAATAAATAATTCTATATTCTTAATTTCCTCATCATTAATATTGGAATTGGTTCTATTCTGATCATGCAAAATTCTCCATACTAACTTTGGTCGGTTCCAAAACGCCAATAATCTTGGACTACTTTCAAGTTTTATATTAATGTTTTGTTCATTACAGAATTTAATAACTTTATTTTTTATTGGAACTAAATCAATAGATTTATATTTTCCGTCAAGAAATATTGATATAAATGGATCAATATTAAAAGAATTATCCTCATCAATCATGTGACCTAACTTTGTTTTTTTTACACTCAAATATTCTGCATTATTATCGTTTGGACAAATAACTAAAGGAACTCTCTCAATAACTTCTATTCCATAACCACCTAATCCGGCAATCTTTCTAGGATTGTTGGTTAGTAATTTTAATTTTTTTATACCTAAATCAGTTAAAATTTGTGCTCCAACTCCATAATTTCTAAGATCAGCTGGAAAACCTAATTTTTCATTAGCTTCTACAGTGTCTAATCCTCCATCTTGTAAACTATAAGCTTTTAATTTATTTATTAGACCAATACCTCTACCTTCTTGTCTCAAGTAAACAACAACTCCTTCTTCCTCCTTTTCTATTCTTGATAAAGCAGCCTCCAACTGAGGTCTACAATCACAACGTAATGATCCAAAAGCATCACCAGTTAAGCACTCTGAATGCATTCTTACTAGAACAGGTTCGCTTAATTTCGATGATTTTTGTTTAACTAATGCAACGTGTTCTGAACCATCTAGTTCATTAACATATCCATAAGCTTTGAAATTTCCAAAAATACTTGGAAGAACCGCATCAGATTTTCTAAATACAAATCTCTCAGTTTGAAACCGATAACTTATTAAATCGGCTATTGATATTAATTTCATTCCCCACTGTTTTGCATACTCTTTAAGTTGAGGAAGTCTTGACATAGAACCGTCAGGATTTTGTATTTCACAAATCACTCCAGCGGGATATAGACCTGACATTGCGGCAATATCTACTGCCGCTTCGGTATGACCAGCCCTTTTTAATACTCCACCTTTTTTTGCTCTTAATGGAAAAATATGTCCTGGTCTCCTTAAATCATCGGGTTTTGTATTTGGATTTATAGCAACTTGTATTGTCTTTGCCCTGTCTTCAGCGGAAATCCCGGTAGTGACATTATGTTCAGGGCCAGCGTCAATTGACACTGTAAAAGCTGTTTGATTTTCATCTGTATTTCTATCTACCATTAATGGTAAATCTAATGAATCAAGTTTTTCACCTTGCATTGCTAGGCATATAAGACCACGTCCCTCAGTAGCCATAAAATTAATTTGCTGTGGAGTTGCAAACTGAGCCGCACATATTAAATCTCCTTCATTTTCTCTTCTTTCATCATCTACGACAATTATGCATTCACCATTTCTTATAGCTGCCAACGCATCGCTGATAGGATCAAATTCAATTTTAAAAGATTCATTTATATCCAAAATTGTTCCATTATTTGATTTGGGACTTGTTTCTTTCATTATTCCTATCAATATAGAAAAATAGTGTTTTAGTTACCTTAAATTCAACACTTTATAATCCTATCTCAAAGTCTGCCAATTCAAAGAAATGAATGTTGCAATAGTAGGTGCTACTGGTTACGGCGGTATTCAAGCGGTAAATCTCTTAAATAAAATTAAAAAATACAAAATTTCATTTTTAGGAGGTAATAAAACATCTGGATCAAAGTGGAATGATAATTTTCCTTTTATTTATCTTGATAATGATCCTTATATAGAAGAAATATCCGTAGATAATATTTCAAAAAATGCAGATGTTGCTTTGCTTTGCTTACCAAATGGCTTATCTTCAACATTGACAAGGAAATTATTAGATCGAGGACTTAAAGTTATTGATTTATCTGCTGATTACAGATATAACTCTTTAAATGAATGGAAAAATGTATATTCCAAAGAAGCTGCTATTTATAAAAGGAATGATGATGATTTATGCAAAGAGGCAGTCTACGGTCTTCCTGAAATAAATAAGGAAGCTATTTCAAAAGGAAGATTAATTGCCTGTCCAGGATGCTATCCAACATCTGCTCTTATTCCATTAATTCCTTATCTTTCGCAAGGAATTATTGAAAATGAAGGAATAGTAATTGATTCTAAAAGCGGAACCTCTGGAGGAGGTCGAGAACCAAACCAAAAGCTACTCTTATCAGAATGTGGTGAAGGTTTATCAGCATATGGATTGATAAACCATAGACATACCTCAGAGATCGAGCAAGTAGCATCTATAATTTCTGGAAATAAAATTGAACTGCTTTTTACACCTCATTTGGTTCCAATTTCAAGGGGTATGCATTCGACTATATATGGGAGATTAAGAGATCCAGGATTAACTTCTGATGATTGCAGAATTCTTTTAGATAATTATTACAGAAATTTCAAAAATATTAAAGTATTACCTGTAGATACATACCCTTCAACAAAATGGGTTAAAAATACAAACCAAATTTTCCTTTCTGTTAAAGTTGATATTCGAAATGGAAGGATTATTATTTTATCTGCAATTGATAATTTGTTAAAAGGTCAGACTGGGCAAGCAATTCAAAATTTAAATATTATGAGTGGATTTTCAATGGATGAAGGTCTTGATTTAACTAATAATTTTCCATAAAATTACTTCTTATCAAAAAACCAGCTTGAGAGATTGATTGAGGTAAAATTTTATGCTCAAGCATTTGTATCCTTTTGGAAAGTGATTCAAGATCATCATCATCTCTAATTGACAATGCAGCTTGCATTATTAATGATCCACTATCTACCTCCTCTTCTACAAAATGTACTGAACAGCCAGTTATTTTTGAACCATTCAATATAGAGTCCTTTATCGCAGAACCACCTTTATATGCGGGTAGTAATGAAGGGTGAATATTTATTATCTTATTCTTAAATTTATTAATAAAAAATGGAGTAACAATTTTCATCCAGCCTGCCATAACTACAAGTTCAACATCGTAATGTATTAACGCATTTACAATTTCTAATTCAAAAGCTTCTTTTTGTAGAAAGTCTTTGCTTCTGATAATTTTGTGAGGTATTTTTTTACTTTGAGCTCTTTTTATACAACCAGCTTCATCCTTGTTAGTAATTAGAACTTTTATATCTATATCTAATTCTTCTTTTTCTGAAAGATTAATTAATTCCTGAAAGTTTGTTCCATTCCCAGAAGCAAGTACACCTATTTTTAATTTCGGGGAAAATCTTCTAAATTCTGATATATCAGGGGAAATTATGTAATTAAATGATTTATCCAAAGTTTTTTTTATCCAATGATAAATTCATATGAAATAAAAAAAAACCTCAAATCTAAATATTTATATTCAAAAACATATTTATTTGAAGATAAAAATTTAAACAAAATTAAATGATTCAAATCTATGTACTATTCATTTAGATATACTTAAATAATAAATAAAGGAAAAAATATATAAAATGAATGGAGAATTAAACTCTTGGGATAAATTTTGTAATTATCTTTGGTTTGATAAAAAATTAAATATTTGGTTAGACATAAGCAAAATTAATTTCACTATTAAAGAGATAAAAAATTTAGAAGAGAAATTTATAGATGTATTTTCATCCATAAAAGAATTAGAAAATGGTGCAATCTCAAATATTGATGAAAATAGACAAGTTGGTCATTATTGGCTTAGAAATCCGTCAATTTCTCCATCTTCAAAAATTGGTGAGGAGATTAGCGCAGATATTAATGCTATCTCTGAATTTGGAAAACAAATTTTAAATGGAGATATTAAGAATAAGAATAATAAGAACTATACTGATGTTCTATGGATAGGAATTGGTGGAAGTGGATTAGGCCCATTACTTATTACTGAGTCATTGCAAAAGTGCACTAAAGGCTTAAATTTTTCTTATATCGATAATGTTGATCCATTTTTAATTAGCGAAAAGTTAGAAGAGTTATCTGAAAAATTATCCACAACATTATTTGTAGTAGTTAGCAAATCAGGTGGTACGCCTGAACCTAGAATTGCTATGGAAATTATTAAAAGTCATTGCGAAAACAATTCTCTTGAATGGAATTCTAATGCTATAGCCATAACAATGAAAGATAGTAAGTTATTTAAAAAGGCTACTTCTGAAAATTGGTTAAAAATATTTAATTTACAAGATTGGGTTGGAGGAAGAACTAGTATTACAAGCTCTGTAGGATTACTCCCATTAGCTCTTATTAATGAAAACATATTTGATTTTATTAGAGGTGCATCATTAATGGATGAGGCCACACGTATAAGTGATTTTAAAAATAATCCAGCAGCATTATTATCATCTGCATGGTATTTAACTGGAGATGGCGTTGGGAAGAGAGATATGGTCGTATTACCATATAGAGATAGGTTACAAGTATTTAGTAAATATCTTCAGCAATTAGTAATGGAATCATTAGGTAAGAAATTTAATAGGAATGGTGAAGTAGTTAATCAAGGTATTTCCGTTTTTGGTAATAAAGGATCTACTGACCAACATGCTTATGTTCAGCAACTGAGAGATGGTATTGATAATTTCTTTTGTATTTTTATTGAATTATTAGATTCTCCATCTACTAATATTTTTGATGAAAAAGAGAATCCTAAAGAATATCTTTCTGGTTTTATGCAAGGAACAAGATCCGCACTCTCTAGTGAAAATAGACAAAGTATAACTATCACATTAGAACAATTAAATTGTTTTTCACTAGGAGCCTTAATCGCGTTATTTGAGAGGGCTGTATCTTTTTACGCTGAATTAGTAAATATAAATGCATATGATCAACCTGGAGTTGAAGCTGGAAAGAAAGCAGCAGCAAATATTATTGAGTATCAGCAAAAATTAACTAATTTATTAGACGAAGGAGGAGAATATTCTATAAATGACATTACATTATTATTTGGTAATTCAGTGAGAGAACCTATATTTTTTATACTCCGTGAAATGTGTTTCGGAAATGATGATTATTTAGTTAAGGGCGATTGGTCAAATCCAAATTCATTAGTTATTAAAAAAACCAATTCTTAAATAACAATATTCATAATTTTTCCTTTAACAATAATTATTTTTCTTATTTCCTTTTCTTGAGTCCATTTTAATATGTTAGGTCTCTTTAGAGTCAATTCTTTAATTTGATCTTCATTCATTTCATTATTAATATTTACTTTGTCTCTCACTTTCCCATTTACCTGTATTACTAGTTCATATGAATCTTCCTTTAATGCTTCGGCATTAAATGAAGGCCAGTTTTCTAGATGAACAGATTTATTAAATCCTATAAGATGCCATATTTCTTCTGCAATATGAGGTGCAAATGGAGCCAACAAAATACAAAATGTTTTTAAAGCCTCAATTTTTAAATTATTGTTTACGTCATTAATGGAATTAGATAATGAATTATAAAACTTCATTAATTCTGAAATCGCAGTATTAAATTGGTTGTTTAATATGTCATGCGAAATTTCTTTTATGGCTATATTCATTGACTTTATTAAACTTTTTTCTTTATCTGGATAGGAATTAGATTTATTATTTATATCTTTTGCACAATTTATATAAAGCTTCCAAATCCTGCTTAAAAATCTAAATTGTCCTTCAACATCTGTATCTCCCCACTCCAAGTCTTTTTCTGGAGGTGCTTTAAATAATATAAACATTCTTGCTGTATCTGCTCCATATTTTTTAATTACTGATTCAGGGTCTATTCCATTATATTTTGACTTAGACATCTTCTCGAAAAGAACTTCAAGTTTTGTATTGTCAATTGGATCGGTAGGATTTGTTAGGTCATTAACATCTGAAGGGGAAACATATTTACCCGTTTTATTATTTTTAAAGGCTGCAGCCTGAACCATTCCTTGCGTTAATAATTTTTTAAATGGTTCATCAATTTCAAATAGTTCATTATCCCGCAAAGCTTTAGTGAAAAATCTTGCATATAACAAATGCAATATTGCATGCTCTACCCCTCCAACATATTGATCTACAGGCAACCACTTATTAATTTCATTCTTTTCAAATGGCTTATTTGAACATTTTGAAGATGGATATCTTAAAAAATACCATGATGAACACATAAAAGTGTCCATAGTATCAGTTTCTTTTTTTGCCGCTATTCCACATTTTGGACATGTTGTATTTATCCAATTATTATTATCACCTAAAGCATTAATCTTGTTAGTCGAGATATCTATATCTTTTGGTAATGCAACAGGCAATTCCGATTGGTTTAGAGGAACAGATCCACATTTTTTGCAATTAACGATGGGAATCGGACATCCCCAATATCTTTGTCTAGATATTAACCAATCTCTTAAACGATATTGAATCTTATTTTTAGCCCATCCATTATTTACTCCCTCCTCTGAAATTTTTAATTTAGCAATAGAATTTTCTATACTATCGTATTTATTTGAATTAATAAGATATCCTTTTTCTACATAAGCTTCATTAAGCTCTTTAGTTTGTCCTCTTTTATCCTTTATTATTACCTGTTTAATATCAATATTATTTTTTTTGGCAAAATCAAAATCTCTTTGATCATGAGCAGGCACTCCCATTACTGCGCCTGTACCGTATTCATCAAGAACATAACTTGCCACCCAAATAGGAATAGGTTCAGAATTAACTGGATTTATTGCTACTAAGCTAGTTTTTATTCCTATTTTTTCAAGTTCATTATTTTTATTATTTTTCAAATATTGTTTAAGATTTTCTATATCTTGTATTGTTTCTTGATCAGAAATATTTTTAATTAATGAATGATTAACAGAAATTGCTAAATAAGTAACTCCAAATAAAGTATCTGGCCTTGTTGTAAATACAGTTATTTTCTTTTCTGGATTGGTTTTGATATTGAAATTAATATTTGTACCAATTGACTTTCCAATCCAATTATCTTGCATTATTTTTACTCTTTCTGGCCAGTTATCTAATTTTTCTAAATCCTTCAATAACTCATCCGCATAATTAGTAATCCTTAAAAACCATTGCTTTAATAATTTTTTTTCAACTAGTGCCCCAGATCTCCAAGATTTACCCTCTGAGTCAACTTGTTCATTCGCTAAGACTGTATTATCTATCGGATCCCAATTGACTTCTGATTCCTTTTGATAAACAAGGCCTGCCTTGTATAACTCTAAAAATAGATATTGTGTCCAAACATAGTAATTTTCATCACAAGTTGCAAATTCTCTATCCCAATCAACTGATAGTCCCAAAAGTTTTAATTGTGACTTCATATGAGATATATTTTTTTTAGTCCAGACACTTGGACTAATTCCTCTTTCAATCGCTGCATTCTCAGCAGGCAAACCAAAAGCGTCCCAACCCATGGGATGTAAAACAGATTTGCCCTTAAACCTTTGGAACCGAGCTATTAAGTCTGTAATAACATAATTCCTAACATGTCCCATATGAAGATTACCTGAAGGGTAGGGAAACATTGATAAGGCATAAAATTTATCGCTATTCTCTGTTAATTCTTCGGTTTTGTATAAATTGTTTTCTGTCCATATTGACTGCCATTTTTTTTCTATTTCAGAAGGATTATATAAATTGGTATCAGACTCATATTGTTTATCGGGAGAAATCACTTAATTTTTATTTGTTAAATTATTATTTTAATATCCATTGTATAAAATAGAAATAGATTGTTAAAAGGAATAATTTATAATTAAAATTTAAAATATATTATCTACAAATGAAAAATATAACTTTTGAAAAATATCAAGGTAACGGGAATGATTTCGTAGTAATTGATTCTAGAGGAAATGATTTATATAAAAATTACAAGACAAATAAAATATTTGATATAAAAAAAATTTGCAACAGGCAATTTGGTATTGGAGCAGATGGTGTGATTTTTATAGAAGAACCTAATGAAGATAATTATGCAAAAATGATAATCTTTAATTCTGATGGTTCTGAAGCACAAATGTGTGGAAACGGAATTAGGTGTTTAGTTGAGTATCTCCACGTAAATGATTCAATAACTAATAAAAATATAGAATATAAAATTGAGACTAAAGCAGGTTTAAAAATTGCAAAATATAAAAATGATGAAATTACAGTAAAAATGGGAGTTCCAATTTTAGAAAGTCAAAATATTCCAACAACAATTGAAAAAAAAATTAACTCAATTCCTTCATACGAATTTATTGAGAAAAATTTTAATAATAAAGGTTATGCAGTAGGGATGGGAAATCCTCATTTAATATTCTTTGTACAAGATTTAGATTCCATTGCTCTTTCTACACTTGGACCAATATTTGAAAATAATGAATTATTTCCAGAAAAAACAAATGTTCATTTTTGTCAAATCTTAAATAGAGATAATATCAAAGTAAAGGTATGGGAAAGAGGAGCAGGTCCAACCTTAGCCTGTGGGACAGGAGCTTGTGCTATTCATGTAGCAGCCTATAAACTAGGCCTTTGCAACTCGTTGACAATTGTTTCTTTGCCAGGAGGCAATCTTAAAATAGATTGGTCAAAAGACGATTCGGAAGTCATGATGACCGGTAATGCTAAAAAGGTTTTCTCGGGATCAATTTTAATAAATTAATGGATAATAATTTTATATATTTAGATAATGCATCTACGACTCCATTATCTGAAAATGTTTTAAATATAATAAATTCAACTTATAAGAATTATTGGCATAACCCTTCATCAACATACGAGCTAGGGATAAAATGCTCTACATATCTTGAAAAAATTAGATCTAATATTGCTTATATATTTGAAGCAGAACCAGAAGATATAATTTTTACATCTGGTTCTTCGGAATCAACAAATATTGTATTTAATAATATTTATGAGAACTTTAAAAATGGTAGAGTTGTCATTTCAAATGTAGAACATCAAGCAACTACCATTTGTGCTAATAAACTAAAAAAACAAAATTGGGATATTTACGAATGGAAGGTAAATAATGATGGAATTTTAAATATTGATAATATCGATAAAATTTTAACCAATGATACTAAGCTTGTATCAATTATTTGGGGACAAAGTGAAATTGGGACAATTCAACCTGTTCAAATTATAGGTTCCAAATGTGAAGAATTAAATATAATGTTTCATTTAGATGGAACTCAAATATTAAGTAATGGAATATTCAGTTGGAATGATCTTAAATGTGATTTTTTAAGTTTATCTGCTCATAAATTTGGAGGTCCAAAAGGTATCGGCATTCTCTTAACTAAAGAAAAGTCTCGAATGATTTTAAAAAATAAAGACATATCACTTACCCAGGAATATTCAATTAGACAAGGTACCCAAGCTTTGCCATTAATTGCTGGAATGTATGAATCATTAAAGAATATTAAAGGAAAAATAAAATCATATGATCACAAAACAGAATTTCCTTCAAATAACATTTATAAACTTAAAAATTATTTTTTTCAAAAAATTAAGGATAATAATCATATAAAGATTACGGGCAGTATTAACCATAGGCTTCCAAATCATATTTCGTTTCTACTTTTAAATAAGCTATTTGATCCTATAAGAGCCTATAAGATTGTTAATTTCATGTCAGAAAATAGAATCGCCATAAGTAGTGGAAGTGCTTGTTCAAGCTCATCTGGTAAACCGAGCTCAACACTTAAAAATATTGGTTTAAAAGATGATGAACTATATTCCAATATTCGTGTTACTTTAGGTTCGATAAACAATAAGTCAGAAATAGATAAATTTTTAGAACTTATTCAAATATGTATTGACAAATTTTAATGGAAACAAATTACAGACTACCTCAAGATTTAAATGAATCTCTTAAGAATATGGAGGATGCAATTATTCCAAGTTTATTAGATTCAAATAAAAGATTTACTATAGAATTTAATTTTGAAGGATTGAAGTTTAACAGAATTGGAATAACTATTTACAAGATATTAGCTAAAAATAATAATGTATTCATAACATTTGCTGATCAAGGTGCTGTGGCTTTGGCTCAAAGAGACTATCCAGATATCAAAGATAAAATCTTTACTTTTAAATCATTTAATGAATCAAATAATATAAGTAATATTGATAGTGTAATGATATCGATACTTCCTCAGCCATATGATTTTGATTCATTTGAACCTATGTCCGATAATTATCAAGGAACGCATTATTCATTAAATCCTAAATTTGAAGATGCAAATATTGGTATAGGAAGTGTTATTAGAGAGAGACGTAAAAACTTTGTCAAAACTTGGAAAAATATTTATTTTCTTCAGCCTTTAAATAAAGCTGCTCTTATGCATATTTATCCAAATAACTGGTTGCTTTTCAAAGAAGAAAACCAAAAATATTTTTTTAAAAAAGAATTTGAAATTAAACCTGATAATGAATCTATTTTTGTAAATTTATAGATTGAATGTGATTAAAAAGATTTATTCATTTTTCTTAATTGTTCTTGTATTAGTAACATCTCCATTCTTAATAAGATATTTACTAACAAATCAGAAAATAAATATTTTAAATAGTATTTATTTTAATTTCCCTGGCATAATTACTAAAAATAAAAAATGTCCTACTTATGATACTTTATTGAATCAAACGCTAGATGATTCTTTTAGTGTATCAATTATCAATAATAACGGGTCAATAATTAGTTCCTATAATGATGAAGTTCCAAGGTTACCAGCATCAAATCAAAAATTATTCTCATCAGCTTATGTTTTAAGTAAATATAAATTAAATAGTAATTTAAAGACCTTTTTATTAAAAAAAAATAAAAACAATTATTATTTGCTTGGTCAAGGGGATCCAGATCTTAACTATGAGGATATAATCGAACTAATTTCAAATATTAAAGAAAATAAAACTATTAACTTTAATATTGTAGAAATTGATTCAAAATTAAATTGGCCTAGTGGTTGGACAAATACTGATAAACTTTACGAATATGGATCTCCAATTACATCTCTAGCTATTGAAAGTAATCACAATAAATATGAAGATATTTATGCTTTAAGAAATTTTATTAAAAACTATTTAAAAAGTAAATTTCCTAATTCAAAAGTAAATATAGATTTTTTAGATGCAGAAAATACATTTTATTTAAAAGATATTACAGAGATAAGTAAAATATATTCAACTCCAATTCTTTCATTATTAACTCTTACAAATTCTGAAAGCCATAATTTTACAGCTGAATCACTCTTTAAAAATGCCTCAAATACATGGAACGATAATGACTATATAAAATTGAAAAGATGGCTTGAAAATAAAGGCCTTCCAGCTACAAATGCTTACTTTGCAGATGCTAGTGGATTGTCTCGAAAAAATAGAATTACAACAAAGTTAGTTGTATTGTTTTTAGATAAAATGAGATATTTTAATAATTTTCAAGCTTATCAATCTACACTTTCAATTACGGGAGTAAGAGGAACATTAGCTAAAAGATTTGTAAAAAGTGAATTATCTGGAAAGTTTTTTGGGAAAACTGGGACCCTTTCAAATGTCTTTGCATTATCTGGCTTTTTATATAAAAATGAAAAGCCAATAATTATAAGCATTATCCAAAATTCAAGTAAAATTGATAAAGAAAAAGCATTTAAATTATTACGTGATCTTTATTATTTGAAATCTTGTTAATAAAAATATTATTTAAAATATTCTTTTAAATCCTTCTCAACAGAGGGAGGTACCATGTGATTAATTTCACCACCAAATTTTGCAACTTCTTTTACTAAAGAACTACTAAGAAAACTATAATTTGTATTTGTTGATAAAAATATAGTTTCAATATCATTATTAAGAGATTTATTTGTATGAGCAACCTGAAGTTCATACTCAAAATCACTCATTGCTCTTAAGCCTCTAAGAATAAGATTAGCTTTTAGATCATTTGCACAATCCACAGTGAGTCCTGAATAAGAAATAACTTCAATATTAGGTAAATGAGAAAGGGAATTTTTTATTTGTATTATTCTTCTTTCAAGATTAAATGTTGGTGTTTTAGAAGTATTTTCTAAAACAGCAACTACTAGATTGCCAAATATTTTTTCAGCCCTTTCTATTAAATCAAGATGCCCGTTTGTTAAAGGATCAAAAGTACCTGGATAAAGAATTTTCATGAATTTATTATGATCGAATAAGAAATTTAGTTAAAATAAGATTATTAGATAAATCAATTATGACATTAAATCTAGAAGCAAAAAAAATCTTATTAAGAAAAATACCTCACGGATTATTTATTTGTGGTGTTAGAGATGAGGATAAAAATGAAGTGAATGGATTTACTGCAAGTTGGGTGACTCAAGGTTCCTTCACCCCACCATTAGTTGTTATGGCTGTTAGAGCAGAGGGTTCTAGTCATGAAATAATAAAGTCCACCAATAAGTTCTCATTAAATGTGCTCAAAAGTGATCAAAAGGATCTAGCTGCTGTTTTCTTTAAACCTCAAAAAGCATTAGGAGGTAGATTTGAATCTGTTGAATTTAATTTAGGTGAGCTTGGATTGCCTATTTTAGTTGATAGTGTTGGTGGAGTTGAATGTAATGTTGTTGGAAGTGTTATGCATGGAGACCATACCGTTTTTGTAGGAGAGGTTGTATCTGCTTATCTGAATAATGATGTTGACTCACTAAATTTATCTTCAACTGGCTGGAATTATGGAGGGTAATTATTTTAAATGAATAATTCCTTTATCGAAAAAATAGATAATAAATATAATTTTAAAATTGAATATAAATTAATTAATAATAAGGAGTTATTAAAATCAAGATTATCCGAAATTCCAAAGTCATCTGGTTGTTATCTTTTTAAAGATATTGATAGTAACTTACTTTATATCGGTAAATCTAAAAAACTACGTAGCAGAGTAAGTAGTTATTTCAATAATTATTCAGATTTAACGCCCAGATTAAGTTTGATGGTTCGTCAAATAACTGAAATAGAAATAATAGTCACAGATAGCGAATATGAAGCATTAAATTTAGAGTCAAATTTAATTAAAACAAACAAACCATACTTTAATATTCTTTTAAAGGATGATAAGAAATATCCATATCTTTGTATAACTTGGAGTGAAAAATATCCTCGAATATTTATTACAAGAAGAAGAAGAAATAGAAATAATTTAGATAGATATTATGGACCTTATGTTGATGTCGGATTATTAAGGAGAACATTATTTACGATAAAAAAAATATTTCCACTTAGACAAAGACCAAGGCCAGTCTATAAAGATAGAACTTGTTTGAATTATTCAATAGGAAGATGTCCAGGTGTTTGCCAAGAAGTTATATCATCTGATGATTATAAAAAAATAATGAAACAAGTATCTATGATATTTCAGGGAAGAAATGATGACTTAGAAATATTTTTACAAAAAAAAATGTTGCAATTTTCAAATGATTTAGATTATGAGAATGCAGCAAAAATTAGAGACCAAATTTCAGGTTTGAAATTATTAACTGAATCACAAAAAATATCAATACCAGATTCTTCAATTAATAGAGATATCTTTGGATTAGTTTCAGAAAAAAATGTAGCTAGTATACAAATTTTCCAAATGAGATCTGGTAAGCTCATTGGGAGAATTGGCTATAGTCAAAAATTAAATAATGAAGATGAAAATCTCATTTTACAAAAGATATTAGAAGAGCATTATATGAATGTTGAAGCTGTAGAAATACCATCAGAAATTCTTATTCAATATAACCTTCCAAAACAAGCAACCATAGAGGATTGGTTAACGGATCTAAGAAAAAAGAAAGTAAAAATCTTAATCCCAAAAAGGAATAAAAAACATGAAACTGTAGAAATGGTTTTAAAAAATGCGAAATTGGAATTAGATAGAATAATAAATGGGATACAAGATAATGAATCATCAATTGAGGATCTTGCCCAAATACTTGAATTAAGCGAACAACCTAAAAGAATTGAAGGTTATGATATAAGCCATATTCAAGGTAGTGACCCTGTAGCATCACAAGTCGTTTTTATTGATGGGATTCCTTCTAAACAGCATTATAGGAAATATAAAATTAAAGATCCAAACGTTGTTTTAGGACATAGTGATGATTTTGCTTCGATATATGAAGTAATATATAGAAGGTTTAAAAAATGGTCAAGATTTAAAGAAAACGGAGGGGATTTTTCAATATTAAATGATAAAACGAATAGTAAATTAGACAATGAGCTTCTATCAGATTGGCCTGATTTAATAATGATTGATGGAGGAAAGGGACAGTTAAATGCAGCTACTAAAGCATTAAAAGAATTAAATCTTGAGGAAGAAGTAACTATATGTTCATTAGCAAAAAAACATGAAGAAATATTTATTCCAGGCTTTACTAAGTCTCTTGATACTGACGAAAATCAAAAAGGAGTTCTTCTTTTAAGAAGGGTAAGAGATGAAGCACATAGATTTGCATTATCTTTTCATAGAGACAAAAGATCTAAGAGAATGAATAGATCACAATTGTCCCAAATCAGTGGATTAGGACCATCAAGAATAAGAGAATTGCTTGAACATTTTAAATCAATAGACGCGATAAGAATAGCTAGTAAAGAGGATTTATCAAAAGTTAAAGGACTTGGAAAAAATTCAGTAAATGATATATATGAATATTTTAACGAGTTATAAATATTAATTAATTTTTGGAAAATAGATTTCTTGATATTGTTAAAAATAACTATATTAAAAATATATATTTTTAATTATTCATAGTAATTTGGCAGCTGAAGCATATCTCTGGTTTAAATCACTTCACATTATTGGTGTAATCGTTTGGTTTGCGGGCCTTTTTTATTTAGTAAGACTTTTTATATATCATGAAGAATCTAAAGATATGGATAATGAATTAAAAATTGCCTTTAATAAACAATACACCTTGATGGAAAAAAGGCTGGCGAATATAATCACAACACCTGGGATGATATTAGCTTTAAGTATGGCTATATGTATGGTTATTATGCAACCAAGTTGGTTAAGTGAGAAGTGGTTACAAATTAAAATTTCTTTTGTTTTAGGATTAGTAATTTATCATTCTTACTGTTACAAAATAATGTATTCATTACAAAATGGTACTTCAACCATTTCAGCAAAAAACCTTAGATTACTAAATGAATTGCCTACTTTATTATTATTTATAATTGTACTTTTAGTTATTTTTAAAAATAATTTTCCAACTAGTGTTGCTACATGGAGCGTAGTTGGACTAATTATTTTCATGTTGGCTTCAATACAATTATATGCAAAGATTAGAAAGAAAAATGAGAATTCATTAACTAATGAATAAGGAAGACTTAGTAAAATTAACCTCCAATATTAATAAAAATAGTTGTCCTAAAAATATTAATTTTCACTGTCATACAAAATTTAGTGATGGAAGTCTAGAACCATATGAACTTTTAGAACAAGCTTATAAAAATAACTTGAAATTTTTATCAATAACCGATCATCATACAATTAAAGCTCATGAATATATAAAAAAAAATAATATACTCAAAAACTATCCTAAAGATTCTTTTACATTAATTTCGGGAATAGAAATTAATTGTTTGATTCTGGGATGTTTAGTGCATGTAATTGGATTGGGAATAGATATAAAAAGTAAATACCTAAATCCCTACATCCTTGGAGAGTCTCCAATAGGTAATGATTTAAATATTAAATCAGTTATTAAAGCAATAAATTTAGCTGGTGGTTTATCATTTCTTGCACACCCAGCGAGATACAGGATTCCCTTTTATAAATTAATTCCAGAGGCCAAAATACAAGGTATTGATGGAATAGAGGTTTGGTACGATTATGAACTTAATGAAGTATGGAATCCTAGTTTATTTGTTTGTTCAGAAATAGATAAATTAGCAGATAAATATTCAATGCTAAAAACATGCGGAACAGATAGTCATGGACTTTCGCTATTAGGTAGATAATTCAGAATTCGTTTTTTTCAATTATTGAATCAGTATTAATAATTATGTTCTTTAAATTTTCAATGACATCTGATGAACAATTATTCCACATTTTTCTATTGACAATTTCAAGTAATCTTTGTGCAATATCTCTTAAAGCCCATGGATTATTCTCTAGAAAGAAATTCCTAAGATCTTGATTACATAACCATGATTTATAAACTTGCTCATAACACCAATCTGAGACTACTTCAGTAGAAGCATCAAAAGCATATAAGTAATCTAATGTAGCTGAAAATTCAAATGCTCCTTTATAACCATTATCTTTCATTCCATTTATCCATTTAGGATTAAGTATTCTTGATATAACAACTTTATTAATTTCATCTTGTAATTTTGAAATTTTAGATAATCCAAATTTTGATAAATCACCATGATACATTTCAGGTAATTTACCGCTCAATTTTTTTACTGCTGAAGATAATCCACCCTGAAACTGATAATAATCATCAGAATCTAAAATATCATGTTCCTTATTATCTTGGTTATGAACCACTAACTGCACATTTTTAAGAGCATTTTCTAAAGATTTTTTATCCTCTATAGGTTCAAGATTATCACTGTAAATCCACTTACTCCAATTAAGAAAAGATTCTCCAAAATCGTCAATATTTTCCCAATTAGAATTTGAAATTAGTTCTTGCAGACCAGCTCCATATGAACCTGGCGCTGAACCAAATATACGATTAATTGAATCACCATCCCTTGATGCCCCAGCAAGAGGATTAAATTTATCATCCTCATTAATATTAGAAACAAGATTTATTGCTTTAGAAGTTAATTTAACTAACTGTGGAAATGCATCTCTAAACATTCCCGAAATCCTTAAAGTAACATCAACCCTTGGCCTTTCGAGAACAGATAAAGGAATGATTTCTAGATCTACTACTCTTCTTGAAGGTCCATCCCAAATAGGCTGTACTCCTAATAAATATAGTATTTGACAAATGTCTTCACCACCATTTCTCATTGTGGATGTTGCCCATACAGATATTGCTATATTTTTTAAATCTTCTCCATTATCTTGTTTGTATAAATCAAGTATTTGTGAAGCGGATTGACAACCAACACTCCATGCTGATTCAGTTGGTAGTCCTCTCGAATCAACTGAAAAGAAATTTTTACCAGTGGGTAAAGCTTCAGTTTTACCTCTAGTAGGGGCTCCAGATGGACCACTTTTTACGTATTGTCCATTTAATGAATTAATAAATGATAATTTCTCATTATATGAGGAATTAATGATTGGATATAGAATCTCGTTTTTTAATAATAAAAAATACTTATTGTGTTTTTTTTCATTAAAGAAATAGTCTATTATTTTTCGATTTTTATATTTTTCTAGATTTTTTATATTGGTATTCTTTTTGTAAAAAAACAAATATATTAAATACTTTGCTTGGTGTTCCAAAAAATCAATAGCCATTCTAAAGTTTAAAATGTTTTTGTTGGAAAAAGTCAATAATATTTTTTTATCCTTTTCACTTAACTTTTGATCATATTTATTTGTCCAAGGATCCAAATCTAGTTTTAAATGTTTTGCTATATATTGAACAATCCCAATTCGATTGGCATTTGGCACTCTAGCGATACACAAGAATAAATTTATTTCATTAATGTCATTCTGCCTATTACCAAAAATATGCAAACCTGTCCTAATTTGAGATTCTTTAATTTTGCAAAGAAAAGAATCAATCTCTTCAATTTGATTATTTTTATTATTTAAAGTAATTTCGTTAAAATCTTTTTTAATTAAATCAAAAATGGATTTTTCTATAATTTCAATCCGATTAGAATCTAATAATTTTGCTTCAAAATATTCGTCTAAATAATTTTCTAATATTGAATATTTTCCATATAATTCTGACCTATCCAAAGGAGGGGTTAAATGATCAATAATTGTTGCAGCAATTCTTCTTTTAGCTTGGGATCCTTCTCCAGGATCATTTACGATAAAAGGATATATGTTTGGTATTGCTGGACAAATAATATTTGGAAAACATTTATTGCTGAGACCTACAGATTTGCCAGGTAACCATTCAACAGTCCCATGTTTACCAATATGGCAAATAGCATTTGCGTTAAAAACTTTTTCAATCCAAAAATATTGTGCTAAATATCTATGGGGAGGTGGAAGATCGGGAGAATGAATATCTCTATCAGTGAAAGCGTCATAACCTCGTTGAGGTTGAATCAATAATGTTATTTTTCCAAATCTAATACCATTTATTGAGAAGCCTTCATTATCAAGATCGATCGCTTCTGATGGTTTGCCCCAACGGTTAATAATAATATTTTTTGGTTCAAGTTCTAAATAATTCCAATATTTTAAATATTCACTTAGTGGTAAATAATCTAATGGTTTATTATTTTGAGATTCAAGATCATTAGTTCTAGTTTTTATAAGTATTGACATTAATTCCGAAGAATCTTGAGGATAATTACAAGATCCAAGATCATAACCTTCTTCTTTTAACCAGTTAAGAATATTTATTATCGAAGATGGTGTATTAAGACCAACACCATTACCTATTCTTCCATTCTTTACTGGATAATTACTTATTATTAAACAAATTTTTTTATCAAAATTATTAAGTTTTTGAAGTTTTACATAATTTGTTGCGAATTTTGAAATCCACTTAATACCAACTTGATCAGCTTTGTAACTAGTTATTTCACTGTAGAGTGTATTTTTTTTGGAAATTAATTCTTTAAATGCTGAAGGGATAGTAGTAATTCTTCCATCAAATTCGGGAATAATTATTTGCATTAATAAATCAGATGAATTCATTCCAATGGATGAACATAACCAATTTTTTCTTGATCTATTAGAAGAAAGAAGCTGTAAAATTGGAATTTTAAGAGAAGTAAAAATATTTGTAGAATTTTCAATTAAATCGTTATTTTTGATTTGAGATGAAGAAAATGAAGTTGTGGTAATTATTAGTTTAATATCTTCTTTTTTAAAAATCTCAATCAATTTCTTTTGAATAATATGATCTTTTAGTGTTGAAATAAAAAATGTTTTAGGCGACAGTCCGCATTTTCTTAATTGCAAGTTAAGCTTTTCGTTTACTTCAATTTCATTTGCTAAAAAAAGTGACTTATAGGAAATTATTCCAATTTTTTCGCCTTTTTCAATTTTCCAATCATGTAAATAAGGATCTGCATAATAAGTTATATTTAAAAACTTATCCGGAATTAATGTCTCATCTATCTCTAGATAGTTTAAACAATTAAGAAATTTTCTATAATTATCTAGTCCCCCAGATCTTAATAATCTAGAAATATTTAATGCAATATTTTTATCTATAGTACTTAGTTCACATAAGGGAACTTCCTGATCAATAGTACCTGATAGGATTAATAACTTTCTTTTTTTATTAGCTTCTTGCCAATTTATAAGTTGTTCAATTCCATAGTTCCATGTACCTTTGTCTCCAAATATTCTAAGTACGACTACTTTTGCATAATTAATTGTTTTTAATAAATAATTATCTATTTGAGCTGAGGAATTTAAATTAGAAATTTCTAAAGCTCTTATATTATTTTTTAATGAATCAAATTCTTTTTCTAACAATAAGTTCGATATTAGATTTAAATCAGCTTTGGCACTTGTTATATAAATAAAATCTGCCACTGGTTGCTCAATTAAATCATCCTTATTCTTTTCATTTCCTGCTATATTTAATATCCTGTGCATTTTTATATATAAATAAGGTTTAGAATACGTAAGTAGGATAAAACAAGTTTACCTTAATTAAATAAATTGAATATGCATGAATTTCTTCCATACGCCTGGTTCGAAGGTAAATGTATTCCATTTAAAGAAGCAAAAATATCAATAGCTACTCATGCACTTCACTATGGTACTGCTGCATTTGGAGGAATGAGAGCGATACCTAACCCTTCAAATAAAGAAGAATTTCTTTTGTTTAGAACTGATAAACACATAAAAAGATTATCTCAAAGTGCAAAATTACTCTTAACTGATATTTCTGAAGAATATATTTTTAATGCCTTAGAAGAAGTTATAAAAAGAAACAAGCCAAAAAACCCTATTTATATAAGGCCATTTGTATATACAAGCGATTTAGGTATAGCTCCAAGGTTACACAATATTGAAACAGATTTCTTTGTTTATTGTATTGAACTAGGAGATTATCTATCCCCAGATGGTGTTTCTTGTAGAATGAGTAGTTGGACTAGGCAGGAAGATAGATCTCTCCCATTGCGAGGTAAAATAAGTGGAGCTTATATTACTAGTTCATTAGCTAAAACAGAAGCTAGTTTATCGGGTTTTGATGAAGCTTTGCTACTAAATTCCAGTGGAAAGGTAAGCGAAGCTAGTGGTATGAATTTATTTATTGTAAGAAATGGAGAATTAATTACTCCAGGTGTTGATCAAGATATCCTTGAGGGGATTACTAGAGCTAGTGTAATTGAATTAGCAAAATCTTTTGGAATAAACGTAATTGAAAGGCCTGTTGATAAAACAGAATTATTAATAGCAGATGAAGTTTTTCTAACTGGTACAGCAGCAAAAATTACACCAGTCAAAAAAATTGAATCAACTGAATTAAATGTTGAAAGACCATTAATGAATAAATTAAAAAGTAAACTAATAGAAATAACAGAAGGTCGTTCTCAAGACTATGATAATTGGGTAACCAGAATCTCAATATAAAACTCGATTTTTGCAATAAATGGAATCTTTCAGAACCTATCTAAATAGAGATGAAAAGCCATTAATAATATTTGACGGGGGTACTGGAACATCTTTTCAGAACTTAAATCTTACTGCTGATGACTTTGGAGGAAAAGAATTAGAAGGTTGTAATGAAAACCTTGTTTTATCCTCACCAAAGGTAGTTGAAAAGGTTCATAATTCATTCTTAGAAGCAGGTTGTCATGTTATCGAAACTAATACTTTTGGAGCATCATCAATAGTCCTTGATGAATACGATATTGCTAATAAGGCATATGAGATAAATAAAAATGCTGCATTAATAGCAAAAAACGCTGCTGCCAAATATGCATCAGTTGATAAGCCAAGATTTGTTGCTGGTTCAATTGGACCAACCACTAAATTACCCACATTAGGTCATATAGATTTTGATGAATTAAAGGAATCATATAAAGAACAAATATATGGTCTTACTGATGGAGGAGTTGATCTTCTATTAATTGAAACTTGTCAGGATGTATTACAAATAAAAACTGCCTTATTAGCAACTAAAGAAGTACTTGATAGTAAAAATATAGATATACCTATAATGGTTTCTATAACAATGGAAACAACAGGTACTATGCTTGTTGGATCTGATATTGCCTCTGCATTAACAATATTAGAGCCATTTAATATAGACATTCTTGGACTAAATTGTGCTACTGGTCCAGAACAAATGAAAGAACATATTAAATATTTGTCTGAAAATTCTCCCTTCTCTATAAGCTGTATTCCCAATGCAGGACTTCCTGAAAATATTGGCGGAGTAGCTCACTACAGATTAACGCCAATAGAATTAAAGATGCAGTTAATGAATTTTATATACGACTTTAATGTTCAATTAATAGGTGGATGTTGTGGGACAACACCTGAACATATTAAATATCTTTCTTCAATAATCGATGAAATTATTGATAACGAAAGGTCTAACAAAAAAGTTAGAAACAATTTAAGTTGTTATATTCCTTCTGCATCATCAATATATAATTCTGTCCCGTACAAACAAGAAAATTCTATCTTGATTGTAGGAGAGAGATTAAATGCAAGTGGATCTAAAAAGGTAAGGGACTTATTAAATAACGACGATTGGGACGGCCTAGTTGCAATTGCCAAGCAACAACAAAAAGAAAATGCACACGTTCTTGATGTGAATGTTGATTATGTAGGGAGAGACGGAGTGAAAGATATGAAAGAAATAACTTCACGACTAGTTACTAATATAAATTTACCATTAATGATTGACTCTACAGATGCTGACAAAATGGAAAGTGGATTAAAGTCAGCTGGTGGAAAATGTATTATAAATTCAACCAATTACGAAGACGGTAATGAAAGGTTTGATCAGGTTCTAAATTTAGCCTTGGGGTATGGTTCAGGTCTTGTTGTCGGAACTATTGATGAAGATGGAATGGCAAGGAATGCAAATAAAAAATATGACATTGCTAAACGAGCGATTAATAGAGCCAGGGAATCTGATTTGTCTGATTATGAGCTCTTTTTTGATCCATTAGCTCTGCCAATATCTACTGGTATAGAAGAAGATAGATCAAACGCTAAAGAGACAATTACTGCAATATCAAAAATTCGTGAAAATTTCCCAGAGACGCATATCATACTGGGGATATCAAACATTAGTTTTGGTCTTTCACCATTATCAAGAATTAATCTAAATTCAATATTTTTAGATGAATGCATTAAAGCAGGATTGGATTCTGCTATCATCGCACCAAATAAAATTTTGCCATTATCGAAAATTTCTGATGAAACTAAAAAGATTTGCTTAGATTTGATATATGACAAAAGAGAATTTGAAAATGATATTTGTATTTATGATCCATTAGTTGAATTAACAAAAGCTTTTCAAGATTTATCTATTCAAGATTTCAAAAAAGCATCTTCAGAAAATAAAAATCTAACTTTGGAAGAAAGTCTAAAAAATCATATTATTGATGGAGAAAAAATAGGTTTAGAGGATCAATTAAATAAAGCGTTAAAAAAATATAAACCTCTTGAAATAATTAATACTTTTTTACTAGATGGGATGAAAGTTGTAGGCGATTTATTTGGCTCAGGTCAAATGCAACTGCCATTTGTACTACAATCCGCTGAAACAATGAAATTTGCCGTTTCAATTTTAGAACCACATATGGAAACTGTAGATGAAAAAATATCAAATGGAAAAATCTTAATTGCAACTGTCAAAGGGGATGTTCATGATATTGGAAAAAATTTGGTTGATATAATACTCACAAATAATGGATATGAAGTAATAAATCTTGGAATAAAGCAAGATGTTTCAGCGATTATTGATGCACAAAAAAAACACAATGCTGATTGCATCGCTATGAGCGGTTTGCTTGTTAAATCAACAGCTTTTATGAAAGATAATTTAGAGGCTTTTAACAATGAAGATATTAGTGTACCAGTAATATTAGGAGGCGCAGCGTTAACCCCAAAATTTGTGAATGAGGACTGCAGCAAAATATATAAAGGGAAAATATTGTACGGAAAAGATGCGTTCACTGATCTGAAATTTATGAATGCATATATGGATAATAAAAAAAAGGGTAATTGGTCAAATACACAGGGTTTCATTGACGATGAAGGTATAAATATTAATTTAGCCTCATCAAAATCCAATTCTCAAGCTGTTAAAAAATCATTATCCATACAAACCAAGACTTCCAACTTAAATTTAAAAGAAAATCTTTTAAGATCTAAATTTATAAATGAAGAAGAACCTATTCAAGCTCCTTTCTTGGGATCGAAAGTCTTACAAGAAGTTGATATAGATTTAACTAAATTAATTTTTTATTTAGATACAAAAGCTCTATTTAGCGGACAATGGCAAATAAAAAAGGGGAAAAACCAAAGCGTAGATGAATACAATTACTATTTGGAATCATACGCTAAACCGTTGTTAGATAAATGGTTAGAGACAATTATAGAAAAAAAACTTATTTCACCCAAAGCAGTATATGGATATTTCAGATGCGGGAGAAAAGATAATAGTATTTTTTTATTTGATGATAAATCATTAAATAAAATTTCCCAATTTAATTTTCCAAGACAAAAATCTGGGAATAATCTATGCATAGCTGATTTCTATTGCGATTTAAAAAATGATAAACCTATAGATATATTTCCTATGCAGGCAGTAACGATGGGCAATATAGCTAGTGAATATTCTCAAAAATTATTTAAAGAAGATAAATATAGCGATTATTTATTATTCCATGGACTTACAGTACAATTAGCAGAAGCTCTAGCTGAGTATGTCCATGCATTAATTCGTATTGAATGTGGGTTTATGACTGAAGAACCAGAGAAAAATAAAGAAATACTAGCTCAAAAGTATAGAGGAGCGAGATATTCTTTTGGATATCCTGCATGTCCAAAAGTATCTGATTCAAACATACAATTATCATTGTTGGATGCAAAAAGAATTAACTTGACGATGGATGAATCTGAACAGCTTCATCCAGAACAAAGTACAACAGCAATTATTTCACTACACTCAAAAGCTAAATATTTCAGCGCTTAAGCTAAATCTTTAATTGTTTTCTAAATAATTAATAATTTCTTCTTGAAGTTCTTCCATTGTTTCATTATCACCAAGATCAAGTCCTTCACCAGCTGCATCCTGTGTTAATTCAAGATAATATGAAGCACCATCACTGGATAAAAATTCTAATGCAGAAGTTTCTTCACTATCTTTAAAAGCATCATAAAGAGCTCTAAATGCTATGTTTTCAGTATAGTCCCAATCCATATTGAAAAAAACCTTATTAGAATTATTACCTCCTTACCCCCCATACTCGTCAACCTTTTTTAAAGAAATGTTGGTGTTTTATTATTATTAAAAAAACATGACCATAAATAATCAAGTTCAACTTAATGTCCTAGGAGAAAAAATTGAGGTTTGTAGTTGTGCGCCTATGACAGGCTGGTTTAGAGATGGGTTTTGCAACTACAACAAAAATGATGGGGGGAATCATTCTATATGTTGTGTAATGGATGAAAATTTCCTGAAATATAGTAAATCACAAGGTAATGATTTAATAACCCCCATGCCTATTTATTCCTTCCCAGGACTAAAGGAAGGTGATCATTGGTGTATTTGCTTAGATAGATGGAAACAAGCATTATTAGACGGACTTGCTCCTAAAGTCATTTTGGAATCAACAAATATTGTAGTCTTAGAATCAGTACCTCTAGAAAAATTGAAAGAATATCAATTTAATAAAAATTAATTTAAATTTTAATATTTTTTTTAGAATGATAATGATAAGTATTATTTAAATGAGTAAAGAGATATATTGGAAAAAAGCTATAAAACAAACGCGTTTATCAATAGATAATAAATCGTTAATTCCTCTTGATACTAAAAATATTACAGCTGAATTATATAAAAAAAATGATTTCATCATAAGAAAAGTTGATAGCTCAAAATTTAATAAAAAAGAACTTTATGGACCAAAGAAAAATCCATTTTGTCCATGGGAAAATAATTTGGAAATTGATAAAATTGGTGATAATCATCACTTAATATTAAACAAGTACCCTGTACAAAAAGGACATTTTTTACTGATAACAAATACTTGGAAACCCCAAAATGGATGGTTAGATATTAAAGATTGGAAAGCAATCCAAAAAGTAAATAAAGACACTAGTGGATTGTGGTTTTTCAATAGCTCTCCAAAAGCAGGAGCAAGTCAGCCACATAAGCATTTTCAGCTACTAAGAAGATCTACTGATGAGGCTTCTTGCCCACGAGAAAAATGGTTTTTAGAAATGAAATTTGATAAAGATAGTGATAATAAGCTAAATAAAAATATTATTGTTTCGAAATTTAATTTTTTAGAAAATCCAATATCTCTCTTTGAATCATATTTAGAGCTATGTTATAGATTAGGAATCGGAGATCCCATTAGTGATAAAAAACCAAGGTACCCTTACAATTTCTTAATAACTAATAAATGGATAGCTATTATAAAAAGAAAAATTGATCATATCCATGGTTTTAGTATTAACGGTTTAGGATTCGCAGGGTATCTATTGGTAACTGAAAAATCTGATACAAATTATTTAAAGAAATTTGGACCTGAAAAACTTCTAGAAAGTTTTGTTTAAATGCTAATTAGTTACTTCGGTATCGTTATCCCTGCTTATTTGGATTTCTAAAACTTCGATAGAAGCTGTTACGGAGGCAATTTTACGTTCGAGTGAGTCTTTAATATAATTGAGCATTTCTAACTTTTTATGTTGATAAAAACTCTTTTTTTCTTTAGATGATTTTAAATAACAATTAAACATTTTTATTTAATTATAAGTAAATTCTTAACTGACTTGTGACATCAAAATAAGTTGGTTTTAATTCAAAAACAATATTCCATGTGGACTTTAAATATTTTTTGAATAAAATTAAATAAATTCCTTATCATTCAAGAAATATATTATTGAATATCCCTGAAAATCCAAATACAAAGAGAATTTCAATTGATTTACCTGAGGAACTAATTTACAGGTTTGATCAACTACGAAAAGAGTGGGGATATAGAGCAAGAGGACCTGTAATTGAGAAGATCCTTAAAGAACTTCTTCAAGAAGATGATTTAGTACCTAAGAACCAACAGCAAGAAATAGACTTTAATGAGAAAAACAACAATAATGAAAATTTAAATATTGATGAAAATACTTCATTAGTATTAATTAAATCAGATATTAAAAAAGAAGTTAATAAGTTATCTTTAAACAATAAAGATATAAATAATGGTCAATATAAAGAAAAAGCTAACTTAAAAATAAGCCTTCCCAATTTTGTTGAAAAAAAAGTAAAGAATCTAAGAAGAAGTATTAATAGTGAAAAATTAAAAGAGAATATAAATGATATTCAAATTAATACAATTAAAGAAACTGAATTAATAAAGTGTCGAATAGCTTTAATTAGTCATTGGAAAACCTTATATGGAACAGTTCCTAACGATCATGTAATTGAAGCTGCGATGGATTGGTTTGGAAGGGATATATGGCCAAATCTTGATGGAACAGAAAATCTACCTTTTACATGGAGTGCAGCTAATAAATTTATGTCTGAATTATGCCCATTTTGGACAAAGAAAAATCCATCCCTTGAAATTGTTTTATTAATGATTGGCGTTTTAGAAGACCCTTTTGCTACATCAGATTTAATAAATAGGATACCAACATTAATGAGGAGGTTTGTAAGTAGATTTAAGCGAAATAACAGATCAAATTCATTTGAAACTTTAGACTCAACAATGACGGTGCAAGGTGCACTTAAATTATTAAATTTATCTACATCAGCAGGATCAGCTCATACATTGCGAAAAATTAGGGAGGCCTATAAATCAATTGCACTAGAGACGCATCCAGATGCTGGAGGTTCAACAGATCAAATGAGAAAATTAAATGAAGCGTATCAATTGCTAAAAAATCTTTATAGAAATTAGTATAAGTATTCCTATATAAGACTCAATATAAGTCTAGTAGATAGTCTCATATAAGACATCAGCGAGCATCCAAATTTGTTGATCATCGTAATTTAATTAAGATTCAAATTAATCACTATGGTTGCTTACTAAATTTAGTTTAAATAGAATCTACCTTAAAATGTAAAGTTGGTTTATTTGTATAACATTTCTTATATAAGACTTAATATTAGTCTACTAGCTTGTCTCATATTGTATTACTGAGATAAAGGATTTTTACTAGAAATAACTAAAGTGCATAATATTAGAAAACCATAAATATTGATTTGTTTATCAACAAATAATGTCCTTTAGATGTCCAATAAAATGATTTTATCTAAAAAGCTTTGCAATAAAAGAGTTTTATTACTATGGGTACTGCCTTATAGACAGTACTACTTAATTTGAAGCTTTTGAATAGCTGTTTGTTTATCAATACTAGGGACATCGCCTAAACCATTTGCGTCAAACCAAGGAGCACTGGCCCAATCAAACCCTTCGCCAAAAGTGTTATCGGGTGCAGTTATGTACCAATGACAAGAAGCATCAGGAACATCAACGGCACATTTTGACCAATCATCTGACCACTGAGGGACCTGTACCCACAGTACGGAAGATAGTAATAGAGATAAAATATTGATCATGATATAAATAATACAACATAAATTAGTTTTATAGGATTATTAATTATCTTATATAAGAATTGTTTCTAGACTAGGTTATAGTCTCATATAAGATTAATAATACACTTAATTCCTCAATTTAGTATTAAAACATTTCTCAACATTAGATACTATATTTGAATGTGTTGATGTAATGTCAGAGTCCAGTAATGTTTTATCTTTATCCCTGTAAGATAATCTAAATGTATAACTTATATGATCATCTCCAATTTTAGTATCTTCAAAAACATCAATTAAATATACATCCTCTAAGAGATTTTTTCCTGTTTTTCTTATCTGCGATACTATTTCGCTAATTAAAAATTTCTTACTGAAGACAAAGTTTATATCCCTTTCCATTTTCGGAACAATTGGGTATTGCTTATATATTGGAATCCATTTATTTTTTCTTGTGCTAGCTCCCAAGAGTTTAGAGACATTTATGTTAAATAAATAAACTTTTTTTAATGACTTCTTTTCTAATATTAGTTTGGGATGTATTTCACCAAAATAACCTGCATATTTCCCTTCAATAAATAATTTCGCAGTTCTCCCTGGATGAAGAAAATCAATTGAGTCAGTAGGTTTATCCTCAATTTTTATGTTCAAAGATGATAAAGCCTCCTTTAACTTTCCTCTGGCCTGGTAATAATTAAGATCGTTGTCCTTACCCGAATTTATCCATTTTCCAAATATTTTATTTCCATAAATCGCACCATTCAGAACTTCTTCTTGAATGAACTCAGTTTTCTTATGAAATACATTTCCAATTTCAAATATATAACAACTTGTTTGTCCAGCTTTTATATTACGGTTCACTATCTCCAAATGTTCTTTCCAGATATTATCTCTAAGACAGCTTGTTTCTAATAACAAAGGGTTAGATATCTTTATAAGTTTTTCATTATCTTCAGGAACAAGAGAGTAGCTTAGAACCTCGTTAAAACCGTTTTCTATAAAACCATTTTTTACTTTTCTCAATGCCAACTGTTCTGATGACAATTTTCCAGGCCTAATTGGATTAGGAAGTTTTAAATCGAATCTGTCATACCCTATTAATCTCGCTATTTCTTCAATTAAATCTATTTCTCTTATTAAATCATGCGATCTATTAGGAATTACTGCTACATCCCAGCCATATTCTCTATTTTTTAAAGTACAACCTATGAGTTTTAATTTATCAACTATTTCATTATCAGATAAATTTCTTTTTTCAGATTGATCGTTAATTATTAATGGACCAAGAATTTTATGTATTCGATTTCTTCGTAGTTTAATAAATATATCCTCATTACTAATTAAATTGGAAGTATTAATGATTGGTGAACTAATACAAAAATACTCTTCTAAAAGATTAATTGCCCTTGTTACTGCACTAATTGTATTTTTTGATGATATCCCTTTTTCATACCTGCTGCTAGATTCTGTTCTTATGCCAACCGCCTTTGAAGATTTTCTTATAGTAACTGGATTAAAAACAGCGCCTTCAAGGTAAATAGAAGAGGTAGTATTAGTTACAGAAGTCTCTAAACCGCCTATCACTCCTGCAATAGCTACAGGTTTATCACAACAAGTAATAACTGTGATATTGTCATTTAAGTTATATTCTTTACCATCTAAGCAAATAAGGTTTTCATTATCCTTGCCTTTTCTTACAGAGAAATCTTTTGGAGAAACTTCCTTACCAATTAATTTTGAAAGTTTATCTTTATCAAATGCATGCAAAGGTTGACCTTGTTCTAGAAGAATATAATTTGTCAAATCAACTACAAGATTAATAGATTTTATACCTGATTTTTCTATACGGTCTTTAAGCCAATTTGGCGATAATTTATCTCCATTTACTCCATCAATGCAGCTTATTGTATAAATGCAGTTAGTTTCTATAGCCTCTGGACAAAGTTTAATTCCTTTAAGTAAATGAATATTGTATTTATGGTTTAATTTAGGAAAATTTAAAGTGGATTCTAAAAGGGCAGAAATTTCACGGGCTATACCCATAACAGACATTCCGTCAGGTCTATTAGCTGTGATGGCTAAATCATATATAAAATCATTTAATTGAAGTAAGTCAGACCCTGGAGTGCCCAATTCATGTTTTAAGGCTAGATCTTCATCAATAATCTCAATCCCTTCGCTAGAGTCCTCTAAACCCAGTTCCTGCAGAGAACATATCATTCCTTCACTCATGACACCTCTAATTTCACTTCTTTTAATAGTTAAATCAACAGCATTTAATTTAGCGCCAACAGTAGCAACATAAACATAAATATTTGGTTTAATATTGCGCGCACCACAGATAATTTGTAAAGTCTTTGAATTACCAATATCGACTTGGCAAATTGAAAGTTTGTCAGATCCTTCGTGTTTTAAAACAGATAATACCTTACCTAAAACAACACCATTTACATTTTCTGAACAATCCTCTAATGATTCAACCTCAAATCCACCAATAGACAATTTCTCAGAGAGATCTTCAGGAGTAGACGTAATTTCTACTAAATTTTTCAACCAATTTTGAGAAACTTTCATATATATTTTTAAGTCAATGATGATAAAAGAAATGAGTATATCTTCAAAAAAGTTTGTTGAAGATGTACAATAGAAAATTATACATTAAAGTATTAATTAAAATGGCCAAAAAAGGGACAAGAGTTGTAGTGACCCTGGAATGTACTGAAGCTAGGACAAGCACAGATCCTAAGAGATCAAATGGTGTCTCAAGATATACTACTGAAAAGAATCGTAGAAATACAACTGAAAGATTAGAACTAAAAAAGTTTAATCCCCATTTAAACAGAATGACAATTCACAAAGAAATTAAGTAATCAAATTAAATTAAATCATGCCTAATTCAATTTTTAAAAAACAATTATCACCTATCAAACCTGGAGATCCTATTGACTATAAGGATGTAGAACTACTAAAAAAATTCATAACTGAGAGAGGCAAAATCCTACCAAGAAGGATGACAGGTTTAACCTCTAAGCAACAAAGAGATCTTACATTAGCTGTAAAGAGAGCCAGAATTATAGCTCTTTTACCCTTCGTTAATCCTGAAGGATAATTTCGTATTAATATAGTTGGCACTATAATTAATATCTCAAATATTTGAAAGATTTAACTAATTTAAAAACATATATTATTGACTCTAATGATCCACATGAGGTTGATGACGCTGTTTCATTAGAGATAAGAGAAGGAAATAAAAAAAAATTATGGATACATATTAGTAATCCATGCAAACTCATTTTACATGACTCGAATATTGATTTAAATGCAAGAAAGAGAAATAGCAGTTTATATTTAATTAATAAATATGTCCCAATGCTGCCTAATGATATTCTTGAAAAGGCAAATCTAGCTCAAAATAAAGTTTCAGAAACTATTAGTGCAGCAATAGAATTCAACGACGATGGATCAATAAATAAATATGAGATAACTGAAGCAATAATAAAACCAAAATATCAATTAACCTATGAAGATGCAAATGAAATATTAGAAATAGAACCTAAAGAAGAAATAGAATTAATTGAGATTAAAAATTTATTAGAAAAAAGTATTAAATTTAGAAAAAAACAAGGAGCAATTATTTTTGAAAGTCCTAATAGTAAAATTAAATTATATGAGGACAAGATTATACTAACTAAATTAGAGAAAACAATATCACAAATTCTAGTTGCAGAATCAATGATATTAATGGGTTATGTAACAAGTTTATTTATAAATAAATATAATTTAGCAGCTGCATTTAGGATTCAAAAATTAAACTGCAACCCATCTGAGATACTGAATAGATACAATGATAGTGATATTAGATATATAATATTAAAACAATATATGGGAAGGAGTTACCTAACTACTAAGCCAGGAGTCCATGAATCATTAGGCCTTAAAATGTATGTACAATGTACTTCACCATTGAGAAGATATCTTGATTTGATTATACAAAGGCAAGTCTATAATAAAATTAATAATTACGAAGTTCTAAGTAAAGATTCAGTTTCTAAGATTATTGATTATTCAAAGAATAGACAATCAGAGAATAATAATATATTAAAAGATGATAAATTTAAGTATTTAAAATTATTTTTTAAGAATGAAAAAAAAGCTTTTTATAAAATAATATTCGTTAAGTGGATTAATAATAAAAAGAATATTGCTTTGGTTTATTTTCCAGATTATTCACTAGAAATACTTATTACTCTTTTTGTATCAATAGAAATATATAGTAATAAAATGTATAAAGTTAAATATATTATAAATGATAGTAATCTTTTAGAGTTTATTTATTAATAAGATAATAAATATAATAGGTTATTATTGGTTTAAAAAAATCTGTTAGTATTAATAAAAAAGCTTTATGACATTTGTCATTACTACACCTTTATATTATGTTAATGATAAACCTCATTTAGGAAGTGTATATACAACGATAATTTGTGATTCTATAGCTAGGTATAAAAGACTTGCAGGTGAAGATGTTGTTTTCATCACTGGTGTTGATGAACATGGTTTAAAAATACAAAG
The DNA here is from genome assembly GCA_003281385.1 of Prochlorococcus sp. AG-347-K17. Lineage (GTDB taxonomy): Bacteria > Cyanobacteriota > Cyanobacteriia > PCC-6307 > Cyanobiaceae > Prochlorococcus_A. Next base: position 83,398 of record QCCE01000006.1, read on the forward strand.
AACAGCTAATCAAAAGGGTATTGAACCAAAATCACATTGTGATGAAATCTCAGAAGTCTTTAATCATAATTGGAAAAATTGGAACATATCCTTTGATAAATTTATAAGAACAAGCTCAAAAAATCATGAATTTGTTGTTAATGAATTTTATGAAAGAGTAAAATCATCAGATGATATCTATATGGGAGTTCAAAAAGGTTGGTATTGCGTCGGTTGTGAAGAATTTAAAGATAATCCAGAAAACTCATCAACATATAAGTGCCCCATACATCAAAAAAATCTAGAATGGAAAAATGAAGAGAATCTCTTTTTTAGACTTTCAAAATATCAAAAAGAAATTGAGAAAATAATCAACGTACCTTCTTTTATAGAGCCAATAGAAAGAAAGAATGAAATTATAAATTTTGTATCTAGAGGTTTAAAGGATTTTTCAATTTCAAGAACAAATGTCTCATGGGGAATTCCTGTCCCTGGTTACGATAACCATACCTTTTATGTATGGTTTGATGCTTTACTTGGATATGTAAGTGCCATTAGCTCTGACGCGACAGAACATTTATTGGAAAAATCAATTAATGGAGGATGGCCAGCTGATGTTCATTTTATTGGTAAAGATATTCTGAGATTCCATGCTGTATATTGGCCCGCAATGCTCATTTCTGCCAATATGAAAGTTCCTAAAAAGGTTTTTGGGCATGGGTTTCTTACAAGAGAGGGGCAAAAAATGGGTAAAAGCTTGGGAAATGTACTCGACCCTGATTTATTGCTTACAAAATATGGAAATGATCCTGTAAGGTGGTACCTCATTAAAGATATATCACTAGGAAATGATGGGGATTTTCAAGATAAAAGATTTGTTGACATTATCAATAATGACTTAGCTAATACAATTGGTAATTTATTAAATAGAACATCATCTATGTCTAGAAAATGGTTTGATAATAAAGTCCCAAATAATGAAAAAATTTTAAGTGAAAATAAATTAGAGAATTCTGCCAAAATTGCAGTTGAAAACTATATTTATAACTTTGATAACTACAAATTAGATCTAGCAGCTAATGAAGTCCTTAACTTAGCAATTAATACAAATTTGTATTTGAATGATAATCAGCCATGGCTGTTAATAAAAGATAAAGATAATCTACCTCTAGTTAAACAAATTATTTATAACGTTTTAGAAAGTACCCGAATAATAGGATTGTTATTGATACCTTTATTGCCCGAATTATCTACAAAAATTAATGAGCAACTTGGTTCTATATACACAGAAGAAATTCCTTGGAAACAACAATTAAGTTGGGGATTATTAGTAAGTAACTCAAGTCTTCCTAAACCCACTCCAATTATAAATAAACTGGAGTATGAGCAACATTTATAGATTAATAATTTTCCTTCCATTATTTATCCTTGGTTGCGCACCAAATGTAATTGATGAAAATAAAGTAATACAAAAAATAGAAAGTTTAGATATGACAATTTTCTCTAAAAGTGGAGATAAAATATATTCAATTACCAGTCCAAATTCAAGTTATGACAATATTGAATTAGAATTCGAATTAAAAAAACCTATCATTAATATTCTCAATGGAGAAGAAACTAAATATATTATTAGTTCAGAAGAATCTACATTATCAGACAACAATAAACTCCTCAAATTGAAAGGGAATGTTAAATTAAAAACTCTTAAAAAAGATGGAGATTTTTTATATGCTGATAATTTTATTTGGAATATAGAAAATACTAACTATCTATTAGAGGGTAATATAAGATTTGAAAATCAAAATATCATCTTAAATTCAGGAAGAGCCATATTAGGTTCAGATAACATAATTGAATTTTTCAATCCAGTAAAATATATAATAAAAGATGAAAATAACGAAAATAAATATGAAATAAATTCAGAAAATGCTTACTATAATTTAACTACTGAATCAGTAAGTTTTAAAGCAAAAGGAAAAAGAGTAAAATCAGTAATTTATTTTTAAATTTTATTTTTTGTAAAAATATTATTAATTTTTTTGGACCAGTTATTAATCCATTTTTCATCAGACTTCGTAAAACACTTAGCACTCCAGCCTCCAATCAATATAAAAGCCTTTTTATTTATAGGTACAACTAAGATAGATGGAATTTCGGCACAAAAATTAAAAAATTCATCTCTCCCAGGATAAAATTTAGTGTTTGCTAATGATATTAATTTCATATCTTTTATAGATCTCAGACAAGTTTCCCCAGGTTTAAAATCATTACCTGAGGTGATTCCCCTCCTCATTATATTAACGCCATCATTGTGGATTAATATCGCTGCTGCTGCTGTAGAAGTTAATATTGCTTCAGAACCCCATGCAAGTTCTTCAATAACTTCATCCGGCATGTTTCTATCGAAGAGAAACTTATTTTCTCCTTTTAAAGCAGCTTTCTCACCAGCTAATGGTTCGAATTGTTTAAATAAAAAACCAATCAAAATAATAATTAATGAAGCTAATGCGGCTAACACTTGTGCTCTTTCAAGCTCAGGAGTGATTGTTCTTACTGAAATGAAATTTGCTATCTGAAAAATAAAGAGTATGGCACCAATTAATATTAATGATTTCCCATTGAATCCCATATTTTAAATATGTTATTTCTAATTAAATTATGCAAATATTATATTGTTTAGTACATTTAAAATTACTCAATAATATGGTTTTTAATATATAATTAATCAAAAACCCTTTAACATGGACTTAAATATCAATAAATATATACTTTCTCTAATCTTTACTGGCTTAATTTTTATTCTTAACCCCTCGACTACATACGCAAATGATATTCCTAGTATAAATAAATTTTTTGGTATTACTCAGCAGAAGACTATTATAAATTACGAAAAAAGTCAGCCTTCATCTATTGACAACCCTGTAGTGGATCCAAATTTTAACACTATGAGATCAAAAGATACTGAAAGCTCAACTGCTACTTATATAGTTGTAGGTTTGTTAATTGCGGCCACAATTATCCCATTAGCAACATGGTGGTATTTCTCTAAATAATAGAGAATTTATGAATGCCAAGGATTTAAATATTAGTGAATATTCATCTTATATAGTTTTTATTACAGGGGGGACAAAGAGTGGCAAAAGTGAATTCGCCGAGCATCTTGCTAAAGAGGTAGGAAAATTATCATATGTTGCCTTATCTGAAAACAATTTGGATGATCAAGAATGGCAAGATAAAATTAAAATACATCGAAAAAGAAGGCCAAAGGATTGGAAATTAATAGAAACTACAGATCTATTAACTATATTAAGAAAAGAAGAGGGTCCATTATTAATAGATTCTATTGGCGGATTCGTTATGAAAAGTATTGGCAATGAACAAAATGATTGGTCAACAAAAATGAATTCACTTATAAGTCTCTTAATGAAAAGAAAAAGCACAACAATTATTGTTGGAGAACAAGTTGGTTGGAGTCTGGTCTCTGAATATAAAATTGGTAATACATATATTGAAAGAATCGGCGAACTTCAAAAGAGAATTACCAAAATATCAAAAGATAATTGGTTGGCTATAAACGGCAGAGCAATCAAAATAGATGAAATAAGTATTGAAATACCTACTTAAAATTGGAAGTCGCTCTTTTTGAACCTAGAATCCCACAAAATACTGGTAACATTGCCAGATCATGTGCTGCGTTTAATATACCTTTAAATCTTATAGAGCCCTTGGGTTTTAAGCTTGAAGATAAATATTTAAAAAGAGCAGGATTAGACTATTGGCCTCTAGTTATTGTTAATCAGTATAAGAATTTTGGAAAATTTTTTGCGTCAAAATCAACAAAAAGAATAATTTCTTTTAGTAAAAAAAATGGAGTGTATTTGAAGGATTTTAAATTTAAGCAAGATGATATTTTGCTATTTGGGAGAGAAGATTCAGGATTACCCGATTCCATTATTGATAAAAGCGACTTTTTAATATCAATATTTATGCCGAATATACAGACTGGAAACAATAATCAAAAAGGTGTTAGAAGTTTAAACCTTTCTGTAGCATGCGGAATTGCTATATATGAGGCCCATAAACAAATAAATTTTCATAATGGCAATTAAGTACAAACAATGCCTTACAATATTTCCATGTCTCGGTAGCTCAGCTGGTTAGAGCGGCGGATTCATAGCCCGCAGGTCGCGTGTTCAAGTCACGCTCGAGACATTTTCAATACTTTTCAATACTTTTCAATTTAAGAACATAGGTAAAATTTAAATTAATTAAAATATAAAAGACAATAATGTTTAATTCACTCAACACAGTCTTAGATCCAAAAAAATCTAAAGCAAAATACCCAGAAGCAAGAGTTATAGTTCTTGATGACAATTTTAATACTTTTCAGCACGTCGCAAATTGTCTTCTAACAATAATTCCAAGCATGAGTGAACAAAGAGCATGGGATCTAACAATCAAAGTTGACAAGACAGGATCTGCAGAGGTGTGGAGAGGTAATCTTGAACAGGCAGAGCTATATCATGAGCAACTTTTTAGCAAAGGATTAACAATGGCTCCAATTGAGAAAACATAAAATAAGTAAGATTGACAGAAAATTTTTGGCTTATAAATTCTAATCGTTCAAGGGTTAAAAGGTTTTTAAAGAATAATCAAAATAAAGATAAATTTTTTGAATATATGTTTATTGACTCTGGAAGAATTCTTGGTGTTTTAGGAAAAGAACCACCTCTTATGACAACGAGAGAAGAACTTAAAGTTGATAAAGCTAGAGATGAATGGAGAAAATTAATCACTAAAGGTTGGAGGAGAATCAAACCGGTTTGGGAAGACTATTAGTATCCAATATTATTCCTAGGATTAGTTATATAAATTATGAGATTTAAGACGTAGTTAGCAGGTAAATTTAATGGCTTCAAAAGTAACAAAGCCATTCCTTGAGTTACATTAAATTCTTTATTTTTCATAAAAAATAAAAGTCTCATCTTAATTATACAAAGAATCTCAAATAAAAATAAAAATACCTAAAAAAAAGATATATAAGCATTTAATGATTAAGGATTTTCAAGATAACTAATATCTAAAACTAATTTTAAAAATTATAGATTTAGGTTAAGTTTTTATTTTTTTTTTACACAAAAATCAACGTTATAATTCCTTCTGTTAACACCTATAAAGGTATTTTTATATCATCTCAATCAAAAGATCAAGTGCTTAATTTGGTATTGGAATAGTTGCTATAAGTATTGGATTAATATTAAAAAAAAGTAATTAACTATCCAGCTGGAGGATGTATGAAAGGTACTCAAGAAATAACCTTTAATATCTAGCCATTAATCATTTTACATTTTCCTTAATTCTTAAATCCAGTCAACTTTGATAACTCTTTTAGTGAAAGTACACCTAAAATTAGTTTTCCATTTATTTCCCATGTGGGAAACCCTTTAATTTTTTTATCAATGCATAATTGAGTTTGACTGTTTATGCCATCTCTTGCACATTCAACTACATTAAGTTCTCTATAAGCTTGCTTACCAAATAATTCACTTTGATTAAGGCAATTAGGACACCAATATGCTGAATACTTTACTACACCATTATCCTTAAGGTATTTTGCTAACTCGATTGATTCCCTAGTGCTTTCTGAAGTAACTATAAGTTCTCTCTGATTATTTAAGTGGGAGCCATAAAGAACACTTGGTAAAGTAAACCAAACTAATAATGGGAGTAATAGCCGTTTCATTTATTTATTACCTTTCCTCCATATTTTCTAACTATCTTATCAAGCAAAATTCGTATATCTTTATTTTTAAGTTTCTCTATTTGCTGAAGATTTTCAAGAAGATCACATATTTGATCCTGTGTATCTTCATTTAATTCACTTATTGCCATATAAATTTAGAGTTTTTATATTCCAATTTTAAATCAAAAGTAAATTTACATGCTTATTGTATTTATATTTTTTTATTGCTATTTTTTTATAGCGGGCTAAGGTTCATTTCTCCACGAGGATTTAGTCCGCTGAATTTTTAAAGCTTCAATTTATTTTGGATCAATCTTTTAGAAATTGATTAGAAATATTCAAAAATATATATCTTTGTTAAGTTACAAATTCCATTGAAAAGCATTCTAATATAAACATTAATAGTGTGACACTATTTATTCAATAATGTTGTTATTTCGCTTCATAACTTTCTTAAAATATTTAAACTCAATAAATTCATGCATCATTTTGATATTATCAGATAATACTTTTTTATTAACAGCATATTCGTCTACATTAAGTGGAGATTTATTATTTTCAGAAAATGTTTCATGATCAAAAGAAAAGTTTATGAAACCCTTTTTATCATTTTGATTATTACCATAAGATTCATTTAAAACACCTCGAGATCTTAACGCTTCCTCAACCAATAAACCTGTGATTTTTGACTGACTAAACTCATTAGCTGTGCACAATTTTTCAATAATTTCATGGACTTCTTCACTTGGCAAAAAACCAATTCTTTTCCTCGGAGAGGGCATAATTAAAAAAATAGTGTCACACTTGCACATTATAAGTGTTGCACTATATTTGATTTAAGTCAACTAATTTTCCTATGCATATTTTATTATTTCCTGTCGGATTTATTCTTTGGTATTTAGCTTATGAAGCAAAACCCGTCATTAATGATGAAGTAACACTTAATTGGGAAGAAAAAAATACAATTAAAAGAAATAAACTTTTAAATATAATCAACGAAAGCTTTTAAAATTTTCTGTTAATCGATTTTGACCATTCCTTGTGTTTATTATCTAGATCTGAGATTAACTGTTTTTGATAAGTAAATTTAAGTTGATTTTCGTTAAGTGATTTTTTTGTGATAATCATCTCTTTAGAGAAAAAATAAGGAGTATTAGAACTACTAATTTTTTTTTTGACTTCCATATAATAAATTAATCTATTTTTTTTACATGACTTAAAAGGTTATAGTCTCAATATTTTATATTCTTTTTATATTCTTTTTATATTCTTTTTATATTTTCTTCATATGTGTTTTTAGCACGTTTGTAAAAAATATTAGTTTATAAAATAATAACGGCTATATTTAAATAAAATAAATGTTTTATCATGAATCTAAAGGAAAGAGGGATTACTGTTGGAGATTTACTAATAATACTAATAATAATAATCACTTCTACAATATTAATTAAATCATTTAGCAAAGATAAGAAAACAACACTTAATTTTAGTAATCAAGAGAAAGTTTCTTATGAGAAAAATTACTATCAAAAATTTATTTGAATAGCTTATATTAATTATTTATAAAACACCTAATTAATTCAATTAACTATTAAGTATCTCTTATATAAATCTCAAGAATTAATAATTACCAAACATTGAGTTCATGTATTTCAAATATTCTGATGAAATGATTTAGAACTTTCCCATTTCAAGTTATCCTTTAAATCATTGATATCATTTGATATTGAAACTAAATTCACCATTTGAAGAATTTGACTTTTATTTAACCTATTAATAACAATAAGTTTATTAAGCATTTCTAAAACAGATTTA
>QCCE01000007.1 GCA_003281385.1 Prochlorococcus sp. AG-347-K17
AAATGTTCAAAATGTTCAAAATGTTTTTAAAGGATTAGATAATAATTAGATAATTTCTTTAATTTTAGAACCTGAAAAAGAATCTGAACTATTAATAGCTTTTGTCAATAATTCATCTTTATCAGATTGTGCTAAGGCCAAATCAAACCAGAAAGTCGTTCCTATTCCTAATTCACTAGCCATACGAATTTCTCCACCATGTTTTTCAATTATTCCCCGAACTATAGATAAACCTAAACCAGTACCTTGTTCAGTATGAACAGAATTCTCTACTCTATAAAAACGATCGAATATCTTTTCTTGATCGGCTTGAGATATTCCCGAGCCAGTATCAGCAATCTCAATTCTTACTTTAGGGAGTGGTGAAACTAATTCACATTGAGGGGCTGCATCATTTTTAATACTTGGAGGGAAAGCAGGACAGGAATCTGGCCAAGTATAAGCTCTTATAATTAGGGAGCTATTTTTTGGACTAAATTTCAATCCATTACCCAGTAAATTATCAAAAACCTGTAAAAGCAAATCAAAATTTCCAAGAATTGGAGGAAGAGTTTCCTCTATATCATGAGCTAAAGAAACATTTTTTTCTGTAGCATTAAGTCTGTAATTTCTAAGAGTCTGCTCTATTGCAGGTTTGATGTCCATTTGCTCTAGTTGAACAATTTTCCCAGACTCCAATCTTGATAAATCTAATACATCATTTACAAGTCTTGTTAACCTATCAGTTTCTGAATTTGCAATCCCTAAAAATTCAATTTGTTCCTCATCAGAAAGTTGATCTTTTAAATCGTGTAAGGTCTCTACATAACTTTTGATATTAAATAGTGGTGTCCTTAATTCGTGAGAGACATTACTGATAAATCTATTTTGTGCCGCGTTAAGTTCGACTTCTCTTGTTAAGTCTTGGATTGTAACGGCAATTCCTTTTAATTCAACTTTATTTGTATCTAAAACTGATTGCAAGACAACTCTTAAGGTTCGTGCAGGTTCTCCTAAACTGAATCTTAAATCGTCCTTCTCCTTTTCCCTGTTTAAGATAGATTCTATATTGGTATGTAAGTCGTTAGATAAAATTTCGGGTATTTCATTTAAAAAGTATTTACCTTCTAAGAATCTTCCTTCCCAACGAAAAAGTCTCTTGGCTGTAGGATTAGTGAGTACAATTTTGCCTTCTGAGTCCAATAATATAGCACCATCAGCCATAGTAGCTATAAGAGATTGTTGCTTGATTTGTGCCGCTTTTAGTTCTTCTATATTGGCCTCATCATAATTTTCTAACTGGGTGGCCATTCGGTTAAATCCATTTAAGAGTTCCCCGAGATCACCTGTCATAGGTAAAGAAATTCTTGATTTAAAATTTCCTCTTGAAATTTCTCTAACACCCCTTACTAGCTCTCTGACGGGCCTTGTAATAGTAAGTGCATTAAAAACCGCTCCAAGTATTACTAAAACCCAAATAGAAATAAAAACTGCAATGGTTACTTCTCTAGTTAAGGCAGCACTGGCTAATGCTTTTTTATTAGGGGTAACTCCCAGAGCTAAAGTTCCAAGATATTTGCCTTTCCATAACATTGGGACAAATACATCCGTTACTTGACCTTGAGGTGTCGCATGCTGTCTAACTAATGGGAATTGTGGTCTTTTTTTTAATTCTGAGGGTAGTTTTAACTTTCGAGTGAGCTGAAACTGACTATCTGAGCTTGTCGGTGTTGCACTGATCGGTATTCCAAGCTGAACAATATCTTCAGCATCAGTAAAAAATATATAACGCAGGTTTCGACTTGATCTCCAAAACTTTTCAGCTACATTCGAGATTTCTTTTTTTTGGTTATTAGCGACTAATTCAGTGACATTGCCGGATAACAATAAGCCAAGATCTCGAGCATATCTAGTATCGTTCATTCCTGCATCTCTTTGGATACTATTTAATGCAAAAAAAGTTATTCCTGTCATTAGGAGACTTACGACAAGAGTTGCTATGGCTAACAACTTTGTTCTTAAACTGAATCCACTCCACCAAGCGAGGAGTCCATTAATCCAATAGTTATTATTCATATCTTCATTATCAATGATGTTAAATTCTCTACTTTCTCGATTATTGGAATCCGCCATAAGCTTAATTCTCCTTAGAAAAGTTTTTTCTGACTTGATGGCCTATGTCATATCTAAAGTAAATACCTTCAAAAGTGATTTCTTTTAGATTTCTATATGCTTTTTCAAAAACCATATCGAAATCTTTATCTTGGCAGACAATACTTAAGACTCTTCCTCCATCAGTTAGTAATTTCCCATTTCCACTTAAAGAAGTACCCGAATCGAAAATTTGACAATTATTTGAGTCAATCTTGCCTATATTTATTTGAAAGCCAGTTTTATATTCGTTAGGATAACCCTTGGAGGTCGCTATTACACAACCGCTAACTTTATCAGAAGTATTAATTTTTTCATCACCAGTTAAGTTTCCCATAGAGCATTTTTCTAAAAGAAATACAAAATTTTGATCCATTAAGGGCATTATTGTTTGGCATTCTGGATCACCAAATCTGCAATTATATTCTATAACTTTTGGACCAGATTCTGTGATCATTAACCCAAAGTAAATTACACCTCTATAATCAATATTTCTTTTATTTAGTTCATTTATTGTAGGTTCAATTATTTCTTTGATAATTCTATCAAGGTAATCTTCTGTTAATAATGGGGCAGGAGAATAAGCCCCCATACCTCCTGTATTTGGGCCCTGATCTTTTTCATAAAGTCGTTTGTGATCTTGAGCAGTTGGAAGTAATGTGTATCTCTTCCCATCGCATAAAGCAAAAACTGAGACTTCTGGCCCTTGAATTTTTTCTTCTAAAACAACTACATTCCCAGACTTACCAAATCTTCCATTAAAAATTGATTCTGCTGCATTGAAGCATTCTTCTTTTGAATTAGGAATAAAAACACCTTTACCTGAAGCTAGACCATCAGCTTTTACCACCAGTGGAATTGATGATGAATTAATGATTTTTTTTGCTTCTTCTGTGGAATTAACTTTCCAAAAGTTTGCAGTTGGAATATTTGCTTCTTGCATAAATTCCTTCGCCCAAGATTTACTAAATTCTAATTTTGCTCCATCTTTATTAGGACCAAATACTTTAAAATCTTTATTACGAAGAAAATCAGCTAATCCTCTTGCAAGAGGAATTTCTGGTCCTATTACAACTAAATCTATCTTAAAAAAATTAAGCTTTTCGATTAGTTCATTTCTATCATTTATATCAATTTTTATTCTTTCACATTTGTTTATTCTTTCTGAACCAGCGTTACCAGGTATTAAATAAACTTTTTTGACTAATTCATTTTTTTGAATAGCCCAAGCCAAAGAGTTTTCTCTCCCGCCATTTCCAATAATTAATATATTTTCTAATCTAATAAAGCTCTTAGAACTTGGTGATTTAATTCCCATATATTTTTTTAAGGTTATTAGGTTTCGATGAATAATCAGTTAAAATGAAAAAAAGATTTTTAAAAATTGACCTCTAATAATTATGTTAATTACAAAAAGTACTTTAGTAACCCTAATAAGGTTTTAAATTAATGAATAATAAATGTGAGTTAATATACGAAGGCAAGGCAAAGAAAATTTTTACTCATGATGATGTAAATAAAGTAAAGATTGAATTTAAAGACGACGCTACAGCTTTTAATGCTTTGAAAAAAGAAAAATTTGAAGGTAAAGGCAAGCTTAATTGCTTAATAAGTGCAAGAATTTTTGAGGTTCTCATTAAAAAAAATATACCAACGCATTTTCTTGAACTTGAAAATGAAAATACAATGATTGCAAAAAAGATAAAGGTAATTCCATTAGAGATTGTTTTAAGAAATACTGCTTACGGTTCTTTGTGTAAACAAACGACTATTAAGCCTGGAACTTTGCTATCAAAACCATTAATTGATATCTATCTAAAAAATGATGCACTCAATGATCCTCTTATTACAAAAGATAGAATCGAATTAATGAACATATTAAGCTCTGATGATATAGAGTTAATTATTAATTTAACTTTAAAAATTAATTTAATCCTGAAAAGTTTTTTTAAAAATATTCAACTTCAACTTGTAGATTTCAAGTTGGAATTTGGTTATGATTTTAATAATAACATCATTCTCGGGGATGAAATAAGTCCTGATAATTGTAGATTGTGGGATCTAAATCAAAAAAATGATACAATTGTAAGCCTAGATAAAGATAGATTTAGAAATGATTTAGGTGGTCTAATCGAAGCTTATAGTGAAATTCACCGAAGAATAAACGATTTTCTTTAACCTAATTGATTAAATAATGACTTATTTTTCTTGATCAAAAATACTATGCAAAAACATTTTTTAAAATTTGGAAAGGTTTTGACAAAGGTTGCCTGTTCTCCCTTAATTTTAATAACAAATAATTCAGAACTGGCTGCTAAGTATTTGCCAATTGTCGTAGATCAAAAGATAACAACTTTAGAAATACAAAATACTAATAATGGTTTATTCCAAGGGATTGATATCAAACAAGAGAAAAATTTTCATCTTGCAGAAAATAATATTGATATTAATGAAGAAAGTGTTCTTATCTCAGAAATAATTATCGAAGGTTGGGAAAATCATCCTGAGGGTAGAAAACTTGAATTGGAAGCATATGACTCTATGAGCATTAAGCCTGGAAGTATTGTTGATAATCGAATGTTAAATCAAGACCTAAATGCAATTTATGCTAGCGGTTGGTTCTCAGGAGTTAAAATAAATTCTCAAGAAGGGCCACTAGGAGTGAGGCTAATAGTAAATGTAGTGCCTAATCCAATTTTGAAGAAAGTTGAACTTAAGCCAATTAACTCTATAGTCTCCAATGAATATGTAGATAATATTTTTAGTAATTATTACGGGACAACTCTTAACTTAAATGAGTTTCAAAATAAGATAGAAATAATAAAAAAACGTTATGAAGATGAGGGTTATTCTTTAGCTAGAATTAATGGCCCAGATAGAATCTCTGATAATGGAGTAGTAACATTAAAAGTTTCAGAGGGCATTATATCTGATGTAAAAATAAGATTCCCAGATTCTGATGGTGAATTAGTTATTGATGGAAAACCTAGAAAAGGGAAAACAAAAGATTGGGTCATAAAGAGAGAATTAAAAACACAACCTGGTTCAATATTCAATAGAAAAATTTTAGAGGCTGATATCGGTAGACTCTATTCCACATCATTATTTGATGATGTTAAGGTTTCTCTTGGTCCTGACAATTTAAATCCTGGTCAAGTCATAATTTTTTTAGACTTGAGTGAGCAAAGAACAGGATCACTAACGGGCGGACTTGGTTATAGCAATGGTTCAGGTATATTCGCTTCAATTGGTTTGCAAGAAACAAATACACTAGGAAGAGCATGGTCTACAAATTTAAATTTAAATTTCGGAGAATATTCAACTACCTATAATTTTTCATTATCTGATCCTTGGATTAAAGGGGATAAACATAAAACATCTTTTAGAACAAATATTTATTTAAGTAGAGATTATCCACAAGAATTTAAAAGTGAAAATAATGGGCGCATATACGCAGTAGATGATACTAGTACTTCAACATCTGATACTTTTTCATCAATAGTTTTAGAAAAAACGGGAGGTGGATTTTCTTTCACAAGGCCATTAAATGGTGGAGATCCATTTAAGGTCGCTAAATGGAGAGTTCTTGCAGGAATGAATTTTAAGAATGTAAAAATGATTGATGGTGATGGGAACAAAAAACCTTATGGGGATAGGACTCCAACAACAGGAAATATAAATGATATTATCTGTATTGGATTTACTCCAAATGATGGTTCATGCCCTGAAGAAAATACATTAGTGAGTTTTATTGCAAGTACCTCTAGAAATAATTTGAACAATTTCATCAATCCAACTTCAGGAAATAAATTTACCTTTGGTACAGAACAATTTGTTTCAGTGGGAAAAAATTCTCCGACTTTTAATAGAATGAAAGCCTCATATTCATTTTTTATTCCAACAAAATTAATAAATTTAACTAAGGCATGTAAGTCTAGCGATGCTACGAGTGAAGACTGTCCTCAAGCTATTGGATTTCAATTTAAGGCGGGAACTATTCTTGGGGAATTGCCTCCTTACGAAGCATTTTGTATGGGAGGCACATCATCTGTTAGAGGTTGGGGATCTTGTGATTTGGCTGTAAGTAAAAGTTTTGTTGAGGGCACAGCAGAATATAGATTCCCTGTTTGGAGGATGATATCAGGAGCTTTATTCGTCGATGCAGGAAGTGATCTGGGCTCTCAAAATGATGTTCCAGGAAAACCAGGTAAACTATTGCAAAAATCAGGTTCTGGTTTTTCTCTTGGAGGTGGAGTTGGGGTTAAAACACCAATTGGTCCATTAAGATTAGATATTGCTAGCAAGGACCTTAGCGGAGAATGGAGATATACACTTGGAGTTGGATGGAAGTTTTAAGTGTTTTCTTGGCCTGCTAATTATGATTCTTGCTATACCTTGGCTGGTGTTATCTCCAGAGAGGGTATAGGCCTACACAGTGGTGATAAAACAAGTGTTTCTATTTCTTCCTATGAAAAAGAAGGATATTATGTCTCTTTTAAGGATAAACCTAACGAAATTTTCAAGCTAACTCAGGATTTAATTGGAAGCACTATGCTTTGCACGGCTGTTAAATTAGGAGGGCGGAATTTATATACTATTGAACATTTATTATCTTCACTGGCAGGGTGTGGTTTAAGTTATATACATATTCAGGTTGATGGTAAAGAGATTCCTCTTTTAGATGGATCAGCAATTCAGTGGGTTAAAGATTTCGAAGAAGTTGGGATAAAAAAGGCACCTAAACCAGATAATTTTTTTCAAGAAATTAATAAATCCATAATTTTAAATAAAGAAGGCTCAGTGATAGCAGCAACTCCGTCTGAAAAAACTACAATTATTTCCACTATAAGTTTTTCCTATAAAGCTATTGGAAATCAAACTTTTGTGATTGATTTAAATCCAAAAAATTTTGTTGAAATGATTGCTCCAGCAAGGACTTTTGGTTTTAAGGATCAATTTCAAGAGTTAAGTGAACTTGGATTAATAAAAGGTGGAAGTTTGGAAAATGCCCTTGTTTGTGACGGTGATAAATGGGTTAATCCGCCATTAAGATTTGATAATGAACCAATAAGACATAAAATTTTAGACCTAATTGGGGACTTGGCTTTGGTAGGGTTACCTAAGGCTCAAATTTTAGTTTATAAAGGATCACATTCTTTAAATGCTTTATTGGCCTCAGCGCTAAAAAATTAACTTTATCTTTAATTGTTTTGGAAAAGAAATTATCCAGTGAAAATAATCAACTTTCTTCTGAGCACATACTAGGTTTGTTACCTCACAGATATCCTTTCGCACTTGTGGACAAAGTCATAGAGCATATTCCTGGGGAGAAAGCGGTTGCAGTAAAAAATGTAACTATAAATGAGCCTCAATTTCAGGGACATTTTCCTGAGAGACCCCTGATGCCTGGGGTTCTTATTGTTGAATCAATGGCTCAAGTTGGTGGAATAATTGTAACGCAAATGCCTGATCTTCCTAAAGGACTTTTTGTCTTTGCTGGAATCAATAATGTTAAATTCAGAAAACCAGTTGTGCCAGGAGATCAATTGATAATTTCTTGTGAGTTATTGTCTATTAAAAGACAAAGATTTGGGAAAGTTAAAGGTCAGGCGCACGTTGATGGGAAGTTGGTTTGTGCTGGAGAATTAATGTTTTCATTGGTTGATTAGGGATATGGATCATAAAAATAATGAATTGAACTCAAGCTTTAGTGGTGTAAAAGTGCACCCAAATGCTTTTGTTGATCCAAGTGCTGAATTACATGATGGGGTTATTGTCTCTCAAGGAGCTATTATCGGTCCTGATGTGACTATCGGGAAAGGAACCGAAATAGGACCCAATGCTGTTATTTCAGGAAGAACTCAAATTGGTACTAACAATAAAGTTTTCCCAAGTGTTTTTATAGGTCTCGATCCCCAGGATCTTAAATATAAAGGGGCCCATACTGAAGTAATTATTGGAGATAATAATACTTTCAGAGAATGTGTAACTATTAATAAAGCAACTGATGAAGGAGAAAAAACAATTATTGGAAATAATAATTTGTTGATGGCTTACACTCATATCGGCCATAATTGTGAACTTGGAAATAGGATAGTTTTATCAAATAGTGTTCAAGTTGCAGGCCATGTAAAGATTGAAGATAAAGCTATTATTGGGGGTTGTTTAGGTATTCATCAGTTTGTACATATTGGATATTTAGCAATGATTGGAGGGATGACTAGAGTAGATAGAGATGTACCGCCTTTTTGCTTGGCCGAAGGGCATCCAGGAAGATTAAGAGGTTTAAATAGGATTGGAATTAAGAGAAGTGGTTTAATGGAAAATAAAGATTTTGACTTAAAATTACTTCAAAGTACTTGGAATCTACTTTTTAAATCTAATGATGCGATTTCAAATTCTCTAGAAAAAGTAATGAAAGGAGAATTAGATTTTTCATCTTCAAGATTATGTAGTTTTTTAAAAGAATCAATATCTAAAGAAAGAAGGGGACCAATGCCTGTAGTGAATGTATGAATAAAAAGATCTTTATAAGTACTGGAGAAGTCTCTGGAGATTTGCACGGAAGTTTGTTATCAAAAGCATTATTAGATGAAGCTAAAAAAAAATCTATAGATTTAGAAATTTGCGGATTAGGCGGGGAAAGTATGAGGAAAGAAGGTGTAAAAATTCTTCAAGATACTACATCAATTAGTGCAATAGGAATTTGGGAGGCTTTACCTCTTATTATTCCAACAATAATAATTCAAAGAAGATTTTATAAATTATTAAAAAAATATCCTCCAGATTGCTTGATTTTGATTGACTATATGGGTCCAAATATAAAAATCGGAACAAAATTAAAACAATCGAAGACTAAAATTCCAATTTTTTACTATATTGCACCTCAAGAATGGGCTTGGAGGGTTGGGAATAATAGCACGACAAATTTAATAAATTTTTCTGATAAAATATTTGCGATTTTTAAAAAAGAAGCAGCATTTTATAAACAGAGAGGTGGAAATGTTTTGTGGGTGGGACATCCAATGATTGATTTAACAAAAAAACTTCCGCTAAAGAAAGATGCTCGAACTATTCTAAGCCTGCGCCCAGATCAAAATATTCTACTTTTAATGCCTGCATCAAGACCTCAAGAATTGCGATATATATTACCTACTTTTATGCTGGCGGCTAGAAAATTACAACAAAAATATCCAAGTTTGGTTGTCTATATTCCCTCCTGTCGAAGGGCTTTTGATGAAATTTTCAAAAAAGCATTTAGAAAATATCAAGTTAAAGGATTTGTCATTTCTCAAAAAGATAGTGCAAAATTAAAGCCTTATATTTATTCCCTCACTAAAATTGCTCTTTGTAAATCTGGAACAGTTAATATGGAATTAGCTTTATATGGAATCCCACAGATTGTTGGTTACAGAGTAAGTAGGGTAACTGCTTTTATTGCTAAAAAAATTCTCAATTTTAAAGTAAAATTTATTTCTCCTGTAAATTTGTTAGTTAATAAATTAATAATCCCTGAATTTGTTCAGAGAGAGTTTGACGAAAAGAAAATTTTTTACAAATCTTGTAGGATTCTTGATGGGAAGTCAGAAAAAATAAAAATTAAAAAAGGTTATGCTTTTTTAAAAAAAGAATTAGGAGAAGAGGGCGTAGTCCAGAGAGCTGCTAAAGAGATTATTAATTCTATTATTTGAACTTTATAATAAAAAAATGAAATATTTCTTACCTCTAATAATTGCTCTTTCAATATTTATTAATCCTGTAAATGCTTTTGCAGAGGAATTGATTCTTGCAGGAGGTTGTTTCTGGTGTTTAGAACATGATTTGGAGTCACTAATGGGGATAAATTTTGTACAAAGTGGCTATTCAGGTGGAGATTTACAAAATCCTACATACGAAAATCATGAAGGACATCAAGAAGTTGTTTTGGTGGACTATGATTCCCAATTGGTAACTTTACCCGAGATACTTAGACTCTATTTTAGAAATATTGATCCTCTAGACGGCAAGGGTCAATTTTGTGATCGTGGAGATTCTTATAGGCCAGTGATCTTTTTTAAAGATGAAACTGAGGAAAGTGATGCAAAAAATGCAATTCTTTCGGCCTCTAATGAATTACGAGTGCCATTAGAAAAAATATCTGTGGGACTAAAATCAAAAGGTAAATTTTGGTTGGCTGAAGGATATCATCAGGATTTTGCTGAGAGAAATGAAATAAAATATAAGTTCTATAGATTCTCATGTGGGAGAGATCAGAGGTTGGATAAATTATGGGGGGATAACGCTAGATCAATTAATCTTTGGACTGAATGATTTTAAATATAGTTATTTATTTTTAATCCATTGAACAAGAGTTTTAACTCCAAAGCCGGTTGCACCTGATGGGTTAATTCCCTTATTCTTATCAGTCCAACAAGTCCCAGCAATATCAATATGAGCCCATTTAATCTCTTTATCAAAGAATTCCTCTAAAAACAAAGCAGCAGTTATTGACCCACCTGCTCTAGGACCTGTATTTTTCATGTCAGCTATATGAGACTTTAAACCTTCTTTATAAGATTTTTGTAAAGGCATTTGCCATAATTCTTCTCCAGACTGGGCTGATGCAGCTTTTAGGTCATTTGCTAAATCATCATTATTGCTCCAGAATCCAGCTACATCATTCCCTAATGCAACAACAATAGCTCCTGTTAAAGTGGCGAGATCTATTATTGAATCAGGTTTTAAATTTGATGCGTAAGTTAAAGCATCAGCTAATGTGAGTCTACCCTCTGCGTCAGTGTTATTTATTTCAATTGTCTTACCATTAGATGCTTTAACTACATCCCCGGGATGTACTGCAGATCCATTTATCATGTTTTCGCAAGATGCCACAATAAAATGAATTTCTAATCCTTTTGGTTTTATTGCCCCAAGTGCTTTTGCTGCTCCTAAAACTGCAGCACTTCCGCCCATATCATATTTCATCATTTCAATTTGAGAGGCTCCCACTTTCAGATTGTATCCTCCAGAATCAAAGGTTAAACCTTTCCCAACAAGCGCAATCTTTTCTTTTATAGGCCCTTCTGACTTTAAAGTAAGATGTATAAATTTAGGATCTAGATCAGATCCTTTTGCTACAGCTAAAAATGCACCCATTCCTAAATCTTCACAATCTTTTGCCTCTAAAATTTTTACTCCCAAACCATGATCTTTAGCTATTTGAGAAGCTTGTATAGACATTTCCTTAGGAGTCAGGCTATTTGGAGGGGCGGCTACAAGTCTTCTTGCTAGTTCTACACCTTCACATATTTGCGCTGTCTCTTCAAAGCTAATATTCTCAAATTTTTTCAAATTCAAAAACTCTATTTCTTTAAGAACTTTCTTTTCATCTTTTTTCTTATTGAATCTATTGTCCTTATAGGCAGATAATCTGAATGACTCTGCTAATTGATTTATTTCTAGTTGTGAATTTATAAATTCCCAAGGTAGCAAGATGCTCATTTTTTCATTTTTATCAACAGTTTTCCTAACTAGATTTCCTATGGAGTTTTCTATATCACTTTTATTTAGGTCTTTTGATTTGCCAAGACCAACTATGAATAAAGTTTCTAATTTTTGATCTAAAAATTCAAAGCTTAAAGTTTTTCCTTTTTCTCCTTTAAATTTTTTTAGAGTAACTTTTTTTAATAATAATTTTGGGTCAATAACAAATTTTATGTTTTCAAGTTGGCTTGCAATTTCTTCCTCTAAAACTCCAAAAATTAATGAAGCACCTTGCCAGTTATCTAGATTTTTTTGGAATGTGGAAAATTGCATTTGTAAAATGGATTTAATTAACTTTTAGTTGTTTGTGAAAGTAGTTGCCCACCTATCTCGAGTTTCTTTATTAAAAGGTGGTAACCATAAATATATCAGCTGCTGTTCTAATTTACGTCTTAATTTTACTTCTTTAGGTACATCTAAGAAGAAACGAATATCTTGGTGACTTGAGAGTTTGTTATGAGCTAGGGCTTCTTTATAGTTCATGAGGTAATTTTTACAGTCATGTTCTCCCTTCCATCTTTTATTTGCTGAATTTGTTTCTCCTATATAAAGGATTATTTTAGAACTCTCCATCGAGTCAATTACAAAATACATTGCTGGCCCATTGTGTATATATTGATTGGTTCTCCAAAAGTTCAGTGATAATGGCTGCAAGGAAAACGGATCAATTTTTATTTCATCGGAAATAGTATTGATAGGAAGACTTGTTTGGTGCAAAGTTTTATCGTGAGTATCTTTTGAAATTTTGAATTGGTGATTATATATTCTGTCCCTCCATTCAGTTAGGATTTCGCCATTGATTTTTAGATTATTTGAGTGTTGAAAATTAATTGATGTATTTACATTTGAACCAAATAATTCAAATTGTCTATTTTGGTTTGAAATATTATTTACGTTAAATTTTTCCAATATTTATGAAACATGTCTTCTAAATTTAATTCTGAAAAAATATAAATCAAAGAATTATTTATAAACTAAAATTTATTAATCTTCTAATCAATTTAAAAGATTCTTGTTATCTTGTAGTTGAGCCTTAATCTGCGAAGTAAAAAATAGAAATGGGATTCTTTGAGTCAGACATCGTTCAAGAAGAAGCTAAAAAGCTTTTTACAGATTACCAAGAACTTATGAAACTTGGCTCTGATTATGGAAAATTTGATAGAGAAGGGAAAAAAATGTTTATAAAAAAAATGGAATCTCTTATGGATCGTTATAAGGTTTTTATGAAGAGATTTGAATTGTCTGAAGATTTTCAAGCAAAAATGACAGTAGAACAATTAAAGACACAGTTAAGTCAATTTGGGATTACTCCTGATCAAATGTTCGATCAAATGAATAAAACCTTAATAAGAATGAAGGATGAACTTGATAAAACTTCTTAAAGTTAACGATTAAAGCTTAATGACAGATAATTTAAAATTGCCATCATGGCTGTCAAGAGGAATAGAAGAATATTTTCCAATTAAGGGAACAGATCAGACCTTTTCGGAGATAATTGATCATGCGAAAAAAAATAATAAAAAATTAAGAGTTAAACTAGGCATCGATCCAACTGGAACCGATATTCATCTTGGGCACAGCATATTGTTTAAAAAACTTAGGGCATTCCAAGATAATGGACATATTGCAGTTTTAATTATTGGGGATTTTACTGCTCAAATTGGAGATCCAACCGGAAAAAACAAAACAAGAGTTCAGTTATCGGAAAAACAAGTTAAGGATAATGCAAAAACATATTTAACCCAACTAGGGATGGGAAAGCCAGCCAATGAATCTATTTTAGATTTTGATTCAAAAGATAGAATAGAAATTAGATATAACAGCGAATGGTTAAAAGGATTAAATCTTAATTCGATAATTGAATTGATGGGAAGTGCAACAGTTAGTCAAATGTTAGCTAAGGAGGAGTTTAATAAAAGGTATACTTCGCAAGTCCCAATTGCTTTGCATGAATTCTTATATCCACTATTACAAGGTTACGATTCGGTAGTTGTACAATCAGATATTGAGCTTGGAGGCACAGATCAGAAATTTAATATTGCAATAGGAAGGGACCTTCAAAGGCATTTTAAACAAGACCCTCAATTTGGTGTTCTGCTGCCAATTTTGACAGGTTTAGATGGAATTAAAAAGATGAGTAAATCTGAATTTAACACCGTCGGTTTAACTGAAGATTCTCTTTCAATGTATTCAAAATTAGAAAAAGTACCCGATAATATAATACCCACCTATTTTGAATTACTTACTGAATTAGATTTAAGTTTTCTGGAAAAATCAAATCCTCGTGAATTACAGAGAAGAATGGCTTTAGAAGTTACTACTTTATTCCATGGAGCCGAAGAAGCATTAAAGGCTCAATCAAACTGCGAAAAATTATTCCTTGGACACAAAGAAAAAGTTGGAGAAATTCCAGAGATTTCTTTAAAAGAAGTAGTTTTCCCAGTAAAGTTTTTCTACTTATTGAGTGCTCTAAAACTTTTCAAATCTAGCAGCGAATCAAAAAGATCTATTAAAGGTGGGGGTGTAAAAATTGATAGTCAAAAAGTAATAAATCCTGATTTAGTTTTTAATTCAAAAAATGATTTGGAAGGAAAAATTTTGCAAATTGGAAAAAAAATAATTAAGAGGTTTGAAAACTGAAAATTGATGAATAATAGATTTAATTCAGAAGATAAAATAATATTGGCAATTGATGGATTAGATGTAAGTCAAGCAAAATTACTTTTGGAAATATGTCCTAATATTAAGTGGGTTAAGGTTGGTTTAGAACTTTTTGTTAGGGAAGGTCCAAGGGTTATTGAAATATTAAAAGGTTTAAATAAAAAAATTTTTTTAGACTTAAAATTTCATGATATTCCTAATACCATGCGTGCAGCATGTTTCCAAGTTTCAAAATTAGGGGTTGATATAATTTCTATTCATGCTTCAGCAGGTTTAAAAGCTCTTAAGGATTCGAAAAAAGCATCTTTAGAAGGAGCTACCTCAGTCAGTGTAAAACCTCCATTGGTTGTAGGAATAACTGTTTTAACAAGCTTTTCACTTAAAGATTTTCAAACTGATCTTGATAGAAATAATTCAATTGAAGAAAATGTATTGAGACTTGCAAAGTTGTCTTTTGATGCCGGATTAGATGGATGTGTTTGTTCCCCTTGGGAGGTAAAAATGTTGAGATCTATTTATAAGGATAATTTTGAACTTATTACACCTGGTATCAGATTAAATATTGACAATAAAGATGATCAAAATAGAATTATGACTCCCTATGAAGCAATAGATAATGGGGCTTCTAAGTTAGTCATTGGCAGATCAATTTCAAACGCTATAGATCCTAATAAAGCTCTAATAGAAATATTTAAATCTATTGATTCTGATTAATTTTGGATTCTTCTCCCTTAAGCAATCTTGTTATGTTTGTTCTATGTTTCCAGATTACTAATAATGCAACAATTAAACTTATAAAAAAGTATGAGTGCATAAATTTACCTAGGTAAAAAAACATAAAAATAGGAAGTAAGATTGCAGCTGAAATACTTGATAAAGAAACAAATTTAGTTTTTGTTAGGACTATTAAAAAAATGCCGAGAGATGCGAGTCCAACTTTCCAAGAAAGAGCTAAAAACATACCTAATCCAGTTGCAACAGCTTTCCCTCCTTTACCTCTAAGCCATATTGGCCAAATATGTCCTGAGATAGCTGATATCCCTGCTATTACTTCTATTAATCCTTGATCTGTATAATATTGAGCAATTTTTACTGCAATAAGGCCTTTCCCAACGTCAACGATAAATACAAAAAGTGCTGGCCATTTCCCAACATTTCTTAAGACATTTGTGGCACCTGTAGATCCAGAACCTATAGTTCTCAGATCTATATTTTTGAGATATTTCCCAATTAAAAAACCTGTCGGAAGTGATCCTAAAAGATAACTTGCAAAAATTATTAAGATATTCATAAAGCTTAGTTTAGTTCAAGATCATCGTAAATTTCATTATCTGAACCAGCAAATGCAACCCATAATGGGAATTGAAGTATTGGAATTTCAACAGAGGTTTCTGCTGCATCAATGATAATAAATGGCAATTCTTCATTCGCTTCTAATCTATCAGCTCTCTCGATGACACCTTCAGGCCTTTCAAAAAGAACAATCCCACTATTAGGTCCAAAGTCATCCCTTGTTAGACCAAGTGAATCTTGAAGAATTCTTCTCCATTCACCTAATCGTTCAGGCTGCGAAGCTAAAATAAGAGTCTGAAATTGATCTCCATATAATTCGCCAAGAATAGATATTAAGCCAGCTGATAATAAGGCATTTTTTTGTCGAGATCCTCTACTTTCAAGAGAACCTCTTCCTCCCATGTTAAAGAACCAATCATCCATAATTTCTATATCTGAGGAATCAAGACTCCTTCTTAATTTCCAAGGTTCTGCATAAAAGTCGGGTTGTTCTGTGAAACTTGAAAAGCAACTTTTTATAATCTCTTCATCTGGCTTAAATGTCTCGGAAAGAGCAGGAACATTAACTACATTGTTTGTGCTATTGCCTTGCTTTTTCTCATCAAGGGGAGAAGGCTTTACGATTATTGGTTGAGAAACTAATTCAAGTTTCTCTACGTTTTGCGAAAGATTCTGCAAAGCTCCAGTTAAGTACTCTTGAAAGCCTTTAACTCTTTTAGCAATATTATCTGACTGTCCTTTAAAATTAGACTCAATATCTTTTTCTATTTCATTTTTTTTTGCTTCTAACTCTTTTATTTCTTTAACTAAAGAATCTTTTTTTGAAACGAGATCTCTAAAAATTTCATTAGAAATTTCATCAAAAGATATAGTTGATTTGTATTTATTAGGTGTAATTTTTTTATTTTGCGTTGTATTTTTCTTACTAATTTGTTTTGTTTTATCATCTGAAATTGACTTATCTATTTTTAATTCCTTCTCAGGATTATTGTCGGAAATTTCTGTATTGGTCATTTAAATAGTTTTGATGATTAGGCAAAGTCTGAATTTTAAGAATTTTTAATTTCCAGGGAGTCAACTTTTTTTATGAGCTCATCTTTTAATTGCTTTGGATTAAATAAAATTGGTAATAAATGAGGACTGGACTTTTCTCTAAAATAAAAAATTCCTGGGATTATAGGGAAAAAGAATTTCCATGATATCCAGTTCTTGAATGGAAAAGTTCTAATCTCTTTCCCTAATTGTAAAACGATAAAATCATCATTTGTTATTTTTATTCTTAAGGTGAATGACTGAAGTAATAAAAAAAAGCTAAAAGAAACAAAAACTATTGTTGGTAAAGAACCAATATTCAAAAACAAAAGCATAAAACTTAAAACTATTAGAATGATTGGTAACTGAAATGAAGGAGATATTATTACTGGCTCCTCTTTTTTTGATTTAGTATTAAACATAGGATCATCCAAATAAAATTTGCGTTAGTAATACATCCATTAAAGATACAGTAACGAGAGTCAATACAACTGCACCTGTTGTACTTGTTCCAACTTCTTTTGGACCTCCTTTGGTTGTAAGTCCATATCCACAAGCAATGATTGAAATGAGTAATCCGAACACTACAGATTTTATTAACATTGCAGTTAAGTCTGCACTGGTTAAACTCACATTGCCTGATCTTACAGATGTCCAAAAAACTATTGGAGGAACTTTATAAAAAATTGTGCTCCAAATTTGTCCACTCCATAAAGCTACAGATAAAAACAAAAGACACTGTATTGGAGACATTATTACCATCGATAGTAACCTTGGGACTACCAAATATTGGACTGGTTCAGTCCTTAACATGGTTATTGCCTCAATTTGTTCTGTGACCTTCATGGTTCCAAGTTGAGCAGCATATGCAGTTGCAACCTTTCCAGTCATTAAAGTAGCAGTTAGAAGAGGAGCCATTTCTCTTGCCATGCCTACTGCTAATAAACCTCCAATTTCACTTGAAACCCCCATGCTCGTAAGTTGTGATGCAACTTGAATATTAAAAACTGTACCGGCGGCAATTCCTGTAATTAAAACAATTAATAAACTGCCAGGACCTGACTCCATAAGTTGCTCAAAGAGATCATTTTTGGAAATTTTACCCTTAAAGATAAAATTAATTGCTTGCCCGCCGATGATTAAGCTGCTCAGAAGTCTTTTGAAAAAATTAAGGTAATACATATCTTTATATTAGTTTGTAATTAATTTTCGATCCCATTTTCTCATGATTAAAAGACCAATTATTACCAGTATTGAGGGTATAAAACCAATACATAATCTAATAGTTAATTGTGCTGAGTAGCATTGCTCAATAATATTTAGACCATCTTTATCAACAAAGCATGATTGATAGCCTGATAAATACAATAAAAATCCTAATAATTGAACACTAAAGGCGATACCAATCTTCTGAATAAGTACCATCCAAGCAGTATATAATCCTGCCGGCTTCTCTGGGTCTTCGTCTATTGCATCAGGAAGTAGTGACCAAGGGATCAGAAAAGCGGTTGAAGCTCCAGTGCCAATAAGACAGATTATAAAAATTAAAAGAATGAAAAGAAATATATTGCCGGTATTTAGGAAAACGTTAACTCCAACCCCTGAATTTTTTGATAAAGAAGGTAAAAATAAAGCTGCCGTACAAGAAATAATCCACATAATCGCTCCATAGTTTAAAGCTGAAATCCTGTTTAATTTATTTGATACTCTGGTCCATATTTGTAAACCCACTAAAGCACTAATTTGGAAAGGTATCGGGATCCACTTAGCAATATCTGTTGGTACATTCAGTACATCCTCTACATAGATTAAAGCTACTGTTTGCATCAATTGTAAGGCGCACCAGAGAAGAATATAAAGCGTAATAACTTTTAGAAATTTTTTATTTCTGAAGATCCTTTTGAATTGAAGTGTTATGGCTTCAACTTTTCCTGAAGGCCTTCTCGCTTTTTTGGCAAATGGAGCCAATCCCCAACAAGAAATTAATGTTGCAGCAACTGCAATACATCCGCTTATTTTACCCATTAAAAAATATTCATTATTTGCTGATCCTTCAGAACCCAATACAACTCCAGCAATTATTAACCCAGTTAGTCCTGCAATTATTGAGCCAGTAAATCTAGATGCGTTTAGTCTTGTTCTTATCGCTGTTTTTTCAGAAATTTCAGTAGATAGAGCTGCAAAAGGAAGATTAATACTTGTATAAGCGGTCATTACGATTATAGAAATTATGGCATAGTAAATAGTCTTGGTTAGCACGGAGCCAGTGGGTGTCCACCATATCGCAGCTAAAGAGAAACCAAGAGGAACAGATGCTGCTACCATCCAAGGGATTCTAGGCCCCCATTTTGATTTAGTACGATCACTTAACCATCCAATTAACGGATCATTTACTGCATCCCATATCTTTATTAACATTAATAATGAACCTGCAATTATTACTGGTAAACCAGCAGAAATAAAGAATTTGAACAGAAAAAAACCAAATTGCGTCGCGACCAAACCCGTGCCTGCATCTCCTAGACCGTAAGAGAACATTAATCTTGTTGTTGATCTTGTAATATTTTTTTTCGAGTGTGAATTTTCCAATCTTTTTGCTTTGTTGATTGTTTGATAATGTATTATTGCAATGGTAATTCTATTACTTAATGCGGGCGTGGTTTAGTGGTAAAACCTCAGCCTTCCAAGCTGAAGATGCGGGTTCGATTCCCGCCGCCCGCTTTAGAATAAATTGTTTTGTGCTCCAAATACTTCTTCTGAAATGATTAATAAAGAGCTTCTACTCTTTATTGAAACAGATTTTTCATTGATAGTTAAAGGTTTAATAATCTCAGACATGCTAGTGTCAATAACTTTTAACCAATTATATTTACATTTCGGCAAGGGGAAATCGATACTTTTTGAAAATGCATTTAAACCTATCCAGACCAGCGGATTAGTAATGCCTTTGTTAATGCTAAAAGCAACTGTGTGAGACCAACTACTCCAATCGGGATTATCTAATTTTGTTCCATGCCAATGATATGTTGGAATATTTTCATTGGTTTGATTATTAGGAAAAAATGATGGATTAAAAATGTTTATTAGTTTTTTTCTGATTTTTATAACGTATTTAAAATATTCTAATAATTCCAAATCTCGTTGATCATGTTCCCAATTCATCCAACCCATTAAATTATTTTGGCACCAAGAATTATTGTTACCGCCTTGTGATCTTCCTATCTCATCACCCATAAGTATCATTGGAACGCCTTTAGATATAAGTAAACTAAGAATAAGATTTTTTTGTTGCCTTTTTCTTAAATCATTTATTAAACAGTTTGTAGTTGGTCCTTCTATACCATGATTCCAAGAATTGTTATGGTTATCACCATCTCTGTTTTGCTCTCTATTGGCAAAATTATGTTTTCTATTGAAAGTTACTAAATCTTTCAGAGTGAATCCATCATGTGAAGTAATAAAGTTTATTGATTTTGGGAAAATAGTCTCTTCTTTATAAATTGATGGAGTACCTTTGATTTTATCGCTCATATTCCAAGCTGTATCTTTATCCCCCTTCCAAAATCTTCGCAAATCATCTCTAAAATGACCATTCCAAGTGAAAGTATTCTTAGATGGGAAGTCACCTAATTTATACAAACCTCCACAATCCCATGGCTCACTTATAAACTTTATATCAACAAGTTCTGGTTCACATTCTATATCTTCAAAAATTGGAGGATTGTCGAGTGGCGAGAGATTTTCTCCTCTTGATAAGGCAATACCTAAATCAAATCTAAAACCATCTACTCCAAATTCACTAGCCCAACATTTTAATGATTCAATTATTAGTTTTCTAACTAATCCTCTGTTTGCTGCAATAGTATTCCCACAACCAGATACGTCCTGATAATTTTTATCTTTCCCAATAAAGTAATAAAGGTTTTCATCTATCCCTCTCCAACATATCGCAGGTCCTTTGTAATCTCCTTCAGAAGTGTGATTATATACGACATCTAAAATAACTTCAATGTCTGCCTTATGACACTCTTCTACTAATTTTCTAAATTCCTCTCTATTTTTTTCAGCTGATTCATTCGAAAGGTATTCAAAATGCGGAGTAAACCAATTAATTGGACTATAACCCCAAAAGTTCTTTAAACCATTTGGTGCATCAGTTGGATCAAAACAAAAAATTGGAAGTAATTCGATTGAGGTAATTCCAAGTTCTTTGAGATATGGAATTTTTTTTAAAAATTTCTTAAAACAACTTTCAGTTTTATCGGTTGATTCAGTAAAGGATTTTATATGGAGTTCATAAATAATTGTTTCTTCCCAAGTATGTTTCGGTCTTGGAAAATCTTTAAAATTAAATAGTTTTCTATCGCAAACAACGCTTTTAAGACAAGAATAAGTATTTTCTTGGGTATTTAATGCATTTTCTCTTTTATAACTTCCCCACCCAGTTATGCCCCTTGCACATGGATCGAGTAATACTTTTTTTTCATAGTTATGGTTGATCGCATTATTTTTTTGTTTTACCCTAAAAGCATAAATACAACCTGCATCTAGATTTTTTACCTCCGCATGCCAGTAGGGCCCTGTATTATAATTATGATCTAGTTTCAATATACTTGTTGGGGAAATGGAGTCCTCTTTTTCAAACAATAAGATTTCTACATATTCTGCATTTGTGGCTACTAGGGAAAAATTAACCCCTTGTGAAGTTAGAGAACTTCCTAGGGGAAATGGTTTACCTTTGTTGATATGAGTCACTTTCTCCTTATCATTGTTTAATTAAATATTGTGATAATTTATTCAAATTACTGATATTAGAATAATAGATACAAAATTAGGAAAAAACTAAAATTTAAGATTTAACTAATCAACTTTATTAGATTTTGACATTATTAATTACCAAATTAATTACAATTTTTTATCCATCTTCTTAATGCATAAAAAGATTTAGAGAGAAAGCTTAATTGTGAGAAAATCAGATTTTTCTTGATTTCAAAATACAATTTGTGCTTTTTCATGTGATGAGAAGAAAATATATCTGAAAATTAATAAAAAATAATAAATGGCTTAAATTCTTAATTTTATTTATCTTTGACATTTTTTCTTTAATAAATTAAGTTTAATTTTTCAAGGATAAATCAAGTGCTACCAATGGTTTTAGCTGTTTTATAGTTAAAGCGGCTAATTTTATATAAGAAAAAAGTGAGGCTCTAAAAATAAATAATGGAGCTAAAAATGTCCCTAAGATTTGTATAAAGCTTTGCGCCGCCGGCATTTTCGGTTGCCGTATTTGTATTTGCTCCATATGATATGCAAGTTCGAGGTTTTTAGGCTTGCTTAAAACACTTGTCTTTAAATCTCTGCTTTACAAACAATTCAATGAACAAAGCTGATTTAGTAAATCTTGTTGCTGCTCGTACAGAGCTCACAAAAACTGATGTTTCTTTAGTTGTTGATGCAGCTATTGAAACTATTGTTGACTCAGTAGTGGAAGGCAAAAAAGTCTCCTTACTAGGATTTGGTTCTTTCGAGCCAAGAGATCGTTCTGCAAGACAGGGATTAAACCCTAAGACAGGCGAAAAAATAGCAATACCTGCTAAAAGAGTTCCAACATTTTCTGCAGGTAAACTTTTTAAGGATAGAGTTCAAGGGTAATCTTTTTAATCTATTTCTTCTTTAAATGCCAAGGTGCTCTTTTAGAGCATCTTTTTTTTTAATTTCAATAAAATCAAAATAGCGAAATGACCAAAAGCATTATGAAGGTATCTCAAATATTGAAGTCTTGAAAAGTAATGAAATATTTAACTTTTTTATTAATTAAAATTTTGTTGTTATCTAATTCTGTTATAGCAGAAACAATACCAACAAAATCCAATATTTTAAAAGAAGCAAGTTATTGTACTAAAGATTCTCAAGCCCAAGTTTGCAAGGAGTTGGTTTCTGAAATAGAAAAACTTCAATTACTTGTATTTGATCAAAATAGATTCAAATGTCAATCAAGTTTATTAGGGATGCAGTCGGCAATTATTGAAGCTTATTTTTTCAAAAATTTATCAAATAACAGAATTTCATTTTTGATCCCATATGTGGTTAAAAATTGTTAATTATTAAAAAATTTTATTTTTTTGGAATATTATAAACATGCATTTCAAGTTTTAATGGTAAAAGGTTTCTCGGATAGTGAAGATGAAAATGATGCTGAAATAAAAGAACCGAAAAAAGAAAAAAAAGGCTTAGCAGCTTTTCTTAAAGGTAAAAAATTTACTTACACTTTGCCAGGTAAAAAACAAATAAATATTTTTGGATCAATAGTATTAGTCTTAAATTTGATTTTAATATTGCTAGCCATACTTTATTTAAAGAATCAAGAATTCCGCGACTTTGTTTTTAATGTTGGTCGTTAAAAATTTTTAGATCGAAAAAATTTTTTAAATGATATATTTAAATTTTAGAAATTCTTATGAAGGTAGTAAATTTAGTTTTCCAAGTAATTTTATTATTACTAATCCTTCTGTTTTTGATATATTTTCTAACAGGTTATGACTCTGCTTTTGAGGCAGACCAGAATTGTCATTCATATCTTTCAAGTTACGATAACATATCTGGAAATTATGGTTGTGATCATGATACTGAAACACATCAGTGGATACTTTACGAGTCAAATGACAAAAAAGAACCAGCAAAAATTATTAAGAAATTTAGGTACAAATTTTTATAACTCAAATTTTTTATAAAAAAACTTAGCACTTATTATTGATACTATCGCTGTAATTATGAAAGTGAGATACTGATATATGCTTCCTTCTAAGTAAATTTTATTTTTATAAAGAGGATAATCAATGAAAGAACCTAGTGTTCCCCAAATTATTACCCATACAGATACATATAGTATTGCTTTTATTGGATTAGATTTTTTTTCTACCATTTTTAATTGATACCAAAAATTGAAGATGTCACAGGTCTGCCGCTAAAAACCAACTCGGTTAATATGAGCATTAAGAATCCAATCATAGCTGCTCTCCCATTAACAAGCTCAGCACTACTATTGAATCCAAAAACATTTTTTACTTCATCCCCCTGATTATCTACCCATTTTGAGTATTCATTATCACTTGAGGATGTCTTAGTAGAACCATCATTTTGATTTTCCATTGGAGAACTTTTTTCTAGCATTGATTTTAAATTTATTCTAATAATTTTTAAACTAATTTATTATTAAAATAAACTCGAGATTATAAAAAAAATTAAGGCAAAAATTATTATCCATAAAAACTGTAATCTCAAAATTAATTGACAAATTAATTTGATTTTTTCTTCAGTGCAATTATCTCCGTTAACATTTATAGTTGGTTTTTCAATAATCTTATTTCTATATTTACTTTTCCCGCCCAATTTAATATTAGAAATATAAGCAAATATTGCTTCTGAAATGCCAGCATTAGGGGAATCATATTTTTTACCATCAAGATAGCTTTTTTTTATGATTGATCCATAATCTTTAACTTTGGCGCTAACTAAAGGTAATGTGACTAAAACTATTCTTGAAGGGACAAATGTAAAAAAATCTTCGATTTTTGCACTGAAAAAACCTAAATATTTAAAAAAATCATATTTGTAACCTATCATTGAATCTAATGTACTTATGGCTTTATAAGAAAAGCCAAGTGACAAAGGCCCTGGTAGATAAATTGAAAATTTCATGAAAATAATTCCAATAAAAATCCAAAATAATGGCCCAAATATTCCATCTACAGAATTTTCGGTAAGACTCTCTGTACTTGATCTCAAAAGATGTTCTATAGAAGATGAACCTACATCCCTACTTACTATTCTTTGTACCTTCTCTTTGATTATCCTCTTATTTTTGTCATTAATTTCTTGGTGTTCTATTAGCTCTGCAATTTCTTTCACACTTGAAATAAGCGACCTAGAGGCAATACAACTTGAAAGTCCAAAGAAAATTAACAATCCAAAAAAATTATTTCTTGATTGCATATAACTAAGTTCTATCAATTTCCCTAAACCAAAACTCATTCCAGTAGTGGATATAGCTACGAAAAGTCCTCCCCAAAACAATATGTTTTTACTTTCTCCATAATTATTAATAAGATAATCAGAAATTTTTTTTATATAAAAGCCAATTACTTGAACAGGATGGATAACAAATCTTGGATCACCTACTAATAAATCAAAACCAATTGATCCAAGAAATATTAAAAATAAATTTATTTCAGCCAACTGAACATAGAGCGCAAACCTTTGCCTACTTTCTCTATTTCATGTTTTGAGTTTTCTTCCCTTAATTTTGTCATTAATGGTTTATTTTTGTCGCATTCTTCTACGAAATTCTTAGCGAAAGTACCATCTTGAATATCTTTTAGGATTTTTTGCATTTCTTTCTTTGTATCGCTATTGATGAGTCTTTTACCGCTTACGTAATCTCCATATTCTGCTGTATTTGAGATAGAGTCTCTCATTTGAGATAAGCCCCCTTTAACCATTAAGTCAACAATTAGCTTAACTTCGTGTAAGCATTCAAAGTACGCAAGTTCCGGTTGATATCCTGCCTCTACAAGAGTTTCGAACCCTGATTTGACGAGCTCTGATAAGCCTCCGCATAATACGGCTTGTTCTCCAAATAAATCAGTTTCTGTTTCTTCTTTGAAATTTGTTTCAAGTATCCCAGCTCGCGTTCCTCCAATACCTTTAGCGTAAGCCATCGCTAATGATCTTGCATTTCCAGAAAAATCTTGCTCAACTGCGAACAATGCAGGAACACCTTGACCATTCTGATATTCCCACCGAACAGTGTGTCCAGGACCTTTTGGGGCAATCATTACAATATCCACAAAGTTAGGAGGTTTGATAAGTCCGAATCTAATATTAAAGCCATGAGCAAAACTTAATATCTTTCCTTCTTTTAAGTTTGGTTCTATTTCTTTAAGGTAAACATCTTTCTGAAACTCATCAGGGAGGAGAATCATAATCCAGTCTGCTTTTTCGCAAGCTTCAGAAACGCTAAACACTTGTAAGCCATCGCTAATAGCTTTGCTTTCAGACTTACTTCCTTTATACAATCCGACAATTACATCCATACCGCTATCTTTAAGGTTTAGGGCATGTGCGTGGCCTTGTGAACCATATCCGATAATTGCAATTGTTTTATTATTTAAAAGACTTAGGTCTGCATCTGTGTCATAAAAGAGTTGGGTCATTAGTTGTAGCTTCTTTTCGTTTGATAATTAATAGTTTAGGCATTAAAGGTGTAAATAAACCAAAAAATTATTAATTTAAAAATTTAATTAAAATGTCTATTTATAGAATTAAGACTGATTTGCTTCGCTTGGATGTGTGATTACTCTATCAATTAATCCATAGTTTTTTGCTTCTTCCGCACTTAGAAAATAATCTCTATCAGTATCCTTTTCAATTTTCTCAAATGATTGACCTGTCATATCTGCCATTGACATATTTAACATATCTTTAATTCTTAAAATTTCTTTAGCTTCTATTTCAATATCACTTGCTTGGCGTTGAGATGTCCCTCCTAGTGGTTGATGAATCATTATTCTGCTATGCGGCAAAGCAACTCTTTTGCCTTTTGTCCCGGCGGCCAATAGGAACGCACCCATGGAGGCTGCGAGCCCTACGCATATCGTTACTACATCACTTTTTACGTATTTGATAGTGTCATAAATAGCAAGGCCGGCAGTAACTGATCCTCCTGGACTATTTATATAAAGATAAATTGGTTTGGAGTTGTCATCAGAATCTAGATAAAGCATTTGTGCAACAAGGCTATTAGCGATTCCATCATTTACTTCTTGTCCAAGAAAAAGAATTCTTTCCACACCTAGTCTTGTATATATGTCAACCCATCTTTCGTATTGACTTCCTGGAAGTCTGTAAGGCACGCTTGGAGTTCCTATTGGCATGATTTTAAAAAAGTTTTGTGAGAGTTAAATTTTATTTGGTAAATCTTTTTGACTTGTGAGTATTCTATCGATAACACCATAATCTAGGGCTTCTTGAGGGTTTAGATAACTCATCCTGTCGGAGTCTTTAGAGAGTTCTTCTATGGTCTTTCCAGTGTTTCGAGATAAAATTTCCAGCATTGATTTTTTATTTTTTAAAACTTCCTCAGCTCTTATTTGGATATCAGTTGCTTGACCTCTTGCTCCGCTTATAGGTTGATGTAAAACGATAGAGGCGTGTGGAAGGGCCGCTCTGTGACCCTTCGTACCAGAAGAAAGGATGACAGCAGCAGTCCCCATTGCTTGTCCAATACAGATTGTATGCACTGGGGGCTTAATATAGCTAATGGTATCGCAGATAGCGAAAGCCTCTGTCTCGAATCCAACAGCGTCACCAGTGTACCAACTTGTCCCAGTCGAATTGATATAGAAATAAATCGGTTTTTCTGGATCCTCAAATTCAAGGTAAAGAAGTTGAGCAATTATTAGCTCAGTAACATCCATTCCTAATTGTCTCTTGGCATCATCATCTGAAAATAGTGGTAAACCGAGGTAAACAATTCTCTCTTTCAATAAAAGAGAGGGTAAATCTGGGGGCGGAGTCCTCATAACGGTGTTTTCGCCGTAATAAGGAGCAGATACAGTCATTTGTATCACAAAAATAAGATTGCTTTGATTCTAGCTAGATTTAGCCCTGTGTCGCTGGTGATTTAAAAGATTTGTTTGACTCAGGATTATTTATCAGTTTTCCAAAGACCATTCTTCCTGTAGGAGTTTGTAATGCTCCTGTTATAACAATATCTAATCTTCTTCCGACAAACTCCTTTGCTTCATCAATAACTACCATTGTTCCATCATCTAAATATCCTATACCCTGCATTTTTTCTTTGCCCTCTCTCACAATCTTTATATTAAGCGATTCTCCTGGTTGTACTTCTGGTCTTAAAGCAATAACTAGATCACTCAAATTCATAACTTTTAATTCTTTAACTTCAGCAATTTGAGAGAGATTATAATCAGCGGTTATTAAAGTTCCTGTCATATCCTCAGTAATTTTTAATAGTTTTTCATCTACCCCCTTACCTTCATACTTCGTTGGGTTGATTACAAGTCTTCTTCCGTATAAGTCTCTTAATTCTTTTAGCAATTTTAGGCCTCTTCTGCCCTTAGACCTTTTTTCATTGCTGCTTGAGTCAGCTAAAGTTTGTAGTTCATCCATTACACTTTGAGCAACAATTAGTTGTCCTTCCAACAAGCCGCAACTTAATAGACCATTTATTCTGCCATCAATAATTACACTGGTATCGAGAATTTTTGGACTTGCAGCAGGGAGTATTCCTTCATTAACTAGATATGCATCAGTATTATTTGGATTGAATAATCTTAATAATGTCCTCCCATGGGTATCCGCTAACTTATAACCAAGCACACCAAAGAAAATATTGCTTAATATAGCTGCTAAAGGCTTTGCATAAAAGACTTCTCTAGGGAATGGAATTAGTAGTATTGGAGCAAGAAGGAGATTCGCAACAAGTAATCCTAAAATTAATCCAACTGACCTACTAATTAATAAATCTGTAGGCATTGTCCTTATTTGATCAAGAAACGTTTTTCTAAGTTGGAGGAATACAAAACCAGCTGCTAATCCAATAAAAAATCCTATTATTGCTAAAACAATTCTAAAACCTTCAACGTTAGACACCTGTTTAAGAATGTCTATTGGCAATAAATCAACACCAAGCCATCCTGAAGCAGCCCCAGACAATACAAATAAAATTAATACTAAAATATCTGTCATATCTATAATCTACTAGGATTTATTAATTGAGTAAATAAGGATTTGATTTTTTTCAATCCTTATTATCTTTTCGGAGCTTAAAAATGTATCTAAATAATGAATAAGTATCCAAGAAGCGCTTATGTACACATCCCTTTTTGCCATAGGAGGTGCTTTTATTGCGACTTTGCTGTTATTCCACTAGGAAACAAAGTTGAAACTTTACAAGGGTATGGAAGCAAAACTGTTAAGGAATATTTGTACTTTTTATACAAAGAAATATTGTCAATTAAGCACAAATCACCTCTTTCAACAATTTATATAGGAGGTGGCACCCCATCAATTTTGGATCCTAAACAAATCAAAGAATTAATTGATATTTTTAGAGAAAATTATGGGATTGACTATGGTGCTGAAATCACTATGGAGGTTGATCCAGCTAGCTTTAATCAAGATGATCTTCATGGATTCATAGATGCTGGTATAAATAGATTCAGTCTTGGAGTACAAAGTTTTGATAATCAGATACTTGAAAAGTCGGGTAGGCGTCATTTGAAAGAAGATGCTGAAAAATCTTGTTCATGGTTGAAAAGAGAATATGATTCTGGGTTAATAAAGAGCTGGAGCTTAGATTTAATTCAAAACTTACCACTTAGTGGATATAAAGAATGGCAGGATGACTTAAAAAAAGCCTTAACATTTTTACCACCACATATATCTATTTACGATTTAAATATTGAAAATGGCACTGTTTTTAAAAAATTAGTTGATTTAGGAAAATTAAAACTTCCAAATGATGAAGAGGCTTTTAGAAATAGTGAATCAACTCATTTAATTTTAAAAAGCTCAGGGTACTCAAGATATGAAGTCTCAAACTATTGTCTACCGAGGCATCAATCGAGACATAACAGAGTTTATTGGAGTGGTTTAGGCTGGTGGAGTTTTGGTCAAGGTTCTACTAGTTCACCTTGGGGGAGTAAGTTAACTAGGCCAAGAGTTAGTAG
The DNA here is from genome assembly GCA_003281385.1 of Prochlorococcus sp. AG-347-K17. Classification (GTDB taxonomy): domain Bacteria; phylum Cyanobacteriota; class Cyanobacteriia; order PCC-6307; family Cyanobiaceae; genus Prochlorococcus_A. The sequence continues at coordinate 29,391 of QCCE01000007.1, forward strand.
AGATTATAGAGAATGGGTAATTAGACAATGCAAATTTAATTTAGATTCGTCTCTAACTAATAAGGATTTTGTCTATAAAGAGCTTGATGAGAAAATAATGTTGGGATTAAGACTGAAAGAGGGTATAGATATCAAAGAAATGTTTAAAGAACAAAATTGGGGAAACAAGAAATTTGAAAGTAACTTTATTAAATTGCTTAAAGAATGGGATAGATTTCTTGAAAGTGGATTATTAGTAAGAAAGGGTAATAGATTCTTTTTAAGTCAGCCAAAAGGCATGGAACTTAGCAATCAAGTTCTTGTGTCTATGTTTAAGTGGTGGTATGAGATCAATAAAGACTAACAGTAACCTTTCGATAAGGTCCTTCTCAACCAAACTTATGGGCTTCTTTTTCTGCTCGTTCTCTAGTATAAAATAAAAAGGATATTTTAATCTACTTTTTCTACTGGTTTAATAAGATTTATTTGTTTATCCCAATGGAAGAATTCTCATGTAAAGAAAAGTAATAAGAGAAATAAAGTTTTTAAAAACAATTTATTAATTAAATATATTATTAAATTCCTTTGAAATTTTCAAAATAAGTTCTGATACAAGCTACTAATTGACAGTTGATATAATTTTAAGATTGTAACAACCCCTTTTTTTATGTCCATTAATACATTCCTTTTGCTGTTATTAGTTCTTGCAAACTACACAAACTTATTTTTAAATATCAAAAATAGTAAAAGATGAAACGCTTATAAGATTCTTGATATCCAAATAAACTTAAGAAATTAAACGTTCTTTGTTAATTAGACTTTGTGTATAAATGGTTTTGATCAGTTAAGTCTTTCAGAGTCTACCCATTCTTTTAACTTATCCTTAAATAATTTCTTCCCTTGAATAATGGGTTGGCAAAATGGTGGTTGATCATCATTGAGGCCTAACAAATCTGCAGTTACTCTTACTTGCCCATCGCAATAATTACCTGCACCGATACCTATTATGGGGATTGTTAAAGAATTTTGTATTTCCTTCGCAAGCAATTCAGGAATATGTTCAAGAACTATTGAAAAACATCCTAAATTTTCAAGAATTGATGCCTCTTTCTTGATTCTTTCTTGGCTTTCTTCGTTTTCTCCTTGTTTCTTTAATCCAATATTTAGATAGCTTTGTGGTGTAAGACCTATATGACCCATAACAGGGATTCCCATTCTTATTAACCTAGAAATGACTTTTTGTATTTCTGGTTCAGCTCCTTCTACCTTTACAGCTCTTGCATAAGTGTTCTGAATTATTTTCCCTGCATACTCAACAGCTTTATCCTCTCCACATTGGTAAGTCAAAAAGGGCATATCTGAAACGAGCAAAGGTTGTTCCTCAATTTTCTTCTTAAATCCTCTTGAAACAGCATTTGTATGATAAATTATGTTTTCTAAAGTTAATGGCAATGTCGATTTATATCCTAAGCAGACCATTGCTAAGGAATCTCCTACAAGGACGAGATCAACATTGGCTTCTTCTGCAATAGATCCTGATATGGAGTCCCATGCAGTAAGCGCAATGATTTTTTGAGATTTTTTTTTATAATTAACTAGTTCTGAAGGTAACATAATAAATTTATGTATCTTTTTTAATCAAGAATTGCTAATATGTTCCTGACTCGGCCTTTCGCGGTTTTAACGCCTAAACCTGGTCAGGACCGGAAGGTAGCAGCCACAAGGGATGCTTGAGGCAGGCGAGATAACCGAGTCACTTTATTTTACCTTTTAATTTAACCTAAATCTTTTTTGTTTTGCCTTAATCTCAAGAACTCCGGTATATTAGCCCCAGATTCTTTATTATCCGAAAAATTATATAAAGGTTGATTTGATAATCTATTTTTTATTCTTCGTTGGTTTAATGGTTGATTTGTCTCAAAACCTGTGGCAATTACAGTAACTTGTATCTCCCCTTCCATTGCTTCGTCGACCACTGCACCAACAATAATATTTGCTTCTTGATCAACGACATCATAGATAATTTCAGATGCGGAGGTCATATCTTCTAAGGTCATGTCTTTCCCACCTGTAATATTGATAACACAACCTTTAGCTCCATCAATTCTAGCTGCTTCTAATAGAGGGCTATTCATCGCTGCCTGCGCTGCCTCTAAGGCTCTTGATCTTCCTGAACCAATACCTATTCCAAGAAGAGCAGTGCCCGCTTCCGTCATAACTGATCTCACATCTGCGAAATCAACATTAACTAATCCTGGGCAAGTAATTATGTCACTGATACCCTTTACGCCCATCCTTAAAACATCATCAGCATTCCTAAATGCTTCTTGAAGGGGAGCTCCTGCTATAACGTCTTTTAATCGATCATTAGGAATAACTATAAGAGTATCAACATTTTCAGCTAGTCTTGCAATTCCCTCTTCTGCTTGACGCATTCTTCTTTTCCCTTCAAAAGAAAATGGTTTCGTTACTATACCTACTGTTAGAGCACCACTTTGTTTAGCTACTTCTGCAACAACCGGAGCTGCTCCTGTACCCGTTCCTCCACCCATTCCTGCTGCTATAAAAACAAGATCAGATCCATCTAAAGCTTGTTGAAGCTCTTCTTTAGATTCTTCAGCAGCTTTTTGCCCAATACTTGGATTCCCGCCGGCACCTAAACCTCTAGTAAGGTTTTGACCAAGTTGAACTCTACGGTCTGCAGAGGACTGTAGTAGGGCTTGCGCATCGGTATTGAGGACTCTAAATGAGACACCTTCGAGATCACTATTTATCATTCTATTGACCGCATTACTGCCACCACCCCCTACACCAATAACTTCTATTTTGGCGTTTTGGCTTGGAAGGATTTCTCTCGATTGATCAAAATTTGGATTGTTACCGAAGCTCATCTCTTAATTAGGAATCTAAAAATGGTGTTGGGTGCATTATGAACTTACTAAGCTCATATGTAGGAGTTTGTTGAGGAAAATCCTAAAAATATTTATTTATTAAATATTTTGTTTTGAATGCAAAACCCTTATCAACACTACAGTAATTAAAAAAAATTATTCATATTCCTTTTTCAAATATTAGGGTTTGAACACTTTTATTTTTGGTTTGTTTGGATTAGTAAGATCAATATTATCTATTTTTATTGAAAAGCTATTTTTTTTAAATTCTTTTTTTATGTTATTTATTATTTGTAATTGATAGTTGATTAAATCAGGTTTAAATCCTAAGAATATTGTTTTTAAATCTTTTTCCTCAACAGTTAGAAAACCATCGGGAGAGAAAATAATTTTAACTATCTCAAGTTCATAATTATCTAGAGTAATAAAAATTTCAGATAATACTTTTTTAAATTTTTCATCCCAACCATAGACTTGTATGGTTAATTTGTTCAAATTTTTTTCGTCCGTATTATCTTTACTGATAAAAATTCCATTTTTATCAATAAAGCCTAATACTCTTTCTTCATTTATTATCTTCTCACCGTAAGCTATTGGAATTCTTTTTTTAATATAAACTTTCAAACCAAAAGGAAATAATTGTCTGTTTACAGATACATTCTCGAGGGATAAATTTTGTTTTAACTCTTTTTCCAACAAATTGGTTTTAATAAAAATTAACCGGATCGGGAATTTTAAAGATGAATGATTTACTACATCACTCTGCGAAATTAATTCACTGCCAGTAATCCTAATGTCCTGAAGATAAACTTTTTTGAAAATTTTTATGCTTAATAGGCTTGTTAAAAATAAAAATGAAATTAGAAAAGAAAAGGTTCTATTTTTGATTTTTTTTTGATTTTTCACAAATCACATCGCGCTTTTTCCATTAATTGGTCCATCCATTCTCTAGCTTGCTCTGCATCTGAAAATGGGACATCCATCTCTTTCCCATCACCTACTAATCTCAACCTACACTTGCCTTGAGATTCACTTGTTAGAGGAGCTTCTCCTGAAGTTAGTGCCATTAATTCAACTAATTCTAGTTTTTTAATTGTAAAACTATCTTTTTCTTCAAATTTACCAGCTTCAAATGCGCTCCACTTTAGCTCACCATCTTTTAAGGACGCTGCACATGAACTATCTAACTTGCACAGTTCAGAATCACTCGCCCAACTTCTAAAAAGATTTTGCCTTCTTCTTTCTAACCATCCAAGTGCAGTTAATAAAATGAAGATTAAAAGTAATGGTAACCAAAGAAGTCCATGCAACATTTGATGTTAATTACAAATCTAGAGATATATCTACCAGTTTAGCCACAAGTTGTTCAATTTTTAAACCTGAAGCCTCCCAGAGCATTGGAAACATACTATTTTTTGTAAAACCAGGAATTGTATTTATTTCATTTAAAAAAATTTTACTTGAAGATTTTTCTAAAAAGAAATCTACTCTTGCAAAACCGAAAATATTTAGTGCTCTACAACTCTTAATAGCAATTTCTTTGATTTCTTTTGTGGTTTTAGGATCTATTTCGGCTGGGATCTTTATTTTATTGTTTGAGTAATATTTTGAATCGTAATCATACCAATCACTTTCGTACTTTACTTCCCCTATCTCAGAGGTTAAGAGTTTTGACTTTCCAATTATGCCGCATTCAATCTCCCTTACATCTAAACCTTCCTCTACCAAGATTCTTGGATCTATTCCCTTAGCCTTTTCTAATGCTGGTAGAAGTTCTGATTCATTTACGACTTTGGAGATGCCAAGAGATGATCCAGAGTTCGACGGTTTAACAAAAACAGGAAAATTTAATTTTTTTAATATTTCATTAGTTAACTTATTTTGTACTTCCTTATCTTTAAGATTTTCATTTTGAAAAACTAAATAATTTACTTGTGGGAGTTTAAGATTTGAAAAAATTGTTTTCATCAAAATTTTATCCATTCCAAGCGCAGAGCCTATAATTCCACATCCAACTAAAGGTTTTTTTGTAAATTGCAGAAAGCCATGAATTGACCCGTCTTCTCCATTAAATCCATGTAATAAAGGAAACCAAACATCAACATTTTGAAATTCAATACCTTCTAAAAAGTTAAATTTTTCTTGATTAAAAATTCCTTGTTTTTTTATTGAATTAATTTCAATTTCATCAAATAGAATTTGTTCTGATAAGCCACTCTCCAGCCAATCTCCAAATTTACTAATGTAAAAGGGTTTAACAGTGAAGCGTTGTTTGTTTATTTCTGAATTAAAGGCTTTAAAAACTGTTTTTGCAGAGGATATTGATACTTCATGTTCATTGGATTCTCCACCAAAAATTAACCCAATACATTTTTTCTTTCCCCCAATCATTTAAAAAAAAAATTATAAATAAAGTTCTCCTGTTAGAGAAAAAGGTCTTGCTTCAATAATTCTGACATTAATCTCATCTCCTAATGAAAAATTAAAGTTAATATTATTGGGAATTTCTACGAAAGTTAATCTATTTGTTCTCGTTCTACCCATAATTTGCGAGGCATTTTTTGGATTAAAACCCTCAATTAAAACGCTTTCGATATTATTGATATATCTTTGATTTCTACTCCTAGCAGTTTTCTCGACTAAATCATTAATTTCCTGCAATCTAGCTTTTTTCACCTCTTCCGAAAGTTGATTTGCCCATACTGCTGCAGGCGTGTTTGGTCTTGGAGAGTATGCTGCTGTATTCACCTGATCAAAACCAATATCTGATATTAGCTTTAATGTATCTTGATATTGTTTTTGAGTTTCTCCAGGGAAAGCAACTATTGCGTCAGCTGTGATTGATGCATCTGGCATTAATGATCTAATATTCTCGATAATATTTTTATACTTTTTGATAGTGTATCCTCTGGACATTTGCTTTAAAATTTCATCATTTCCACTTTGGAAGGGAATATGGAAATGTTCACAGACTTTATCAAGTTCATAACAAGCTTTTATCAACCTTTTTGAAAAATATCTTGGATGACTAGTAGCAAATCTTATTCTTCGAATTCCTTTAACATCATGAATGTAATATAGAAGATCAGTTAGAGTATTTTCTTTTCTCCCTTCTTTTGTGGTTCCAGGAAGGTCTCTACCATAGGCATCAATGTTCTGACCCAAAAGAGTAATTTCTTTAAAATTATCATCAGCCAATTTTTGGATCTCACTTTTTATTGCATTTGGATATCTTGATTGCTCTTTCCCTCTGACAGAGGGGACTACACAATATGAACATCTTTCATTACATCCATAAATAATATTAACCCAGCCACAAATAGGGCTTTCTCTTCTAGCACTTGTTATGTCTTCAGAGATGAAAATTTCTTCTGTGGCAGCAACTTGATTTCCTAAATCAACTTTCCCCAGAAGATTCTCAAGATTATTTACGTGTTGAGGTCCCATGACCAGATCAAGTTCTGGGACCCTTCTTAGTAAGGACTCTCCCTCTTGCTGAGCAAGGCAACCTGCAACAACAAGTTTTAAGCTAGGTGTCTTGTGCTTTCTTTTCGCTTGTCTTCCTAGAAAGCTATAAACTTTTTGCTCTGCATTATCTCTAATAGTGCATGTATTGTACAAGACCAAATCGGCATTGAATTCATTATCTGCTCTGATGTATCCCATTTTCTCTAGTGTCCCAGCCATTCTCTCAGAATCAGCCTTGTTCATTTGGCATCCAAATGTGGTTATCCAATAACTGTTAGTAGTTGAATTTTTTTGAGATTTTATTTCGTCTGGTTTTGTTTTTGTTAGCACTTTGCTAGGAATTTTTTATGATTATTTAATTCAAAATTACAAGTTAAATAATTTTGCTGCAATTTTTTTGAGGGCGAGCGAGGGGATTCGAACCCCCGAATAGCGGCGCCACAAGCCGCTGCCTTAACCACTTGGCGACGCCCGCCTCACACTTATAAATTTAACAACTCAAGGGTAATTTTTCATAGTTATTTTTATCTTTTAGCGAAATTTGAATTATTTTCTAATTTAGTAATGTTTTCTTATGATTTAAAATAAAATAAAATTAAAAAATTTGATTAATTCCGGCACAGCTGAGGTTCTTATTCCCAGAAGCCTTTGTTTAATAGAAGATATTGATAACCTCATTATAAATGAAGAGGATTTATGCTCACTTTCCATTTGTTGGGAGGATGGATTTGTCTCTGAGTTAAAACCTTCAGAAAATAAAGTTACAAAACCAAAAAATATTTTATTCCCAAGATTTGTTGAAACGCATTCGCATTTTGATAAATCATTTACATGGTCAGACTTTCCTAATCTGGAATCAAACTATGGAGGAGCATTATCAGTAAATCTTGAAGAACATAAAACTAGAACTACAGATAAGGTTCTGGAAAGAGTTGAGAAATCATTAAAACTTGCCATACAAAATGGATACCGAGCTATTAGAAGTCATATTGATACGTACAAAAGTCAATCTATTGATATTTGGATTGAACTTTTTAAATTACAAAAAAAATTTTCATCTGAGTTGACTTTACAATTCGTTGCTCTAGCTCCATTGGAATTTTGGGATACTTCTAATGGAGAAGAGTTGGCAAAAATATTTTCATCTAATGGAGGTATTTTAGGAAGCGTTATAGTACCCCCTTTCAACAAAAAAAATACAAGAAAATTTCTCGCAAAGATGCTTCTTCTTGCGAGTAAATATAAATTAGAAATTGATTTGCATATAGATGAGTCAATTATTGAGCCTGGAGCAGGAATAAAAGTTTTATTAGAAACAATCGAAATTTTAAAAATCAATAGTATTCCGATCACTTGCAGTCATTTGAGTAGTCTTATTTCTCTAAGTCATAGAGAGATTTTAAATTTAGGAGAAAAAATGGCTGAGAAAAATATTAAGGTTATTGCTTTACCCCTAACAAATTTTTGGCTGCTCAATCGAAGTAGTCAAACTACATCTTTAAAAAGACCAGTTGCGCCATTAAAACAATTGCAAAAATCACATGTGGATGTATCTCTGGGTAGTGATAATGTTCAAGACCCTTGGTACCCATTTGGTAATTTTGATCCCTTTTATATGCTGTCTTGCTCGATACCTATGCTACAACTAAATCCCTGGGAGAGAATGACTTTATCTTCTATTTTTTTAGCTCCAAGTAGATTATTAAATTTAAAATGGGATGGTTTAATTAAAAAGGGCTGCCCTGCTGACTTTGTAATTTTAGATGCACAAAGATGGGCAGATGTTTTTTCGACTACTTTAAAGAGAAAAGTATATATAAAAGGCGATTTATATTGCTAATCGACTAATTTATATAAAACACAAGAAATTTTATTAATGAAATCAAATAGTCTTAAATTTTTAGACAAATTTAGGGAAGTAAAAAACTTAGAGATTATTGAAAGCCAATCCGACGTAAAAAGACTTTCAAAAGATTTTTATAACTACTCTCCAATCCTTACTGAAAGATTAGACAAATGTATTGCTGATTTGGTGGTAAGACCTTGTGACCATAACGCGGTGAAGAAAGTAGCAAAAATTTGTTGGGAATTTTCTATACCTCTTACTTTACGGGGTTCAGGAACAGGCAATTACGGACAAGCTGTTCCTTTGTTTAAAGGAGTTGTAATGCAGATGAGTCACTTTAATAAATTAGAAGAATTTGATCCAGATACAGGTTTTGTGAAAGTACAGTCTGGATGTGTCATGGGAGATTTGAATAAACAATTAGAAAAATTTGGAAGGGAATTAAGGTTGCTTCCTAGTACTTGGAAAACCGCTACAATTGGAGGCTTTATTGCAGGCGGATCAGGAGGTATTGGGTCCATAAGGTGGGGATTTTTAAGAGATCCAGGAAATCTTATTGGTTTAGAGGCAGTGACTATGAATGAAAAACCTGATTTATTAAAATTTGATGCTGAAGAATCCGAACCTCTTAATCATGCTTATGGGACTAATGGAATAATTACTTCTTTATTACTTGCTACTGATAATAAACGTAAGTGGTATTCAATAGTTATTGACTGTATTGAATTTGAAAAAACAATAGAAATATTAAAAACTCTTACAAGCGCTGCGATTGATCTGAAACTAGGAGCAATTCTTGAAGATGAAATTGTAGATCAAATGCCAAAATGGTTTAAAAGTAATTCTAAAAGTCACAAGATATTAATACAATCTACTCTTGGAGGAACAAAAACGATCGAGTTGATTTGTAAAAAATTCAAAGTTGAATTTACCCTCCTTGGGGAAGAAGAAAAACTCATTAATGGAATTTCTGAAGTCGTATGGAATCATACAACTCTTCATATGAGATCTAGAGATAAAAATTGGACTTATTTACAGATGCTTTTGCCACTTAATAATGAACTAGAATTGATTAACTTTTTGAAAAAAAAATGGGGTAGAAAAGTTCTTTGGCATTTAGAAGCAGTTTCTCAACAAGGATCACCGCGATTAGCGGCTTTGCCCGTATTAAGGTGGAATGGGATAGATGAATTAAATGAAATAATGGAAGATTGTAAGAAACTTGGTGCGTTTATTTTTAATCCTCATGCATTAACTGTTGAAGGCGGAGGCCTAGGAGTGGTTGACGCAGATCAAGTAAAAGCGAAATTAAAATTTGATCCTAAAGGGCTATTAAATCCAGGAAAATTAGAAGGTTGGGAAGTAAAAGAACAATTTAATATTTAACATTTCTGTTTATTTATAAATTTTATAAATTCAGCAACTAAAAAAATAGAACCTGTTAGAACAGGATGATTAGGTGGCCATTTTTCTAGGGAAAATAAATACTCAATTGCAAGTTCAAATGTTTTAAATTCAATTGTTTTTTGAAGGTCAATTTCCCTAATATGAGAGAGATCGTTTAATTGCCAACTAGGTTGGTTTGGAACTGGCACAAGTAATAAGTGATCATTTTTCTTTAGAAGTGTTTTTAATATTGAGTAAATATCTTTTTGTCTTTGGACACCTAAAATCCAATAAATTCCTTTATCTTCATTCTCCCAATTGCTTCGCTCATAAGAGAGTGCTTTTGCAGCAGGGTAATTATGCGCACAATCTACAAGAATTTCTTTGTTTAAATAATTTATTATTTCTAGCCTTCCGTTCCAAGATGTCTTTTTAAGACCTTCAGATATGTATTTTTCTTTAATATTAAATCCTAAATTATTCAGCGCTTCAATTGCTCCAACAGCTACTGATGCATTTTGCTTTTGAAAAATTCCTTTTAATCCAAGCTCATAGCTTTTTGTCATTGAATCTTTCCAGATAATTTCTGCTCCAACCTCTTTAACTTTTTGGGTTATTAAATTTTCAACTTTACTATTTTGTTTGCATGATATGACGATTGAATTTTTTTCAATAACTGCTAATTTTTCTTCGGCAATTTTTTCAATCGTATCTCCAAGAAATTCTTTATGGTCTAAGCCAATATTCCCAATAGCAATTATTGGTCTAGATTTATGGGCTGTTGTAGCGTCTAATCGACCCCCTAAGCCAGCTTCAAGAATGAGCAATTCAACTTTTTTATTATCAAAAAAATTTAGTGCGCAGCAAATGATTTTTTCAAAAGGAGTTAATTCAAATGTTGAAAATTTTTTTTCTATTAATCTATAGATTTTTTCAAAATCAGTTTTGTTAATATTTTTTTTATTAACTCTAATCCTCTCGCATACGTCCAAAAGATGGGGAGATGTCGTTACTCCAAAATTTCTTTTAGCTTCAAAAAGTATACTTTCTAAATACGCCGCGATTGATCCTTTCCCATTGGTTCCAATAATTTGTATAGCAGGTATATTCTCGCAAGGATTACCAAGTTTTTGAAGTGCTTCTTTAATTCTTGATAAACCTAGCTTTATATTATCCCTTTCATATTTAGGTGATAATTCAAAAATTTTTAAATTTGCATTTTTCAAAATTTAAATTGCTATAACTCTTCAAAAATTGAATTTAGCTTATCCAAAAGAATATTAATTTCTCTTCTGGTTATAACTAATGGTGGGACGATCCTTACAACGTTACCTCCTGCAGGAACTACTAGTAATCCTTTATCAAAAGCTTTTAATGTAATTTTTTTTGCATCAGCATAGTCATCCTTGATCACAAGACCTTGTATCAAACCCAAACCTCTTTTCCCGGAAATAATATTAGGAAATTTTTTTGACAATTTTTCAAATCCAGCACTTAATTGTTCCCCTCTTAGATAAACATTATTTATAAGATTTCTTCTATTTATTTCTTCTAATACAGTAAGTGCAGCTTTACAGGCGAAAGGGTTCCCCCCAAAAGTGCTTGCATGATCTCCTGGAGAAAAAATGTTGGCTTTTTCTTTTACTAATAATGCTCCAATTGCATGACCTCCTCCTAATCCTTTAGCAAGGGTGAATCCATCAGGTTCAATTCCTAAATTCTCATAACCCCACATTTTCCCGGTTCGACCTACTCCACTTTGGACCTCATCTAAAATGAGAAGAGAATTATATTTATCACATATATCTCTAAGGCTTTTAAAAAATATTTTACTTCCTGGAATTACGCCACCCTCTCCTTGTATTGGCTCAACTAAAACACCGGAAATTTTTTGATCATTATTTTCACACTCTTCAAATAATTTTTTTACCGAATCAAAATTGTTAAATTTAAAAAATTTGAACCCTTGAATCATTGGTTCGAAACCTTTTTGATATTTGGGCTGTCCAGTAGCACTCAAGGCTGCTAGCGTCCTTCCATGAAAGCTTGATTCTGCAGCGAGAATTATTGATTCTTTACCTTTATTTGTTGTATTACCATATTTTTTAATTAATTTAATTGCTGATTCATTTGCTTCAGCACCACTGTTGCAGAAGAAGACGCTTTTGGCACAACTCATATTAGTTAAAGTTCTGCTTAATTGTTCTTGTTCTTCAATGTTGTATAGATTGGAAATGTGCTGAATCTTTTTTAGTTGACTTGATAGCCTTCTTCTTAAAACTCTATCGCTATGTCCAAGACTACAAGTTGCTATACCAGCAACTGCATCAAGATACTTTTTACCTGTTTTGTCCCATAGCCAACAACCTTTTCCTTTTTTGAAAGATATATCGAATCGACTATAGGTATTCATCAAAGTGGGAGCGGTCGGACTTGAACCGACATACCCGAAGGTGCCGCATTTTGAGTGCGGTGCGTCTACCAATTCCACCACGCTCCCATGGCTTTTGAAAAAATTAACCTTTTTATTATAACAAAAATCAACTTATTGACTATTGTTTTGTTCAAGGAACAGTGGCCAAGATAATGTTTGTCAATAGTTAATCTTTTAGAACAAAAATTGGAATACATTTATTGAATTTGCTGACAAGAAATAAGGTAAAAAATGAAGAATTAAACACTTATGACACATTTCTGTGATTAAACACGAGTAAAATTCTTTTTTTTAAGGAGATAGCTTCACGATTAGTAATATTGTGTTATATTTAGGAAAAAACAAATGTCTAAAATTCAAGCTAAAAATTTATCCTTGAAATTTGTCCCTTACCTTTTTATTGCTGTTACAATATTGACAACATTTGGTTCTAATAGTGGAACTTGGGCATGAATGAATTCAAGATTAGTGGTTTAAATAAAATTTGGTCTAGTCGCTTCTTGGTATTATTCCTCATATTTTTAGGTTGTATTTCACTCATCAATATTGCTTACGTTTAAATACTTTACAAATCATCATGCTCCTTGCAATTTAGGCTGCTCTACATCGAGGAATATCTGCAGGATCTGAACTAGTCTTTAATTCTTTATTTGTCAAAGTTTTCTTGTTAAACTCTCTAGTTATTTTTATACCCAATATTTTTAATTTTGATTCAAAATTTTCATAACCTCTATCCAAATGCTCTAAACCATATATCCTACTAGTGCCTTCAGCTATAACACCAGCAATTATTAATGCAGCTGAAGACCTCAAATCAGAACCAACTAAATCCATCCCCTTAAAAATTTTAACACCTTTGATATACGCTATATTTTTATTTAATTTTATATTTGCCCCCATTTTGTTTAGTAAATGAACATGGTTCATTCTGTTTTCGAAAATTGTTTCAGTTATCTTTGATTCACCATTTGCGATTGCCATTAAAGTTGTAAATGGTGCTTGCAAATCAGTTGGAAATCCTGGGAAAGGAGCTGTTTCAATATCTACCCCTTTGATCTTTTTACCCTTGATTGTAATTGAATTACCTTTAATCGTAATTTTACTTCCACTCTCTTGAAGCTTATTTGTGACAGCTTCAAGATGATTAGGAATTACAGGAGAAATTGTTATCGAAGAGGAAGTGGCTGCAGCAGCTATTAAAAAAGTACCAGCCTCTATGCGATCTGGAATTACTTTATGAGTACAGCCACGCAGCTTGCTAACACCATCAATAATTATTGTTTCTTTGCCAGAGTCGTAAATTTTTGCCCCCATTTTATTTAACATTTGGCATAAATCCTGAATTTCAGGTTCTCTTGCAGCATTCTCAATCGTAGTTCTTCCCTCCGCTAATGATGCCGCCATTATTAAAGTTTCAGTAGCTCCTACGCTTGGGCACTTTAATTTAATACGGGTACCATGCAGTTTATTAGTCTCGTCCTTTATTCTTGCTTTGACAATTCCGTCTTCAATAATAATTTCTGCTCCTAATGCTTGAAGTCCATTTATGTGCTCATCTATGGGCCTTGAACCAATATTGCATCCACCAGGTAAGGGAACTTTAGCCTCTCCATATTTACTTAATAATGCACCTATACAAAAGAAACTAGCTCTTAATCCATTAACAAGCTCATATGGAAGATCTTTAATAGAAATATTTTTTGGATCTATTTCTAGGCGATTGTTTTTGTGTAATAATTTAATACCTAAACTCTTAAGGATATTCCCCATTTTTTCTATATCGGTAAGACGTGGAACATTCTCAAGAATTATCCTTTCATTAGTTAGCAATGATGATGCCAATAAAACTAAGGCAGAATTCTTGGCGCCACTTATTTTAACTTTTCCATGTAAGTTGCCTTGGCCAAAAATCTTTAAACTTTGAGATTTAAGATATGACTTCTTTTTGCTTACGCAAATCATTAAGGGTTAATTTATTAGATTCATCATGACAAAGGAAAACTTGTAAGTCCACCTTATGTAACGTCATGAATATTAATTAAAAGTGAAAATGTATTTTTTTTTGATTTCTTGGGAAATAAAAATTTAATAATTAATTGATCAAAATATTTATGTAATTAAAATATAGTTGATAACGATTTTTAAAATTACTCATAGAAAATACTTTTTTTAAAATAACTAGTAAAAACAATAATCTAGTTAAAAGATTTAGATCTTATAAAAGAGGATCATCTCCAAAAAATCAAGACTTTTTTTGCATAGAGGGTACACATCTCATTGAAGAAATGCTGAAGTCTGGAAAAAAACCCTCTAAGATTTTAGTTACTGAAAAATGGCTAAGAAAGAATCAAAATCTTATCAAAAAATTTCATCAATCATTAATAAATATAGTCTCAGAGGAAATCTTGGCATCTGCGATTTCAACAATTAATCCAGGCGGGATAGCAGCTTTAGTAGAGATTTCAGCAATACCTAATTATCAATTTAATAAAAAAGATGATTTTGTTCTTATTCTCGACAGGATTCAAGATCCTGGCAACATGGGTAATCTTTTTAGAACTGCTTTAGCTGCTGGAGTCGATGCAATTTTTCTAGCTGGAGGTGCGCACCCATTAGGCCAAAAGGTATTAAGGGCATCCTCTGGTGCAGTTTTTCATCTGCCATTTTTAAGATTTGATGGGACTGAAGAAGAAATATTAAATTCTTTACTTAATTCTTTGTCTGAATTATCTAATGTAGGATTTAAGATTTTCTCTACTAGTAGCCATAATCAAAGTTCAAAAAAACCTTCAAAACCTTACTGGGAAGTTGATTGGTCTAGACCTACCGCATTAATTTTGGGTAATGAAGGTCAAGGTATTCATAAAAAAATTCAAGAAGCTTTTAATGAAACAATTACAATTCCGCATAGTGAGCTTGTAGAATCATTGAATGTGGCTTGTGTTGCAGTTCCGTTATTACTAGAACGAAAAAGAGTCGCATACACCTCTAATAAATAATTAAAAAGTGACTGATTCAAGTTTTGATTTTGATTTAATCGTAATAGGAGCAGGATATGGAGGTTTTGATGCCGCTAAACATGCTGCTGGGAAGGGACTGAAAGTCGCAATAGTAGAATCTTCTGATATGGGAGGAACTTGTGTTAACAAGGGTTGTGTTCCATCTAAGGCTCTATTGGCTGCGAGTGGTAAAGTTAGAGAAATAGCTGATTATGAACATTTAGCTAAATTTGGTATACATGCTTCCCCAGTTAGGTTCGAGAGATCAAAAATTGCAGATCATGCAAATAATTTAGTCTTAAATGTCAGAGAAAACTTAACAAAAACTCTTAAAAGAAGTGGGGTTGAAATTATTTTGGGCATTGGCAGAATTGAAGGAAATCAAAAAGTAGGTGTAAGAGATAAAAACGGTATTGATAGAATTTTTACGTGTAAGAATATTGTTATAGCGACTGGTTCTTCTCCTTTTGTTCCCAGTGGAATAACTTTGGATAATAGGACTGTATTTACTAGTGATGATGCGGTTAAACTTGAGTGGCTTCCAAGATGGATAGCAATTATTGGAAGCGGATATATAGGACTAGAATTTGCTGATGTTTATACCGCGCTAGGTTGTGAAGTTACCATGATCGAGGCTTTGGAAAATATTATGCCAACATTTGATCCAGACATCACTAAAATTGCTAAGAAGAACCTTATTCAAGCGAGAGATATAGACACAAAATCAAATGTATTTGCGACAAAAATAACACCTGGATGCCCTGTAAAAATAGAACTAACAGATGCAAAATCTAAGGAAGTTGTAGAAACTTTAGAAGTTGATGCTGTACTAGTTGCAACTGGCAGAAGTCCTAATAGTCATAACTTAAATCTTGAGTCGGTTGGTATCGAAACAGTAAAAGGGTTCATTCCTGTAGATGATCAAATGAGAGTTAAAAATGATGATGAAATAATACCTAATATTTGGGCTGTTGGAGATGTAACAGGCAAACTAATGCTTGCCCATACAGCTGCAGCGCAGGGTACTATTGCTGTTGATAATATTTGCGGTGGTAATGTCGAAATTAACTATAAAAGTATCCCTGCGGCAACCTTTACTCACCCTGAGATAAGTTCAGTTGGTCTCTCTGAAGCTGAAGCTAAAGAGATATCTGCAAAAGAAAATTTTACTTTGGGAGTTGTCAAAAGTTTCTTTAAGGCTAATTCAAAAGCATTGGCTGAATTGGAGAGTGATGGATTGCTTAAGTTGATTTTTAATAAAGATAATGGGAAAGTATTAGGTGCTCATATTTTTGGGTTACATGCAGCTGATTTAATTCAAGAAGTTTCAAACGCTATTTCAAGGAACCAAGATGTAATTGAATTATCTAAAGAAGTTCATACTCATCCCACTCTCAGTGAAGTAGTTGAGGTCGCGTATAAACAAGCGGCTTCACAAATAAATAATATCTAGAATTAATGGAGATTAGACGCAGGCCACCAAATCCAACAGTAAGGGTAGAAAACTTAGAATATGCCGTACCTCATAGAGACGCACAAGCAAAAAATATTCTGGAAGAAATTGTTTGGCATAAGGATATTGAAATTAAGAATTTTAAAAAAATAGTTTCTTTAGAAGAACTCATTAAAAAGATTGAAAACCTTCCTGCTCCAAAAGATTTTTATAAAAATATCTTGGAGTCAAAAATAAAACCGGGAGTAATTGCTGAAATAAAAAAAGCTAGTCCGAGTAAAGGAGTTATTAGAAAAGATTTTAACCCTGAAGAAATAGCAATTTGTTATGAAGGATTAGGTGCATCATGTATCTCAGTACTTACCGATAAAAGGTTTTTTCAAGGAAGTTATGAAATTCTTGAAATTGTAAGGAAATCAACTAATCTCCCTCTTCTCTGCAAAGATTTTATTATTTCTGCTTATCAGATCTATAAAGCTAGGGCATCTGGTGCTGACGCAATATTGTTAATCGCTGCGATTTTAAGTGATGACGATTTAATTTATCTAAAGAAAATAGCTGATAATTTAAATATGAGTGTTCTTGTTGAAGTCCATAACGATAATGAATTAGAAAGGATTCTAAAATTAAAATCTTTTAATTTGATTGGAATAAATAATAGGGACTTAAAGACTTTTAAAACGGATTTAAAAACATCAATAGAATTGATGCATTCATATGCTGATATATTTTTGAAACAAAATATTCTTCCCATTAGTGAATCCGGAATTAATAGTGCCGAAGATTTAGAATCGCTTAGATCTATTGGAATCAAGGGAGTATTAATTGGTGAAACTTTTATGAGAGAAACTGATATTGAACAATCGTTCAAGAAATTATTTAACTCAATTAAATAATGACTTCAAATCGTGCTATAAAATTGAATAAACAGAGTTGTACTGAAAATATATGCAGGCTGTAATTTTAACAGGTATAGTTGCAGGATTCGTGCATGTAATTAGTGGGGCTGATCATCTAATTGCAATGGCACCAGCAGCGATTAATAATCCCCAAAAAGCTCTTAAAAATAGTTTCTCATGGAGCTTGGGACACTCTTCAGGTATCCTCATGTTAGCTTTTCTAGCGATTTTTATTAAGGATATTACGCCATTAAACAAATTTTCTAATATTGCCGAATTCCTTGTTGGGATTTCTCTTCTAATTGTTGGAGTATTTGCTATAAAAAATTCTTTTCAATTAAGTATCCACTCGCATTCCCATAAGCATGAGAATGGAATTGCCCATCGTCACTTTCACTTTCATGTTAAGGAAGAAAAAAATAATAATAAGCACTCACATGCTTTGACTGGTTTAGGCTTGCTACACGGTATAGCTGGAGGTTCACATTTTCTTGCAGTTCTTCCTGCTTTCGCACTACCTATAACAAGCGCTTGCTTATATTTGATTTCATATTTGATTGGTTCACTAATAAGTATGAATCTTTTTACTTTTTTAATATCTTTTAGCACCTTTAAAGCAAGTCAAAAATTTATCATAAGATTAATAGCTGTAGCAGGAGGGCTTTCCTTTTCATTGGGATTATTTTGGATTCAAAGAAGTGCTTCTGTTTTTTTGAATTAAAAAATTTTTTAATTTAGGAATAATTAATTTAGAACTGAAAATCCCAATTATATTTTCATTATTGATTAATCCAAATTTATTACTATCATCGCTAAATTTGACATTATCGCCAAGAACCTCAATATTATTTTGATGCACTGAGTTTATCCTTTTTATTAATTTTTTATTTTTAAGTGGATGAATAAAAATAACTATCTGTCGATTTTTAAGAATTGATTTATTTTTTTTATAATTTTTAAAAAATACAATATCGCCTTCTTTTAGGTAAGGTAACATGGAATCACCACTAATAATGGCGGTTTTTCTTAAGCCTAAAAAAAATAAAATTAAATCAAGAAAACTTTTGAAAATAATTCTGATTAACTAGCTTTTACGAAAGCGTCTGATCTTCCTTTTGAAGCCCAGAAAATATTATGAATCTTTTCTACGTAACCCATGAGTTCTTCAGCTTGAGCTAAATCAATATTAACTTTGCATGCACTGCATAATTTAGCCGCCTTCCAAATGGTTTCATGTAAATCTGGATAAGTTTCTAAGTGAACTGGTTTAAAATAATCTGTCCATAAAATTAGAATTTCTTTCTTTGTTTCTTTTGCCTGCTCTTCTTTAACTGCAACATACCTAGAAAAAGTATTACTGTATGTAGCCCACTCTGCTGAATCGGTACTAGAAGGAGCTTCTAGTGCAATAAGTTTTTTTGTCATTGATAAAACTGCTTCAGCTGCAACTCTCGTAGATGCGGGGTCGTAAACACCACAAGGACCATCGCAGTGAGCATGGACTGTCATTGGGGAATTTTTATCTAGAAAAGAATTGATGAATTTACTTAACATTTCAAATATTTGGTGTTGTATATATATTACTTGGAGATTAACTAAATTGAAAAGTCTTCGATATTTTTCTTACTTAATTTAATTGACTTTTAATAATTCAACTTCAAATATTAAAGTCGCATTAGCAGGTATTACATTTCCAGCTCCTCTTGATCCGTATCCAAGTTCCGGAGGTATTGTTAATTTTCTTTTACCTCCAACTTTCATGCCTGCTACCCCTTCGTCCCAACCTTTTATTACTCTTCCAGCACCCAAGGGAAAGCTGAATGGAGCCCTGCCGATACTGGTATCAAATTGTGTCCCGTCTTCTAGTGTTCCTGTGTAATTAACAGTAACTGTTTGCCCAGCACTAGCCTCATCCCCTTCCCCGTTGACGATATCTGCAATAATTAGACCACTTTCTGTAGTCCTTGAATTGTTGTCTGATGGTGTTTCTTCTGCCATAGCGAAAAGTATAGGATTTGGATCTGATGGGTCTAGTTCAAATAAATTTTTATTTGAGACATTTGATGATTTTGTAACAGGTGTTCTTTGAATTGACTGAGTTTTTGGTTCAGCAGCATTAACAACTTGAGGTGAATTAAATTGACTGAAAAGAGTTAATGAAACACAAAAAACAAAAACTGCAAAACTAATAAAGACTTCTCTCACTTAAATTTTGAAAGTTACTAGAAAATAGTCTACAGAATGAAGGTACAATAAATGGGTGATTATAAATTTAATTTCGTAATTTTAGATTGTTAATCCCAACTCAAATTAAAATTTTAAGACAATATTTTTACCCTTGTTTAGGGGGGATTCTAGGCGGAATTTCCGTTTCAACTCACTTTTGGCTGATTTTTATGCCGATATCTTTATTTATTTTATGGAAGGGAAGTGAGAGAAAAATAGCAAATTTTTGGTGGGGTTTTTTCTTTATTCTAATAAGTCATTCATGGTTATATGATCTTCATCCATTGACATGGCTTGGTTTTTCATGGATTGCAAGTTTAATAATTACCATTTCAATATTATTATTGTGTGCTTTTTTGGGTGGGATATTAGTTTATTCATGGGGTTTGTTGGTTGAAATGATTCTCTGGAAAGAGGATGTTTTTAAAATGAAAATATTACCCTTAACAGTAAAAGTATTTTTTTTATCTTTGACTTGGGGGATTGGTGAATCGATACTTTCTCAAACGCCTTTTTTTTGGATAGGTTTAGGAGAGAGTCTTGTTCCAGGTGATATATATCTTGCTGGTTTGGCAAGATGGGTTGGCGCAAGTGGTTTATGCGTTTTGCAAATATTAATTGGATTTTGGATTTTTTTTATTCACGGTAGATTTATAAGAAAACTTCACTTTAAAAAAATATTTCTTTCAGGACTTTTGGTTATTATTTTCCTACATTTATTTGGAGGTTCAATAATTCCAATTAAAAGAAATTATGAATATCCAGTAGCTATTTGGCAAACGAATATACCAACAAGAGAAAAAATAAAAATAGATGATGAATTTATTAGAGAAAAACAAGCTATTGCTCAAAAATATGCTTTATCTAATAAAGCAAAACTACTTGTTGCTCCTGAAGGAACTCTATCTAATAATTTTTATTTAACTGAAGAAATTAAGGTTAATACGTTGGCAGGAGGTTTCAGAAATTCGAATAATGAGTTAAGAAGTTCTTTATTAGGATTTCAAATTGGAGATAAATCTTTTACCTCTTTTATAGATAAAAATAGACTTGTACCATTAGGTGAAAAAATACCTAGATTTATAGATAGTTTTTCAAGTGGATTATCCTCAGTAGGAGGTATTCAACCAGGCTCTTATTCAAGATTTTTTGATCCTAAATTTACACAACCTCTTGCAGTGGCTATCTGTTATGAAATTAGTGATGGATTGAAAATAAGAAAGGCTATTAATAGCGGTGCAAAACTAATAGTAACTGCAGCAAATCTAGATCCCTATCCAACTAAGCTTTATGATCAATTTCTGTCTTTGGCAAGATTAAGAAGTATTGAAAATAAAAAAGATAATCTACTTGTGTCAAACACAGGTCCCTCAGGTTTAGTTCAAGATGATGGAAAAATAATTCAACTTCTAGATTTAAATGTGGAGCAAAATAAAATAGTGTTCCCTAATTTTTCATCCGATAAGACCTTCTACACAAAATTTGGAGATAAACCTATTTTGTTATTGTTTATATTTTTTATGGGATTAAATTTTTTTTGGAAAATTAATTAATTAATCCGCCACCTAACAAAATTTCTCCCTTATAAAAAACTGCAGCTTGTCCGGGAGTTACCGAACTTTGACTTTCTTCAAAAATTAATTTAAATGTTGTAGTTAGATTATCTACCTTTTTCAAAGGTATTAAAGTTCCTTTTACTGGATGACTTCTATATCTGATTTGTGCTTCTACTTCTATCTCCTCCTTGGGTTCCTCGATTGAAACCCAGTTAACTTTGCTAATTATCGCTTCGCTATTAAATAGATCACTTTTATCTGCTACGTAAACTATGTTTTTTACCCTGTCTAAACTTTTTACATATAATGGTTCTGGCCAAGCAATGCCCAAACCTTTCCTTTGACCTACTGTAAAGTGCTGAATACCATTATGCGTTCCAAGGACTTTCCCATTTACATGTACAATTTCTCCTTCTTTAGGTTCAATGTGTTTATCGATAAATATCTGCATTGATCCATAATGCTCAACTAAACATAAATCTTGGCTTTCCGGTTTTTGAGCAGTTCTGAGACCTAATCTCAGGGCTTCCTTTCTTGTTTCTTCTTTTTTCATTTCACCTAGGGGAAATTCTAATCTGCTCAATAATTCTTGTGAAAGAGAATAAAGAAAATAACTTTGGTCTTTGTTTTCGTCAGCACCTCTGAGAAGAAGGAAGTCCTTAAAAATAAAGCTCTTGCAATTAAGTCTTTTAGCATAAGATGATTTTTTTATCCTTGCGTAATGTCCTGTCGCAATATGAGTAAAGTCTTTTTTGTTGATTGCGTAATTAAGCATCTCTTCGAACTTCACGTTCTTGTTGCACATTGAACATGGAAGTGGAGTGAATCCTTTCTCATAGCTTTCAGTAGTTTTTTTAATTACCTCTCTTTCGAAAATTTCTCTTGAGTCTATTATTTTATGATTAATTCCCAAATCTTCACAAAGACCAGCAGCATCTACTAATCCTTCAGAACAACAGGAGCCTTGTCCTTTCATTAGCCAAAGAGTGAGTCCCTCAACATTCCAGCCTCTTTCTACAAGAAGCGCGGCTGAAAGGGAACTATCAACACCACCAGAAAGACCCACAATAATATTTTTTTTCTTTTTAGTTTTATTATTAGAAGAGAAAAAGTTATCTAATTTTTTATCCTTTTGTGTCTTTAACATGGAAGTTTAAATTTTTGACAAGTACTTCAATTGCTTTGTACTCATTATGAACGAATTTGAATGGCCAACAATTGACTCTGAACATTTGATTGTTGATTCAAAGCAAATGTTGATACTAGAGAAAGAAATGTTTTCTGATGGGATGCCACAAGAAGCATTAATGGAAAAAGCTGGTATCCAAATTAGTAGATGGCTCTTAAAAAAGAAACCTCTTTTAAAGCATGGAATAACTGTTTTTATAGGTCCTGGCCATAATGGTGGGGATGGTGCTGTAATAGCCAGGGAGCTTTTTTTAAAAGGTTTTTATGTCCAGGTATGGTGTCCATTCCCGATAAAAAAAACATTAACAAATAACCACCTTAATTATCTTACATCTATTGGCGTCACAAAATTAGAAGAGCCTCCTGATGCAAACGGGAAAGAGCTTTGGATTGATGCAGTTTTTGGTAATAATCAAACAAGAAAAGTTGATAATAAATTAATTAAACTATTTAATCAAAAATTCTATTACAAATATGGCAAGGTAATAAGTATTGATATTCCAACAGGATTATGTCCTGATAAAGGAGTGCCATTCTTTGATAACGCAGTAAAGGCAGACTATACCTTGGCCATTGGTCTTCATAAGATTGGGTTGACTCAAGATTCTGCTTTACCTTTTATTGGAGAATTGCACCATATAAATGTTGGGGTGCCTATCAGTAAACTGTCCAAAGTTGATAAAAAAATTTTTAAGGTTACTTACAAAGATGTAAAAAATATTGATTTACCTTCTTTACCAAAAAATTCCAACAAATATAAAAGAGGTAGAACATTACTAATTGCCGGAAGTGAAAAATACCCTGGTGCTGCTTACTTAGCATTAAAAGGGGCTATATCAAGTGGAGCGGGCTTTATCTCTGCTGTCCTGCCTGGGATAGTTGCTGAATCTATTTGGCAAGTTGCCCCAGAAATAGTTTTAAAAGAAACTATGCAATCTAACCATGATGGAAATGCATCTTTATTTAGTGCATTAAAGAATATTGATTTTAGTTCATTTGATTCATTAGCTGTTGGTCCAGGAATAGGAATTGATAATGATGATTGGCAAAAATCAAGAGACTATCTTATGGCTTTTGAAGGATTATTGATCTTGGATGCAGATGCACTTAATAGAATTTCGAAATCTAAGTTGGGGTCAAATTTCTTTTTAGAGAGAAAATTTAAAACATGGATTACACCGCATAGCAAAGAATTTCGAAGGTTATTCCCTAATTCCAAATCTGATACTAATTTAGGGCTAGCTCTTGATGCGGCAAAAAAATTTAATATTAGTATTTTATTGAAGGGAGCTAACAGCATAGTTGCTGATAATAAAAAAGCATGGCAAATCTTTGGAACAGATTCTCAGACAGCTCGAGCTGGACTGGGCGATCTTTTATCTGGATTTATAGCTGGCAGTTCTGCGATTGATTTAACCTGCCGTAGAAATATAACAACAGATTTTTTTGCTAAATATGTACTTTTACATTCATTTGCTGCATCAAAGTGCAAAAAAGGGTCAAATGCTTCTGCTATTGGTGACGAATTATCAAAATTAATGAGAAATATAAAAATGAGACAAATATCTTGAAAGAAACAATTTAAGAGAGTTATTTATAGTTTTAAACACATAAGTGTACAAATATTACTTGAAATCTGAAGCGCGCATTAAATATTTGGCTATTTCTTTAAAAGTGTAGGAGAGTTTTACTACCTAATTAGGTCAAAAAATGGTTTCATCATTACCAACTCAATCAGAACAACCTAAAAGGAGAAATAATGATCCAATAAGTTGGTATTTGCAGAATATTGGGAGAGTTCCCTTATTAACGCCTGCGGAAGAGATTGAATTGGGCAACCAAGTCCAGAAGATGATGATTCTTACAGAAGATGGACAATTAAATGAAAAGATTAATGATTTTACAACTCAGCAAAAAAGAACGATAAAAATTGGAAGAAGAGCTAAAGAAAGAATGATGAAAGCTAATTTAAGATTAGTTGTCAGTGTGGCAAAAAAATATCAAGGTAAAGGTTTGGAGTTACTTGATTTAGTACAAGAAGGTTCTCTTGGTTTGGAAAGGGCTGTTGAAAAATTTGATCCGACAAGAGGATATAAGTTTTCTACTTATGCCTTTTGGTGGATTAGGCAGAGTATGACAAGAGCAATTGCATGTCAATCAAGAACGATCCGTTTACCTGTTCACTTAAGTGAAAGGTTAGCTTCTATAAGAAAAGTTAGTAGAGATTTAGCTCATAAGCTTGGTGCTATGCCAAGCCGAATTGAAATTGCAGAAGCAATGGAAATTGATGTTGAAGAACTGGATTCTGTTTTGAGACAAGCCTTATCGACAAGTAGTTTAGATGCTCCAGTAAATGGTGATGATGGCAGGAGCTTTTTAGGTGATTTGATTGCAGATAGTAATAATGAAGAACCTTTGGATCAAGTTGAACAAAAAATGCATCAAGAGCAACTTGGTAAGTGGTTAAGTCATTTAAGCGAGCAAGAACAACATGTTCTTAAATTGAGGTTTGGACTTGATGCAAATGAGAGACATACGCTTGCTGAAATTGGAAGATTATTGGAAGTTTCTAGAGAAAGAGTAAGACAAGTTGAACTGAAGGCACTTAGAAAATTAAGAAATTTAACCAGAAAATTACCTAGTGGTATTTAATCTAATCATCTGCCCAAATATATTTAGTTAATTCTTCTGAAGGGGGTTCAGGTGCTTCAATAGCATTTTTAACTGACTCCGATATCTCAGCATCAATTTTCTTTTCAATAATTTTTAATTCTTCTTCAGTAGCGAATTTACCGTCAATAATTTCTTTGGCCAATTTTTTAATAGGATCTCTTTTTCCCCAAAACTCTTTCTCTTTTTCAGATCTCAATTCATCTGGATCTGCGAGTGAATGCCCTCTAAATCTATAAGTTAAACATTCTAAAAGTGTGGGGCCTTCTCCTGCTCTAGCGCGCTCAATTGCTCTTTGTGCTGCTCCCCTTACTGCTAATACATCCATTCCATCAACTTCCTCGCCGTGCATACCAAAAGCAGACGCTTTTCTCCAGATTTCAGGATTACTTGTAGCTCTATCATGAGCCATACCAATAGCCCATTTATTATTTTCAACAACAAAAATTATGGGTAATTTCCACAACTGGGCCATATTTAAGCATTCAAAAAACTGCCCGTTATTGCAAGTCCCATCCCCAAAGAATGCTGCAGTTACGGAATCACTATTAGTATTGCCAGCAACTTCCTTTTTGTATTTACTTGAAAAGGCTGCCCCCAAGGCAACTGGAATTCCCTCTCCAATAAATGCATATCCTCCGAGTAGGTGATGCTCTCTTGAAAATAAGTGCATGGATCCACCTCGGCCTTTGCTACAACCAGTAGATTTACCAAAAAGTTCACTCATTACTTCAAATGAGGGAACACCCGCACTTAGTGCATGAACATGATCGCGATAGGTACTACAAAACCAATCATGTTTCTTTCTCATGGCGCCAATTACTCCCGTACTTATAGCCTCTTGACCGTTGTATAAATGAACGAAACCAAACATTTTTCCCCTGTAATACATTTCTGCACACTTATCTTCAAACCTACGACCAAGCGTCATGTCTTCATAAAGGAATAATCCGGTTTCTCGATCTAATTCGGCTTTTTTTGTGTCTTGAAGATTTGAGATTCTCTCTACGTGTGTTTCCAAGAAAAATACCTTAACGAAGTTTTGATTTGTTAACATTCTAAGCCGTGATGGGCGATTTTCATGATTTTTTTTAATAACTCTGTAAGACCATGTGAAAAAATTTTTTAACTTGATAAAATTTGTCTATGAATTTTCAATAGGATATTTGTTTGGAACTTCCTTTAGACCATTTTCGTTTAATTGGCGTAAGCCCCTCAGCAACTTCTGAGGAAATATTAAGGGCGTTTCAATTGCGGTTAGATAAAACACCTGATGAAGGTTTTACTTATGAAGTTTTAACCCAAAGATCTGAGCTGCTTCGCCTCACTGCAGATTTACTTACAGATCCAGAAAACAGAAGAGAGTACGAAAATTTGTTATTAAATGGTAATTCTGGATTGGATTTTTCCTCAAATAGAGAAGTAGCAGGATTAATACTTCTTTGGGAATCAGGTTCACCAAAAGAAGCTTTTAAAATTACGAGAAAAGCATTGCAACCCCCGCAAACTCCAGCTTTAGGAAGTAGTAGAGAAGCTGATTTAACATTATTAGCTGCTTTAACAGCTAGAGATTCTGCAATTCAAGAACAACAGCTTAGATCCTACTCAAATGCGGCAGAATTTTTACATGAAGGTATACAACTTCTACAAAGGATGGGAAAGCTCGGGGATATAAGAAAAGAACTTGAAGAGGACTTAGTTTCTCTGCTTCCTTACAGAATCCTTGATCTACTAAGTAGGGATCTAAATGATCAAGAGTCTCATAAAAAAGGCTTAATCATGTTGGAAAATCTAATAACCAAAAGAGGTGGTTTGGAAGGAAATAATAAATCTGAATATAAATATTATTTAAATCAGCAAGAGTTCGAAGCTTTTTTTCAACAAATTAAGCCATTTTTGACAGTGCAAGAACAGATTGATTTGTTTCTTGAATTACAAAAAAGAGGATCATTAGAAGCAGGATTCTTAGCTTTTCTATCCTTGACAGCGATTGGTTTCGCCAGAAGAAAGCCGGAAAAATTATTTGAAGCGAGGAAGATTTTAAAGAAACTAAACTTATCCGGTCTTGATTCAATGCCTTTAGTTGGTTGTTTAGATTTACTATTAGCTGATGTTGACCAGGCCTCTGCAAGGTTTTCAAGTAGCTCTGATGAAAATTTACGAGATTGGCTTAATAATTATCCTGGAAATAAGTTAGAAGCAATTTGTATTTTCTGTAAAAATTGGTTAGAGAACGACGTTTTAGTTGGATATAGAGATATTGACTTAAAAGATGTGGATTTAGATTCTTGGTTTGAAGATAGGGAAATACAAGATTTTATTGAAAAAATAGAAAAGAAATCAAATAAAATTGCAATTAGATCAAATCTTCAGAATCCACAAATCGAGAAGGAATCTTCTTCTAAAACAACTGAGGGTTTTGATAAATTATTAGGCAATATTGATGAAAGGAGATTACCTTGGCCTGGTGGCATAAAACAAGATTATGAAAAGGTTGAGATTAAAGATAACGAATTCAATGAGGAATACTTTAAGAAAAAACCAATTGAATTTTATAATTTTGTAATTGAAAAAATTGCTGAATTAAAGTTTAGTTTTGGGGAGTTTTTGAAGGATAAAGAGATTATTAATAGGTCACCTTATTTAATTTATATTTATGCTTTTTTGATCTTATTTGCATTTGGTATTGGTATTGGATTTTTAAGAAATAACTTTAAAAAATCAATTCAGGATAAAGCTATTGCTGAAAAACCTTTATTTGCCATAGATGAAAATCAAAAGCTTAGTGAGAAAGATATTATTCAAGAAATAAAAAAAAATCCTTCAAGCAAATTGAATTCTATTCCTGATAGATCTACTTCAATTATTTCTTTTGAATTAAAACCACTTAACACCCCTTCACCTTCTTTAGAAGACATAAGGAATTTAATTAATGGATGGCTTTTAAGTAAAAGTAATTTCTTGGCGGGAAAGAGTGAAATCAATCTTTCTAAGATTGTTAGTAAGGGTCTGATTAATCGAACAATCGAAGAAAGACAGAACGATATCAAGAAGGGAATTTATAAGGAAATTAATTCCCAAATACGTAAGATTGATTTTGAATCGCAAACTTCATCACGGATAGTTGTTTTAGCTGAATTAAATTATTTAGAGAGAATAGTTAAGAATTCTGGAGAATTTGTTAATGAAACATCATTGACTCCCCTTAAAGTTAAATATATTTTGGGTTTTTCAAATAAATCATGGAAATTGGTAGATTTCGTTAGTGGCTTGTAATTACAAACTTCAAGATCATCTATAATAATTGAAATTACTTTTAAAAAATGTTTGATGAACTCTCATCACGCTTTGAAGACGCAGTAAAAAGTTTAAGAGGCGAAGCAAAAATTAGTGAAAATAATATTAACGACGCCTTGAATCAGGTAAAAAGAGCTCTCCTTGATGCAGATGTTAGTTTGTCTGTAGTCAAAGAGTTTATATCAGATGTCAAAGATAAAGCTGTTGGAGAAGAAGTAGTTAGGGGTGTAAACCCAGGTCAAAAATTTATAGAAGTTGTAAATAAAGAATTGATTAACATCATGGGGAACGAAAATTCTCCATTAAACGAAAATGAAAATAGTCCTACAGTAATTTTAATGGCTGGACTTCAGGGGGCGGGTAAAACAACTGCAACTGGAAAATTAGGTCTTTATTTAAAGGAAAAAGATAAAAAAGTTCTTTTAGTTGCTGCAGATATTTATCGACCAGCAGCTGTAGAGCAGCTCAAAACTTTAGGAAGTCAATATGAATTAGAAGTTTTTTCAGCTAAAGAAAAAAATAGCAAACCAGAAGAGATAGCAAAGGAAGCATTGAATTTTGCTAGAGAAAATAATTTTAATTCGATAATTATTGACACCGCAGGAAGATTACAAATTGATGATTCCATGATGAGTGAAATGGTTCGAATAAAAGAAGTTTCGAATCCTGATGAAGTTTTGCTTGTTGTTGATTCAATGATTGGGCAAGAAGCTGCGGACTTAACAAAGTCATTTCATGAAAAAGTGGGAATTTCAGGGGCGATATTAACTAAGTTGGATGGAGACTCTAGGGGAGGCGCTGCTTTATCAATAAGAAAAATAAGTGGTAAACCAATCAAATTTATAGGTGTAGGAGAAAAAATAGAAGCATTGCAACCATTCCATCCAGAGAGAATGGCTAGCAGAATTTTAGGAATGGGTGATGTATTGACACTTGTAGAAAAAGCCCAAAAAGAAGTTGAACTTGCTGACGCAGAATCGATGCAAAAGAAACTTCAAGAAGCGACTTTTGATTTTAATGATTTTGTTAAGCAAATGAGATTAATTAAAAGGATGGGATCACTTGGTGGATTGATTAAATTGATTCCTGGAATGAATAAAATCGATGATGGGATGATAAAAGATGGAGAAGATCAACTTAAGAGAATAGAATCTATGATTTCTTCAATGACTCTCGAGGAAAAACAAAAACCTGAGGTTCTTGCTGCTCAGCCTTCAAGAAGACAAAGAATCGCTCAGGGTAGCGGTTATGAAGCAAAAGATGTAGATAAAGTATTAGCTGATTTTCAGAGAATGAGAGGCTTTATGAAACAAATGTCGAATGGAGGGATGCCAGGAATGGGAGGGATGCCAGGAATGGGAGGGATGCCAGGAATGGGAGGGATGAGTGGTAATAAACCTTTGAAAAAACAAAAAAATAATAAAAAGAAAAAAGGTTTTGCAGATTTATAGTTTCTATATTTTTACCTTTAAATGATACTATTATTAAAAACACATTAATTTAAAGATGATTAAATTGCGCCTTAAGCGCTTTGGAAAGAAAAAAGAGGCAAGTTTCAGAATTGTTGCATGCAATAGTACTTCCAGAAGAGACGGTAGACCTCTACAAGAACTAGGTTTTTATAATCCAAGAACTAAGGAAACCAGGCTTGATACAGAAGCTTTAAGAACAAGACTTACTCAGGGTGCTCAGCCGACTGATGTTGTGAGAACTTTATTAGAAAAGGGAGGGTTAATAGAAAAAACAGAAAGACCCTCCATAGCAATAGGTAAAGCAAAGTTAGAAAAGGAAAAATTAGCCAAGGCTAAAACTAAAGACGAAGAAAATGATAGTAGTAAAGCTGAAAGCGAGAGTAATGAAGCTGAAAGCTAGTGATTTGATACATTTTTATTCTTATTCAATAACTAGATGAAGGAAGTTTCCAAAACTGGTCACTTCACAATAGATTTGCCAAGCTCTGATGCCGCTACAGCGTTATCTGGACCTGGCAATTCTTTTTTAAAAAAATTTGAGTCTCTTACAGGAGTTTCTTTAACTATAAGAGGCTTACAACTTGAGATGAATGGTGTCATATCTAAAATTGAGAGAGCCTCAGCATTAGTGGAATTAACAAGACCAATTTGGGAACAAGGGTTAGAAGTCCCAGAGGTAGATCTTAAAGCGGCTTTGAGTTCTTTAAATATGGGCGAATCGTCTTCACATGCTGAACTTGGAAAAAAAATTCTTGCGCGTTCAAAAGAAGGAAGATATTTAAGACCAAGAACTGTAAGGCAAAAAGAATATGTTGAATCAATTGAAAACTTTGATCTTACTTTCGCAATTGGCCCAGCTGGAACTGGTAAGACATTTTTAGCAACTGTTTGCGCGGCAAGGCTATTGAACGAGAAAAAAATTGAAAAAATTGTTTTAACCAGACCAGCTGTAGAAGCTGGTGAAAGTTTGGGATTTCTTCCTGGTGATTTGCAACAAAAAGTAGATCCATATTTAAGACCATTATTTGATTCTTTACATAGTATTTTCGGGTTTGATAGAACAAATTCGTTAATTGATAAGGGAATAATTGAAGTTGCTCCTTTGGCATTTATGAGAGGAAGAACTCTAGATAATTCTTTGATTATCTTGGATGAAGCACAAAATACTACTTGCTCTCAAATGAGAATGTTTTTGACCAGATTAGGAGAGAGATCAAAAATGGTTGTAAACGGGGATATTACACAAATTGATTTAAAAAAAGATCAGGAAAGCGGCCTCATTGAAGCATCGAGAATTTTCTCTGAAACTGAAGGTATAAAATTTTGTTATTTAAATATAGAAGATGTAGTTCGTCATCCTTTAGTTCAGAAAATTATTGAGGCTTATCAATAAATTTATAACTCTGGAGATCCGTACCCTGAAATTTTAAAAATCAAGTAGAATAAGCTCATAATTAATAAAAAAAATGCCAGCAAGTAGTAATTTTAATCAAGCTATTCGTGAAGCACAAAGTAGTTCAATTGTTGGACCTAATGTTGTTCAAAAAGCTTTACCTTATGTAGGTGGAGGTATGGTTCTAACTTCTTTAGGCGTTTTAGCAGGTGTCTCACTCATAGCAACAAATCCTGGTCTTTTCCAGCCTCTTTCAATAGTTGCATTAATTGCAGAATTGATTTTGTTTTTTATAGCTACAAGTGCTGCAAATAATGCAAATAATGCGAAGGCCTTGCCCTTGTTGACAGGATTTAGTTTGTTAACTGGATTCACCTTAAGTGGAATAGTTGCTTTAGCAATAGGAACGATTGGTATCGGTTCGGTTGGAACAGCTGCCTTAGCTACTGGTATAACTTTTGTTATTGCCTCTTACACTGGCCAAAGAATGAGTGATAGCGTTGGTCAAGCACTAAGTGGGGTTGTTGGTCTTGGATTGATAGGACTGCTAATAGCAATGTTTGTCCAATTAATTGGAGGATTCTTTGCTCCTGGAGTTTTTGGAGGTTCAGGACTCGAATTGATAATTGCAGGATTTGGAACTGTCCTGTTTGTTGCAATGTCTTTCGTTGATTTCTATACAATGCCAAGAAGATACAATGATGATCAATACCTTGCAGGGGCTTTAGGTATGTATCTAACTTATATTAATCTTTTCGTTTTTATACTGAGATTAATGATTGCACTTCAAGGTGGTGGAAGAAGAGACTAAACACATTACATAAAAACTAATCAAAAGCGTGGACTTGTTTCTACGCTTTTTTATTGGGCAATATCAAGAATTTGTTTTTTTATGAATTCCTTTTGCTCTGAGTCGTATTTTACTGAATTATCAAAACTATTGCCCATATTATCTAATTCTATAAGGACTTGATTGACAGACTTTGTAACTGACTTAGTTTCTAGCATTTTTAAAATAGCCTTACATCTATCTGAAATATTTTCCGATGCTATCTCATATTCATCATTATTATCTCTTCGATGAATAATAATTTGAGCGGAACTCATTATTAAATTTTTTACTACTATGTCTGTTACAGCTTCACCCCCTTCGTTCAATTTGTAAATTAGTGAAAAAGGAAGTTTATCTAATAAAAAACAATTTTTATCTGATAAAGCATATGCAAAAAATCCTCTAAGTCCATTTCTTGTTTTAGTTAGCTCTGCGATTCTATCTGCTAAAACTTCTTCGCTGAGTAAATCTTCACCCCACTCCTTGCACCATTGTGCGGATATGTTTATTGCTTGCGTGAAAGAAGCTTCTTTTAAATTTATGGTTTTTTTTTCCATTTTTGATCAGAATTTTATTATTGATGCATTAAAAGTCTTTGTCCAATTATAGATCTGGGTTTGTAACTTTACTAGGAAGGCCAAATGTCGGTAAATCTACTTTAATAAATAAATTGATTGGAGAAAAAATAACAATTACTTCTCCAATAGCGCAAACTACTAGAAATAAATTAAAAGGAATACTTACTACAGAAAATGGGCAAATAATTTTTGTTGATACTCCAGGTGTTCATAAACCTCATCATCGACTTGGAGAGATATTAGTAAAAAACGCAAAATCTGCAATTAATGGAGTTGATGTGGTAGTTTTTGTAGTTGATTCAAGTGAAGAACCTGGTAGAGGTGATGAATATATTTTGAACTTTCTAAGCGCAAATAAAACTGAGTTTATTGTGGCATTGAATAAGTGGGATTTGGTTAATGAAGAATTGAGGAATTTACGATTAAATCAATATAGAAGATTTTTTGGAATAAGTAGAAACTTTCAAATTGTAAGTGCCTCTCAAGGAGAGGGATGTTCTGAACTAGTCGATATGGCACTTAATTTTCTCCCAGAGGGACCAAAACTTTATGGCGAAGAGACGATTTGCGACCAGCCATTAGATAATATATTATCTGATTTAGTAAGAGAGCAGGTATTAAAGAATACAAGAGAAGAGGTACCTCATAGTGTCGCAGTAAAGATAGAAAAGAGAGAGGAAATGAAAAGAAAAAATGGCAAAGTTTTTACAGCTATTTTGGCTACTATTATTGTTGAAAGATCAACTCAAAAAGGCATTCTTATTGGAAAGAAAGGTTCAATGTTAAAAATGATTGGTCAGTCAGCAAGATCAAATATGGCAAAATTAATTGATGGTCCAGTTCACCTAGAGTTGTTTGTTAAAGTTGTTCCAAATTGGAGAAAAAAAGAATCAAGGTTAATTGAATTTGGTTATGAGGAAGATTTCTAAATGAGTGGTTTTAATTTTGATGTAATTACATTGTTCCCTAAAGCTTTTGAATTAATTAATAATTTAGGGGTCATAACAAAAGCTCTAGATAAGAATTTGATCGATTTAAATTTATATGATTTGAGAGAATATGGAGAAGGTTCTTACAGACAAGTAGACGATAAGCCTTATGGAGGAGGAGCAGGTATGGTGTTAAAACCTGAACCAATTTATAAGGCATATGAATCAATAAGAAAATTACCCAAAAGTAAAACTTTGCTGATGACCCCACAGGGTAAAGTCCTAAAGCAAAAGGATCTTGCGAGATGGTCCACTTTGGATCAAATAATAATTATTTGTGGTCAATATGAAGGTTTTGATGAAAGGATTAGATGCTTAGCTGATGAAGAGATATCGATAGGCGATTATGTACTTTCTGGAGGTGAAATACCTGCTATATCAATAATTAACGGTTTGACTAGGTTATTACCAGGAACTCTTGGTGATCCAGACTCATTAGTCGATGAGAGTCATAATTCTTCTTTATTAGAATATCCTCAATACACGAGGCCATTAACTTTTAAAGACATGAAAGTGCCAGATATCCTAGTGAGCGGTAATCATGAAGAGATTAAATCATGGAGAAGAAGAAAAAGTTTTGAAAGAACGTTGGAGAGAAGAAGTGACTTAATTTCAATTGAAAACTACAAAAAATCCCCACAAAGTAAGAGAATAATAAAAGAAAATAATCAATTCATGAAATTTAGAATAGGCAATGGATACGATATTCACAGACTAGTAGAGGATAGAGATTTAATTATTGGAGGTGTAAAATTGCCTCATCCTGAAAATTTAGGATTGGATGGTCATAGTGATGCTGATGTTTTAAGCCACTCAATAATGGATGCATTATTGGGAGCACTTTCGTTGGGCGACATAGGAAAGTATTTCCCCCCAACAGATGAAAAATGGAAAAATGCTGATAGCTTGTTTTTGTTATCAAAAGTAATTGACTTGATAAGACAAGATGGTTGGGAAATAAATAATATTGATAGTGTTCTGGTTGCTGAAAGGCCAAAAATTATGCCACATATTAAATTAATGAAAAAAAACATTTCTGAAATCTTAAATATTGATGAAAATTTAATTGGGATTAAAGCAACCACGAATGAAAAATT
The DNA here is from genome assembly GCA_003281385.1 of Prochlorococcus sp. AG-347-K17. Taxonomy (GTDB): domain Bacteria; phylum Cyanobacteriota; class Cyanobacteriia; order PCC-6307; family Cyanobiaceae; genus Prochlorococcus_A. The sequence goes on from QCCE01000007.1 coordinate 64,044, forward strand.
GGGTCCAGAAGGGAGAGAAGAGGGAATAAGTTGCCATTCAGTAGTTCTACTTGAGAAAAAATGATATTTAATTTAAATTTGAAAAAAAAATTTCAAAGTTTTTGTTTATTATTGATTTGCTTAGTGGTTTTAATTTTTCAATCTGATATCCCCAATTTAAAAGCTCTTACAATGGATATTTATCAAAGTGAAATGGTCATTGAGGAATTAAGACTTAAGGTTCCTGCCGATGTAAAAGCAGCTTGGTTAAATGCTGAAAAAGAAATATGGGAGCCATGGTTATCTTCTCAAGATGGTTTTTTGGGAAGACAATTATTTTGGGATAAAGAAAAAGAAGAAGCTTTAATATTAGTAAATTGGAAAAGTAAGAAATTATGGAAAAGCATACCAATGTCAGAAGTAAATGTAGTTCAACAAAAATTTGAAGATAATGTTAAAGCTGCTCTAAATGTAGGCGAAAATCCTTTTGAATTAATTTATGAGGGAGAATTAGATAAGCAAAGATGAATTTTGATATCAAGTTTGATTTTCAAAGAAGAGATAGGCTTGGCCTCATTGAGGCTATTTGGGGGCAGGATAAGAGTATTGATCAATTAGAGAGATTATCTAAAAATGTATTAAGTAAAAATGAGGTTGTTTTCATTACTAGGATTAATAGTGAAAAAGCAAATTATCTTACAGATTTGTATGATGATGCACGATTCTATGAAGAGGCAAATTGCCTAACAATTGGGAAAAATTTGAATAAAGTAAATACGAATAAAAAGGTTGCCATAATTTCTGGCGGCTCAAGCGATTTGGCCGTAACTCTTGAAGCACAATTAGCGCTTGAAATTTATGGAGTGAATTGTCAATCTTTTATAGATGTTGGAGTAGCTGGACTTCATCGATTAATGAGTCGGTTAGAAGAAATTAATAAATATGATGTATTAATAGTTTGTGCTGGAATGGAAGGAGCATTGGCAACGGTTGTGGGCGGATTGTTGGCACAACCTATAATTGCAGTACCTGTCTCAGTCGGCTACGGCGTTAGCAAGGATGGAGAAACTGCTTTAAATAGTATGTTGTCTAGCTGTTCTCCAGGTATTGCAGTTATGAATATAGATAATGGTTACGGAGCAGCAATGGCGGCTTTGAGAATTATTAAAAGTATTTCATAAATAATTACTTTTTTTCTATTTCTAATAGGTTTTCTATCCATAAATTAAGTTGTTTTGAAAGCATTCCTTCTTCTCTCATTTTGATTGCTTTTATGATAACTTCTGTGTTTACCCACTCTGGAAACCTTTTCGGCATTTATTTTTATATTCAGTAACTTAAATTTGGTACAAATTTTGATAAAGACAAGATCTAAGTAACAAATTTAATCTTTTATGTTTGATTTTGTACCTAATCTAGACAGCTCAGATGAAGTATTTTCACATTCTACATTTTTTAATCTTTCAATTAACTCAGAAAGATCTTTTTGAGCTAGCTCCCCATTTTGCTCCCATTTCAAAGATCTTGAGTAATTATTATTTTTTTCTTTCATTTTTCTATTTAAGTATTAAGAATATAAAACGAAAAAAGTAAAAATTTAGTTATTGTTTCAAGCCTAAACTTAAAAAATTATGAAGATTTTAATATGCAAGAATTTTATCTTTTAACCACCACCAACTATCGAAACGATTTCTAAATTATCACCATCTTTAAGTTTCACTTTTTCCCATTTTATTGAATTGATAATTAAATTATTTAATTCTACGACAATTGTGTTGGGTTTATATCCCATTAAATTTAGAGCTGTTGATAGTAGAGCATTTTCTTGATCAAGTTCTATTTTTTTTTCTTCACCATTTACTTTAATTTTCATTAGACAATTCTTTTAAAATCATAATAGCGTCTTCTTTAGGATCTTCAGAATTCATTAGTTGCGAAACTAAGGCAATTTTTTTAAACCCATTTCTTTTTAAATACGAAATATTATTTGACTTGATTCCTCCAATAGCAAACCATGGAATACTTAAATCTTTTGTTAATTTTTTAATCTTTTCAATGCCTATAGGCTTTTTGCCCTTTTTTGTTGTAGTTTCAAATACTGGTCCTATTCCTATATAGTCGCAACCCTCCTTTAGAGCATTAGAAATATCAATTTCATTATTTGCGCTTATACCTATAATTTTTGAATATCCTAATAATTTTCTGGCTGTTTTTAAGTCTAAATCATCTTGTCCAAGATGCACACCATCTGCTTTAGATGCTAGAGCTATATCAACTCTGTCGTTAACTATAAACAAGGAATTATATCTTTTACATAAATTTTTAATCTGAATTGCTTCTTGAAGATGATCTTTATCAGTTCCCGTTTTAAATCTAAGCTGAATGATTCTTACTCCCGCAATTAAAATCTCTTCAATTACTTCTAACAAATTGTCCTTTTGGTCCGTGATTACATATAAGTTATTTTCTTTTAATATTTCCTCTGACTTCTTAGAATTATTTAGGCTTAATAAGTCGATTTCAATACTATAAATTTCATATCTAATTTCCGAAGCTATTTTTGAAAGCTTATTATTATGTATTCTTGAGAATTCTTCTATAACTCTTAATGCTTCTTGAACTCTAGCTGAATTAGAACTTATAATTTGCTCTGAGGTTTTCCGGTTGATTTGCTCTTGATGAGTCAATCCTTTACATTTGTCTTCAATATGATTCCTAGATTGTTTATAAACTTCTAAATGATTTTTACCTAAAATCTGTCTAAAATTTTTAATCCTTTCAACAACTTTTTCTTTGCCTAGGCCAAATCTGGCCCAATCCTCTAGTACTCTTAATCCTTCTCTAGCCCTGTCTAGATTTGCATCAATAATTTGATGAATTCTTAAATCTTCAGCGTTTGGAGTATTAGAGTTAAACATTTAAAACTTATTTTTTGTTTTTTTTTAAAATTCTTAGAGCATTATCTCTATCTTTTTTAATTTGATTAGAAAGTTGGTTTATATTATCAAACTGGATTTGTGATCTAAGCTTTTCAACTGGCTCTACAGATAGATTTAATCCATATAAATCGATATCTTTATTGATTAAATGAACTTCAACGGCAGATGGCAATAATGGATTTATTGTTGGTTGAAAGCCAAGATTCATAACAGATTCAATTTTTTGGTTGGAATTTTCCAAAATTGTCCAAGCCGCGTAGACTCCTTCTCCAGGTAAAAATTTTCTGCCATCTATTTCAAGATTTGCCGTTGGCCATCCTATACTTTTCCCAATCCCTTTACCTTTAACAACCTTTCCATTAAAACTATAAGGTCTATTAAGCAATTTGAAAGCATTTTTAAGGTCACTTTTCTCTAATAAATCTCTTATTCTGCTGCTGCTGATTCTACCTTCTTTATCTTCTAAAATTGAATTAATTTTTAATTTTATGTTTGTACCTTTAATAGTATTTTTAATAGTATTTATGTCTCCACTTCTTCTAAAACCAAATTTAAAATTAGCACCTACAGAAATGTTTTTTGCTTGTAATTGATTTATCAAAATATCTCTTATAAATATTTCTGCACTTAATTTGGATAGTTCCTTATCAAAAGGAATCAGAACTAATTGTTCAATCCCAAGATCTTCAAGAATAGGAAGTTTTTCATAAGGAAGATCAAGTCTAAGACGCGATTCTTTGTATAAAACTTCTCTAGGATGAGGCCAGAAGCTCGCGATTGTTGGGGTATATTGATTTTCTTCAACTACACTTTTTATTAATTTTCTGTGGCCAGCATGAAGACCATCAAAACTTCCAATAGCTATTGAAGTAGGGCTGTTAACTTCAGATGGCGATATTAAAGAGATCAAAAGATTACGTGCAATTTTATGATTTTGATGGCAAATTTGAATAGATAATAGTTTATTCAATCAAATGAATGTCTGACAAAATTGATTTTCAGTCCCTTTCATTTGGAATGCGACGCATTGGATGGATACGCTTTTGGGTTCAATCCATTTTAGGTGTTGTTGTTGCAGCTGTTTTGCTTTTTTCAAATGTTGTAAATAATAGTGAAGGACAGCTTGGCTTGGCGCCTGGTCTATCACTTACAACAATATCCTTGATTTTACTACTTTTTAGTCTTTGGCAAGGTTGGTTAATAGTTAGAACTGGAAGAGCAATTGCAAGTAACGCAAGACCGTCAAGAGGACAAACTAGTAAATTAATAAAAAGAGGTCTGATAGTTGATTTATTAGGAATTTTGTTTGGATTAATTGGATATCAAGCTCTTATGGGCGCTCTATTTATACAGGCATCCTCTCAGACGACTGGGCAATTGATAACAGCGACATCTGATATTCCAATTACTGGACTTGAAATATTATCAGTTCTCAGTAACACACAAGTTATTGCTTCTCATTTTTTTGGACTTTGCTTTTCTTTATGGCTGTTAAGAAGGATTTACAAATAAATTATTAATTTTAGGTAAGTCTTCTAAATTACCCCTCCAAAATAAATCTGGTTCTACAGGTGTAAGCGATATTTTATTATCTTGTATTTGAGATACATCACTAGGCCAATTCTTAGGACCATAACCTTTTGATTTAAGATCTAAAACCACCTCACCTGCTAACCAATAATAATCGTCTCCTCTTGGATCTTCTCTTTTGGAAAATTGATTTTTATATTTTCTTACCGATAATCTTGTCCAGGATAATTCTTTTATTTGGCTTTTCTCACAAGGAGGTATATTCAAGTTTAATAGAAGTGAAGCTGGCCAACTATCGTTAATTGCTTGTTCGGCAATATTCATTGCAATTTCTCCAGCAAATTCAAAATTCTTCCATTTAAAACTAGCAACACTTATTGCCATGGAGGGAACATTTTCTAATGTGCCTTCCATGGCTGCAGCGACTGTGCCTGAACAAAAAATATCTGTTCCTAAATTAGGCCCGTGATTTATTCCAGATAGAACTAGATCAGGTTTATTATCCAAGAGTTCAGATAGTGCTAATTTGACGCAATCAGCGGGAGTTCCTGAACATCCCCATGCTTCAATTCCTTCCTCAAATAATTCGTCCGCTCTTTCAACTCTTAATGGGGATTGTAAAGTCAGACCATGACCAGTAGCTGATCTTTCTTGATCAGGACATACTACTTTTACCTTATGTCCTCTTTTTTGCGCTGATTTTGCTAAAGCTCTTATCCCTGCTGCAAAAACACCATCATCGTTACTAATTAATATATTTAATGGGTTCATTAATCAATAAATTTTATTTATGGACGATATTTAAGTAAGATAAGGCAATACTTATTTTTACTATATCAGTGAGTCAGATTGAATCATTAAGTCAAATTGAGGAAAAATTAAATAATCTTTCTCGAAAAGCAAAAATTAATATAGACAATGTTAATACCCATGAAGAGATTGATCAATTAAGAGTTTCCTTGCTTGGAAAAAAAGGAGAATTGTCAATTATCTTAAAAACAATGGGTCAATTATCTGCTACTGATAGACCAATTGTTGGCCAGAAGGCAAATCTAATAAAGATAAATTTGCAAAAATTAATAACTGAAAGAAAAAATCAACTTAATAGTGAAGCCTTAGACAAAAAGATCAGAATAGAAAAAATTGATGTAACTATCCCCTCAATTGGAACCCCCCCTGGAAATAAACATCCTCTAATTTCAACACAAGATGAAATAATAGATATTTTTTGTGGTTTAGGATATTCAGTTGAAAGTGGTCCTGAAATAGAAACTGATTTTTATAATTTTGAGTCCCTCAATATACCAAAAAATCATCCTGCAAGAGATATGCAGGATACCTTCTACTTAGATGAAAACCAACTTTTAAGGACCCATACTTCTCCTGTGCAGATAAGGTACCTAGAGAAAAATCCACCTCCAGTAAGAATTATTGCCCCAGGTAGGGTGTATAGGAGAGATGCAGTAGATGCAACTCATTCTCCTGTATTTAATCAGGTTGAAGTTTTATGTATCGATCAAGATATTAACTTTAGTCATTTAAGAGGAACAGTTCTCACATTTTTAAAGACTTTTTTTGGAGATATTCCTGTAAGATTTAGAGCTAGTTATTTCCCCTTTACAGAACCTTCAGCAGAAGTAGATGTACAATGGAAGGGTAAATGGTTAGAAGTAATGGGCTGTGGCATGGTTGATCCGAAGGTCTTAGAAAAATTAGGCATAGATTCTGAGAAATGGACTGGATTTGCAGCTGGATTAGGAGTTGAAAGATTTTGTATGGTGAGACACCAGATTGACGACATCAGAAAATTTTACACAAATGATATTAGATTTTTAGAGCAGTTCTAATAGAAATGAGCTTTATATTAGGATTGTCCAACTAATTAGTTTAAAATAATACTAGTTTTATTTTTTTGATTGGTACGTAAAGCAGGACTAATCGTTAATGACGGAAAAGAACTAGCTGTTCAAACTGCAACTTCTGTACAAAAAAAATTGGAAAAATCCAATTTCCAAGTTGTAAGGGTAAGTAGTTCTGGTGGCATGGTTGGTTTCGCTAATCCTGATCAACACGTGCGCCCATTGGGATATGCAAATTGTGTTCCTGAAGGTTTTGATTCGTCAATCGAGTTTGCTATTGTTCTTGGCGGTGATGGAACTGTGCTTTCTGCTGCAAGGCAAACGGCACCCGCTAAAATTCCAATCCTTACAATAAATACGGGTCATTTAGGATTTCTTGCTGAAGCTTATTTATCTAACTTAGAGGAAGCTATTGATCGAATAATAACCGGAAATTGGGAAATTGAAGAAAGAACCTGCTTTATCATAAGTGTAATGAGGAATGATCAAAGGCGATGGGAATCACTTTGCCTTAATGAGATGGCTCTTCACAGAGAACCTCTTACAAGTATGTGTCATTTTGAGATTTCTATAGGGAGACATGCTCCTGTTGATATTTCAGCTGATGGAGTAATTTTATCTACTCCAACTGGTTCTACTGCATATTCTTTGAGTGCTGGAGGACCAGTTATTACACCAGATTGTCCAGTCGTGCAATTAACGCCAATTGCTCCTCATTCCTTAGCATCAAGGGCGCTTGTCTTTAATGATTCAGAACCAGTAACTGTTTTCCCCGCAACTCCTGAAAGACTAGTAATGGTTGTTGATGGAAATGCTGGTTGTTATGTTTGGCCTGAAGATAGAGTTTTAATAAGAAAAAGTAGACATTCAGTAAAGTTTATTAGACTTGAAGATCATGAATTTTTCCAAGTTTTAAGAAATAAACTAGGTTGGGGATTACCCCATGTAGCTAAACCTAATAAATAACAATTATTTAAATTGATTTCTTCCCTTTTAATAGAAAAACAGGATTATTGGGCTCAAATCTTATCCCATCTGAGATAGTTAAACTTTTGTAAGTCTGTATTAAACTTAAATTTGTTTTGAAATTTTTATCTTCTAATCGTTCTTTCAATTCTTCTAAAGATTGAATGTCTATTATAGGGATAACGATGATATCTCCAATATTCATAACTTGAGCAAGAGTGTTAATTATTAGAAGTTTTGTCTTTTTATTGCAACCTCCAATTACTAATCTGTTAGGTTTTTTAATAGAGTTGAAATCTAACTTATTAAAAATATTACTTATATCTTCCTCAAAAATAAATTTTGGTTTGACTCCAAGTCTTCTAGAGTTTTCCTGTATTAATGTTTTTGAACCAATCCTTTTATCGATACAAAACAAGTCTAAATAAGGCCTTAATTTTAATGCCTCTAAACCAATTGATCCACAACCTGCTCCTATATCCCAAATGACACCATTTTTCGGGAGCTCTAAATCAGCCAAGATTTGAACGCGAACTTCCCTTTTAGTTAATAAATTTGGTCTATCATCATAAGTTTTAAAAATACTGTCATTGATTCCGAAAAGAGGGATATTATTATTTGAAAAAGCTTTCTTTGTTTTTGTAAGAACAACAATATTTAAACTTGATATATCAGAGGGTAATGACTCTTGAAGATTTAATTTGCGTATATTTTCATTGTCGAAGCCTACCTCTTCACAGAGCCAAAAATCATAGAAGTCAATAAGATTTAATTCTGATAAATGTTTTTTTATTAGTTCTAAACTTTTGTTGTGTGAATCTGTAATAATTGCCAAACTTGACGGCCTTGGTTTAAGAGCCTCAACTAACCTTGTCGAATCTCTGCCATGAATACTTACATTAACAGTATCTTGCCAAGGGATCTTTAACTTACTAGATGCTATTTGAATGCAAGTATTTGAAGGGTAAAAACTTAGTTCATCTTTTGAAAAATTTTCTAGAAGTATTCTCCCAATTCCAAACCAGAGAGGATCTCCTCTTGAAATTAAAATTACATCACTTTTTTGAGATTTAAGCCATTTAATCAATTCTTTATTACTTTTGCTTGCAAAAAATGATTTCTTTTTTTCTAAATTTTTCTGACTCCATGATTTAATTTTTTCAAAATATGAATTAGGAACTGCAATAGAAACTGTCTCTAGAAATAGATTTTGTAATTTGAGGGGTAAATCTTCAAATTTATAAGAATTAATTCCTATTACATGAATTTTTCTTTTTTTTTCAGTCATGAATATTTTATTAATAGAAACTTATCTATTTGAATGTTTTATTAATTTATCTTATGATTGTTAGAGCTTTTATAATAAATCAATTGGCTGAAAGGAGAAAGAGATTGCATGATTTATTGTTAACTCTAATTAATAAAGATAGTGAGTTTGAGTTTATTGAAGAAGATTCTAGTGATTTAACTTCTAGCTATTCTGAAAAAGACACTTTGCACTTATCTCGAGTTATAGAAAAAAATCGTAAAATAATCAAAAGATATCAAGCTATTGTAAGAACAGCTGTAACACTAGATGCCCTTATGGATTCTGAAAATGAAGAAAATTACAAAATTAAATAAAAATATTTTTTTTAATGGAATATTTCCTTTACTTTTAATACTATCCTTTAGTTTTAACCCATTAAAAGTATTTGCTGAAGTTGCTGAAACAGAAGTAAACGGGGAATTAATGAATGCTAGTAGTGAGTTCTTAAGAGACTTAGACTTTGAAACTTGGCAATTAGTGGCTTATAAATCACCTCTTTTTGAAGACAAGTTGATCTTAAGGGTTATAGGTTATCCAGGAAATCTTAGGATTGATCATCCAACTGACTTAAGGGTTGAATCAGGGAGAAAAAAGTGGCTTTTAGATGATAAAACATTACTTAATATGGAATTAGCAAATGATGGAAGACAAGCTGCTGCAGAATTTGATCTTAATGAACTTATTCAAAATATTGATAGAAATAGACCATTGAGATTATCTTTACCAGGTGTTTTTTCAGAGTTACCTGTACCTCCTTTTCTGGTTAAAGAATGGAGATCACTCAGTTGATAATTATTAGATTAGATGTCTGAAAAAAATGTAATTCATTTAAAATGGATGAAAAGAGCGATTTTTTTGGCTTCTTTAGGCAAAAATACAACTAGTCCTAACCCTAGGGTTGGAGCAGTGATAATTGATAAGAATGGAAAGCTTATTGCAGAAGGATTTCATTACAAGGCTGGTATGCCCCATGCTGAAGCTATGGCTTTTAACAATTTAAAAAAAGATGCTAAAGGTGGGTCAATTTATGTAAATCTTGAACCTTGCTGTCACCAGGGTAGAACACCTCCATGTGTAGATAGGGTGATATCCTCTGGGATAAAAAAGGTTTATATATCTATTGAAGACCCTGATGTAAGAGTCGCTGGTAAAGGTATTAAGCTGCTAAAAAAAGCTGGAATACAAGTTCACTTAGGATTATGTAAAAAAGAATCCTTAGATCTTAATAAGGCTTTTATTCATAGGAATATTACTAAAAAGGCATTTGGTGTTTTTAAATGGGCAATGAGTATAGATGGCAGAATAGCTTTAAAAAATGGCAAAAGTAAATGGATTACTAATGATCAATCAAGGTCATTAGTTCATTCTTTTAGAGCAGAATTTGATGCAATAATCATTGGGGGAAACACATTAAGAAGAGACAACCCACTTTTGACTACTAGAGGTTCAAAAAAACCTGAGCCTTTGCGAGTTGTTTTTACAAAAACCTTGGATTTACCATCAAAATCAAATCTTTGGGATTGTAATGAGGCAAAAACTTTAGTTATTTATGATTCTTCAACAGCTAATGAGAGTTTTCTTCCTAGGATTCCCAACTGTGTTGAGGTTGAAAAGGTATCATCAGATAATCCAGAGTTAATTTCAAAAATTCTTGCTAAAAGGGGATGTAATAAAGTTTTGTGGGAATGTGGCCCTCGATTGGCTACTGCTGCTATTAAATCTAATTGTATTCAGGAAATCGTGACTTTTATTGCTCCAAAAATTTTAGGCGGAGAAAATAGTATGAATCCCCTTGGAGATTTTGAGTTTGGAGAAATGCATGAAATTATCAAATTAAGCCAATCTCAACTTAGTTTGATTGGTGATGATATATGTGTTAAGAGTTCATTCAAAAATTAATTTTTAAGATAATTTATATGGGTTAAAGTACCGTACGGTTCTTACCCAAAAAAAACAATACAGATACGGAAACTGTTGGTTTAGTTTATAATAAGTTCAAAATTGCCCACAATTATGCCCATAAGACAAGACGATAATCAACCTAATAGAAGATTTGGAATTGTAAATATCATTTTGATAGGAGTTGGAGCACTACTTTTATTTAGTAGCCTTTTCCCTAATCAAAATATGCAAATCCCTAGGGTTCCTTACTCCTTATTTATTGATCAAGTTAATGATGGAGAGGTAAAGAGAGCATATATTACCCAAGAACAAATCAGATATGAGTTAAATGGAGCTGAAGAGGGAGCTCCTTCTGTTCTGGCTACAACTCCGATTTTTGATATGGATTTGCCTCAAAGGTTAGAAAGTAAAGGGGTGGAATTCGCTGCTGCTCCTCCAAAGAAACCTAACTTCTTTTCAACCATTTTAAGTTGGGTGGTCCCTCCTTTGATTTTTATCCTTGTTCTACAATTTTTTGCTAGAAGAAGTATGGGAGGGGGAGGAGCTCAAGGCGCACTAAGTTTCACTAAAAGCAAAGCTAAAGTTTATGTACCTGATGATGAATCCAAAGTAACTTTTGCTGATGTGGCTGGAGTTGATGAAGCTAAGGACGAATTAACGGAAATAGTTGATTTCCTAAAAAAACCTGAGAGATATACAGATATCGGTGCGCGAATACCAAAAGGGGTGCTTCTTGTGGGACCTCCAGGAACAGGTAAAACTCTTCTTTCAAAAGCTGTTGCAGGAGAAGCAGAAGTTCCTTTCTTTATAATTTCAGGTTCTGAATTTGTTGAGCTTTTTGTTGGTGCAGGTGCCGCAAGAGTAAGGGATCTATTTGAACAAGCAAAGAAAAAAGCTCCGTGTATTATTTTTATTGATGAATTGGACGCTATTGGTAAAAGCCGTTCTGGATCTATGGGTGTAGTTGGTGGTAATGATGAGAGAGAACAAACTCTAAATCAGCTTCTTACTGAAATGGATGGATTTGCCTCTGCAGATAAGCCAGTTATAGTGCTTGCTGCTACTAACCAACCAGAGGTTCTTGATGCTGCACTTTTAAGACCTGGAAGATTTGATAGACAAGTTTTAGTTGATAGACCAGATTTGTCAGGTAGAAAAACAATATTGGAGATCTACACAAAAAAGGTAAAACTTGCAGACTCAATAGACTTAGATTCTATTGCTCAAGCTACAAGTGGTTTCGCTGGAGCTGATTTAGCTAATATGGTAAATGAAGCAGCTTTACTTGCAGCAAGAGCTAAAAGAAAAAGTGTAGAACAGCAGGATTTAAGTGAGGCTATAGAGAGAGTTGTTGCTGGTTTGGAAAAGAAGAGTCGTGTTTTGCAAGATGATGAAAAGAAAGTTGTTGCTTATCATGAAGTCGGCCATGCTATTGTTGGTCATCTTATGCCTGGAGGTTCAAAAGTTGCAAAGATTTCAATTGTCCCAAGAGGTATGAGTGCTCTTGGTTATACCCTTCAATTGCCAACAGAAGAAAGATTTTTGAATTCTAAAGAGGAATTAAAAGGACAAATAGCTACACTCCTTGGAGGAAGATCAGCGGAGGAGGTCGTTTTTGGAAAGATTACTACTGGAGCCTCAAATGACTTGCAAAGAGCAACTGATATAGCAGAACAAATGGTCGGTACATTCGGAATGAGTGATATACTTGGTCCCCTTGCTTATGACAAACAAGGTGGAGGCCAGTTTTTGGGAAATGGAAACAATCCAAGAAGATCTGTTAGTGATGCTACTGCACAAGCAATAGACAAAGAGGTTAGGGATCTGGTTGATGATGCACACGAAACTGCACTTAATATTTTGAGGAATAATCTACCTCTTCTTGAATCGATTTCTCAAAAAATTCTCCAAGAAGAAGTTATTGAGGGTGAGGATCTTAAAACCCTTTTAGCAGAAAGTAAAATGCCTGCATAGTAGAATTTAGGTTTTCGTATAAAGTTAGATGTTAAACCCGATCAAGCTTGCAAGTAAAAATTTTTTATCAAGCTTGGATACCTCTTGTGAAGAATTTCTTCATATTCTAGAAATAGCAAAAAACTTTAAAAATAAAGATCTAAATATAAAACTTAAAGAAAAAGTTTTAGGGTTAATTTTTGATAAGTCATCAACTCGTACCAGAGTTAGTTTCCAAGTGGCAATGTCAAGACTTGGCGGCACCACAGTTGACCTAAATCCTACCACTTCACAAATTAGGAGAGGAGAGCCAATTAGAGATACAGCAAGAGTTCTTAGTAGATACTGCGATGTTCTTGCGATAAGAACATTTAAACAAACTGATTTGGAAGAGTATGCAAAATGGTCAACTAAGCCAGTTATTAATGCTCTTACTGATTTAGAACATCCATGTCAGGCTTTAGCAGATTTTATGACAATAAAAGAGGAATTTCTTGATTTTAAAGATGTAGTTTTGACATTTATTGGAGACGGTAATAACGTCGCAAATTCTCTTATTTTATCTGGCGCTTTATTAGGAGTAGAAGTTAGGATTGCATGTCCTAAAGGATATGAACCTAACTCGTTGTTGATCGATAAGGCATATGAAATATATAAAAATAAGAATTTGTTAAAAATAACTAATGATCCTCATACTGCAGTTTTAGGAGCAAATGTTCTTTATACAGATGTTTGGTCATCTATGGGTCAAGAAAATCAAAAAGATGAGAAAGAAAAAGTTTTTAATGGTTTTACTATTGACAGTGATTTAGTTAGTAAGGCTGATCAAGATGCAATTATTCTTCATTGCCTTCCTGCTTATAGATCCAAAGAGATAACTGATGAAATATTTGAAAGTCACAAAAGTAGAATTTTTGATCAAGCGGAAAATAGATTACATGCTCAACAAGCTCTTTTATCTTGCATTCTCCAATAAGATCACTTGCTAACTAATTAATGATAGGGTACAAATGTATTAGAGTACATATGTTTTATGGAAACTTCTTCAGGGGACGATCTTACCCAAGCTCAGAATGAGCTCTATGGATGGATAAAAGAATATATGAAAAACTTTCAACATAGCCCATCCATAAGACAAATGATGCAAGCTATGGGATTAAAATCTCCTGCTCCAATTCAAAGTCGCTTAAAACATTTGCAAGAAAAAGGCTACATCTCTTGGCAAGAAGGTAAAGCAAGAACAATGCAAATAGTTGACGAAATTATAGAAGGTGTACCAATTATGGGTTCAGTCGCAGCCGGAGGTTTAATTGAAACTTATTCTGATGTTCAAGAGAATTTAGATATTTCTGATGTTTTAAAAAAGAAAAATGTTTTTGCTCTTACAGTTAATGGAGATTCCATGATAGACGCATGTATTGCAGATGGAGATATGGTTTTGATGGAGCCAATAAAGGATTCATACTCTCTTAGAAACGGAACTATTGTTAGTGCATTGGTTCCAGGTTTAGGAACAACTTTAAAGTATTTTGTTAAGAGAGGAGGAAAAATATATCTTGAAGCAGCAAATCCAGCGTATGAACCAATCGAGCTAAATTTAGATGAAGTTGTTTTTCAAGGGAAATTATTAGCTGTCTGGCGAAAAGTTTAATTTTAGATTAATTCATATTTTGAAAATATACATTTCAAGGTTTCAATTGGTATATTTGAAGTCTTGGGGCCATAGCTCAGCTGGTAGAGCACCTGCATGGCATGCAGGGGGTCAGGGGTTCAAATCCCCTTGGCTCCACTTAATTTTTTAATCATACTTAGGTTTTTTTTAGATAGAGTTTAGTAGCAATAACGTAACTTTTTTAATACTTGTCCAATCTTGTTGATAAGATTCTGCTCTCTAAGTA
>QCCE01000008.1 GCA_003281385.1 Prochlorococcus sp. AG-347-K17
TTGCAAAGAAATGGCTCCACAAGTTAATGCTTTTAAAGATGAATACGAAAAAGATATTAATTTTGTTTTTTTAAATGTTGATAACCAAAAATGGAATAATTACATCAAGAAGTTTGATGTCAATGGGATTCCTCAAGTTAATCTTTTTGATAAAAATGGTGATCTAATATCTACTTTTATTGGTAAACAAGATGAAATAAAAATAAGAGAATCTATTAATAATTTAGAAAAAGCAGTAAAACCTTATGAGGAAATTATTAATACTGAATTTTCAAGAATACAAGAAAATAAAAAAAATGAGTTTAGTCCTCGAAGTCATGGATAATTATTGCCATTCTAAAGATTTTGATACAACAGGAAAACATTGTATAAAAATAGACTTGCAATTTTGGGCGATAGACTTGTGTTCTTCTTGGGTACCGTGAGCTGATCTTAAATGAATGTAATGGATCCACGATCTGCATGATCCAGACATATAGATTCTTGTTGGAGTTGCTAATGGTAATATGAATCTTGCACATTCTTTAGCTACGCCTTCAGAGAGTAAATCTTCATATAATTCTGAAGCAGCCTGAAAATGTGAACTAATTTTTTCATTGAATCTTTTTTTTAACTCATCAGGTAAGTCAGGTATTGAATTTTGCCTATTTTTAAAATCTTGACGTCTCAACTCTGGCAAGGGAATATTACCCAGTTGAGAACTATCTGCATATCTCTGTGAAAATTCTTGGAAAGTAAATGATCTATGTCTTAAAATTTGAGCAGCTATTCCTCTGTTAGTTTCTATTTGTAAGGTCATAAATGATTGTTCAAAAACGCTCCAATGTTCATTTTTAATGCAATAACTCAATAATTTTGAATAGTCCTCATTTTCCTGATTTTTTGGATTACTTACTCTTGCAATGTAAGCCATCGTTTTTTCCGCATCAGGAGTTAGCGAAATTAGTTCAACTTTACTCATTTTAGATTTTTGCTAGAGTCACTTTCTCTGGTTGATTTTGATATTTGCCTCTTCTATCTTCATAGGTTGTAGAGCATGGATCACCTTCAAAAAAGAGTAGTTGGCAAATGCCCTCTTCAGCATAAATTCTGCAATCTGCTCCTGAACTGTTACTAAACTCTAAAGTTAGATGACCTTCCCATCCTGCCTCTGCAGGCGTTGTATTAACAATTATTCCTAGTCGTGCGTATGTACTTTTGCCTATACAGATTACAGTGATATTTTCTGGTACTTTCATTTTTTCTAAAGCTACTCCTAAACCATAGGAGTGAGCAGGAAGAATAAAAAAGTCTCCATCATTATCATGGTGAAGAACAGTTTTTTCTAAATTATTAGGATTAAACTTTTTGGGATTCATCACAGTACCAGGGATATGTCTGAAAATAAGGAATTCTTTTGATGAAAGTCTTAAATCATAGCCATAGGATGAACATCCGTAACTCAAAACTGGCTTTTGTTTATTGTCAGGTTCAAGATGCCTCACTAAATTTGATTGAAAGGGCTTTATCATTCCTTCAGAGGCTTTTTGATTTATCCAGAGGTCATTCTTTAGCATTGTTTTATGAGCGAAGTTCGGTAATTTGGTTGGCCATTAATAATAGATCTTTAGGAATATCTGTACCAGTAAGGATTACATCTCCTGATATAAATCGGTTTTCAAGTGTTGAAATCAAATCATCTTTATCAATAATTTTCATCTCAATAGCTAAAAAAATTTCATCAAGTATGATTTGGTCATTCTCTCCAGACTGAAGCTCTTTTTTACAAAAATTCCATAACTCAAATGTAGATTCATAAATATTTTTTTTTAAATTTTTATTTTTTTCAATTTCTTCAAAATTATATTGATCAAAGCAATGTGATGACCTTACCCAGGTTAAATTACCACATAGCTTGACTGCATTTTCAACTCCCTGTTTAACTCCTCCTTTCATAAATTGTATTAAGAGCACTTTCCTTCCAAGAGCAGCATTTCTGAGAGAGTCTCTAATGATAGATGAGTAGCTTCCTCGATATGATGATCGATAGATTTGAATTTGTCCGTTTTGTGAAAATCTTTTTACGTTTTTTTTGTTAGCAGTATTGTTTATGTTTGCAACATCAAGATTACTTTTGGAATAAATATGGGATGAACTAATTACCATTATTTAGATTCTTTCTACATGCAGTATAATTAGTATCTCTTGACGCTGCATATAGTGTAATTTTACTTAAAAAAAGGGTTAAGAAAGTGGAAACTGACTGAGAAAGACTTATTAGTAAAAGAATAAGAATTGAAATTTGTTACTGTTGATACAAGATATTTTAGAGTGTCTCCTTAAATTTTTTAATAGTCAAGATATTTATGATACCCGCTTCAAGAGGATTCAACCGCTTTAGTTCTAAACAGTCAGGACAAAGTAAAATCAACTCCGTTGGGGAACGTTTTCCAATCAATAGAACTTTAATGGAAGTTATTAAAGGTCTAGATGGTGCTAGCACAGAAATGGTTGAGAGATCTAAAACTATATTTTTCCCTGGAGACCCTGCTGAAAGGGTTTATCTTATAAGAAGAGGGGCTGTAAGATTGTCTAGAGTTTATGAGTCAGGTGAAGAAATAACTGTTGCTCTATTAAGAGAGAATAGTCTCTTTGGTGTTTTGTCCCTCATAACTGGCCATAGATCTGATCGTTTTTATCATGCCATAGCATTCACAAGGGTTGAAATGATAACGGCACCTGCAAATTCTGTTTTAAGAGCTATAGAAGAAGATGCATCGGTTGGACTATTACTTTTGCAAGGGCTTTCTAGTAGGATCCTGCAAACTGAAACAATGATAGAAACTCTTACACACAGAGATATGTCTTCTCGTTTAGTAAGTTTTTTAATGGTTCTTTGCAGAGACTTTGGAGTTGCAGGTGAAAAAGGTATAACAATAGATCTAAGGCTTTCACATCAGGCAATTGCTGAAGCGATTGGTTCTACAAGAGTAACCATTACGAGATTATTGGGAGATTTGAAGGATTCAGGGCTTCTTAATATTGAGAGAAAAAAGATTACAGTGTTCGATCCAATTGCTCTTGCAAAAAGGTTTAATTGATTCATCATAAATTATGATGTATTGAGTGTATGCAAACGCGTGGCTTGGATTTTAATTGTTTTTTTAATATTACTAGGAGGATTAATTGCACCATTTGGGGATATTCTTGGAACAAAGATTGGTAAAGCAAGATTTAGTATCTTAAAATTAAGACCCAAAAAAACAGCAACTATAATAACTATAATTACTGGTGGATTCATTAGTTCAATATCAATAGGATTATTGATTTTAGTTAGTGAAGAATTCAGACAAAGGCTTTTTGTTGATATTCCTTTTTTGCAAAAAACTTTAGATGAAAGTAAAAAGGCTTTAATTCCTTTACAGGAAGAACGAAAGGAACTTGAAGGTACAATTATTCAAAAAGAAAGGGAGTTAAATCAATTAAAAAATAATATTAAAGAATTTAGGAGAGGAAATATTGTTATTAGAAGAGGACAAACTTTATTTATTGCAGAGGTTAATTCCAGTTTAAATATTAAACAAGACTTAACAAAAATCTATAATGAAGCTGATAAATTTGTTAGAAAAATTGTTATCCCCATTAATAAAGAAGCAAAAAATATTCTTTTGTGGAAACCTAGTGATATCACAAAAATTGAGACGATAGCTGGTAATGGTGGCAATTGGATTTTATTAATTAAATCAGCAACAAATGTTTTAAAAGGGGATAATTATGTTTTTGTATCTCCTGATTTATTAAAGAATAAATTTATAGTCAAAAAAGGGGATGTTATTACAAGTTCAATTCTGGGAGAAAGTGATTTAAATCTTAAATCAATTAATTTAAAAATTAAATCATTGTTGAGAGAAACTAAGAATGAAATTAAGTCAAAAGGATCACAAGTTAGTGAAATTAACACAAATGGAAATTTCGTAAAAAAAATTAAAGACTTTCTTCAAGAAAATAAAAATGTAAAATTTAAGATAGAAGTAGTCTCTCTTAGAGATAGTAAAACTATAGAACCAATAGTTGTTGAAATTAATATTTTAAGGATCCCATCCTAAATGCCTAGAATAATAACAATTGATCCTGGAAAAAGTAAATGCGGCTTGGTCTTGGCTGAAATAAGTGAAAAAAAGGTCTATAAAGCGATAATTCTTAAAAGTGAATTACTTGAGAATTATGTTAGAAATTTGATTACTTCTGAGGACATATCGAAAATTATTATTGGCAATGGTACTACCAGTGGAGTAATAAGAGAAAAACTATATTTTTTAAAAAAAGAATTAATTACATTTGAGGAAAAAAATACTACCTACAGGGCTAAAGCAAGATATTTCGAACTTTTCCCAATTAGTGGCCTGAAGTTTTTAATACCTAGAGAGGTTTTTATTCTTAATAAAAACCTTGATGCGATATCAGCTCTAATAATCTTGGAAGATTATTGCAAATTTAAGTTTACTTTGGATCAAGATATAGATTTTAAAACTTGGCTGAAATAGTGAACTTATATTCATTTCCTGCTTCTAGTTCGTAATCTTTTTTCAATAAAAATCTCAATAGGGCATCCTCAATTAATGCTCTTCCCAAAGGTGGATTTACAGTTAATAAACCTTTATTAAAGGACCATGTAAAAGTCCATTTAAATTGACTTGCTTCCACAACTCCTTGAATTTGCTTTTTTGAGAAGCAATATTCTTTAACACTTACATTGGCAATCGTTTCAGGTTTTGAACGCATTTCTTAAGGTTGGCCTTTATCAAAAGAATTTAATTCATTAATTATATATTCTTCTTTTTTAATATTTAGCTGTTCGAGGGACGATATTACTCTTGCGTATACTTTATCCAATATAGATTTTTCTTCAATAGAAATATTTCCTAATACATGTGGAATGGTATTGAAATTATTTTTTTCTTTTACTATAGGGGGTGATCCAATACCAATTCTTATTCTCTTAAAGTTTTGTGTATGCAATTGTTCAATGATACTTTTAAGACCATTGTGTCCACCTGAGCTTCCTTTTTTTCTATATCTTATTTTTCCCAGGGGAAGATCTTTATCATCGACTATTATCAAAATTTGATCTAAATTTATTTTGTACCAATCAACTATTGCTCGAACAGCATTGCCACTTTTATTCATGTAAGTATTTGGTAAAAATAATCTAAAAGTAGAATCATTTATTTGAAATTCTGAGCAGTAACTTTTAAGTTTATCTTTTAATAAAAAATTTGAATTATATTTCTTAGAAAGATTTTCAAGCAGTAGAAAACCGATGTTATGTCTACTTCTTGAATACTTTTTACCTGGATTCCCTAATCCAATTAAAAATATTTCATTCATGTTGTATTTCTAAAATCTCTTTTTATTGAGAATTATAAATATATAAGCGAAATATAACCTAGTAAATTAAAACAAAAGTTCTAAAAAGGTAATTTAGTAATATTAAATTATTGAGATAATTTCTTAGTAGAGTTTTAGAAATCTAGTTTCCGTTCCAATCTACTGAAAAACCCTGTAATAAAAGAGATTGGTTATAGATTTGTAGAAGAATAACTAAAAAAACCAAAAGTAGTAGGCCAATTACTGTCATGATAGGAACTGCTCCCCAACCGGGGACAACTTTTCCTTGACCAGAATTGCCAATTGCTTTTAAAAGACTTCCTAAGGCTGTTTTTTGACCCATGTTAAAATCACTAAATCGAATATTATTTCGCTATTGTATAAGAACTTATACATAAATTGTTTACAAACTTAGCAAAATTGATGCAAACTTTATCATCTGCTCCAGATCCTGCAGTTTCTATAGCTGTAACAATTCTGGCATTACTTTTAGCTTTGACCGGTTTTGGTCTGTGGACTGCTTTTGGACCGAAAGCAGCAAAGCTTACTGACCCTTGGGACGACCATGATGATTAATTACCTTTAAAGTATTTCAAAATTTTCCAAAAATACAAAAAGTAAACCTTTTGCCATAAATTAAATATATTCTTTATAAAATATAATCTAGTCAGCAAACGTACTTCCATGCTCGCATTAAAAATTTCTGTTTACACTATCGTTTTTTTCTTTGTAGGTATTTTCCTCTTCGGATTTCTAGCTAGTGATCCTACAAGAACTCCAAATAGGAAGGATTTAGAAAGTCCTCAGGATTAATTTCAATTTGGAAAATCATATTGAAAACCTTTAAATTTAGAAAATTTATATTTACAAATTTATTTTTTTTAAACCTAATAAATCTTTCCAACCCGGTATTACCTACATCTGCATTTAAAAAAAACACTCAAGTTGATAATTTAAATATTTTTAATCTTGAAAAATTTTTTTATCCAAAAAAATCTCCAAATAATAAAATAATCAGAAATTTTTTTGGATTCAAAAAGAATATTTTGTTAAGCGAAAATTTCAATCAAAATTTTGAGCTAGAAATTCAATCTGACAAACAATATCAGCTTGATTCTGTTTTATATGCTGAAGGAAATGTAGTTACTAAGTATAAAGGAAATACTTTAAAAGCTGATGTTCTTATTTATGACAGGTCTAAAGAATTTGTGGAAGCAGAAGGTAATGTTGTTTTGGTCCTTGGAGATCAACTTTTTCGTGCCAAGAGAATTAATTATGATTTTAAGAATAATCAAGGTTCTTTTGTAAAAGTAAAAGGCTTAATAAAGACAAAAAATCTTCTAGAAAACTTAAATTTTTCTTCTCACGATTCTGAAAAAGTTTCATCGGTTGTTCAAAAAATAAAAAAAGAAAAGGTATTACATACCTCAAATGGGGTCAATAATTGGATTTTCTATACAGATGAATTAAAAATAAAAAATGACCAATGGTTTGCTAATAAAGCTATTTTTACCAATGATTTGCTAGAGACAGATCAAATTAATTTTGTAATAAATGACCTTAAAATTACTCCAAATAATGATAGTTTAGATATTAATTCGTCTATAAACTTTTTAGTTTTAGAGGATAAGTTTTCGATTCCTTTTTGGGTTGGGAATAGAACAATAAGGGACTCCAATCAGGGGTATTTGTTTGGGCTCAAACCTAAATGGTACTTGGGTTACGATAATTTAGATAAAGATGGTTATTTCATAGGTAGAAGATTAGATCCAATAAAATTAACAGACGAATTTAAACTTAATCTAGAACCTCAATTTTTAATTCAAAGGTCAATTCAAGGTTATACAAATAGTTTTGTTGGTGATAGAGAATCGGTAACTGCTGATAAAACAAAAAGAGATACTTATTTTTCTGACTATTTTGCTTTAGATTCAGAAATTACTGGGAAAGTGAATAAATGGGATCTTAAAATCTCAAAGAAACTGAATTCGTTTGATTCTGGCAAGTTGTCAGATGCTTCAAGATTGAAATTTAATTTAAGTAAGGAAATAGATATTTTAGATTCGATTTGGCTTAAAAGTTTCTTTGGGGTTTATAGAGATAGGATTTGGAATGGTTCAATAGGCGAAGCGGAAGTTTACTTAGGTTACGGTTCAAAATTAGAAAAGACCCATACTTGGGAAATCAATGGAATTACCAAGAATGAGAAAATAAAATTGGGTTTAGGGAATTTTAAGGGTGAAAAATTA
The DNA here is from genome assembly GCA_003281385.1 of Prochlorococcus sp. AG-347-K17. Taxonomy (GTDB): domain Bacteria; phylum Cyanobacteriota; class Cyanobacteriia; order PCC-6307; family Cyanobiaceae; genus Prochlorococcus_A. Next base: position 7,617 of record QCCE01000008.1, read on the forward strand.
AATAGTGAGAATTTAGTAAGTAGTTTTAGAGGTAGTGTTTTTTATTCATTAGATCAAAAGTTCCCCATTAAAATTAAAGATACTAAAAGTAAATTTATTGATAAATCATTTGATTATATTTTTGAGCCAATTAAACAAGGAATCCATTTTGACACTAAATTTGCGGTTTTATATTCTTTTTATGAACGTGGTAATCATCAAGAATATATCGAATTTGGAGCTGGACCTGAATTTGTCTTTGGAGAATTTAAGAAAAAATATTTTGATTATACAAGAATTAGTTTATTCCCTTCTTATAAACTAAAAAGCGGTGACAGTATTTTTAAATTCGATCAAATATCAGATCAATTTATCTTGGACTTAGAATTTGATCAACAACTATATGGTCCTATCTTTTTGCAGACTGATGCTATTTTAAATCTGGATAAAGATTCGCAAGATTATGGAGACTTTATAAGTTCAAAAATTTCGATAAGCTTGAAAAAAAGATCATACGAATTAGGTGTTTTTTATCAACCACATAACCAATCTGGAGGAATAAGTTTTTCTTTATATGGTTTCGAATAACTTATTAGATTTATTGAATTTTGTGTAAGGTAAATCATTTATTTTTTGTTCAATTAGGTTTGAATTTTGAAGAAGAGTTGAGGTCGCATCCCATTCCCCAGACAAAAACATATTTTTTGAGCTTTCTTTAATCTCAAGATTAAAGTTTAAATGTTCTGATTTGGCTGAGGAATTTTTCAGATCAATTTCCAAGAATAAATTTTTACTTTTACTATATTTTTGAATATTTAGTATTGATTTTTTAGGAAGAGTAAAACATGGAATTCCAATTGCAATACAATTGCCATAAAAAATTTCTGCAAAACTCTCACCTATGATTGCCCTTATACCCCAACGAATTAGTGCTTGGGGTGCATGTTCTCTACTTGAGCCGCAACCAAAATTACTATTAACTATAAGAATAGAGGAATCTTGATTTTCTTTTAGATCAAAGGGATGGCTACCTTTCAAGGTTTTTCTATCGTCTTCAAAAACAGATTTGCCCAATGAATCAAAATTAACACACTTTAAGAAACGTGCAGGAATAATTCGATCAGTATCAATGTCGTTACCAATCAATGAGATGCATTTCCCACTTATTTGTGAAATTTTTCCAATTGGTGGGATAAATTCCGATTTCATTAGTTTATGAATTCTCTAACGTCACTTACTTTGCCATTTATTGCAGCAGCAGCAACCATTGCTGGACTCATAAGAAGAGTTCTTCCACTAGGAGATCCTTGTCTACCCTTAAAGTTTCTATTACTAGAACTTGCACTAACTTGATTGCCTATTAGCTTATCTGAATTCATTGCTAAACACATTGAGCAGCCTGGCTCTCTCCATTCAAATCCAGAATCCTTAAAGATCTTATCAAGTCCTTCTTGTTTCGCTTTATTGGCAACTTTTTCTGAACCTGGTACTGCAAATGCTTTTATCTGCTTAGAAACTTTTTTATCTTTTAATACCTTAGCAGCAATTCTTAAGTCACTTATTCTTCCGTTGGTGCAACTTCCTATGAAACAAACATCTATAGGTGTATTTTTTATTAATTGCCCTGGTTTGAAACCCATATATTTATAAGCTTCTTCAGCAACAAATTGGTCATTTGGGGGCAATTCTTCTATAAGAGGGATCTGTTGATTGATGCCTACACTTTGACCGGGAGTAATTCCCCAGGTTACGGTTGGTTCTACTTTTGAAGCATCAAATTTAATTACATCATCATAAATAGAATTTTCATCGCTTTTTAATGATTCCCACCATAAAAGAGCTTTATCCCAATTCTCATTTTTGGGCGCACATAATTTATTTTTTATGTAATCAAAAGTCTTTTCATCAGGGTTTATATAGCCACATCTCGCGCCCCCTTCGATAGACATATTGCATATTGTCATCCTTTCTTCCATTGATAATGCATTGATCGCAGGTCCTGCGAATTCATAAGCGAAACCTACTCCGGCCTTTACACCAAGTGCATTAATAATATGAAGCACTAGATCCTTAGCAAAAACCCCATGAGATAATTTATTTTCACACCAAATTTGCCTTACCTTCAATTTGTTCATAGCTATGGTTTGGGTAGCAAGTACATCTCTTACTTGACTTGTACCAATCCCAAAAGCAATTGAACCAAAAGCTCCATGAGTTGAAGTATGAGAATCTCCGCAGGCAATTGTCATTCCTGGCTGGGTTAACCCTAATTCTGGAGCTACTACATGAACTATTCCTTGATTTCCACTACCAATATTAAAAAATCTTATTTTATTTTCTAGGCAATTCTTCTCAAGTGTTTCAATCATCTGTTCAGCAAGATTATCTTTGAAAGGCCTGCTCTGATTATCTGTTGGGACAATATGATCAACAGTAGCAACAGTATTTTGTGGAAATTTTACTTTTAAGTTTTTTTCTTTCAGAGCGCCAAATGCTTGAGGACTCGTGACTTCATGTATAAGATGAAGACCAATAAATATTTGATCAGATCCTCCAGGAAGACTTGAAACTTTATGTAAATCCCAAACTTTATCAAATAGGGTATCTTGACTCAAGTTGCAAAAATAGTTAATTACTATTAGATAATAGAATTAATCTGAGACTGTTCAAACACACATTTACACTTAGTGTTTGAATTTCGATTCTATTTCGGGTTGAGTTAAATATTTTTTTTATATTGGTTATATGATTATTCGGTCCCGAAATTGAGATATAGACAAGTCCAACTGGTTTATCTTGACTGCCTCCGTTAGGACCAGCTATCCCACTAACTGCTATTGCCCAATCAGCTCCTAATTTATTTTTGATATTAATTGCCATGGCCTCGCAAACTTCTTCAGAAACAGCTCCATATCTATTAAGCTTGTCTTCCGAAATATTTAATAAAGAATTTTTTAGCTTATTACTGTAGGAAATAATACTGCCTTGAAAAACTTGAGAAGAGCCTGATATTGATGTAATTGATGAAGATAGAAGGCCTCCCGTGCAGGATTCAGCAAAAACAATAGTTTGATTCCTCTTGATTAATTCTTTTATTAAAACGCTGGGTAGGGTATCATTATCCTCTCCAAAAATAAACTTTGAAAATTCTTTTTTTAATTTTTCTTTTACTGGTTCAATAATATTTTTTGCTTCCACTCCATTCTTTGCTCTGGCTGTGATTCTGAGTTTAACCTCTCCTAAGTTTGCATATGGAGCAACAGTCGGATTTTTTAGATTTAATAGATCATTAATTTTTTCTGCAACACTAGATTCTCCAATACCTGCAAATTTAAGAGTATTTGAATAAAAGCAATAATTATCTGAGAATTTGGTTTTTATGAAATCACACGCCGTCTCTTCCCACATAGTTTTCATTTCACTTGGTACTCCAGGGAAAGTAAGAATAGTAAATCCTTTTATTGGCTCCCATATCATTCCTGGAGCAGTACCCCTAGGGTTATTAATTATTTGAGCATTTGTTGGGAAGAGACATTGTTTCCTTAAGCTAGATGAATCATCCTGGAGTTTTGAGTTTGATAGTTTTTGTTTAATTTCATCCCATAAGTGCGGTCTTTCAAAAAGAGTTACATTAAAAGATTTGGCTATTGCTTCAGTAGTTAAGTCATCTGGTGTGGGCCCCAAGCCGCCAGTTGTAATTAGCAGATTACTTCTTTTCGATATTTCTTGAATTACTTTTATGATTCGATCACAATTATCACCTACAGTTGATTGCCTAAAGTGATTTAAGCCTAATTGAGATAACTGTTCAGAAATCCATTGAGCATTTGTATTTACAATATTTCCTAAGAGTAGCTCTGTTCCAATAGAAAGAATTTCAACTCCCTTGGAGTTAGGACTCATTTAATTGATGCTTCAAGTTTGCCTTCATAAAGAGGAAAACGATTACACAAGGTTAATACTCTTTCTTTACATTGACTTTCAATCAGTGAATCGTCTGGGTTAAGTAATCTGTCAGCAATAATTTCGCCAACTTCAGCAAAAGCATTCTCATTAAAGCCTCTAGTAGTTAAAGCAGCAGTTCCCAACCTTAGTCCGCTAGTTACAAAAGGCGATTCAGGATCAAATGGAACAGTATTTTTATTTGCAGTGATGTTCACCTCACTTACAAGCAAGTCAGCAATTTTACCAGTCATATTGATACTTCTTAAATCGAGTAAAACAATATGGTTATCGGTGCCTCCACTCACGATATTGATACCTCTATTTATTAAAGTAGAAGCTAGAACTTTTGCATTTTTTATTACTTGTTGGGAATAATTAACAAAATCTGGCTGCAAGGCTTCTCCAAATGCAACTGCTTTAGCGGCAATTATATGTTCTAGGGGACCACCTTGAGTTCCAGGAAAAACAGATTTATCAAATTTCTTTCCAAATTCTGCATCTTTACATAATATAAGTCCCCCTCTAGGCCCTCTTAGTGTTTTATGAGTAGTTGTTGTAACTACATCACAATAGGGTATTGGATTAGGGTGTAGTTTACTAGCTACAAGACCGGCAATATGTGCAATATCAGCCATTAAGAAAGCACCAACTTCATCTGCAATATTTCTAAATGATTCAAAATCGATTATTCTTGGATAAGCAGAATATCCGCATATGATCAATTTTGGTTTTGTTTCAAGTGCTATCTCTCTGATTTCATCAAAATTTAATTCACTAGTTTCTTTATTTACACCATAGTGAACTGCATTGAACCACTTGCCACTCATATTTACTGGAGACCCATGAGTTAGGTGTCCCCCATGAGATAAATCCATACCCATGATTGTGTCGCCAGGTTTAAGTAGACTTAGGAAAACAGCAGCATTTGCCTGTGCTCCACTATGGGGTTGAACATTAGCCCAACCTGCATTAAATAATTTCTTCGCTCTTTGAATAGCTAATTCTTCGATTTCATCAACAAATTCACATCCCCCGTAATATCTTTTTTGAGGTAATCCCTCGGCGTATTTATTTGTAAGGACGGAACCTTGAGCCTGCATAACAGCAATTGATGCGAAATTTTCGCTTGCGATTAACTCAAGATGAGTTTCCTGCCTATTTTTTTCAGAGTCGATAAAATTTGATATTACTGGATCACTTTCTTTAAGATTTTGGAGGATATTCATTGAATTTGATAAGTAATACTCATAATATAGACGATATTTTTTAGAAAAATATAAAAAGAATATTTCAGAATTTTAAACGCGCCTGGAGAGATTCGAACTCCCGACACCCTGATCCGTAGTCAGGTGCTCTAATCCACTGAGCTACAGGCGCATAATTATGTAATATCTCTGTTTCAGGGTCTCTTAGTCAACTAGATTTCAGGTAAAATATCTATTATTAACAATCTAATTATTAATATGCCTATAAAGTGGTACGGAAATGGTGATTTAGAAGATCCTATCTATAAACATTTTTCTCGAATAGTAAATTTTGTTATTCACTGCATGATATTTACTGCGATTGTAAGTGGTACTTGGCTTTTAAAAGAGATTAAATATGAAATCGGCTACTTTAATAATTTTGCAATTATCTGGTCAGTTCTTTTGGCCTCCCATTTACTTTTCGTAATTATAAAAAAACCTAAAGATACTTCAAAACAATCAACTTAAATCAATTTATATTTATGGACTCTCAGATACGTATAAGTGATTTAGAAAATATTATTTCCGAAAAGGTTTTTATTAAAATAGAAAAGTGGAATTTGTATCTTGGAGACGCTGGTCTAGCTAGAAATCTTGCTATTGAATGTATCAGCAATATAGATCGAGGCCCATTGGAGGCTGCAAAATTAAGTTTGAAAGCAATAAATGTAAAAGTAGGGGATGGTGTTAATAGTATTCCACTGATTAACTTAATAACTAACTCACAAATTCTAGAATTAGAGGAGATTTTGGAAAGTTTTTTTTAAAAACTAAATCTCTTTTTTTGAAACTCTAAATTTATTTACTTTCAAGCATTTTGTAAGTAAAAAATAAATCACAAAAAAAGTTAGAGTTCCAAATATTAATAATAAAAATTCCGCAAGATTTGAATTGAATTTATTCGTAGTTTGTAGAATAGTAAAACAAAGTGTGCTGTCTATAAATGCTGCTAATGACATGAGGCTAATTTTCCTCATTAATTCCAAGTTAGGCAAAATGATATTTTCGTTGCGCAGATTGAAAGAAAGAAAAATACAAACTATAAAGTTGACTATTACTGAAGATAAAATTATTCCCACGACTCCAAAATTATAAGGAGAAAGATTCCCAAAATTATTAATTGGGGCACCAATTAAAAACCAATCAAAAAAAATATTAAATATTATCCCTGCAAATGAAGATTTAAAAGGGAAGTTTGTTTTTTCTATTGAATAGTAAGTTCTTACTAATAAATCTCTATAAACATAAAAAGGTATGCCAACTGCATAAGCAATTAATATATTTTTTACTTTTAAGGTTGCTGAATAATCAAAAGATCCTCTTTGAAAAACTAATTGTACGATTTGATTATTGAATGTTATGAAAAATCCGGTTAAAAAAATAGCTGTCAAGAAACAGTACTCTATCCCAGATATCAATTTTTTTTGGAGACCTCTTTCGTCTTTTTCACTTCTCAATTTGGAGAATTTTGGAAGTAATGGCAGAATCAAGGAGTTAGATAATATTCCTAAGGGGGCTTGTATAAGAAAGTTTCCGTAAGCTAGTCCAGATGCTGCGCCTTGAAAACTTGAAACGAAAAACATATCGATAAAAACATTAATTTGACTTAGTCCTGATGAAATAGATGCTGGTATTATTAGTTTGAAAATCCTCCTTTCTTCATCTTTAAATAAATTGAAGGTTGACTGTAATCTCAATAGACCAATTCTATTTATTTCCCAAATTTGAACAACAAACTGAATTAAAGTTCCTGTCAAAGTTGCAAATGCCAGTAATCCCGTATAAGTAAAGAAATTAGAAGATGTATTTTCTTGGTTGAAAATCCAACTAAATAAAATAAAAAAAATAATAGTTACGCTTGTTATTGCTGGACTTATACTTGATAAAAAGAATTTTCTTTGGGAATTTAAGGCGCCAAAGCTTAAACCTATGAAGCCGGATAAAGGGATGCAAGGTGCAAGTATTTGTAATTGGTAAGTGGCAATAGATTTAGCATCGTAACTTAAATTCGGGGCCAATAAATAAATTAATAAACTGGAATTCGAGTAAATCAATATGGCTAAAATTAATAATAATATTGAAAGTTTTATGCTTACTTGAGTTAAAACAATCCCTCCATTTTTTTTGTTAAGCGGAGTTAAAACTGCAACGACTGCGTTATGCAACGGACCATTAATGCCCCCAATGATTATTAACAAAAAACCAGGAATTATATATGCATAATTAAACGCGTCGTATGTTATGCCAACCCCAAAAGCAGCAGCTATAAATATTTGTCTTAAACATCCAGCTAATTTACTTAGACTAGTTCCAAACGAAATTGAAAAAACATTATTTTTTAAAAATGAATGCATTTGGATTCGTCTTAATTTTTCAACAAGTTTAAGTTTCAATTATATTTGATTTCTAACTAACGACATATTTATGAATGATCGGATAATTGATTTTGATCCATTAATTGAAGGGGTTTTAATTAAGAGGTATAAAAGGTTTCTTGCAGATATTGAATTAGAGAGTGGAGAGGTAGTAACTGCTCATTGCGCTAACACTGGCCCAATGAAGGGACTTTTGAGTGAGGGTGCAAAAGTAAGAATAAGTCTTTCCACTTCTCCAAAAAGAAAATTACCTTTTACTTGGGAACAGGTATGTGTTTCTAATGCAAAAAATGAAGAGGTTTGGGTAGGTATCAATACTCTATTTGCAAACAAGTTAATCAAAAAGGTTATTGAGAAAAATCTGCTAATAGAAATAATAGGTGAAATAGAGACAATTAAATCTGAAGTTCCTTATGGAAAAGATAAAAAAAGCAGAATTGACTTTTTTTTAACCCCAAAATCTTCAAATCCTGATAAACGTAACATTTACATAGAGGTTAAAAATACGACTTGGATTAAAGAAAATGTAGCTCTATTCCCAGATACAGTCACGAAAAGAGGCCAAAAACATCTCATTGAATTAAAGGAATTAATTCCTAAAAGTAAAAGTGTTTTAGTACTTTGTATGACGAGAAAAGACGCTTGTTTTTTTGCCCCTGGAGATGATGCAGATCCCTTATACGGCAGTCTTTTTAGAGATTCTCTTAGTGCTGGAATGATAACTATCCCATGTTCCTTTGAATTTCATAAAGACCATGTATCATGGAATGGAATTAAACCTTTAAAATAGCCAAAAAACTTGATATTTTGAAATCCAAAAAAAAATAATTTTCAAATTTAACAAATAATTTTTTAAGGTGCAACTATAAAAATGGTATAAACAACTACTAGACACGGATAAGTTTTTTGAATAAATTTAAATTTGAAAGGAAACAGCACAAACTGTTTTTTTGCAGATCTAATTTTTTTTTATGACCACTGCTTTGCAAACGCCTCAAAGGCGCTCTAGGTCCAAACTTCAAGATGCAAGTCTTGTAAATGGACCTATGCTCCTTTTGAGGAGTATTCGAGGATTTAGTTCAAACCGCTCTATGTTGTGGCTTGCAACTGTTCCCCTAGCTTTGTTTGGTTTAGGTATTTTTAATCTTTCAGCTCACGCAGCTGATTTACCTGAGTTGAATGCAGCTTTTCTTGCTAACAATCTATGGCTTTTGATCGCTACTATTCTAGTGATCTTCATGAACGCCGGTTTCGCTATGGTTGAGGCAGGTATGTGCCGTTCTAAGAACGCTGTTAACATTCTTGCTAAAAACCTCTTTGTATTTGCTCTAGCTGTAACTTCTTATTGGTTTATCGGCTATTCATTAATGTACGGAGGAAGTGTTGCTGACGGCTGGCTTTATTTTGGCGGCTTATTTTTTGATCCAACAGTTACTGCAGATATGGTAACTGATGCTGGATTAGTCCCAACTGTTGATTTCTTGTTCCAGTCTGCTTTTGCAGGAACTGCAGCAACTATCGTTTCCGGTCTTGTTGCTGAAAGAGTTAAATTTGGAGAATTTGTTGTTTTTGCTGTTGTATTAACTGCATTTATATATCCAATTGCTGGTAGCTGGAAATGGAATGGCGGTTGGCTCGATTCATTAGGTTTTGTTGATTTTGCTGGTTCTTCAATTGTTCACTCAGTTGGAGCATGGGCTGGTCTTGTAGGAGCTATGCTTCTTGGACCAAGAATTGGCAAATATTCTGATGGGAAACCACAGGCTATGCCAGGACACAATATGGCTATAGCTACTTTAGGTGCATTAGTCCTATGGATAGGTTGGTACGGATTTAACCCCGGTTCTCAACTTGCTATGGATCAATGGGTTCCATATGTTGCTGTAACAACTACTTTGGCAGCAGCAGCTGGAGCTATTGGTGCAACTATTGTTTCAACATTAACTTCAGGTAAGCCTGATCTTACAATGATAATTAACGGAATCCTTGCTGGTTTGGTTAGTATCACTGCTGGTTGTGGTGATATGACTCTTGCTGGAGCCTGGTTCGCAGGACTAGTGGGCGGAATAATCGTTGTATTTTCTGTTGCAGCACTTGATGCCGCTGAGATCGATGATCCTGTAGGTGCATTCTCTGTTCACGGAGTTTGTGGTGTATGGGGTACTGTAGTTATCGGTCTTTGGGGTACAGCTGTACAAGGTGATGGAGCAGGTATGGGATTGTTCAATGGTGGAGGTATTACCCTTCTTCTAGTTCAAGCTCTTGGTGCCGCAGCTTATGCTATTTGGACACTAGTTACTTGCTGGATTGCCTGGTCTGTAATCGGAGGATTATTCGGTGGAATCCGAGTATCTGAAGAGGAAGAGACTCAAGGCTTGGATATAGGAGAGCATGGAATGGAAGCATATCCAGACTTTGCATCTGCTAAATAATCTAACTGAAAATTGATTTAAGAAACCTGACTTATGTCAGGTTTCTTTTTTTTACGAAAAATTATTTAAAACGTTGTAATATATAAAGATGGATACTCAAGCTTTTAGAAGATCTCTTCATCATTCTGATAGATACAATAGAAGGGGTTTCGATTCTCCAACAAAAAGAGCTCAAGCGCTAGAAGAAGCTTACCAAAGTGATTTGATAAGTTCTATTAGGGATAATGATTTTACTTACACTAAAGGCAGACTAAATATAAAGTTGGCCCAAGCATTTGGTTTCTGTTGGGGAGTTGAAAGAGCTGTAGCAATGGCTTATGAAACTAGAAGACATTACCCTAATGAAAATATTTGGATAACAAACGAAATAATTCATAATCCCTCGGTTAATGATCATTTAAGAAAAATGAATGTGAAATTCATTTCAGCTAAAAATGGAATCAAAGATTTTTCTTTAGTTTCTAATGGAGATGTTGTTATACTTCCTGCTTTCGGAGCAACTGTTCAAGAAATGAAACTCTTGCATGAGAAAGGTTGTCATATCATTGATACAACTTGTCCATGGGTATCTAAGGTTTGGCATACAGTTGAAAAACATAAAAAACATGTTTTCACATCTATTATTCATGGAAAATTTAAGCATGAAGAGACTCTCGCTACAAGTTCATTCGCTGGTAAATATTTAGTTGTACTTGATTTAGAAGAAGCAAATTACGTATCTCAATATATTCTGGGCAGAGGTAATAGAAATGAGTTTATGAACAAATTTGCGAAAGCTTGTTCTAATGGATTTGATCCTGATAAAGATTTAGATAGAGTTGGTGTTGCAAATCAGACAACTATGCTTAAGAGCGAGACTGAGGAAATTGGAAAGGTTTTCGAAAGGACGATGTTAAAAAAATTTGGGCCAGAAAACTTAAATAGTCACTTTTTAGCTTTTAACACTATTTGTGATGCAACTGAAGAAAGACAAGATGCAATGTTCTCTTTGGTTGATGAGGACCTTGATATTCTTGTAGTTATTGGAGGATTTAATTCTTCCAATACTACGCACTTACAAGAAATAGCAATTACTAAAAATATTTCTTCTTTTCATATTGACACGCCTGAAAGGATATCAGTTAAAGAAAACTCAATATTTCATAAACCACTTGGATCAGAATTAGAACTTAAAAATAATTTTCTACCTAGTGGAGTAATTAATGTTGGAATTACCTCAGGTGCATCCACTCCTGATAAGGTCGTTGCAGATGTTATTGAAAAGTTAATTGATATTGCTTCCTAAATTTGTTATTCATTTATAGATTTGCTTAGTTTTTTTAATTTATTAGTCAGATAATTCCAAAAGATCTACTTTATTAACTAGAATAATGAAAAATTAATGAAGTATGGAAGACAAAGCACAAACTAATCAGGTTCAAACTGCAAGTATTAATAGAACTAAAGCGCCTCAAAAAGTTGAAGTTGTAGTTGCTAATTCATCTTCAGGATCAGAAGTAAATATCCTCGGAGAACTATCGATTTTTGTTTTAAGAATAGGTTTTTGTGCTTTGATGATTCATCATGGCCTTGAAAAACTTCAGGATCCTCAGGGTTTTGCTGAGTTTGTAGTTGGTAAGTACTTTCCATTTTTGCCAGGTGATCCTGTTATTTGGACTTTTGGAGCAGCAATTACTCAATTAGTATGTCCAGTAGGATTGGCTTTAGGGATTTTTGCGAGGCTTTCTTCTCTTGGTTTATTCTCCACCATGGCATTCGCTGTTTATTTTCATCTCCTAGATACAGGATTAGAAGGTTTTCCTTTGGCAGTAGTAGAAGGTCACAACTATGCCTTTGAATTGTCTTTCATTTACGGAGCTATTTCTCTTTATTTTTTATGTGCAGGTCCAGGCAGGCTCTCTTTATTCAGAAAAACTAATAAGATTACATATTATCCAAAATCAACATAACTTAATGCAAAAAATGCCTTTTTTGCGTAAATATCATTGATATTCCTTTCGAATTACACAAATCAATACTTTCTTGATCTCTTAGACTTCCTCCAGGTTGAATAATAGCTTTGATTCCATACTCATTTGCTATTTCTACAGTATCCGCAAATGGGAAAAACCCATCGCTGGCCAATACAGCATCAAAACATGATTTTCCAGCTGCTTCTAACGCAATTTTGGCTGCTCCAACTCTATTCATTTGTCCAGCTCCTATTCCAATAGTTTTTTGATCTTTTGCAATAACAATGGCATTAGATTTAACGTGTTTACAAATTTTCCATGCAAAATTTAGATCCAAGCTAATTTGATTACTTGGATTTTTATTAGTTACTGAAATCCAATTTTCAGTTTTTTCTTCACTATCATCAGTATCTTGAACTAGTAAACCTCCCATTATTGATTTAGTAGAATTTTGATTCTTTTTTGGAAGTTTATCTTTTGAAAACTTTAAAATTCTTAAATTCTTTTTAACTTTTAAAATTTCTAAAGCTTCCTCATCAAAAGATGGAGCGACGACACACTCTAAGAAAATATCTTTGATGTGAATTGCGGTCTTACTATCAACATTGGAATTAAAAGCAACTATTCCTCCAAATGCACTAATAGAGTCGCATTCCAAAGCATTCAAAAATGCTTTAGAAGCTGAATTACTTATAGAGGCACCACAAGGATTATTGTGTTTAAGAATAACAGCAGCATAAGTATCGGTTATAAGTTCATCTTTATCTGCGTAGCCAAATTCTAAAACTGTTGAAAGTGCCGACTCTAGATCTAATAGATTGTTATAACTTAAGTCTTTTCCTTGTAATTGTTCTGCTGAATTCCATCCAATGTTACTTAAACCATACCAGAAAGCTTTTTGATGTGGATTCTCCCCATATCTTAAAGTTTTGATTAGTGGATAAGATTCAATATATTTGGAAGATTGTAAATCTCTCTCTTTTCTTATCCAATTAGATATTGCAGTGTCATAGTCTGCTGTATGTTGAAAAGCCTCAAGTGCTAATTTTGCTTTATATGAGTCTTTTAATTCACCTTTTTTACTTTCTTCAAGAAAACTTTGATACTGACTAGGATCTACTAAAACGGAAACATCTTCATGGTTTTTAGCTGCAGAACGAATCATAGATGGCCCTCCGATATCGATATTTTCAATAGCATCTTGCCATTTAGCTCCCTGATCTACAGTTTTTTTGAAAGGATATAAATTGACAACTACTAAGTCAATTAACTCAAGATTGTTAGCTTCTATATCTTTTTTATGTTTCTCATCATTTCTTTTAGCTAATATTCCCCCGTGTATTTTTGGATGTAAAGTTTTAACTCTTCCTCCAAGAATTTCTGGAGAATCAGTAAAATCAGCAACTTTAATAACTGGAATTTTAGCCTCTATAAGATGTTTGGCAGTTCCTCCACTTGATAGAATTTTATAATTAAATTGCTCTACCAATTCCTTACAAAATGGGATTATATTTTTTTTATCAGAGACACTTACTAAAGCTAATGGAGACATTATGGGAAAGTTTACTTACTTAAGAATATAAACATGAAATATGCTATCAATCATGAATTTGTCTCGATTAGCTCTCAAACTGCAACTCATAGAATTATTTTGATGCATGGTTGGGGAGCTGATTCAGATGACCTTTTAACATTTGGAAAGGAGATGTCTGAAAAAATAAATCTTGATTTTGAAGTAATTTCTTTAAGGGCTCCTGGATTACACCCAAGCGGTCAGGGAAGACAGTGGTATGGACTATATCCACATGATTGGAATGGAGCTGAGGTTGAAGTAAATAAACTTTTAATTACATTAAAAAAATTTGATACTAATCAGATTCCATTAAGAAAAACAATTTTGTTGGGGTTCTCTCAGGGGGCAGCAATGGCAATTGATGCGGGATTTAAGTTAAATTTTGGATTAATTGTTGCTTGTAGTGGTTATCCTCACCCCAACTGGTACCCGGGTGAAAAATTCTCACCATTGATTATAAGTCATGGTTTGTTTGATGACGTTGTGCCCATAGATGCTTCTAGGACTATTTATGAAAAGGTAAAGAGTAAGTCCTCTAAATTTTGTGAATTATTAGAATTCGATGGATTCCATCAAATTGATTCAAATTTAATTAATTTTATAAATTCAAATATAAGTAATATTTTTTAAACAAAAGCATATTCATATTCTTCAATCTCTTCCCAATCATCTGCAGTAAGTTCTAGACCCTCAAATATTTTTTCTTCACCAATTCCTTCAACTACAACTTTTAGTGATGGAAATAGAAAATGATTTTCTTCAGCATATTGGGCGCTAAATAAACCTTTTTCACCCCAAAAAAATCTATCGGTCGTATGTTCATTTCTTCTGACATTGAAAACTGAAGGCGCAGAGAGACCATTTTCAGCTATGAATCTTCTTGCTGCTGTAACTGGTTTATGTTTGCCAGTTTCGATATGATAAATAGGTACATGTGCCATTACTCTTTGGCCAGCCAATCTTCTTCTGCTGATTCTTTTTCTTTTTTTTGACATTGATTGGTACTCCTGAAATTATTAATGAGATTAGCTTTATTAATTTTTACTAATCTTATATATGTGATTTTAAGTTCACTTCAAATTACATAGAGGACCCATCAACCCCTGATGTAGCTTAAAATATGATTAAATGTTCATATTTAAGGCTGGCTATCGTCAGACCTCTTTATATATCTTAATACTTTTTTCATATTTTACAAGCCCTTTTTCAAGTTTTTTTTTAAAAAATTTCTCAAAATTTTATTAATTATGAATCTTTCAAAAAAATTTGAAGAGTTGATTATAAAACAGCTAGAGAGTTTTGGTTGCTCAATGGGTGTGACTAATTTAGTTATGTATCTCGCTTCAGCTAAGCAAGGAACTAAAGCATCTTTTGAAATGATTGGTCAATGGCCGCAAATCGATAGGCTACTTACATCAATAGAAGATGATCCTTCACTAAAAGTTTCATCGCCTAATAGAAGATGGTACCCTCTTCAAGAAAACGATATTCTACTTGGTGTCCTTAGGGTAGAAACTGATTTGAAAGGGGGGAATTGGCCAGTATCTCTTGATTCTAGATTAAAGGCGCTTTCAATATCTTTAGCTAAATGTGTCTCTATCGAATTAGAACGTCAAAATAAAAATGAAGAAATCAATTATTTAAAAAATCAGGTCAATGTCATAATCCATCAATTGAGGAATCCATTAGCTGCTATTAGGACATATGCAAAATTACTAATAAAAAGACTTGGTTCAGATGGTGACTCTATTGAAATAGTCGAACGCATGATAATAGAGCAAAAACAAATTAATCAATATATGGATTCTTTTGCACAATTAAATTCACAAATTCAACTTCCTCTGGAAATTGGAGAGGAAAGATTATTATTACCACCAAATTTAGATAATAATAAGGTAATAACTGTTCAGAGTTTATTGAGGCCAATATTAGAAAGGGGTAAAGCTAATGCGGACTTAGAGAATAGAGATTGGACTGAACCTTCTCTTTGGCCAGATTGGACTATTTCGCCATTAAAGGCAAAATATGCAGTAATTGCTGAAATTGTGGCCAATTTACTAGAGAATGCGTTTAAATATGCCCAAAAAGATGCTGAGATTGGACTCGCAATTACTAGTAATGGACTTTGTATATTTGATGATGGTAAGAAAATAACCAAAAGTGAAAACGAGAAAATTTTTGAAAAAGGTTTTAGAGGATCTGCGGCTAAAAAGAAGGACGGCACTGGTGTGGGACTTTTTTTGGCGAGGAAATTAGCAAAACAAATTGGAGGAGATTTGAGATTGCTGGAAAATAACGCAATTGATAATACTGAAAAATTAAAACATCCCAAGAAGAAAAATATTTTCTATTTAGAACTACCTATAAAAGAATTGCATGCATAAACAACATTGCAGTTTCAACTAGTACAACACTTGCACCGCAGGCATCTCCATTGAAGCCTCCAATTTTATTACCGAGTATGTTTGGGATATAATAACTTAGAAAAATACCAATCAAGATAAGAATTAAAAATTTAATTAATATTGCTTGGGATGTAATTGAAAAAAACTGGTATGGAATGAAAATTAAAAGAAAAAAAATGGAGATCAAAGATTCTTTTTTAAATCCATTCCAAAACTTTTTGTGACTAATAGATTTTTTCTTGTAACTCATATATTTAAACTTTTCTATAAAAAATAAATTTGAAAATCTTCCCCAAAATAAGCACATAGGTAAAACAAAAATTATTAGGTTTTGAATTTTTAGTATGCAAGCAATTTGAATTAAAGTTATAAAAACTAAAGCTTGAACGCCAAAGGAACCAACTTTACTATCTTTCATAGCTTTTAAACGTTTCTTTTTACCCGCAAAAATACCATCGAAAGTATCCATTAAACCATCAATGTGTAGCCCACCAGTAATTAAATATCCTGAAGCCAAACAAATTAGTACAGATGCATAGATTGACCAAGAGTTTGTTCTAAAAATAAGAAAGATATAACTCTGTATTGTTCCAATCAAAAATCCTAAAGGCGGGGCAAATTGTGCAATATTTTTAAATTCAGGATTAATTAAAGGTATCTTTGGAAATGTCGTATAGAAAATCCAAGATCCTGCCAAATTTTTTATTAAATATTTTTTGATGAGAAAAAAATAGATTCAGTATTAAATAATAAGGTAGATTAATGAAAAAGGATCAAAAAATTTTATAAATTATCGTGTTTGAATTTGAAATTACATCGAATTGCAGTAATACAGGGGCAAGAACTGGTATATTTCATACACCAAATGGTCAGGTAAACACACCAAAATTTATGCCCGTGGGTACTTTGGCAACCGTTAAAGGAATTACATCTAAGCAGTTAACCTCTACAGGATCAGAAATGATTCTCTCAAATACCTTTCATCTTCATTTACAACCTGGAGAAAAACTAGTTAAAGAATCTGGTGGAATACATAAGTTCATGAATTGGCCTAAACCTATTCTTACTGATTCAGGAGGATATCAAGTTTTTAGTTTGGCCAAATTAAATAATATTTCTGATAAAGGAGTGGAATTTAAAAATCCAAGAGATGGTAGTCATGTATTTTTATCACCAGAAAAAGTAATGCAGATTCAAATGGATCTTGGATCGGATGTTGCGATGGCTTTTGATCATTGTCCTCCGCATACAGCTAACGAAAATGAAATTGAGGACTCTTTACAAAGAACTCATTCATGGTTGCAAAAATGTGTTGATACTCATCACAAATCTAATCAAGCATTATTCGGCATAGTTCAAGGTGGTAAGTATCCGAATTTGAGAGAATATAGTGCAAAATATACAAGTTCTTTTGATCTGCCTGGAATAGCAGTGGGGGGTGTAAGTGTTGGCGAAGCAGTCGAAGAAATACATAGTGTAATAGATTATGTCCCGAAATTCTTACCAATAAATAAACCAAGATATTTAATGGGAATTGGCTCTTTAAGAGAAATTTCTTTAGCTGTTGCAAATGGATTCGATATATTTGACTGTGTTTTGCCCACAAGACTAGGAAGACATGGGACTGCATTTTTTAATGATGAAAGATTGAATTTGCGAAATGCTCGATTTAAAAATGATTTTTCTCCAATTGATAAAACTTGTAAATGTGAGACATGTAAATCTTATTCTCGAGCATATTTGCATCATCTAATTAGAAATGACGAAATATTAGGCCTAACACTCATAAGTTTGCATAATATTGCCCACTTAATAAGATTCACAAATGCAATTTCTACTGCAATCAGAGATAATTGTTTTACAAATGATTTCGCTCCTTGGAAAACATCCTCTATTGCTCACCATACGTGGTAACGTCTTATCATAATTAATTAAATTATCAAAAAAGGTGCTCATTCTATTTAATACATTCGCTGAATTGCCAGAGGCTTACAAAGCTTTTGCTCCAACTGTTGATGTTCTTCCACTTATTCCTTTATTTTTCTTTTTATTGGTATTTGTTTGGCAAGCTGCAGTTGGATTTAAATAAAATTCTTTTAGTTTAAATTGTTTTATTAGAAGGGATTTTCAAGTAAAATCGCATCTCCAGAGTTATCTACAGCACTTTCTATAAAATCAGCAATTTTTAATGCTCTTGAGGCTTGCTCACCATCTACCTCAGGTTTTTCTTTGCCCTGAACACATTTAAGAAAATGTTCCAGTTCTGCATAAAGAGGCTCAATGGAAGTTGTGCTAACTTCTTCGACATATCCATCATTTCTATAAACTAATTCTCCATGCTCTGCTGTGTATGATTCATGAGACTTTCGATGGATTTGTAAAGAGTGATTTAAGAAATCAGTTTCTACTAGGCCATTTTGGCAGTGAGCACTTAAACTTCTAATTTTTTTGTGACTCATTTTGCTTGCAGTTAGGCTTGCGATAACATTATTTTTAAAAACTAAAGTAGCATTGACATAATCTATTAATCCTTTGCTATTTCTTCCCCCAACTGCTGCTAATTTTTGTATTTTTGAATCTACAAGCTCCAAAATAAGATCAATGTCATGGATCATTAAATCCATTACTACAGATACATCATTTGCTCTATCTGCATGAGGACTGTGTCTCCTTGCTTCTAAAACAACAATTTCTTCATTATTTACTATTTTATTTAATTCTCTAAAAGCAGGATTAAATCTTTCAATATGCCCAACTTGTAATAGACAGTTACTTGCATTAGAGGCCTCTATTAAAGATTTTGCCTCTAACTCGTTAGCTGCAATTGGTTTTTCAATGAGAACGTTAGCACCTCCTTTGAGACAATCTAATCCTACTTTTTGATGAAGTAGTGTAGGGACAGCGATACAGATAGCATCAACTTTTGGGATTAGATCCTTATAATCCTTGAACCATTCACATTGAAATTGCTCAATAGCTAATTTACCTCTTTCTTCATTTGGATCAGCGACTCCAATGAGATTTGCATCTTTGAGTAAACTTAGTACTCGAGCATGATGCCAGCCCATATTTCCTATACCTATGACTCCAACCTTTACGGGTGATGAGGTTGGTTGCATAATTTCAAATCCATATGTTTATTATCATTATCCTCTATGGGGAGTCACATTTAGCTTTTGGGAAGGATTATTTTAACACGGTCAATTTTTGGACCTGACATAGAAATAACTTCAAATTTAATGTTATTAAAATCTAAAACGTCTCCAATTTTTGGAACCATTTGAAATTTTTCTAACATAAATCCAGCAAGGGTATGATAATCAGTACCTTCTGGAATAGAACATCCTATCTTTTTATTGATTTCTATAATTTCTGATTTTCCAGCTATTGACCATTTTTTAGAGAAATTATCTAGCATTCTCATGTCTGAATTAATTCTATTATGGAGCATTTCCTCTCCAACTATTTCGCCATTTAGATCTGCTGCAGTTATAAGTCCCTCCGTTCCACCATGTTCATCAACTACTAGTAAGAAAGGATTGTAGTCTCTTACTATTGGAAATATTTCTGCTAATGAACATGTTTCTATTATTTTTGTTACTGGTAAAAGGAATGGCTCTAATAATGTATCTGCTTCCATTTCACCTTTTGATATTGGCTTAGCTAGATAACGCAAATCTAATACACCTAATACATCATCTAAGGACTCACCAATCACAAAGAAGCGAGCATGCCGAGTTAGATCTACTTTTTTCATGAGTTCTGAAAAGGTTATATTTTTTGGCAAAGTTACCATTTCAGACCTTGGAATCATTACTTCTTTAACCTGTGTATCTTTTAAAGCAAAAACTCCTTCAAGAATATTCTTCTCATCTGGTTTTAAACCTGTTACGTTGTCTGTTTCTATAAGAGTTTCTAATTCTCCAGCAGATAAACCCGAGTTTAAAGAATCCCATTTGTTATTTAAATTGAATAAGCCTAAACAGGCGCTAGCAAAGAATTCTATTGTTCTCACTATAGGATTCATAGCTTTTCTTACGGCATCGAATATTGTGGTTAACCTTAATGCAGCAGATTCTGGATTGTTAATTACTAAAGCTTTTGGAATTAGTCCAGAAACGAGAGTTACAACTAAGACAACAAATATAAATAATAGAAGATCATAAAATCTATTTGATAAAATATTGCTTTTCCAATAATCTTTAGCCAGGTTATTGCTGAGCCATCCAATTGCAATTAATGAAATTGTTACTCCAAATTGAGAAGCAATTAATGAAGATCTGAAGCGTTTTTGAATTTTTAAAATTGAAAATGCTCCTTTCTTTTTTTCTTCTATTAACCTTAAAACTTTACTTGGCCTTATTAATAAAAAAGATAGTTCACTCGCTGCGAAAAAAGCTGGTAAAAATAAAAGAAATAAAAGTAGAGTTATTTTCATTCAATGACAAATGAATAATGGGGGTGGCGAGGATCGAACTCGCCTTAGCCAAATTATGAGTTTGGTGCATTCACCAGATTGCTACACCCCCAAGGAAATTTATGTAATTTTAATTACATTGAATTTCAATATACAATATAAAAATAATATTTCAAAAAACACCTCATTAGGAAGTTTTTGTGAGATTTCTTTTTTTTCTCCTAATCTTTAAATGTAAATTTAACTTTTACCAATGGGCAAATTTTCGGATAAGTATGATTTAAATAAAGCAAAATTGTTAAATCAGTTACTTGAAAAATCTTACAAGAAAGGAAATTTCACTTTATCTTCAGGGAAAAAAAGTAGTCATTACTTGAACTGTAAACCAGTGTCTTTAAATGGTGAAGGCTTAAACTTAATAAGTGATTTATTTTTAGAGTTAAAGGACTCTAGGTCAAAAGCTGTAGCAGGATTGACTTTAGGGGCAGATCCTCTCGTGAGTGGATTAATAGTCAAAGCATCTTCACAAGGCCTAGACCTAAATGGTTTAATAATTCGCAAAGAAATTAAAAATTACGGTACTAAAGCTGGAATAGAGGGCCCTACATTAGAAGAAGGAACTTTGGTAACTGTTTTAGAGGATGTCGTTACAACTGCTGGTTCAGTGATAAAAGCTATAAAAAAATTACGCGAAAATAATTATGTTGTTGAGGAAGTTTTGTCTATAGTTGATAGGCAAGAAGGTGGACTAGAAGCCCTTGAAGATGAAAATGTTAAATTAAAGAGTCTTTTTACAATAAAAGACTTTTTATAATTATTTCAAAATGCAAGATATAAAAAAAAATTTTTGGCTTGAAAAATTTGATTGTTTTTCTATTAGTGGAAAAGATGCCAGAAAATTTTTGAATGGAATTACAACTGGTAATATTCTTAATTCTGAAAATAAGGTTATCAAAACTTGTTGGTTAACTCCAAATGGAGTGCTGAGGTCATTAATTGAAATTAGTTTTTCCGAGAGAAACTTAGAAGTAATTATATTGGCAGGAAATACTAATGAAATAATTGATTACTTTAACCAAATTATTTTTCCAGCGGACGATGTACTTATAAGTGAGCCTTTTATGATAAATAGAATTCAGGAAATTGATGAATCTATTTCATGGAGAACTTACCAGCCTATTTTCTTCAAAAAAGAAGATAAAGAATTTGAAATATATAAAAATAAACTAAATTTACTAAATCACAATGATTTAAAACTTTGGAAGATTGATCAGGCAATACCCTCAGTAGAAATGGAAATAAACGGAAAAAATAATCCTCTTGAGCTTGGATTAAAAGATCTTATAGATTTTAATAAAGGTTGTTATTTAGGACAAGAAACAATGTCAAAAATAAAAAATGTTTCTTCTTTAAAACAGGAAATAAGAATTTGGAAATCATTTGAATCTAATTTGACTTTAGAAGTTGAAGATAAAAATTTATATATAAATTCTGCCAAGGATATTTCTGTAGGCAAAATCACCAGTTTTTTTAAATCAGATTCTCAAATAAAAGGGTTAGCAATGATAAAAAGAAAATATTTAGAGGAAGGAAGTTATTTTTTTTCAGAAATTTTTGGAAAAATTATTATTAATAAATCAGTAGGATCAATTTTCCTTTAATTGATTTTTGATTAAATATTCCGCAATTTGTAGAGTGGCAAAACAATCATCTTTATTATATTGGATGATTTTTTTTAAAAATATTTCGTTTTTCGTAATTTGATATTGAATCCACCAATAAAGGGCTTTCGAGCCACTTACATTTTTCTGCATCCATTCAAATCCAAGCCAAATAGAAACAGTTTTTAAGCCATAGTTTTTTATTGGTAATATCCAAGACTTTCGTATTAAGGTATGTAAGTCTATAAATCTTGAGGCAATTGAATCAATTTCTTCAAAACTAAAATTCAGATTTTTAGCAATATTAATTATTGCGATCTTTTCAGTCTCTCCGTAATGTAAAACTGGCCATTTCTTCTGTGATAAAAGTATTTCAATAATTTTCCTATAAGATTCTCCTCTATTGTTTTTGAGATTTAAAATTGGTTCATAAATAAGATCTTCTTTTTTTGTAGACAAATTATTTATTCTTAAAAAACCATATAAAAAATCATGCTTATTATCTGGATTTGACTCAATATCAAATATAAAAAATCCCGAAGATGTTTTTTCTAGTAGATCTTTAGTATCATTTTTATTCGAAATTCGATATGGTTTCCCAGAAATATAAGCTTGTGCTTGCTTTACAAATACTGAAGCTTTTTCATACTTTTGATCGTTGAATTTAGATAATTTCTCTCCAAGTTCTTTTTCGCTAAACGAAGCTAATGTTTGGGTGTCAGATATTCCATTTGTTATGAGTAATGAGGCCGTTTTGGATCCTATCCCATCTATATCTGTTAGATATCCATTTTCTTTTGCTTCTTTGTCACAAAATTTTTGCCATGAACAAATAGTGCACTTTTTTCTATCTTGAGTTATTTCTGGCATAAATCCCTCCAAGCATTCATTCAAACTTAATAAAACATTCGAAACTTTTTTTCTTAATTTTTTATTTAAATAAATTTCTTCAACATTAACTTTTTTATCAAAACTTGAAATTACTAATCCTTTCTCAATTTTAGATTCTTGAAAAGATTCCAACAGCATAGAACTAAAAGCTAAGTCGAATAAATGTTCTTTAGTGGTTTTGTGGCCTAACTTATAAACAGCAGGTAAATATTTATATTGTCCCCATTTACTTTTACCTTTAGTCTTTATAAGTAATTGTGGACGTATTTCTGCGTTAATATTTTCGAAAAGATTCCCTTTGATTTTTAATCCAATTACCCCTTGATAACCATTTTCACAGGCTTTTAATCCTGTATATATTTCACTATTACAAAATTCAGAGAAAATTTGAAACTGATTAATTTTATCTATAGCTTTATGGGGAGACCAGACTTCGTAAGATCTTTTACCTTTAAAATCTAGCCATGCTTTTCTTTTGCATCTTGTAAAACTTTTTAAATGAAGAGAATTCAAATTTTTTTAAGGGCGGTTTTAAAATTTACACATATAAATTAGTATAGATAATTAAAAGAAATCAAGGAAATTTTAAATTTGACAGCTGATAAATTAAGTAAGATAAAATTTGGAACTGATGGTTGGAGAGGAATTATTGGATTTGATTTTAATTTATCAAATCTTTCAAGAGTTGTTGTTGCTGCATGCCAGGAGTTGCATTATCAATACTATAAAGAAGTTAATTCAAAGAAAATTATTATTGGATATGATCGTAGATTTATGGCTTGTGAATTTGCCAAGCAAATAGTACCTTTTGTAAGAGGATGTGGTTTCGAACCGATCTTATCTAGTAGCTTTGTTACAACACCCTCTTGTAGTTTCTATGCCAAAGAAGTCTGTTGTCTTGGAGCGTTAGTAATTACAGCAAGTCATAATCCATATAATTGGCTAGGTCTGAAAATAAAGAGCTTTAATGGATGTTCTGTTGACGAATCTTTTACAAGTGAAATTGAAAAAAGATTAATGCTTGGAAATTCAATTGAAAAAATAGATGGTGTTAATCAATTGGTAGATATTAAGAAATTTCACTTAGATAGAATTAAATCCCTTTTTGATATTGACTTTATTTCCAATAGATTGGAGAAAATGAAATTGAGAGTTTTTGTAGATTCTATGCATGGTTCAGCTGCAAATTGTATTACTGAGATTTTTGCTTCTAATGATTTAGAAGTTATTTCAGAAATCAGGAAAGATGCTGATCCTTTTTTTGGGGGGAAACCTCCTGAACCTCTTTTAAATTATGTAGATGACCTAAAACAACTCCTAATGAAAAATTCAACAAATGAAGTGAAAACTCTAGGAATTATATTTGATGGTGATGGTGACAGAATTGCGGCAATTGATGAAAAAGGAAGATACTCTAGTACTCAAGATTTAATCCCATACTTTATTAGTTATTTGGGCGAAATAAAAAATAATTCTTATCCAGTTTTAAAGACTGTTAGTGGTTCAGATATTATTAAAAATATATCAGAGAGTCAAAATAGAGATGTTTTTGAACTTCCAGTTGGCTTTAAATATATTGCTGAAAAAATGATTAAAGAGAAAATATTTATTGGAGGAGAGGAATCCGGGGGAGTGGGTTTTGGTGACTTTATGCCTGAAAGAGATGCTCTATACGCAGCGATGGTTCTATTAAATGGAATTGCTGAAAAATCTCAATATTTATATGAAACCTTAGATGAAATTCAAAAAGATTTTGGGCCAAGTTTTTATAAAAGAATTGATATTAAATTTCCAAATCAGTCAGAAAAAAATAACGTAAAAGATTTTATTATAGATAATATTCCTGAGAAAATTAATAATCACAAGTTAAAAAGTATCTCAAAGATTGATGGAATAAAGTTGAGAATTGATAAAAATTTTTGGCTTCTTTTTAGGTTTTCAGGAACGGAACCTCTTTTAAGGATATATTGTGAAGCACCAAAAGAATCTTATTTAGATGATTTATTAGAGTGGGGTCAAATATTTATAAATTTGGCAGGAAAATAAGGATGAAAAATTTATATTTAGCGAGTAAGAATAAAGGTAAAATTGAAGAATATAAGAAATTGCTTGCAGGAATTAATTGTAAATTATTACTCCAGCCAGAATCATTAGAAGTTGAAGAAGATGGCCTGACATTTAGGGATAATGCAATTAAAAAAGCTAGTGAAGTTTCGAGAAAAACAAATAATTTCTCGATAGCAGATGATTCAGGAATTTGTATTGAAGCACTAGATGGTAAACCTGGCATTTACTCTTCTAGATATGCAGAAAATGATCAGAAGAGAATTGAACGAGTTTTAAAAGAACTTGATGGAGTTCAAAATAGAAGCGCTTTCTTTATTGCTAATATTTGTGTTTGTTCCCCAAATGGTGAATTGATTATTGAATCTGAGGCCAAATGTCATGGCAATATTATTTTAAACCCGAGAGGAAAAGGTGGTTTTGGGTATGACCCAATTTTTGAGGAAACTTTTACCAGATTAACCTTCGCAGAAATGAATAATGACATTAAAGACTCATATAGTCATAGAGGTAAAGCATTAAAAAAAATTATTCCAGATTTAATTGAAATTTTTTCTTAATTTCAGTTAACCCAAGATCCATGAAGGCCATGAGGAATTGAAATGGGTAATTCATAAACTGCTAATTCTTTTAATTCTTTTGCGTCTAATATCACTAAATCGGATCCCCTTCTTTCTCCATTCCATAGAAGTATAAACAAAAATCCTTCATCCTCTTTTGAGGAATTTTCTAATGGAACCATAATTGGTTCACTTACGAATCCACTTGGACCTGCTGACCAAGAAATTTCTTCCTTAGAAATTAAATTAATTTTTTTTATTGATTGAAGTGGAGCGTTTCCCAGCTTTTGAGATGTGCTTGCCATCCAGCTAAAAGTTGCTTTTAATCCTAAGTTTCTAGGATTAACAACAGCAAATTCACAACATTGTTCACTTAAAGTTTCAAGTTCACTAGTTTTTTTCTTTAGATCGATAATTGATCTTTTCAGTTTTCCTTCTGGATATTTATCAAAGTCAATATCCCTAAAATTCTCGTCTGGGCCAACTGATGGGAAATCATCATAAAAAATACTATCTAATACAATTTTGGAATCTTTTTCAAATGCATTTACATGATGAAAAACGAATCCTTCTGGAGCATCTATTGTTAACGGTGGCTGACCTCTAAATAATCCACTTTCTCTGGGAATGATAAAAAACTTTGCTTTTTTATTTGGGTTTGACTTTAAACATTGTGCTGCTCCTCTTTGACCCATTACAAATGGAAGAGGATTGAAATCAATAGCATTCTGTAAAAATATTGCCCAATTAGTTGTAATTGCGAAATCATGCAGGAATGCGAAGCCATTAAAGGTATCTTTTCTGTCAAAAATGAGCTCTCCAGAGTTGCTACCAGCATTATTAAATTCCATTAATCTAATGGTACTTTTTGGCCCGGTTTGTACTCCAAAAGTTACTAAAAGTTCTGAAGATGCATTCGAGTTTAGGTCTGTTTTGGGATGGGCACTGAATGCTTCATTGGGCTTGAGTACACCTTTTAATGTTGTTAAACCAATAGTGTCAAGACTATCAGGATCCATTGCATGTGGACCGGCTGCTTCCCATAAAGCGAGAATTTCATCTCCCAATCTAACAACATGAGTATTAGCTATATTCTTGAATTTTAGATCTAATGCATTATTTAAAATCCCTCCATTTTTTTGTGTTCCAAAAACACCTCTATAAATAAATTTATTTATTTTTTCTTCTTCCAAATAGCCCTTAGTCTTAACAAATCTATTTGTTAAAAACGGGTGACCATTTTCGAACTTTATGGACGTTATCATTCCGTCACCGTCAAATGGATGATGAACCCATTGCCCACCTCTTTCTAGTATTCCTGGTCCATTTCTTAATAATGTTCCATTTAAGTTTTTAATATTATTACCTTTGCTAATTTTTAGAGGCTCCTTAGTTAGCTCTTTTTCTACGTTTTGATACGCACTTGACCAATCTTCCTTATTAAATCTTTTAATTTTATTAATTTTTTTATCTTGTAAATTAGTCACAACAAAATGTTTATTCCTACCTATCTTCGCCAAAAATCAACTGAATTGTGGCTGATTCGAAAAAATTCCTATTTTATTGATTTTCTAGCATTCCTTTACTGCTTGGAATTGAATCAGATCTTCTTAGATCTATTTCGGTAGCCATTCTCATCGCTCGAGAAAAAGCTTTGAAGCAAGCTTCAACTATATGATGTGAATTACTACCTCTTACTTGGTTTATATGCAGTGTAATACCACTGTTATTTACAAATGCAATAAAAAACTCTTTTACTAGTTCAGTATCATAGTTTCCTATTCTAGGGGCTTTTAATTGAAGATCATAAGATAGATGTGGTCTGCCAGAACAGTCTAAAGTCACTTGAACTAAAGCTTCATCTAATGGGGCAAAGAAATGTCCAAATCTACTTATTCCTTTTCTTTCTCCCAAGGCTTTTGAAAATGCTTTGCCTAATGCGATTCCTACATCTTCATTTGTATGATGATCGTCAATATGGGTATCTCCAATCGCTTTTATTTTTAAATCGAATAAACCATGACTGGATATTTGATGAAGCATATGATCTAAGAATGGTATCCCGGTTTCAATCTCGGAAATCCCATTCCCATCTAAGTTTATAAATACAGAAATATCTGTTTCATTCGTTTTTCTTTTTATTTCAGATTGCCTTAGAGATGACATTTTTATGCAAAAAACTTAATTTACATTCCATTAATGCAGTAACCCGCATCAACATAAATTGTTTGGCCTGAAATCCCGCTGGAGAGATCACTTAATAAAAAAGCAGCAGTATTGCCTACTTCTGTTTGGGTGACTGTTCTGCGTAAAGGAGCCTTTTCTTCAACATTGTGAATCATATCTAAAATGCCACCTATTGCAGAACTAGCAAGTGTTCTTATTGGCCCAGCACTTATTGCATTAACTCTGACTTGTTTTTCGGGTCCAAGTTCTGCAGAAAGATATCTTACTGAAGCTTCTAAAGCTGCTTTTGCTACTCCCATCACATTATAGTTAGGAATAGCCCTTTCTGATCCTAAATAAGTTAATGAGACAACGCCAGCACCATCACTAAAAAGTGGTTTTGCTGCTTTACATAAAGGTGCTAATGAATAAGCACTTATATTAAGAGCCCTATCAAAGCCCTCTGAAGTCGTAGCACTATAATCTCCAATCAATTCATCGCGTCCTGCAAATGCTAAGCAGTGAACTAATCCGTCAATTTGCCCCCAATTGTTTTTTATATTTTTAAAGATTTCTTCTATTTGAGATGGATTTTGAACATCAAGAGGCAAAAATAACGATGGGTTTAACGGTTCAGTTAGTTCTCTAACTTTAGATTCGAATCTTCCCTTATCATCAGGTAAATATGTGATACCAAGTTCCGCGCCAGCCTTTGAAAGTTGTTGAGCAATACCCCATGCTATTGAACGATTGTTGGCAATTCCTGTAACAAGAATTTTTTTGCCAGTTAGATTAAGAAGCATTTTGTTTATTATTTCTATTATTGTCCTATATGAAAGTACCTATCTTTACGGATTACTGCAAAATATACAATAATTTTCAAATATCTAAGAACATTTAACTTTAAACATGGTCAGAACAAATTCTATGGTTTTGGAATTAGGTTTTCAATTACCTAATTTTGAAATGTTAAATGTTAATTCTTCAAAAATTGAATATTTTAATCCTCATAATCTAGATAATCGGCATTTACTTTTAATGTTTATATGTGCTCATTGCCCATTTGTTAAATATATTGAGAATCAAATTTTCATCTTAAGTAAAGAAATTGAGAATACAGTTCAAACAGTCGCAATTTCTAGTAATGATATTGTCACTAATCCTTCAGATTCTCCCAAAAATTTGAGATTACAAGCGCAATTACAAGGATGGAGTTTTCCTTATCTATATGATAAAAATCAAAACTTTGCTAAGGCATTAAAAGCAGCTTGTACCCCAGATTTTTATCTTTTTTCAAATGAAGGAGAGGGTAATTTTTTATTGTATTATCATGGCCAATTAGATGATAGTAGACCAGCTAATAATATTCCGCTATCTGGTGAAGATTTGCGTTCTGCTGTAAGAGATTTGAATCAAGATAATCCTTATCCTTCAAATCAGATGCCTTCTTTAGGTTGTAATATTAAATGGACTCCTGGTAAAGAACCGAGTTGGTTTAATTGAATTAAAATGTTTTTACAAATAGAAATATGGTTTAGGGTTTAAGGATTTTTATTTAGATACTACACTATTTAAAAAAGAAGTTCCAAAAAAATTGGCGGTGAAAATGAGAGTATGGTTTTAAAGTTTTTAAATTGGATATAGGAAATTTAAATCTCAGCATAAAGTGATTTAAATAATCTTTGTTGTATATTGTGCTTGACAATAGGGCTTGAGTAATTATTTTTTTCTAAATTAGATATCTCGCCATTTAATAAATCTGAATTTGACACTTTAGATAATTCAGGAATCCAAGATTTTATATATTCGCAAATAGGATCAAATTTTTTTGCTTGGGTATATGGATTAAAAATTCTAAGTGGTTTTGGATCCATACCGCTACTGGCGCTCCACTGCCATCCCCCATTATTTGCAGCTAAGTCTCCATCAACCAAAGTTTTCATAAATTTTTTCTCGCCCATTTGCCAATTACATATAAGATCTTTTACCAGAAATGAAGCGACTATCATTCTACACCTGTTATGCATCCAGCCAGTACTATTTAGTTGACGCATTGCAGCATCAACTATAGGTACTCCGGTCTCTCCGTTGCTCCAATGCTGAAACCATTCATTATTGTTTTGCCATGGAAAGTGATCCCATTTTTTTCTATATGGACCTTTCTCTAGCTCTGGGAAATGGAATAAGCAATGTTGATAAAATTCACGCCAAACAAGTTCTTTTTGCCAAGTTTCGATTGATAGATAATTTCCTTGATTTGTAAAATCTGAATTAAAATTTGATGTGGCGTTCCATATTTTTCTAATGCTAATGGTGCCGAATCTGAGAGATGCACTTAGAAAAGATGTCCCATTATGGGAAGGAAAATCTCGTGCAGAATTATAAGAATATATTTTTTTTTCGTTAATGAAGTTATCTAATAATGTTTCTGCAGCATTCTCTCCAGGTCTACATGGACAAATATTCGAACCAGGAAATTTGATATTTTTGATAAATTTCTCAAGAACCGAATCTGATGAATTTATTGTCTTATTTTCTTTGAGTTTATTATCTATATCTTTAAACTGGAAAACAACTTTATCTTGGTCATATGGACCTAATAAATTCATTTTTGATTTAAGGTTTTTATAAAAAGGTCCATAAACTGAATAAGGTTTATTATTTCCGGAAAATATTTTTAAAGGTTCTACTAATAAGTGATCCCAAGTTTCAATAACTTGAATATTTTGTTCTTCTAAATTTTTTTTTATTTTTAAATCGCGATTAATCTCATAAGGTTCAATTGATTTATTCCAAAAAACAAATTTAGCATCTATTTTCTTTGCTAATTGAGGGATTATTAATACTGGATCTCCTTCCTCCATGATTAATCTACTACCCATTTTTTTCCAATTATTTCCTAATTCTTGAAGCGAATTTCCTAGAAACCAAGCTCTTGAACTTGCACTGAAATCGTGTGTGTAATTTTTATCAAATATGTAAGTTGAAGTAATAGCATTTGATAATGAAAATGCTTTGATTAAAGCTTGATTGTCAAATATTCTTAAATCCTTTCTATGCCAAAAAAGTATTCTAGGTTTATTCATAATTTATCTAAAAATTGTTTAGCTCTAAACCAAGCTGTTACAGTTTTTGCATCAAGAATCTCATCCCCACTAGAAATAAGATTATCTAGTTCGTTCGGATCTAAAATTAATACTTCTATATCTTCATCTAAATCTCCTTTAACCTCAGAATTTAGTTTGCTCAAATCACGCGCTAAAAATAAATATATTTCTTCATCTGCATAACCAGGAGCGGGGACAAGAGTTCCTAGTTCATCCCATGTGTTTGCACTAAATCCAGTTTCTTCTTGTATTTCTCTTTTAATTGAATTAATAGGTGTTTCACCTATTTCTAATGTGCCTGCTGGAAATTCTAATAAATACCTTGAAACAGCAAATCTATATTGCCGAAGAATTATAACTTTATTGTCTTTTGTAATAGGTACGGCTAATGCTGCTCCAGGATGTTTAATGTATCCATATTCACCTTCGTGTCCATTTGGAAGCTCAATTCTATTTATTTCGAAACTAAATTTTTTTGACTTTAACTCAGATATTTTTTCTTTAAAAATGGATCTTTTTAAAAAGTTTAAGTTGCCCATGAATTTTAAATAAAAATAGCCTAACAGTTATTTTTTGGATTTGTAAATCAATTAAAAGACCATTTTGGGTCATCAAACTTTGTGATTTTTTGGCTTCTACTTAAGATTTCAGAAAGTGGTGTAATAACGAAATTCCGATTCATGAATCTAGGGTGAGGTAATGTTAATTCCTCGTCAACCGTATGAAAATCTTCCCACCAAAGAATATCTAAATCGAGACATCTTGATAGCCATTTCTTTCCCTTTGGCGTCTCTTCTCGTCCGAAAAATCTTTCTAACTTTTTTAGCTCTTTTAAAAGTAATTTCGCGTTTTTATTTGATGGTTTAGGGAAAGAATTACTTTTTATAAGTAATAGAGTATTTAAATAATTTGGCTGCTCATTATCAACACCATGAGGTAATGTCTCATAAATTGAAGACCAAAAAAAGTTTGCATTAAATTTGCTTTTTTCTTCTTTTTTTTCGTTGGAATTATCTCCCCACTTATTTATTATTTCCTCTATTTTTGGTTTGCAAATTAATAGTGACTCAAGAGGGCTTCCGAATTTACTATCAATATTTGCTCCGAGGGATATACATAGTCCATTTTTGATATTAAGATTTGATAATTCCACTACAAAAAACAAAGTTATTGGATAAATTCTATATCAGGTATTTTTAAAGTGATTTTGAACCCCGAGTTAAAAGAAAAAGGAGAAATAAAAGATTTAATGAAGTCAAAGGATTCTTTTAGAGCTTTCCCTTTGGCCGCAATTACAGGTCATAGCTTATTGAAATTATCTCTACTTTTGGCAGCAGTTGATC
Source organism: Prochlorococcus sp. AG-347-K17 (assembly GCA_003281385.1). Lineage (GTDB taxonomy): Bacteria > Cyanobacteriota > Cyanobacteriia > PCC-6307 > Cyanobiaceae > Prochlorococcus_A. The sequence goes on from QCCE01000008.1 coordinate 39,734, forward strand.
CCAGTTTAGGGGGAGTGATTATCGCTGGCGGAAGAGGTACTGGTAAGTCAGTATTAGCAAGGGGTTTACATACTTTACTTCCTCCTATAGAGGTATTAGATAATGAATTAATACTTGAAAAGCTAATTGAGAAAAATAGTGGAACTTCATTAAGACCTATTGGTAGGAACCTAGATCCAGATAAACCAGAGGAATGGGATATTAGTACTAATAAATTGTTGGAGGAGGTAATTGGAAGTGATTATTTAAATCAAATTGAAGAAATTCCGAAAAAAGTAAGAGAGGCTCCATTTATTCAAGTTCCCATTGGCATAACTGAGGACAGACTTGTTGGCTCAATTGACGTTGCAGCCTCATTAAGTACGGGGGAACAAGTTTTTCAACCTGGAATTTTGGCAGAGGCTCACAGAGGTGTTCTTTATGTAGACGATATAAATTTATTGGATGATGGTATTGTAAATTTAATTCTTGAAGCTACAGGAAGAGAGAAAAATAATATTGAAAGAGATGGTTTAAGTCTCTCTCATCCTTGTAAGTCACTTTTAATAGCAACTTATAATCCTGAAGAAGGTGCTTTAAGAGATCATGTTTTAGATCGTTTTGCCATCGTGCTTTCCGCAGATCAATCTATTGATAATGCTCAAAGAGTTGAGATTACGAAATCTGTATTATCACACGCAGAAAATAATATTAAATTTTCAGAAAAATGGTCGGAAGAATCCGATAATTTATCTACTCAATTAATTTTGGCAAGGCAATGGTTAAAGGATGTCAAGATAACAAAAGAACAAATAATCTATTTAGTGAATGAAGCTCTTAGGGGAGGAGTAGAAGGGCATAGGCCAGAATTATTTGCAGTAAAAGTAGCAAAGGCCAATGCAGCTCTTCGAGGCGATGAGAATGTAAATTCTGAAGACCTAAAAGTTGCAGTAAGGTTAGTTATTCTTCCACGAGCAATGCAATTACCTCCAGAAGATGATGAAATACAGCCACCCCCTCCAGAGGATCAGAGTCCCCCACCTCCACCTCAATCAAACAATGAAGAGTCTGAACCTGAGGCTAATGAAAATGATGATAATCAAGAGCAAGAACAAGAGGAAGATAATTCTGATGGAGAAGAAGAATCTACTCCAGATATACCTGAAGAATTTATATTAGATCCTGAGGCATGTATGGTTGACCCTGATTTATTGCTTTTTTCATCAGCTAAAGCGAAAGCGGGAAATAGCGGGAGTAGATCAGTCATATTTAGTGATAGTAGAGGAAGATATGTAAAACCTATTATTCCAAGAGGTAAAGTAAAAAGAATTGCTGTAGATGCAACTCTTCGAGCTGCTGCTCCTTATCAAAAATCAAGAAGATTAAGGAACCCTAATAAATCTATAGTTATTGAAGAAAATGATTTTAGGGCAAAGCTTCTTCAAAAAAAAGCGGGTGCTCTAGTCATTTTTCTGGTTGATGCTAGTGGTTCTATGGCTCTTAATAGAATGCAAAGTGCCAAAGGGGCTGTAATAAGACTTTTAACAGAAGCATATGAGAATAGAGATGAAGTAGCTCTTATTCCTTTTAGAGGTAATCAGGCCGAAGTGCTATTGCCTCCAACAAAATCAATAACTGCTGCAAAAAGAAGGTTGGAGACTATGCCTTGTGGTGGAGGATCCCCTTTGGCGCATGGACTAACACAATCAGCAAAAGTAGCAAAGAATGCTCTTTCAACAGGAGATATAGGTCAAGTTATCGTTGTGGGGATCACCGATGGCCGAGGAAATGTACCATTAGGATTATCTCTAGGACAAAGTGAGTTTGAAGGGAAAGATAATGATAATGTGAATTTAAAGCAGGAGGTCCTTGATATTGCTGCAAAATATCCCATGCTTGGGATAAAACTCTTAGTAATTGATACAGAGAGAAAATTCATTGCAAGCGGCTTTGGAAAAGAATTAGCAGAGGCAGCTCAAGGGAAATATGTCCAACTTCCAAAAGCTACAGATAAAGCAATCGCAGCTATGGCTTTAAATGCAATAAATGAATTCTAAAAAGTACTTATGGATAAATTTCGTTTAGGAATTTTGAAAGTCCAATAGTTAGATCTCGTATAGATTTAGTTAATTCTTTATCTCTTGATAATTTTTGAAGGTCATCGCTTAAATTATCCATTTTTCCAGAAATGGATCTTGCAGCATTAATCGTCAATTTAATGTCTTTAAGTGTTTCTTCATCATCAATTGCAGACAAAATGTTATTCAAATGATCAACAGCAATTGTAATTTCTTTTATTAAAGGTTCAACTCTTAATATTTCTTTCTTTGATAAAAAAATTAGTTCATCAAGGTTTTCTTGAGTTCTATCAAATTGGTCAATAGAGTTAACTATATTTTCAATTAGGTTTTCTTGATTTGATTCTTTTAGAAGCTGGCTAATTCTATTGGTTATATTTGAAAGACTTGATAGTTGTTTCCCAGTAATTGTATCTCCCTGACAAATAATTAATTTGGCATTGCATTTTTCGGATGTAGGTTTTGCGATGTTTTTAGGAATTGTTTTTTCACTAGTTTCTAAAGCGACTTGTACATCTCCTCCAAGAAAAGAATTCGTTACTACTCTTGCAAATGCAGGCCTTGGAAGAATAATGTCTGGATTATTTAAAACTATTTTTGCTTTAATTAATTCATTCGTAAACAAGATATCTTCTATCGATCCTACTAAGATTCCTCTATAAGTAACTGGAGATTTTTTTGACAGCCCGCTTGCGTTTTTGAATTCAGCAAAGAGATACCAATTTTTTGAAGATAATCTTACTCCTTTTAGCCAAAAAGAAAAAAATGTGAATATTAAAATTCCTCCTAATAAGGAAAAACCAACTATTGAATCTCGTAAGCTTCTACGCATAATTTTTAAATGTCTTTGGGTTGCATTGGACCATCAAGTTTTCCATGCCTAAATTGAAATACATAGGGATCATTACTCTCTTTGAATTCATTAATAGAACCTGCCCATCTAAATTTGCCCCCATAAAGCATTAAAACTTTATCTGAAGTCCTTTCTATAGTACTAAGAACATGGCTTACCACAATAGATGATCCGCTAGCTTTATCGTTAGTCTTATTAATTAAATCTTCAATTCTTGATGAGGCGATAGGGTCAAGGCCGGCAGTTGGTTCATCAAAAAGTAATAAAGGTTTAGACTTTGCATTAAGAGTTTGATCAGAAATTAATGCTCTAGCAAAACTTACTCTTTTTTGCATGCCTCCGCTTAATTCATTTGGAAGTTTATTCTCAACATTAAATAATCCTACCTCAGATAAGCATTCAGATACTATTTCATGAATTAAGGTTTTAGATAGGTTTTTATTTCTTTTAAGCAGAAAACCTACATTTTCTTCAATAGTTAAAGATCCCAATAATGCAGGGTTCTGAAAAACCAGTCTTACATCAGGAGGATTATTTTGATCTAATCTCAAATATTCTTGTTTCTCACCAAATATTTTTAATACGCCTTTGGTAGGTAAGATTAGTCCTGCTAATATTTTTAATATTGTTGATTTACCAGAACCTGAGGGGCCAACAATAGCTAATTTCTCGCCTTCATTAAGTTCAAAATTTATTTGATTAAGCACATTAACTTCCCCCCAGCTTATTGAGAGGTTTATTGCTTCAACTGCATGGTTTGATTTTTTCAAAACTTATAAAAAAATCTTTTATTCCATTTTGCCTATTTTTAGAAATAAAAAAAGGATGTATGAATTTGATTTATAATAATTCTTATAGTTTTTAAATTTGATGAAAATAATTTAAGAGGTTTTAATGAATAATCGTAAAAAAAGGGTAAGAAAATACTACAAAAATTTTAAAAAGTCTAATTTTGCCTTGTTGAACAAAATCTTGAGAATTTTGAGTTGGCTTTTGCCAGGATTGGTAATAAAAAGATGGATGCTTACATCCGCGATAGGATTTTTGACTACACTATTAGGCTTGGCAATTTGGACAAATTTAGAACCTGTCTATTGGCTAATTGAAATCTTTTTTTGGATAATGAAAGGTTTAACAAGTATTTTGCCTGTTGCATTAATGGGACCATTGATTTTTGCTATTGGACTAATATTAATTGGGATTGGTCAAAATAGAAGTATTAATTCTATCCAAAAAGCGCTTGTCCCAGAAAAAAATACATTCTTAGTTGATGCATTAAGAGTTAAAAGTAAATTAAATAGAGGTCCAAATATTGTTGCGATCGGCGGCGGCACAGGACTATCTACATTACTGAAAGGTTTAAAAAATTACAGTAGTAACATTACTGCAATCGTGACTGTATCTGATGATGGTGGAAGTAGTGGGATTCTCAGAAAACAATTAGGTGTGCAACCTCCTGGAGATATCAGAAATTGTTTAGCAGCTTTATCAAACGAAGAACCTATATTAACTAGATTGTTTCAGTATAGATTTTCAGAAGGGAGTGGTCTGGAAGGCCATAGTTTTGGAAATCTATTCTTGTCAGCTTTAACAACAATTACAGGTAGTTTAGAAAAAGCAGTTCAAGCCTCTAGCAAGGTTTTGGCGGTACAAGGTCAAGTATTACCTGCAACTAGTATTGATGTTATGTTGTGGGCCGAATTAGAAGACGGTGAAAAAATTTTTGGTGAAAGCAGGATCAGTAAATCTAAAAAATTAATTTCGAGAATTGGTTATCTTCCTGAAAATCCTTCAGCTCTTCCTAGTGCTCTTGAATCTATAAAAGAAGCTGATTTAATTGTTCTAGGCCCAGGGAGTCTATACACCTCTTTATTGCCTAATCTTTTAGTACCAGAAATAGTAGATGCCTTATTGCAAAGTAATGCGCCCAAAATTTATATAAGTAATTTGATGACTCAGCCAGGAGAAACAGATGGGCTTGATGTTTATCAACATATCAAAGCAATAGAAAAACAATTATCAAATTTTGGAGTTAAAACTCGAATTTTTAAGTCAATCTTATCTCAGATTCAATTTGAAAAGTCTCCATTAGTAGATTACTACGCAAGTAGAGGGGCAGAGCCTGTGATGTGTAATAAAGAAAAATTATTATCCGAGGGTTATTATGTTCTACAAGCACCATTATATTCCAAAAGAATAACTCCAACTCTTAGACATGATCAAAGAAGACTAGCAAGAGCCGTTATGTTTATGTACCGCAAATTAAAAAAATTAAACTAATAAGCATCTTGAAGTTCATAGAAGTCTGGCTGAATATAATCTTTTCGCAATGGCCAACCTCTCCAGTCTTCAGGCATTAAGAGTCTTTTAGGATTTGGATGATCAATAAAATTTATTCCAAACATGTCATATGTTTCTCTTTCTTGCCAATCACTGCCTTTGAAAATTTTATACAAACTAGGGATTGATAAATCAGAATCTCTTTTTAAGAAAACTTTTAATCTGACCTCTTTAATATTATCGATCTTTTGCAGATCATCTACAGTTATAAAATGATAAAAACTAACAAGATTCTTGCCTGGCCCTTCATCATAACCACCTTGACATTGGAGATAGTTGAAACCGTAATTCTTTAAAGCTGATACTGCTTCATATAACTTTCCAGCTTCTACAGAAATATTTTCTATTCCCAGGTTATCATTAGCAAGTGATTGATTTGGAATTCTATCTTTTGTTAAAGATTGACTTATAATTCCCTCTTTTTCTGTTGAAGTATCTGAGGATTTGGCTAAAGCGTCTTTTTCCATTAATCTTCTTCAGTATTAATAGCTTCAGTTTTTTCGATGTTTTCAGGCAATTCAGTTATTTTTTCTTTTTTCGAGGAGGGAACGACGTTAACTGAAGTTTTGTTTAGATATTCACCTGTATTTTCTGAGAAAACAAGATTCATTTCGTGATCAGATGTTATATATCTGTGAGTTTGTTCTGTTTTGGTACGCTCCAAAATTGATTCATTACCAACTTTTTTTCTCAATTTAATTACAGCATCAAAAATTGCTTCTGGTCTTGGAGGACATCCAGGAAGGTATAAATCAACTGGAATCAATTTATCAACCCCTCTGACAGCAGTTGTAGAATCTGCACTGAACATTCCTCCTGTGATTGTGCAAGCGCCCATAGCAATCACGTATTTTGGTTCAGGCATTTGCTCATAAAGTCTTACTAGGGCAGGTGCCATCTTCATCGTTACTGTTCCTGCAACTATAAGCAAATCTGCTTGCCTTGGCGAACTTCTAGGTACTAATCCAAATCTATCAAAATCAAATCTAGATCCAATTAACGCAGCAAACTCTATAAAACAACAAGCTGTTCCGTATAGGAGAGGCCATAGACTGCTTAGTCTAGCCCAATTATGAAGATCGTCTAAACTTGTCAATATAATATTTTCGCTTAAATCTGTAGTAACTTGTGGTGCACCAAGGGGATTACAAGTCCCTTCTCGGATTTCTCTTATTGCTTTTGGGGATAATTGTGGATTCAATTTTTTAACTCCATTCTAAAGCACCTTTTCTCCATGCGTAAGCCAAAGCGATAACAAGTATTGCAATGAAAATTAAAGCCTCAATAAAGGCTAATAAGCCTAACCTATTGAAGGCAACAGCCCAAGGATAAAGGAATACTGTCTCAACATCAAATATAACGAAAACTAAGGCAAACATGTAATAACGAATATTAAATTGAATCCATGCTCCTCCTATAGGCTCCATTCCAGATTCATATGTAAGTTTTCTTTCCCCTGTTCTACCTTTAGGAGCAACTATAATATTAGTAACCAGAGCTAATATTGGAACAGCAGCTGCAATTAAAAGAAAACCTAAAAAATACTCATAGCCAGTTAATAAAAACATCTTAAAAAATTAATTTTGAATAAAAGTCGCTTAATTAAGCAAAATCTTTTAAAGTTCTTAAAGAACAATAATAAACCGTGAGTGAAAACATTCAACCAATCTCTGAGGAAAACAAATTAGTTGGAGACCCTGAGAAAGAAAATCCTTCTGTAAATTCTCCAGAAGTTAATGTTGAACAACCTGTCTTTAATCTAGAACAAAATAGATTCGAATGTAGAAGTTGTGGATATATTTATGATCCGTCTGAAGGAAATAAAAAATTAAACATACCTAAAAATACCCCTTTTTCAGAGTTGGATGGGAATACCTTCGCTTGCCCTGTTTGCCGAGCAGGTAAAAATTTTTATAAGGATATAGGTCCTAAATCAAAACCTAGTGGTTTTGAAGAAAATTTAGTTTATGGGTTTGGTTTTAATAGCTTACCTCCTGGACAAAAAAATATATTGATTTTTGGAGGCCTGGCATTTGCTGCTGCTATGTTCCTTTCTTTGTACTCTTTGCATTAGTATATTTAAATGAAAAAAACTATTACTAGCATTCCTAACCTTCTTTTATCTATTATTCTTTGTTTTGTATTAAGCAGTTGTTCATCTACAGGGGTAAAGATGAGTGATAGCAGCCCTTGGAAAACAATTCAGTTTGAGGACCAGGCTAATGCTTTAGATGTTGATTTTATAGATGATAGAAATGGATTTTTGGTGGGTTCTAATAGACTTATTATGGAATCTAATGATGGAGGAGAAACCTGGGAGAAAAGAAATTTAGAATTACCAAGTGAAGAGAATTTTCGTCTGTTAGACATTGACTTTAAAGGTGAAGAGGGATGGTTAATAGGTCAGCCCTCATTAGTTATGCACACTATTGATGCGGGAAAGAATTGGACTCGCTTATCTCTTGGTAACAAATTACCAGGCCAACCATTTCTAATAACGACTGTTGATGCTGGTGCTGCAGAATTGGCTACTACTGCAGGTGCAATTTACGAAACATCAGATAGTGGTGAATCATGGAATGCAAAGGTTGTAGACGCATCTGGTTCTGGAGGTGTAAGAGATTTAAGGAGAACTAATAAAGGAGATTATGTCAGCGTAAGTAGTCTGGGTAATTTCTTTTCTACTTTGGAAAAGGATAGTGATGTTTGGATAGCTCATCAAAGAGCAAGCAGCAAAAGGGTTCAAAGTATTGGTTTTAATCCAGAAGGAAGTTTATGGATGCTTTCTAGAGGAGCAGAAATAAGATTTAATGAAGATACTGATGACCTAGAAAATTGGTCAAAGCCTATAATACCTATTCTTAATGGATACAATTATTTAGATATGGGATGGGATCCAAATGGTGATATTTGGGCCGGCGGCGGTAATGGAACTCTAATAGTAAGTAAAGATCAAGGTAAAACTTGGAATAAAGACCCTATCGCTTCTGGATTGCCAACAAACTACATTAAAATACTTTTCCTTGATAAGGAGGTTTTAGATAATCAAAAAGGATTTGTTCTTGGCGAGCGTGGCTATATCCTTAAATGGAATAGTTAACTTTGAATTACTTCTGTAAAAAGTAAAAAAAAAATTAATTTTTGACAGATTTAGCAACTGTCTGTAACCAACCTGTTAATTTGTTCGCGAACTTATGATTTTACACTGTAAGATCATATGGTAAACATTTGTGATTATGGCCGCAGGTTCAACGGGTGAACGCCCATTCTTTGAAATAATCACCAGTATTAGATACTGGATTATTCATGCAGTAACATTACCAGCTATATTTATAGCAGGCTTCTTATTTGTATATACAGGTTTAGCCTATGATGCTTTTGGGACTCCTCGTCCGGATAGTTATTTCCAATCATCTGAATCTAAAGCACCTGTTGTAACACAAAGATTTGATGCTAAATCTCAACTAGATTTAAGAACAAAATAACAATGACTAATTCTCAAGCTCCAATGCAGGCTGCGGAAGTCCGCGTTTATCCCATATTTACTGTTCGTTGGTTAGCAGTTCATGCACTAGCCATTCCATCAGTATTCTTTTTAGGTTCTATTGCTGCTATGCAATTCGTAGCCCGATAAATTTAACTATCATGCAAGTAAACGAAAATCCTAACAAAGTTCCAGTTGAACTTAATCGTACAAGTCTTTATTTAGGCTTATTATCAGTTTTTGTATTGGGAATTTTATTCTCCAGTTACTTTTTCAATTAAATTAAAATTATGAGTAAATTAAAAGGACCTGATGGAAGAATTCCAGATAGACTTCCCGACGGTAGACCAGCAGTTGCATGGGAAAGAAGATGGACTGAAGGAACTCTACCCCTATGGCTAGTTGCTACAGCAGGAGGAATTGCAGTTATCTTCGTTTTAGGAATATTCTTCTATGGCTCATATCAAGGCGTTGGAGCTGGAGGCTAATAAATCCTTACCTTGACCTGACATCACTTATATCTAAAAAAGCTAATAAGAATCAGTAAATATCCTTAGCTTCTCTTTTGTGGAGCTGGGGATATTTTCTTTTTGGGTTATCAATCCATCTTTTAATGAAAAATGTGACTTACTTTTTGGTCTCTCTTTTTCAATTAATTTAGCTACTTCAAATATTATTTTATTAGCCACTTCAGTATTAGATCTAAGATTATCCAAAACCATCTCTACAGAAACTTCTTGATGAGTTTGATGCCAGCAATCATAATCAGTAACCATAGATAATGAGGAGTAAGCTATTTCAGCTTCTTTAGCTAATCTTGCTTCTGTATGGTTCGTCATTCCAATTATTGAACATCCCCAACTTCTATATAAATTAGATTCTGCTCTAGTTGAGAAAGCGGGACCTTCCATTGCTAGATAAGTACCCCCTCTATGCAATTGTCTACCTCCAGGAATATTTTTTTCTCCGATTTCACTTAATATACGTGATAAATTTGTGCAGAAGGGATCTCCCATAGTTACATGTGCCACTGCTCCTTCGTTAAAGAAGGTTGCAGGTCTATTTTTTGTCCGGTCTATAAATTGATCTGGAACCACTATATCAAGTGGCCTTATCTGTTCTTGTAATGAACCAACTGCTGATGGAGCTATAATCCACCTTACCCCTAATGATCTTAAAGCCCAAATATTAGCTTTGTAAGGGATTTCGGAAGGATTTAATCTATGTGTTCTACCATGTCTTGGAATGAACGCTATCTCTAGATTTCCAAGATTATATACTTTTATTGAATCAGAAGGTTTACCATAGGGAGTATTGATTTCTAGTTCTCTTAAGTACTCTATTTGATCCATTGAATAAAACCCACTCCCACCAATCACTCCTAATCTTGATTTTTCAATTGGTAATAAATGTTCTTTATTCATAGTGATGTAAATGACTTTTAATCATCTGGTATTAATTGGAGGAGGACACACAAATGTTCTTTTATTGAACAAATGGTTAATGTGTCCGAAATTAATGCCAGAAATTCCTGTTTCAATTATATCTAGAGATTCTCATTTGGTTTATTCGGCGATATTCCCATCGGTGCTCTCAAAATCAATAACTTTAGAAGAGAGTTTAATTGATATAAAATCTTTAGCAAAAAATGCAAAAGTATCTTTTATAGAGGAAGAAGTAAAGGATATTGATTTCGATTTAAAGGAAATTATATTAAGTAATAGACCTTCAGTTAATTATTCGAAGTTAGTGCTTAATTATGGAAGTCAAACAATAATTCCAAAAGAATTTGAGTCACTAGTTAAAAATCGAAATGCTTTTTCAATTAAACCTTTTTTAAGGGCTTATGATTCAATACAAAAAGAGGATATTTTTGATTCAGTTAATGAACTTCCATTTGTAATTGTTGGGAGTGGCCTTGCTGCAATTGAAGTATCATATGCTTTGAGAAAAAGATGGGAATATAGACCTATAAAACTATTATGTGATTCAAGAAAAATTAATAATAAAATTCTAAAAAGTTTACGGAATTCGAATATTGATTTTATTGAAAACCTTAATTTCGATCATGGAAAGATTCTTTTGTGTACTGGAAATACATCTCCTTCATGGGCAAAAAAAAAGTTAATAGATTCGGATTCTCATGGCAGAATAATTACAAATAAGAATTTGCAGTTGAAAGGTTTTTCCGGAATTTTTGCTGCGGGTGATTGTGCAGTTGTAGATTCAGCGAGAAGACCAGCATCAGGAGTTTTTGCAGTAAAAGTTGTAAATACACTAGTCCAAAATCTAATAAAAGATGTAGAAGGGGGATCATTAAAAAAGTGGTTTCCTCAAAGGATCGGATTGCAAATAGTTAATACATTTCCAAGCCATCATTCAAAGGCTTTTGCTATTTATCGCAATTTTGTATTTGGGCCTTCTTTTCTTTTTTGGGTTTTAAAAAATAAGATTGATCTGAAATTTATTAAAAAATTTAGATTAAAAAGGCTAATTATGAAAAGTAGCCAAAAAAATATTTCATTGAATGATTGCAGGGGATGTGCAGCTAAAATTCCTCAGTTTGTTTTGAATAAATCATTAATAAAATCTAATTTAGATTCTTTTGCTTCATCCCCTGAAGATTCAGTTGAGATTTACCAAAATGGCAAAGATATTATCTTGCAAAGTGTAGATGGATTTCCTGCTTTGGTAAGTGATCCTTGGCTTAATGCAAAAATTACTACTTTGCATGCTTGCTCAGATTTGTGGGCATGCGGAGCAAAACTTTCATCCGCTCAGGCTTTAATTTCATTACCTAAAGTTGAAAGGGAATTTCAGAGTTACCTCTTTTCTCAATCCCTTCAAGGTATTAAATCAACAGTTGAGGATCATGGAGGGGAATTACTAGGAGGACATACTTTCGAGTCAAGAAGTTTAGTAAACAAACCTTATTCATTAGGAATAGATATTTCTTTAACTGTCCAAGGCATTTTAAAAAATGGAGCAAAACCATGGCTTAAATCTGGAATGAATGAAGGAGATATTCTTATGATGTCTAGACCTCTCGGCGTTGGGATTTACTTTGCTGGTCAAATGCAAAATATTAATATGCTAGAAAGTTCTTCCGAAATAATTAATAATTTATTAAAAAGTCAGCAATATTTGATTGATGAAATTTACCTTTTTCAAGATCAATTTAAAGAATCATTAGTCAATGCTGCCACTGACATTACTGGATATGGATTTATTGGACATCTTAAAGAGATGATTGAATCCTCTAATTTACATAGAGAAAGAAATAACCTTAAGCCCCTAAAAGTTTTATTAGATTTATATGCATTTAAAGCCTATCCTGGAGTATTTGATTTAATAAGAAAAGATGTTAAAAGTACTTTCTTTGAATCTAATAAAGAAATTTTTGACAAAATTTATAAAGGAAATCAGCAAAAAAGAATAATTAATTTTTTAAACGAAAATTCAGTAGATAAAGAGACTTTTGACGAGAGAATATCATTACTATTAGATCCTCAAACATGTGGCCCCTTGTTGATTAGTTGTAATCCTAAATATGAAAATACTCTTAAAGATAAATGGTACAAGGTTGGAGAAGTTGTCAAAACATAATCAATTTCTATTTAATTTGTCAATTTCTAAATATCTTAATCTTTTAATTTCCTTTCCCATTTCCTTCCCTGGATCCCATCCTTCTTTTTTTAATGTTTCTCCATCTTTTTTTGATTTTATGGATTTGTAAATAAATAACCATTTAAACAAGTTATGCCAGTGTAGGCCTCCATCACAAATTAATAATTTGACTGTCTCATCATTAAGGTTTTTGTCCTCAATAAATTCTGTCCAATTTGATGGAGAAAAATTCATGAATTTTTTTTGGTTGGTTTGTAATATCTTTTTGATATTCCAATAATCTTCTAATATTTTTATTTCACTATTATTTATCAAAAATCTTTGACATGCTGTTTCTAAATCTTCTGAATCTTTTAACAAGTAAAGCATATAATTTCCATTCAACTTCTTAATCCAATTTAGTCCTCTTAAAAACCTTTTATCGACGTTAATATTTTCATTTAAGATTGAGATAATTTCCCATTTATTAATTATCGAAATTACATTATTCAAATTATCATGTTTGTATACTTCAGCTAGTTCCATCCTTATTCGTATGCCGAGAGCAGGAGGGGAAATCATTTTCTTATGAGTTTCTGAACTTTTCCATGGCCATTGCCTGACTGTTTCTTGAGATTGTTTAAGGGAATTATTTGAAATATTGAAATCTAACCTTGAAGCATATTTTGCACATCTGATTAATCTACTTGGATCATCTGAAATACTATTTCTATGAAGTAATTCCAATTTTTTATTTTTTATATCAGAAATTCCACCATAAAGGTCATATATTTTCCTTGTCGTAACCTCGAAGGCTATTGAATTGATAGTGAAATCTCTCCTCTTAAGATCCCCCTTAATAGTACTTTTAGTTACTTTGGGATTTAACCCTGGAGCAGGGTAAATTTCTTTTCTTGCAGAAGCAATATCAATTTTATAGTCATTAATATTTATTTCTACAGTGTTGTATAAATTAAATTCCTTTATTAAACATAAATCTACATTTACAATATTTTTTTTTATAAATTTTGCCAAAGAAATAGAGGAACCTTCAATAACAAGATCTATATCTACAGGTTCATAAAAGGATTTTTCATGGAATTTACTTATTAATAAATCCCTTAAATAACCGCCAACAAAAGCCACCTTAGTATTATTGTGAGATTCTATGTATTTAGTAATTAGGTTATATAGATTAAATGGAATTTTGATTAATTCCCCGTGTATATATTCAGAAATATCATTCATGAGTTTTAACTTACATAACGAATTGGAGCTAATCTAGGATCTAGAATTTTACTTCCTTTATCACCAAATTTTACTGCTAAAGATATTTTTTCACCGCTCCCAAAAATATGTATGATTTCACCTTTACCAAATTTTGAGTGAATTAGCTTATCTCCAACTATCCAGCTTTTTCCTTTACTGGGTCCTGAATATAATTTCCTAACTGCATTTATTGGTTTTTTAACAAATTCATTTGGATTATTTCGATCAACTCTTGTTAAACGATCAAGATGCCAATCTCTTCTAATTGAAGCACCTCCAGTTTGTGGTAATTCACCATCCATTAAATCTTCAGGAATTTCCGAAAGAAATATTGAAGGAATTGTTGCTTCACGCATCCCACCCCATAATCTTCTTTCTCTGGCATGACTCAAGAAAACTCTTTCTTTAGCTCTAGTAATACCTACGTAGCATAATCTTCTTTCCTCTTCCAGAAGTGAAGGATTATCTATTGATCTATGGCTCGGGAAGAGACCTTGTTCTAGTCCAGTGATAAAAACGTTTTGAAATTCTAATCCCTTGCTATTGTGCAGAGTCATAAGAGTTACCGAGTTGGGATTATTTTTTTTAGTATCATTATCAGTTGTTAAGGCTGCTGTAGAAAGAAATCCTTCTACATCTCCACTTTCTGTTTCTTCTTCATATTGAGTAGCTGCATTTATTAGTTCTTGTAAGTTATTTCTTCTTTCTTCAGATTCTTCAGTCCCACTAGCTAACAAGTCACTTAAATAACCACTTTTTTCTAAGATTAGTTGTAGTAGTTGAGCAGGGCCTGAATTTTCTAGATAACAAAGTAGATCATTCATAACTTCAGTAAATTTATTAATTCCTTTTGATGATCTACCTATTGTTTCTTCAAGACTTTGCTTGTCATTAAGAACCTCCCATAATGGAATATTTAACCTGCTAGATAGTTCATTAAGTTTTTGAATGGTAGTCTTACCAATACCTCTTCTAGGAACATTTATTATGCGCAAAAGACTAACATTATCTGAAGAATTAACCAGAACTCTTAAATATGCTATTGCATCTTTAATTTCTCTTCTATCGTAAAAACGCAATCCTCCGAAAATTGTATAGGGTATGCGCCACCTTACTAGAGATTCCTCTAATACCCTTGATTGGGCTCTTGTTCGATATAAGATTGCAAAATTTTTCCAAATTGGGTTTTGATTATAGTTATTGAGCGATTTTATTTTATTGGTAATTGCTTCTGCCTCAGAAATTTCATCATCACAGCTGAGCAACTTTAAAAGCTCCCCTTTTTCTTTAGTAGCCCTTAAAACTTTCTCAATTCTTTCAGAGTTGTTTTCAATTAGTGAGTTTGCAGCATCAAGGATATTAGAAGATGACCTATAATTTTCTTCTAATTTTACTAAAGAAGATTCTGTATCGTCATTAAATGCAGTTTTAAAATCTTCTTGAAAACCAATCAGAATTCTAAAGTCAGCTGCTCTGAAACTATAAATACTTTGATCAGCATCCCCAACTACAAAAATTGAACGATCTTCCCAATTAAAAAATTTTTTTGGTTCAGTATTCCCAGCAGTAATTAATTTTATAAGTTCATATTGTGTTCTATTTGTATCTTGATATTCGTCAACTAGGATATGTTTAAATCTTTTGTGCCAGTAATCTCGTACTACATCATTTTGCCTCAATAAGAAAACAGGCAAGAGTAAAAGATCATCAAAATCTAAAGAATTATTTTTTGAAAGCGAAATCCTGTATCTCTTATAGGCCTCTGCAACTGTTTTATCAAAATTATTATCTGCTTTTTCTAGAAGATCATTCGAAGTTAGGCATTGATTCTTAGCATTACTTATTAATCTTTTAATCTTTTTGGGATCATATCTTTTGGGATCAAGATTCATATCTTGAGTAATAATTTCTTTTACTAATGTTTGAGAATCTGTTTCATCATAAATTGAAAATTGTCTTGTCCATTTTAATCCTTCTGGGTCATTATATTTTTCAATATCATATCTAAGAAGTCTTGAAAATAAAGAATGAAAAGTACCTATCCAAAGGTTTTGAAGTCTCTCTTGATGAACGTTGGTTCTTAATTGATTTTGATCAATTTCTTTGAGAGTTGACCATGGCTGCCCGAAATTATTAAAAGCTAATTCTTGTGCGAGAAGAACTTCTAACCTTGCTTTCATTTCTTTAGCAGCTTTGTTAGTAAAAGTTACCGCAAGAATGTTATGAGGATCTATAGAGTTGTTTTCAATAAGATTTGCAATTCTGTGGGTTAGAGCTTTTGTCTTTCCGCTGCCTGCACCAGCAACAACTAAAAGTGGTCCATAAACATGCTTTACTGCTTGAAGTTGTTCATTGTTTAGAGACTTAAAGAGGAAATTGTTAGTTTGAGACACTTTTGTAAGGTTTTTTCAAGAGTCAGACTTTACTAGGAGGTTCGGACTCTGTTTCTAGCTGTTCTAAAGCTTTTTTTAAATTAATAAGTTCATTA
The DNA here is from genome assembly GCA_003281385.1 of Prochlorococcus sp. AG-347-K17. Classification (GTDB taxonomy): domain Bacteria; phylum Cyanobacteriota; class Cyanobacteriia; order PCC-6307; family Cyanobiaceae; genus Prochlorococcus_A. The sequence goes on from QCCE01000008.1 coordinate 55,831, forward strand.
TTATTATTAATTATTTCTTCAAATTTGTTTTGAGGCATTCTTAATTTCATACTTCTTTCAAAAATTTCTTTTTCTAATCTTTTTTTGTAAGAAGAAATAATTTTCTTTGATAACCTTAAATCTTGTTGATCCAAAATCTTATAAAAGATGCAATTTTATTTTAGCGGAAAAAATTTTTTATTTAAATTATTTCAACTATCACTTTGGAATGAAGTTATTAATTAAGAAGCATTGCGTTAATTTTATAATTGTATTGTTTTTACTAGCTTTGTACTAATCTTAAAACTAACTTTAAATTTTTACTTCGGGAATGTCTGTTTCAAAGAATAATCAACTTTTGTCAGCCGATAAGAAATTAAATGATTTAAGCAATATAAAAGAATTTATTAATAGTGCAAATTCAAGATTAGATGCAATAACCTCAATAACTAATAATTCACATGCAATCGCAGCAGACGCTGTAACAGCCATGATTTGCGAAAATCAAGATTCACTTAATTCAAAAGTATCTTTAAATACGACTAACAAGATGTCTGTTTGTTTAAGAGATGGAGAAATTATTTTAAGGATTGTTGCTTATCTTTTAATTTCTAATGATGAATCAGTTTTAGAAAAAAGTTGTTTGAAGGATCTTAAAAATACTTATCTTGCTCTTGGGGTGCCTCTAAGAAATGCAAGAAGGGTTTTTGAATTAATGCGAGATGCAACTATCTCTGATTTGAATTCAACACTTAATAATATGAGTGGAAAGAAAGGCTTTCTTCCTAAATTAATATCTGAAACAGAGTTTCAATTTGAAAGGATAATTAATCTTTTAAACTAGCTAAATTCCTTATTTCTGAAGTATGAGACGTCTGTATTACTGAGTTATTTTCCAGATTTCTAATAGTAGAAAATCTTGATCTTATATGAGTGGATAAAAAGGAAATTCTTTCTTCGGAAACTGTTGATTTATAAATAGTTTTAATGTGTAAATTATTTTGTTCATCAATCAAATAATTGGATGATGAAACTAAAGATTCTGTATAACCTTTATTTCTTAAAACAATTCCTGAATTATCATCCTTGGGTAAAAATATCAAAATAGTTTCATCTCCCTTAGGTATATCATTTTCTTCCCAATCACTAATAGATTGCCATTTTATAGAAATGGCTATGCTCTCTAGGTTTGAATTTAACTTGTAATTTTTAAAAATTTCAATAATTTTTTTATTTTTTGAGTTGATATGTTTAATATGTATCTTACTAGTTGAGTTTTCAAATTCCTGAAAAGCTAAAGTATGAGTACTTCTTATGGATTTCCACTCTCCTATACTTTCATCAATGAATTGATTAATTGTTGTTATATTCTTCGTCAAGTTTATCTTCTACGGAATGATTTTCTGCTTTTTGAATCATTCTTACCATTGAATCCACCATCAATCTCTTTGCAGAAGTTACTTTTAATCCAGAAGGAGTGGTTGATATTTGTTCTCCAGGGCGATCATGTGAAGTTGGTCTAAATGGAGTCATCTAAGAACTTTAAAAAATTAATCGATTCCTATTCTTGCATGAATTCTTTTACATATAGTTTATGTTTGCAAAAATGTCATATCTCTATTTTTTGATTTCCCACTTTTTAACTGTTTTTTATTTAGGTATTTTATTTTTTGCTAATCCTGAAATAGTGGCCAATGCAAACATTCCTAAAAGAGCTACTCCTAGAAATAATCCTGCACCCTGACTAACACCAGCTCCTACAGCTACTAATATAGAATCACTTATTAGAAGACTTATTAATAATGCTGGAGTAAATATTTTCCAGCGAGTTCCTCCAATACCAATTGCGTAGCTTAGAAAATCAAAAAGGCCAGTCATAAGTAGACCTGTCATCAGAAAGAAATTTTCTTCGAGTTGGTTCTGGTTAAAACTTTCAATTTTTTTCATCGCTTTGGGACCTACCAAATTCCTTACAGGGACTCGCCCATAATTTCTTGCGATAAAGAAAGCAGCTTGGCAAAAAACAATATCAGAAAAGATTATTGTCATGTAACCTTTTTGAAATCCTAATAATGATCCTGCTAGTAGAGAATAAGCTGAACTTGGTAGAGCTGGTAAAATAATACTCACTCCTCTAAGTATGAAAATACCTAAGGGAGCCCAAATTCCCATACTTTCTATTTTGTTCCTAAGGGGTTCAATCCCATAATTTTGGATTAAATAAATTAATACAACAAATATTGCGATAAAAAAAACTACTGAAAGAAATTTCTGTATTTTATTCATTATTTTTTAGTAAATTTATTGGAAGTAAATTCTCAATTCAATATTTGATTGTATCTATAATAGAATTACTAATCAACAAAAATTTTTACAAATTTTTAATCTTTTATTCACTTCCGATAAAAGATTTTTTATTTCAGATGTATTAATGATTAATTCTAAGAATAAAGTTAGTTCAATATTTATTCGAGATAGCTTGGGTTTAATCCTTTCGATTATTGTTTTCTTGAGTATCTCAATAAAACAATCAAATGCTTTGCCGCATGAATGGGTTGGAGTACCTAAAAGTGAATATGGAGAACAGTTATGGGATAAACAAAGTATTAAAAGAAATGAGGATGGTTCTGTGAGAGTATTGAGTAAATTTATTCCCAAAACAAAAAGTGAAATTACTAAGGATATACTCTATACAATGGATATAAATTGTTTTGAAAAATCATTTAGAGATGTTGATGTCTCCATAGATGAAATAAATAGTAATTTAAATGATTTAGCTGATTGGCAAGATCCAAATGGAGATAAGTTGATTTTAGGTGTTATAGGTCAAGTCTGCAGAGTAGAAAACTAAAAAATCCGAATTGTAAAAATAAAATAAAAAATTTTTACATGATTAAAAAATGTAAAACCCTGTCATGAACAGGGTTTTAAAGGTGCCAGGACCCAGATTTGAACTGGGGACACGGCGATTTTCAGTCGCCTGCTCTACCAACTGAGCTATCCCGGCTCTAATCTATATACTCTAAATTACGATGCGTAGTTTGTGAAACCCTTTTCATTAAAAATTTTATATCTTCATCAAATATCCTAAAAACATATTATTTTGCATTAATCGCCAATAAGGCAGTACCAAATGAAGTAGTTTTTTTACATGAAACTATTGGTATCTTGATAATTTTTTCTCTTATTTTTCTCCATTGTGGGTTTTTTGAACCTCCACCAATAGTAATAATCTTTTTTGGAAGTGAACCTGTTAGTTCTCCTAGTTTTTCCCATCCTTTCAATTCGATCTTGGCTAGCCCCTCGAATAATGCGTGTAAATAAAGTGAGTCGCTTACTGGCCTAGGATCAAGTATCGGTTCTAAATTAGCATTATTAACAGGAAATCTCTCTCCTTTACTATTAAGAGGTAAAAGATTTAAAGAAGTATTTTTCGATGGATTAATTTGTCGACTGAGCTCTTTGATTTCTAAATCAGAAAATAACTGAGACAAGACACCGCATCCTGAATTTGATGCTCCTCCACATATCCAATCGCCGTTTACTCTATGAATAGTTATTCCTTGTTTTTTTATAGGATTATCAATCATTTTTTTAACTACAATAGTCGTCCCTAAAACAGTGAGACCATCTTTTTTACCTAAACCTGCAGCTATTAAAGCTGCATTAGAGTCAGTGGTTCCTGAGATTAATATTAATTTTTTATTTAAGTTAAATCTTTCCGCTAAATTAAAATTCACTTGTCCAAGAATTTTCCCACTTTTTATTATTTTCGGTAAGCATTTTTGCCATGAAGTATTGAGATAGCTTTTTGGCCATGATTCTTTTTTTAGGTCCCAACCAAGTTTTAGATTATTACCTTCTTCTCCATGAGTCCAATCTTTTAAAAACCAACCAGTGATCCAATCAGATTGATGACGTAAAAGTATATTAGTACCATATTCATTAATTAGTTTTAACGCTTTAGCAAGACTACTGTATGGAGTTCGCAGATGATCTTCTCCAGAAGTTAAGGATTCAAGAAGGATCTTATTTTCGCTACATGCTTGGTCATAAGGTATTGCTTCTCCTATCGGCTCTCCTCGCAAATTTGATGCTGTTAAAGTTCCTGAGGTGCCCGAGATAGCCAACTTATTCAGGTTGGTTTTCACCTCAAAAGGTAAATTAGCTAGGAGATTCTCACAAGAATTAATCCAAGAATTTGGATTTTTAAAGCTGTATGAATAAGGTACTGAATTTGAATATACTAATTTCTTATGAAAGTTGATTATTGATATTCTTGCACCACTGGTTCCAAAATCTAACCCCCCATAAAAATTTGCAGGCATAGAAAAAATATTTTATTAAAAGATCTTGGAAGCTTCTGCTAATTGGGCTGCTTTTTCTTCCACATTTTCCCATGGGAGCTCTAGATCTCTTCTGCCAAAATGTCCATAGGATGCAGTCTTTCTAAAAAATTTGCCTCCCATTTTTTTGGGTAGATTTCTTAAATTAAATTCTTTTATTATTGCTGCTGGTCTTAAATCAAAGTGCTGTTTAATTAGCTCAGTCAAATTAGCTTGTGAAATAACACCTGTATCAAAAGTTTCCACGAGAATGGAAATTGGTTTTGCTACTCCAATTGCGTAACTTAATTGTACTTCTGCTTTTTTTGCCAATTTCGCCTTAACTATGCTTTTAGCTACATAACGTGCTGCATAAGCGGCTGATCTATCTACTTTTGTTGGATCTTTACCAGAAAATGCCCCTCCTCCGTGTCTTGCATATCCACCATAAGTATCTACAATAATTTTTCTGCCAGTGAGCCCTGCATCTCCTTGGGGCCCGCCTACGACAAATTTACCCGTGGGGTTTACTAGAAATCTTGTTTGGTTAATGTTTGGTTTGATTTCTAAATCTTCAGTAGCAGGAACTACAACATGCCTCCATAAATCTTCTTTTATTTTTTGACGAATTTCTTCTTCATTTGTTATCCCATCTATCTCAGAATTATGTTGAGTTGAAATTAAAATTGTATTAATAGAGACTGGTAAACCTTTTTCGTAATCAATGCTTACTTGAGTTTTACCATCAGGGAGTAGATAATTAAGGACTTTTTCATGCCTCACTTTGGCAAGTTGAATGGCTAATCTGTGAGCCAAGCTAATTGGTAAGGGCATTAATTCAGGCGTCTCATCGCATGCATAGCCGAACATTATGCCTTGGTCACCAGCTCCGGTATTGTCTTCCAAATCATCGTTAACATCATCTGCGTCATTTACTCCTTGTGAAATATCTGGTGATTGCTCGTCAAGTGCTACTAAAACAGCACAACTATTTGCGTCAAAACCACCTGCTTTGTAGCCTTCATATCCAATTTCTTTAATTACATTTCTAACAAGTTTTATGTAATCGACTTTTGCTTTTGAAGTTATTTCTCCAGTAAGTAAACAAAGACCAGTATTAACAACAGTTTCGCATGCAACTCTGCTTTCAGGATCCTCTGCCAGTAAAGCATCTAAAACAGCGTCACTAATTTGATCACATATTTTGTCAGGATGACCTTCAGTTACGGATTCAGAAGTGAAAATGAAATCACTCATTTATAAATAATTTTGAAATTAGACTTTATCCTAAATTAGATTATCGTTACAAATCAATGATTGTAAATTAAAGATGACTAGTACAATAATAAAGAGACTGAGGTTCCAATATTAGTGCACAAAATAAATAAGTTAATTTATACTGTATCAGCTGATGCTGTGGAGATCTCTTCGTTATCGTCAGTTTGTTCAAATAACATTTGTTTGTATTTCGCAGCCATTTCTTCAGCTTTACTAAAGACTTTTTGAGGGTCTGTTAACATATCGCCTGGTTCAGGTTCAAGTGCTTTAGTAGATAATGAAATTCGTCCTCTTTCTGAATCGAGGTCAATTATCATGACTTTCATTTGGTCATTCACATTTAAAACATTATGAGGAGTCTCAATATGTTCATGACTTATCTCGGAAATGTGCAATAGACCACTAACTCCACCAATATCAATAAAGGCTCCATAAGGTTTAATACCTTTTACGTTACCAACTACAACTTCGCCTACTTCAAGACGATTCATTTTTTTCTCAACTAAAGCTCTCCTATGGCTAAGTACTAATCTATTTCTCTCTTCATCAACTTCAAGAAATTTTAAAGGCAAATATTCACCTTCTAAGTCATCTTTAATTTTTCGAGCACTTATATGAGAGCCTGGAATAAAACCTCTCAAGCCTTCTACCCTAACAAGAGCTCCGCCTCTGTTTGTTGCGAAAACTTCAGAATATATAGTTGCATCTTCTTTTTGGAGCTGTCTAACCCTTTCCCATGCTCTTTGATATTCAATTCTTCTAATGGAGAGGGCTAATTGGCCATCTTCATTTTCTTCGCTCATTATGAAAAATTCTCTACTTTCTGAAGGTTGTAAAACATCATTAAGTCCTTCAACTCTATTTATCGAAACCTCCTGAACAGGCATAAAAGCTGCTGTTTTTGCCCCTATATCTATCATGGCTCCTTTGGGCTCTAAAGCAAAAACGGTACCTTTAACTAGATCGCCAGGCTTGAAGTTATAGTCATACTTACCCAAAAGTGATGCAAATTCTTCTTGTGTGAATCCTGCGTTGTCAAAATCCGTATTTTTTCTGCTAGAGGAAGAATCTGCTGAAGGTATATCGCTCTTCTCGAATGATAAATCTTCCTCATTTTGAGATGCTGAATCGTTATCTAACTCAGACGTATTTTTAATTTCTTGATCCTCAGAAAGTTCTTTTATTGTTTGGGAAGAATTTTCGTTCATTTGTTGTATCGCAGACTACCTAAGGTAGTTAGAAAGGGATGCTACTAGCCTGCAAACTAATAGCAAAAAACATTTGTGATATGTATTCTACACTTTAAGATGCTGAATTTTATGAAATTGAAGCTAATTGGTTTTTTGAACTTCCCTTTAAAGATTCAAGAGTTGAAACAAAATCTTTTACACCATTAAATTTTCTGTAAACTGAGGCGTATCTTATATAGGCGACTTCGTTTTCTTTTCTAAGATTTTTAAGTATTAATTCTCCTATTTGTGAAGATTTAATATCTTTATTAGAATCTTGGACGATTTGAGATTCGATTCCATCTACGAAATTAATAATTGCATCCCTACTGAAGTTAGTCTTTTCGCATGCTCTTGATATGCCAGTAAATAATTTTTGTTTATCAAATAATTCTCTGCCTCCGTCTTTTTTTAAAACTGAAACTGGCATGGTTTCCACTCTTTCGTAAGTTGTAAATCTAAAGCTGCAATTTAAGCACTCTCTTCTCCTTCGAACACTTTTACCACTATCAGCAGATCTAGATTCCAAAACTCTGCTATCTGTGTTTTGACAGGTTGGACACTGCATGTGGTGAAATAAGTTGCACTTTAACTCTAATAGTAGAGTAATATTTTAATTATGAAAAGTAAAAAAAAAAACCTCTTTTACAAGAGGTTTTTTTCTGAGTTCATTTTCTGTCGAATTTAGGTGGGTCTCTAAAGGCGACAGCAAAGAATAAAGTAACAACTGCGAGAGTTAGAATAAGAACGTAAGCAAAAGCTTCCATAAGATTAAGTAAATAAGTTTAGTTTAAACCCTTCCAGGGATTCTTCTTGTGGTTTCGTCTCCAAGTTTCTTGAATAAACCAAATTCAACTTGGTCGCCAATCTCAGCATCAATACCAGCAAAGGAATTTCTGTAAAGAGTTCTTGAAGCGTGCCACCAGTGCCCAAACAAGAATAGCAATCCGAAACATAAATGTGCATATGTAAACCATGCTCTTGGAGAGCTTCGGAATACACCGTCAGATTTATATGTCTCTCTGTCAAACTTGAATGCTTCTCCAAGTTGAGCCTTTCTTGCCAATCTTTTCACTACTGCAGGATCTGTAAATGTTTGTCCATCTAGGTCTCCTCCATAGATAGTTGCAGTAATGCCAGTTTGCTCAAATGAGTACTTTGCTTCAGCTCTTCTAAATGGGATATCTGCCCTTACATTACCTTCTTTATCTTCAAGAATGACAGGGAAGTTTTCAAAGAAATTAGGTATTCTTCTAACTTCTAATTCGTTACCTTCCTTATCTTGGAAAGCAATGTGACCTTGCCAACCAGTTGGTAAACCATCACCATTAACTAGAGCTCCAACTCTGAATAGTCCCCCTTTAGCTGGACTATTACCTACATAATCGTAGAAGGCTAATTTTTCTGGAATGGATGCATATGCCTCTGATTTAGTTGCACCATCATCAATAGCAGCTTGTACTCTTCTGTTAATTTCAGTTTTGAAATAGCCTGAATCCCATTGATATCTAGTAGGACCAAAAAGCTCTATTGGGGTGGTTGCTGAACCGTACCACATTGTTCCGGAAACAACGAAAGAAACAAATAATACAGCAGCTAAAGCACTAGCAAGAACTCCTTCTAGACTTCCAAGTTTTAATGCTCTGTAAAGTCTTTCTCCAGGCCTGTTGGTTATGTGAAAAATACCTCCAATAATACCCATAAGTCCTGCTGCAATATGATTAGCTACAATACCTCCTGGATTGAAAGGATTAAATCCTTCAACTCCCCAGGAAGGAGCTACGGGTTCTACATGACCACCTAAACCATAGGGATCAGAAACCCAAATCCCCACGTTTGCGCAATGAAAAGCTCCAAAACCAAAACATGTAAGTCCTGCTAAAAGAAGGTGGATTCCAAAAATTCTTGGTAAATCAAGAGCTGGCTCACCAGTTCTGGAATCTTCCCATAAATCTAGGTCCCAATATGTCCAGTGCCAAATAGATGCCAGCATCAATAGGCCACTAAATACTATGTGTGCTGCCGCAACCCCTTCAAAACTCCAGAATCCGGGATCAACTCCAGTAGCACCCGTAATATCCCATCCATTCCAACTACTTGTGATACCTAGTCTTGCCATGAAAGGCATAACGTACATCCCCTGTCTCCACATTGGATTGAGAACAGCATCAGAAGGATCAAAAATGGCTAATTCATAAAGAGCCATTGAACCGGCCCAGCCGGCTAATAATGCAGTATGCATAAGATGCACAGCAAGTAGTCGACCTGGGTCATTAATAACTACTGTGTGAACTCGATACCAAGGCAATCCCATCGGTTAATTTCTAGTAACTATGCTGAATAAACAGCTAAACATCACGATAGTAAGGGTTTTTTAGTCTTTCAGGGATTTTTGTAAATAAATTTATTTTCTTGCAAAAATTGGGCAAATCCATTAGCAGAACATAGTTTACAAGAAATTTTTAGCTAAAAACTGTTAATATTTTGGTCACAATTCTCAAAGTAAAACGCCAAAATAAGAAAAATAACTAAAAAAATGGCAACTATCAGATTTATCCGTGAGGACTTAGAGGTTCAATGTAATCCAGGTGAAAATTTAAGAGAACTCGTCATGAAAGAGAATTTACAGCTTTATGGACTAAAAGGTATTTTGGGAAATTGTGGAGGCGCTGGACAATGCAGTACTTGTTTTATTTCAGTTGAAGGTGGAAACAAAAATTCTTTAAGCCCTATTACATCCGTTGAAGAAGAAAAACTAAAAAATAGACCAGAAAATTGGCGACTAGCATGCCAAACATTGATAAAGTCATCTGCAGTAATCTTAACAAAACCACAATCCCCTCCCTCAAATTTGGGAGAACTAAAAAAAATTAGTGAAAATAAAAAATTACCACGCTAAATTGTTTAAGACTGTTAATCAGTTTATAAAATTTGTTTATTTTTCCACTTTATTTCTAGTTATATGTCTATAGTCTTAATACCTAATCAATAGAACTACCAACTAAATGGAAACAACTAACTTTGGATTCGTAGCAAGTCTTTTATTTGTAGGGGTGCCAACAATTTTCCTCATTGGATTATTTATTTCTACTCAAGATGGAGAAAAATCAAGCTTCTATTCTGACTCTAGTAAAGGTAGACTTGGACCAAAACGCTGATGCTTTAATAAATGCTTTGCATTTCTGTAAAGGAGTTTTTATTGTGGAAAAAAAAGCAACTTTCAAAAGGTGGTGATCAACAATCTTTTGATGTTTTGCTTGATTGTTTAGGCGATATTTCGACTAAAGATTTAAACTTGAAAATTTTAAATCCTAAGGAAAACTTACATTTAAAAAAGAACTTAGAGTTTTTAGAGTCTGTTTGGGAAGATCATTTAATAAGATCTTGCCCAATCCAATACGTTTGCGGAATAACTTATTGGAGAGACTTAAGATTAAAAGTTACAAATAAAGTACTTATTCCCAGACCGGAGACAGAGCTTATAGTAGATATTGTCTTTAATGTATTTAGAGGTAAGTCAGAGAAATTATTTTTTGCTGAATTAGGCACTGGATCAGGCGCTATAAGTATTGCGTTGGCATTGGCTTATCCATTTAGCGAAGGAGTGGCAACTGATATAGATCAAGACGCATTAGAAATAGCTACTGCAAATTATATAAGTTCTTCCAAACAATCAAATTTGAAATTTTATTGTGGAAATTGGTGGTCACCTCTTGAAAATTTTAAAGGAAAATTAGACCTTGCTATTTCAAACCCGCCATATATTCCTAAAGATACTTATGAAAAATTACCCAAAGAAGTTAAAAATTTCGAACCTAAAGTTGCTTTATTAGGCGGCGAAGATGGTTTAAAACACATTAGGGAAATAATACAAAACGCACCAATATTTTTAAAAGAGAAGGGCTGGCTAATTTTAGAGAATCATTTTGATCAAGGCGAAAAAGTTAAACAACTTTTTATTAAAAATAAATTTACATCAATAGAAATTGTGAAAGATCTTTCAGGTATTGGTAGGTTTACCATTGGAAGATATAAATAAGTTATTACAAGTTCATAATCTAAATGAATTTAGTAGACTGCAAATCCGCTTTGAAGACTCTCAAAAGTGGTTTACCTATAATCTTCCCAACTGACACATTACCTGCGATTGGATGCTTGCCAAAATTTTCAAATATTATTTATGAGTTTAAAAAAAAGGGATAGAGATAAACCCTTAATTCTAATGGGTTCAGAACATAAACAATTAATTGATTATGTTCACGAATCTGCTAAGGAAGATTACGAAAATATAGCTTCAAAATATTGGCCAGGAGCTCTGACAATGGTTATTCCTGCTTCAGAAAAGCAGACTAAAATCCTCACAAGCAATGATCTTACCCTTGGGTTGAGGATTCCAAATTCATATATGGCTCAATCTCTCATGAGAGAAACTGGTCCATTGTTAACTTCAAGTGCAAATATTTCAGGTTTTAAAGGATCTATTACAGTTGAAGGTATTGCTCTAGACTTTCCTTCTGTAAAAATTTTGGGTCCTATCCCCTGGGGAAAAAGAAGTGGAAAAGCAAGTACTATTATATTTTGGAAGAAAAGTGGTGATTGGAGACTGATTAGAGAGGGAGAAGTATTAGTAAGGGAATTGTATTAATGTTTTTATTATTATTTTTTGTTTTATTGATTCAATCTTTTACTCATTGGATATTTGAACCCCTTGCATCTATTTTAGAATATGTTCTACAAATAAGATTGCTTCCTATTATTGCTCTGATAGGTTTAGTCTTTTTATTTTCAGCGAATAATATGGAACAGAATTAAATAAATCAAAATGCCGGCTAACAGATTTGAACTGATGACCTTCGCTTTACAAAAGCGCTGCTCTACCGCTGAGCTAAGCCGGCAATCCACCTATCTTACAATTAGGAAGGTTCATTTATCAGAATTTTTTTAGCTTTTTTTAAATTTATTACTTTTTGATATCTTTGTTGGCTTTATCGATCTTATCAGTTTTTTTAAATTTTATTTCTCCTGAAATAGTTCTTTTGATTGGCAAATTGGCAACTAATGCAGTCATTCTATCTTCAGTCTCTAAACTTACTGCCACCTCATCAAAATCAATTTCAACATATTTAGCAACAACATCAAGAATCTCTTTCCTCATTTTGTCTAAAAGATCAGTAGTTAAGGAACTCATATCAACTCTGTCATGAGCAAGTACAAGTTGTAATCTTTCTCTAGCTGTATTTGCACTAGACGTTTGTCTGCCTAGTAATTTATTTATAAGATCTCTGAGAGTCATCATTTTAAAAAACCTTTGTTTGCATTAATCTCATGAATTTATCTTTAAGACTTTTGCCTTCTTTTTTTGGATCGATAATTGGTACATTTTTATTTGTAAGTCTTTGAGAAACATTCAAATAACATTTTTTTGCAGGAGATCTACCATCTGAAAGTGTCAGTGGCTCTCCTCTATTTGTACTTATTATTACCTGTTCATCTTCTAAAACAATACCCAACAAGGGCAAAGAAAGGATCCCTTGAACATCTTCGATAGATAACATTTCTTGACTAGCCATCATGTTAGGCCTAACTCTATTGATTACAAGTTGGATAGGCTCAATATCCGAAGTATTAAGAATACCTATTACTCTGTCCGCATCCCTTACTGCGGATAATTCTGGGTTAGTAACAACAATAGCCTCTTTACAGGCTGCAAGTGCATTTTTAAAGCCATCTTCTACACCTGCAGGACAATCTACTAAGACAAAATCAAAATTCTCACTAAGTAGCTCACTAATTTTTTTCATATCTTCGGGCTTCATCCAATCCAACATCCTTGGATCTCCAGCAGGTAGAAGAGCAAGATTAGGTTCTTTTTTATGTCTAACCAATGCTTGGTCTAGGCGGCAATTCTTGTCTAGAACATCTTGCGCCGTATAAATGATACGATTTTCTAATCCTAGAAGAAGATCTAAATTTCTTAAGCCAAAATCAGCATCTAATACAGCGGTTGTTGCTCCGCTATTGGCAAGTGCTATCCCAAGGTTGGCAGTTAAAGTTGTTTTACCAACTCCTCCTTTACCTGAACAAATTAATATTGTGCGAGTATTCTTCCCCACGATTTTAGAGATTTTACAAATAATAGAACCACTTGTAGAAAGTTAAATATTTTAAAGATTAAGTAATTCTTAAATTTATCTGGTTTGATTTAATTTATTGCAAAGTATTGATTAATTTCTATTTTCGATTATGAGTGGTTTGATAATAATAGTTTGTTTATCTATTTCCGCAATTTCTGGATAACAATTTTTGGGCTTATCCTTTGGTCCAATTGCTATCACATCTGCAATTCTTAACTGTAAAGGGTTCAGATAAAGTGATGCAATAGAGGCATTTTTATTTCCACTTTTCCCTGCGAATGCGATCCCAAGTAGTTTGCCCCAAACGTAAATATTTTTTTTTGCGGAAACTATTGCTCCTGGATTTACGTCTCCAATTATGCTTAGATTTCCATTTGAAGATATTCTTTCACCCGATCGTACTGTTCCTTTGTGAAGAATATCGTCTTTCTTTTTTGAATTGAATAATAGTAACTTATTTTTAATCTCTTGCTCTTTTTTAAAAGCTGAATCTATTTTTAAAAACTTCCCACTAAGTACTGTATCTCTATTATTTGAGTAAATCCGTAAGGAACACATATTAATTTTGTCAAAATAATTTTTTAATTTTGATAATTGATGAGCACTTATTGACTCATTGACTGCGAAAATTTTTGCTTCTAAGGGTTCCTTGATGGAAGAAAATCTTTTGAAAGTTTCATGGATATTATCTAAATCTACCAAAGAAAAAATTTCTACATATTTACTTTTGGTTTTTTTTAAAACAATTTCCATCTCATTTAATTTAGGAATTATTTTTCATTAATGAAATTTCATTTTTAATTTCATTTTTAATCATATCTGGATAAATAATAAAAGAGCTTTCCTCTGATTTCATCAAAGTTTTTATTAATGCAGAACTATTTTCTAATGCGCTTTGGTAAGTGCCGTCCCATATTTTTAGCGCATTATTAGACTCAAAACCCTTAAAAGACCTCTCCTTAATCCCGCAAAATATTTCTGAATTATATCCATTCTTTTCACATAATTTTGAGGCAAATGCAAGGATTTTTAATCTATCCACCTTACTTAAAAAACTAATGTCTGATGCCTTTAATAAATCTCTGTCAATAAACATTTTACATAGTGTAGAAAGTGGTTCAAAAGATTCATCTTTCCATCTAATTAAATGATAATAAAAGGTTACATCATCATTTCTTATGAAATCATCAAAATCAACCTTTGAAGGTGAAAAAATCCATTTATGTAGAGAATTATCTACCCAAATATTTTTTTCATAATTGTGTTTTATTGTGTGTAATATTTTTTCAAGAATCCATGTTGATATTTCGTTTATCCTGTGATTGTAAATTGTTCTATACATCAAGTTTCTAAGTACAAGGAAATGCTCAATAGCGATCACTCCTTTAGGTTTGATTCCTATATTTCCATCAGGTGAAAAAGTGAGAGCAGAAATTATTCTCTCTAAGTCTACTAAGCCATAATTAGTACCTGTGTTGTAACTATCGCGTAAAAGATAATCGAGACGATCGCAATCTATCTCACTACTGATCAATGTTTTTAAAGGTTGTGAAAATAGTTGTTTTGATTGAAATAATTCACCAATTTTTCTGGGTAATTCATTGTCATACTTTCTGAGGATTGAATTTATTGGAGAATAATTTTTAACTAAGTTTTCAGACCATTTTTCGTGATCATGCTTGAAAATTTTTTCACTGGTATGGCTTAAAGGTCCATGACCTAAATCATGTAGTAGAGCTGCTCCATAAAGAACAAATTTATTTTCACAGAATGAAGATTTACTTTCAATTAATCTCTTATAAATTTTTCTAGCTATACAAAAAACACCAATTGAGTGAGTAAATCTACTTGATTCTGCACCATGAAAAAGTAATGATGCCGCTCCAAGTTGTTTTATTCTTCTTAGTCTTTGAAAAGCAACTGTATCAATTAATTCCATAATCATTAATTCTTCTGGCTTTTCTGCATTAAATACTATTTCTTTATGAATTGGGTCATGAAAAATTCTTTTAATGCTCATATTTTTAAAATTTTTTTTTCAATCTTTAGCCATTTGAAGAATTAATTTCTTAATTGTTTAATTCAATTGTTTGAACTGAAAAATTTTCTTTTTCTAGAAGCGACCCAAGAAATAATTCTGCATTCCGCACCCATTTGTCTTCAGTACTTCCATAATCATTTGTATCCGGTAGATCAAGTAATTTGTCAGGGGTCATACCTTGTCCTTGAATATTATTACCATTGGGGGTTAAATAACTAGCCACTGTTATTGCAATACCACTATCTTCTCCCAAACTTTTTAGAGATTGAATTAAACCCTTCCCATAAGTTTGTTCTCCCATAAGAATTGACCTCTTATTATCTTGTAAAGAACCAGCAAGTATTTCACTGGCACTTGCAGTACCTTTATTTACTAAAGTCACCATTGGCCCATCAAAGGATGTCTCTTTTTGAGAAATAATTGCATCTTTGATTCCATTTCTATCTTTTGTCTCCACTACGGGTTGCTCACTCAATAATGAGTCTGCAACTGCTATGCCTGAGCTTACTAGTCCTCCTGAATTATTTCTAAGATCCAAGATCAATCCCTCAACCTCTTTCTCTTTTAACTCTTGAAGCGCCTCTTCAACCCTTTTGGGTACGCTTTCGCTGAATTGAGTTATCCTTAAGTATCCTATTGTGTGAGCATCATTTCTCAATCTTTTTGTTCTAACTGGTCTGAGATCTACTGATCTCCTCTCTAGATCGACCTCCCTAATTTCCCCTGATTCTGAAGATAATTCAACTAAAACTTTTGTACCTGATTCACCTCTTAACTTAGAGGCAGTACTTGCAAGCCCTAATTTTTCTGATGAGATTCCGTCCACTTTCTCTATGAAGTCCCCGCTAACAATTCCAGCTTCTTCAGCTGGCGAACCCCCAATAGTAGAGATTACTTTAACTTTATTTTCCTCATCTTCACCTAATTGAAGTCCAACACCATTAATTTCACTCCCAAAATTACTAGACTTTAGTAGTTCATAATCTTTTGGGCGTAAAACTCTCGTGTAGGGATCTTCTAGAGGTCTTAACATGTCTTCAATTGCGGAATAAGCCTCTTCACTTGTTTCAATTTGTTTCTGTAATGTTTTTTGTCTAATTCTTTTCCATTGAATTTCATCAAACTTTTCTGGATCATAAAAACCTTCGTTTACCAAGGTCCAGGCGTCAAGTACTAATTGCCTGCTATCACTGAGAGCATCCACTCTTTCAATCAACAAAAGATTGATAGAAAAAACTATGATCATTGATGCTGTGATCACATTTTTGAATGTTAAAAGTTTGTTAAAAGATGAATTCATTGGGTTAAGTGTTAACACCAAGTATAAGAATTTTAAGTAAGCTCTTTATATCAAAGCTAATTTTTTTTTGGATGGCGAATTCTTCATCTGTTTATGACTGGTTTCAAGAGAGGCTTGAAATCCAAGACATAACTGACGACGTAACTTCCAAGTACGTACCCCCTCATGTAAATATTTTTTATTGTTTAGGAGGCATAACTTTAGTATGCTTCCTAATTCAATTTGCAACAGGTTTTGCAATGACTTTTTACTATAAGCCAACAGTTACACAAGCTTATAGTTCAGTCAGTTATTTAATGACAGATGTAAGTTTTGGATGGTTAATAAGATCTGTTCATAGGTGGAGTGCATCAATGATGGTTTTGATGTTAATCCTTCATGTCTTTAGGGTTTATCTCACCGGGGGGTTTAAAAGGCCAAGAGAATTGACTTGGGTTACAGGCGTTGTAATGGCAGTCATAACCGTCGCTTTTGGAGTGACTGGATATTCCCTACCTTGGGATCAAGTAGGTTATTGGGCAGTTAAGATTGTTTCAGGTGTCCCTGCTGCAATACCGGTAATAGGTGATTTTATGGTTGAACTACTTAGAGGTGGAGAAAGTGTTGGACAATCCACATTAACCAGATTTTACAGTCTTCACACTTTTGTATTGCCATGGTCATTAGCAGTTTTCATGTTGATGCACTTTTTAATGATTCGTAAACAGGGTATTTCAGGTCCTTTATAAACTCCTATACTTACATTATTATCAGTTTTTTATATGTCTACTTTAAAAAAACCAGATCTATCTGATCCAAAACTGAGAGCGAAGTTAGCTAAAGGTATGGGCCATAATTATTATGGTGAACCAGCTTGGCCAAATGATTTACTATATATTTTCCCTGTAGTTATTTTAGGAACTATTGCCTGTGTAGTTGGATTAGCAGTTCTAGATCCTGCAATGTTGGGAGACAAAGCTAATCCCTTCGCGACTCCCTTAGAAATACTTCCTGAATGGTACCTCTATCCAGTTTTTCAAATACTTAGGGTAGTTCCTAATAAACTTTTGGGTATTGCACTTCAAACATTAATTCCACTGGGATTAATTATTTTACCCTTTATTGAAAACGTAAATAAATTTTCTAACCCATTTAGAAGACCAATAGCAATGACTGTTTTCTTGTTCGGAACTTTTCTAACCATATATCTTGGTATTGGAGCATGTTTGCCAATCGATAAATCACTAACTTTAGGATTATTTTAAGCTTAGATTTTAAACATATCTAAATCTTTATACTCATTTCTTAGGAAATGATTCATCAATAAAAATCCAACAATTGTCCAGGTTTGATAAGTTCTTGATTGTTGTCCAACCCAAGTTCCTGTAGGCCCATCAAAATATTCTGCCCATTCTTGCTTAGGTAATTGATTAAGTTGGCACCAATATGATTCCTCTATTAAAGATTTCATTTCTTCCATGAGAATCACATCATCAGAACCATATTTTTTTTGATGCAACAGAACAGCTGCTCCAAAAAACCAAAGTAAACTTGGCCAATGACCACCATTATGGTAACTCCAAGGCCAATTCTTTGGATCTGATCCAGTTTTGTTTTGCCATTCTTCAACATCCATATGAGGATGACAAATCCTCATAGGCATCTGCGCCATCAAATGCTGTCTGTTATGTAAAACTAGTCTAAATAAAGCTCTTTGCTCTTCAGCAGGCAATACTCCGAACATACATGCTAAAGAATTCCCTAAACTGTAAAATCGAAAGTCTGGCCTTCCGGTCCTAATATTTCCTATTAAGTAACCACCTCTATTCTCTAACCAATCTTGTAGCCATGAGGGAACTACTTGAGGTTGAACGTTAAATTCATTGAAGTGTTGATCATCTCCATACTGCTCAGTTGGCCTTCTTCGTAAAATTTGCATTGTTTGGCTGGTAACCCAATAATGTTTAAGAAGAAAACTCCCTAAATCCTTAACCCATTGATTTGTAAGAATAAGTCTTTGGTCTAAAAGTCTGCTAACATGATCTGCTCTACTTAATTCCATTAAGTTGATACAACTTTTTAAACATCCATGAAGTAAAACTTCAACTTCTAGGGGTGCTCCCCATACATCCATAGGTCTATCAATCATAAATGAGCAATCTGGAACAAAAAGTACTGGAGTTCCCTCAAATGTTGGATGTAAAACTAGATCTAATAGAAGTTGAATACCTCTTTGAACGCTTTGGCTTTTTCCGAAAGCATAATCGCCACTTTTATTGACATAATACCAACATAAAATGGGCCACCATAAACTTGCATCAGCTGAAGTAATCCTGCCTATTGATCTTTGTCCATAGTCTCCAATAAGCTTTCCTTTCTCTTCAACGAAACTAGTAGGAAATACACCACGTGTTTGATAATTAGTGCTTTGTAACTCCAGGCATACACTTAGGAACTTTTTGACAATTTCGTAACGTTTTTGGGTAATGAGATAAATCATTACAGGAACGTTATCTCTTAAAAATATTTCTCCATAATTTAACTTTTTATTTTTTGTCGGGTGTTCTAGTGCAGCAACACTGCCTACAAGCTCCCCCGATATTTCAACCAAAGTCTTTTCGAAGTGTTTTTTCGCATTTGTTACAATTTTCTCC
>QCCE01000009.1 GCA_003281385.1 Prochlorococcus sp. AG-347-K17
TTATACCATGGATTTTTTGGATATCTATATCTTTTATGAGTTTATATTTGTGTAAGATAGCATGGGTAAATTGAATAATTAATGGATCTAGCTTCTCCTTAGCCAACCAGGAGCACCGCCAAACCAATCCGATATATCATCTTCATTAGGGTTGAAATGATTTTCTTTTTCTAGTCCATCTATCCCAAATGATTGTAGTAGATTATCAATCCCACCATCATTTTTTGTACCATTCCTTCTAAAGCTGTTAGCTTTTTTCAGCCAAAGGGAAATTGTCGAATTATGGTGTGCAAATTTCTCAACAAATATCCTTTCTTCTAATGTAATTGATTCATCTTGAGCAATTCTTTTAATTATTCCTTGAATTTTTAGTCTTTTTGCATTACTAAGGAGCATTTTTGATCAATTCATTATTCCTTTTATAGGAAGGACTGCTAAACATATCTTGTCAATGTTAATTTCAACAAATTGATTACATTAAGAGGTTTTTAAGCAAGAAAAGTCTTAAAACACTAAAAAAAGGGATCAATAAGTTACGCACGATACTTTTATTCATTTATCAAACTTATAATTCCTGTAAATTACATAAAAAAAAACAATCCATTCATTAAGGATACTTTGAAATTAAGATAAGTGGACGCAGTTGTTGCAACTTAGTAAAAATGTACTAATATTAGTACAGATGTATTATTAAGATATGAAAGTGATTTCATCTTCTCCTTATGCTCCTTTTAATTCAAAAGAGTGGAATTCTCTAATAAGCAAAAATGCAAAGTTTGAAAATACTCCAATAAAGATTCAAAAAAAATTTTATAGAACTTTTTCTCTCAAAAAAATTGAAAAAGATAAACTTTTGAAAGAGAAGAGTCAGTTGCATCAACAAATGCAACTTGTATTCGGATAGAAAAATATCAACTAACAATCTTTTTATTGAATATTATTTTACGAGATCCAATTTTTTGTTAGATTAGTAGAAATACAAAAAGGAATCAATTTGGCTGTAGATCGAGAACTTTTAAAGGAAGTTACCCAAGAACTTTGGAATACCGTAAAAAAACTAAGACCTGAAATAGATCGGCAAACTAGACTTCAATTAGTTTTAAAGGCCTTATTAACTATTGGAGATTTGCCAGATCAAATGCAAGCTGCCATGGTAGTAGGTGTTTGCGCAGAAATGGATAAGAGTGATGCTGATAATGTTGAAACTAATTCACAAACTAAAGTTTCAAGTGGAGTTGATACTCCTACAGGAAGAAAAGTAGTTAGAAGAAGTTCAGCTAAATAAACCTTAAACCGTCATCCTTTAATTTTCTTTGATTCGTTTTTATTAAGTCTATTGAATAGGTAATATGAAATTACAATTAAGAGAGGAACAAATATTGAATGTAAAGTCATCATTAATTCTGTTTGGCCCATCCCTATAAGATTTGACTCGCTTGGAAGTTGTTCTGACCAAGTACCAACTAAATGCCAGGCTTGAGGAATTGATAAGAAAAACATATAAGAGCTATAAGTTAAATTTATGTTCAGATAAAGATTATCATTATTGAACGTTTTTGCTTTCTTTATTCTTATTTCTTAACTAAGTATTTGTGGAGTTGTAAAAAGAACTGGATTCATAAATTGATTTTCTTAAGAAGAGTTTTAAAATCTTTTTTACCAATAATTTTTTCAGCAGCGTAAGCACCACTTGCTGAAACAGCAGGAATTCCTATACCTGGAAATGTACTTGCACCGCAAGTAAATAAATTCTTCACTGGAGTTTTGCAACCTGGGAAAAGACCTTTTGCTGCGGATAATGCAGGGCCGTAACTACCGCAATAGGTATTGGTGAATCTTTTATGAGTGATTGGGGTTCCTAGCATCTTTAAATCAATCCTTTCATCTATGTCAGGGATGAATTTTCGCACTGCATTAAGGAATATTGAACATCTTTCTTCTTTCAAATTTCTATATTCTAGTCCCTTTGGATTTAGGTTTTCCCAAATTTCCCAAGGTTCATTTGCGGGAGTATAGCCATGAAGTACATGTTTTCCTTCAGGGGCCATATTTTTATCTAAAACAGATGGGATTGAAAATACAGCTATATTTCTTTCGGCGGTTATACCTTTTTCCCACTCATCAACATGTATCGAATGTATTGGTAAATTTTCAAGACCATCAGCATCAAAACCTAGATGTATATGAAGGAAAGAATCACATTTATTAGGGTTCAAAACTTTTGTATTCCATTTTTTTGAAATTTCATTTGGAATTAACTTTTTTAAATTCCAAACATCAGTATTCGTGACGACAGATTCACAACTATAACTAGAACCATTATTAAGAGTTATACCTGTTGCTAAATTTTTATTGAAGTTAATTGTCTTTACTCTCGAAGAAAGAATTAATTCTCCTCCATTTTTTTTAAATCCATTAATTAAGGCTTTTACGATAGATTCACTACCTCCTTTTGGGTATTCAAGGTACGAATTTGGTTCAAACCATTCGTTAAATAAAGTAGCCATCGCAGCTGTATTTGTATCATGCATTGACATACCACTTATCAAAAAGCTCAATAAATCAACCCAATTTCTGAGAAAAGGATCCTCTAGATGATTATTAACTAAATTCCCAAAGCCTTTATTAATTTTTGGTATTTGATTGATATTAGGTAAAAATTTTGAGGTTAAATTTATTAGATCTAAGAAATTTATTGATTCGGGAGAAAATGAAAGTAAAGGTATTTCATTTATTATTTGACTAAGAGGTTTTATTCCGGAAATAAATGATTCCCATTCTTTAACAGATTTTTCACCTCTTAAAGTTTTAATTGTTTGTTTAAAAGGTTCTTCCCCCACATCAAGTTTAAAATTGCCTTCTGGGACAATTACTTGCCAACCTTTGTATTGAAATAGTTCAACTTCTTCATTAAGTAATTTAAGAATTTGCCCTAAAGGATTAGTTGTCGGCCATTTACCTATTCCACTCCACAATGAAGGACCTGATTCGAAAGTGTAACCTTTTCTTTTGAAACTGTGAGCGACACCTCCAGGTTTTGTATGTGCTTCACATATAAGAACTCTTTTACCTGATAAAGCCAATATTGAGCCACAGCATAGTCCACCAATTCCGCTACCAACGATTACAACATCGTATTTTTCCATTAAATATTTACTTTACTATTCTCTTAGAACTTATTCGTTTTAGACAAATGTATTAGTTGAAGTTGTAATACTTAGAACAACAGCTAAGAAAAAAATGTAAGGGACAGCTTTTAAAGGTATGTATCCTTGACTTTTAGAGATAAAATCCATTAATTTAGTTACTTTATGTAAATATATTAACGAGATCTTGTTCCTTATGTGTGCCAAAAAAATATTTTTTTGGAAATATTTTGAAACAAAGAAATCTTTTTGGAGAGATTTTTTAACTAAGAACATTTTTTATGAAGTTATCTTAGTATTTGATTCTTAGATTAGAAACATTTATGAGACACTTTCCTGATATTAATGAGATAAAACTATTAGAAAAAAATTCCCAAAAAAATGGTAGCGGAATTAAATATGAGGAATTGTTAGGAATATGGAAGTTTAAGTATGTATGGGGAAAGGATTCAGATGAAATCAAAAATATACCCAGTTCGATTCTCCAAGTATTGTCTGCAAGACTCGAATTGAAAAGTAAAAATAAAGAGGATCAAATAAATTATGAAATAAAAAATTCAATTAATTTCGGATTATTAAATATTACTTTTATAGGCAGCGCAGAATTAAAAGGGATTAGACCTTTATTGGCTTTCTATTTTGAAGAATTGAAAATTAGTATTAGTAGTTTTCCCATATTTAATAAGGAATTAAAAAAACCAGAAGATAAAAAAATGCCTTTTTTCTCACTTGTAGGAATTAGCACTAAAGATAATTGGTTATGTGCTCGAGGCAGGGGCGGAGGGCTTGCAATATGGGTTAAGTTTTAATTTAGTGGTATTCTCCTGGATGATCTACCTTTCTTACGGTAACTTTATCAACTTTTTGTCCATTAAATCTTAAGAGATCATCTCCTGAAAAGTCATAACCTAAGCGTTGACCTATTAGGGCTACATCATCTGCTGTAGAGGATGTCGTAACCTGCTTTTTTAATTCTTCATCAGATTGCATCTTAATTAAAAATTTTCTTATTTCAGAAAAACTCATTTCTAGAATTTGATTGATGTTAAAGAAATTTATAAAATCTTTTTCTTAGCAAGAACAAGATAAATAGATAATTATTATACTATTTTTATGACTTACTTATTCCTCTATATAGTTGGCATAATTTTAATATGGTGGACATATCGCGTCGGTTGGCTTGAGGCGCTCAAAACAGTAGTCAAAGTTATAGTCCCCTCAGCACTTATTATTTTATTTAACATAAAAGCCGGAAGATTACTTTTTAAAAGTCCTGTAGTCGGTTTATTAAGCGCTTTGCCTACCTCTATTTTTATTTTTAGAGGTTCATTGCCTTTAGTTAGTTATATAAATAACTGGATTGAACATAAAATAAATAAGTATGATGATTCGGAAGTTATAGATACTGATTCTGTGCCTTTAGATGATTAATTTAATCAAATCCAAGAAATAATTCTTTGTGTACAACAAGAACATCAAATAAAGTTGTTCCATGAATAGGACTTAATGGGATTTTGTCTATATTAAATGCTTCTGCGCAAATTAAATGAGCATCCCATTTTGTATTGTGATCACTGATTTCCATTGACCACTCAATTACTTTTTTGAAATGATCTGGCATCTCTGAACCAATTTTTCTGCAAATTTGACATAGAACTGACAAAAGAGGAGGTTTTGATGGCCTTTTTAACTCTTTAATGAGACTAGTTTGTGTAAAAACACTTGTATAGCGGATGTAGTCTATCAATTCATATTCTTCTTTAGTAAGAGCTGCTTTATCTAATGCTCTTTCAAATTCGTCTATGGGGGTTATGGGCCTATCCAAGATATTATTTTTTGCTGTTTTCTGAATCTATTTTTTCTTGATTAATTTCATTGGTTTGATTGCTTTCTATAGATTTAGGAGATTCATCTTTATCTTCTTCGTTCATAACTTTGTCGATTTCATTTTGAAATTCATTCGACGCTTTTTTTAGACTTTTCAAAGTTTTACCAAGCTGTTTTCCTAATTCTGGAAGCTTTTTGGGACCAAAAATTAAAAGAGCTAATATAAGTATTACAGTAACTTCAGGTAAACCTACACCAAAAATATTCATAACTGATAACTATTTAACTAATTAGGAAATCTACTATTAAATATAGTCAAAACAAGTGAAAATTTCATTCTCGGAAGAGGTTTTTTAATATTAAAAAATTTTGAAAAATATTATTGTTATTAATACTCCTTTAAAGAAAACTAACCAAAGTAATTGATAATCACTCAATTTGAATTTTTTTTGGTACCAATTTATAAGAGTTTTATGTTTATCTATTAATTTTTTCATTTTCACCGAGATTTTTTATTACTGTCACTTATTTTATCTTAATTTCTTTTATTATTACTTTATAGAAATTCAAGATTCAATCAAGAATGGATCATTCTATTAAATTTTAATCTTTTTCTAAATTAATTTTTTTCTAAATTATTGAAACTATTCGCTAAATATTTACTATAAAAAAATGAAGTACTTATTTGTTGTTTTTTACCTTTTTTTTCTAATTTATCCAGCTGAAGCCGTTACCACAAAAATGTTTAAAGTTTTGGATACGTGTGCAAGATATCGACTCGGTGAGATTAATGCTAGTGAGGCTATAGAAAAGCTAAAATTAAAACTAACGAATTCTTCTACTAGTCAGCCAAAGGACCTAGTAAAAAAATATTGCTCAGTATTTACTCCAAATGAAAAAATTGAATTTTAATCTAAGGAATATATATTTAATTATTCTTTTTTGAATAATTTTTTGCTTTATTTCGTATTTCTTTAACTTTTTTAAAATTAGTTATTTTTAAGTTAAAAATAACTCCCAAAAAAAGAATAAGAAATAAAGAAATATAAATTATTAATTCCATATTATTAAATTAATAAATTCACCCTTTTTAAATTTACCCTAGTTTATTTAAATAATTTTTTAGTATCTTTTAAAACAAAAAAACTGACTTTAATAGCAGTTATTTACTTTCCGGCCACAAAAAAAACATATTAACCTCTAGTATGGAATTTTATAAGGATTGTTGTGCAGATTGGAGATAAAATTCCAGAATTTTCTTTACTGGATCAAAATGGAATAAAAAGATCAAATAAGGGATTAAAAAATCCCCTCGTTTTGTTTTTTTATCCAAAAGATGATACGCCTGGTTGCACTATAGAAGTTTGCGGATTTAGAGACAAATATGACTTATTTAAAGTATTAGGTGCGCAAGTTTGGGGAGTAAGTAATGGGAGTACCTCAAGTCATTTGGCATTTGCTAATAAAAATAAATTACAATATCCACTACTTTGCGACACAAATGACTCTCTTAGGAAAACTTTTAAAGTTCCTAAAGTATTAGGTTTTATGGATGGTAGGGTAACTTATGTTATTGATCGCAAAGGGACAGTTAGGCATATTTTTAGAGATTTATTGAATGGTCCTGAACACATTAAAGAGGCTATTAGAGTACTTAAAGAAATTCAAAATCAATAAATTATTATTCAAAGAATTTTAGATTAATAACTTTTTATTTTATTATGGTTTCAGCTTTTTTTTAATTTATGCAGAAAATGGGAATGCAGGCTGTTGACCTTGCTATTCAAAATGGACTGGATCTTGACGGTACTCCGATCCCTAAAAAAATGCTAGATCTATACAATAGAATTATGGATGAGGAGAATAAAAGACAAAGAAGTGGGGTTAAAAAATCAATGAGGAATCGATGCGTAAAAACTGGTTCTAAGCATTTTGATAAAGAAACATTGAATCAATTATTAATAGACTCGGGATGGGAAGGTCTTAAAGAAAAGGAAATTTCATTTTTTTATAACTAAAAAAATTCTTTTTAATTATCCTAAAAATCATTTAGGGTAATTATTTATTTAAATTAAGAAACTGAGAACTAATTAAAATATTTTTTTAGATCTAATTTTTTGAATTATTTAAACCATCCTTTTTTTTTAGAGGAAATTATTTTCTCTTTTTCAGCTTTTGTTTTATTACTTGCTTTTTTGAAAGTCAAGTTGGCTTCTATAACTGTAACTATTGATATAAATAAAAGACCAGAAATTCCAATTATTTGTTCACTTTGAGAGGGTTCTGAATCTCCTTGTAAAAAAAAACCTAAAGCGAACCATGCAGTACTAGCAGTGATGGTAAAAAAGTAGGGTTTCCATCTTCTTTGATATAAGTAACCCGATCCTAAACCAGGAAGAAAATTTAACAAAGATGCAATCCACCCTTTTGAAGATGCAAGTATTTCGTCTCTCGAGGGATAAGACATTTATATTAGGTATTTATTAAATGTGAATTTATATAAGCAAAAGATATTGCTGCACAAATTACCCAGCTAAAGGGTAAGAACATTCTTATTTTCTCTTTATTTTTATTCATGTATAGATTATGGAAAATATTTTTAAAATCTGTGGATTTAATGGATACCTTAAGATTAAAAGAATTAAAAAAGACGGTTAAAAACCGTCTTTTGAAAAAGTAGTTTCTCTAAAAATAAATCATTTATCTTTTGAGGCTGAGAGTACTTTAAGTTCTTTTTTTACTTCTTTTTCTCTCTCTTCAAGATGTTTTAGTTGAGCTTTAAAAGCATCTTCAAGTCTTACTTTTTGTTTAGTAATTTCATCAAGCTCTTCTTGATGTTGGTTTTTCTTTAACTCCTTCATTTCACTGTCGGAAATAACATATACTGGGCGATATGAAGGTGTTTCAAAAAGAAGATCAAACATTGAATACATAAGTGAACTTTGAATTAGTGCAAATTCAATATCTGATAATTCTTTGAAATATGAAAGGATAAATACCGTAGATATTGATACGGCAAATACACCGAATTTCGGTTTACCTTACTTAACCGCCCAGTATTTACCGATCGAATTTTAAGGTATGTTTTAAAGTATTAAGGAGATGATTCTAAAGATCTAAATCAAAAAGAACTAAAAATGGATTTAAAAATTACTAGCACATTAATAATCCCAGCGAACGAAATTAAATGGCGATTTTCCAGATCCTCCGGTCCTGGAGGGCAAAATGTAAATAAAATTGAAAGCAGAGTAGAGATTATTTTTAATTTAGAAGATTCCAAAGTATTAAATGATTATCAGAAAGAAATTCTTAAGAGAAACTTGAAAAATAAATTAGTGAATAATAGCTTACGTTTAGCGGTTCAAGAACACAGAAATCAATTACTAAATAGGCAGCTAGCTTTAATAAAATTTAGTTCAATCATAAAAAATGCTTTAAATAATTCATTTAAATTAAGAAAAACTACACAACCTACTAAAGCATCACAAAAGAAAAGAGTTGAGGTTAAGAAAAAACGTGGCGTATTGAAAAAAAGTAGACAAAAAGAAAAAACATATCAAATATGAATAAACTAAATAAATATTTCCCGCGCAAATTGTAATGAAAACATATTATAAATTTAATTTCATTTTGGTTTATTGAATACAACTAATGATTTCTGGTTAATTGACTCTAATTTTGTGGGGGTTATGCGTTTCTACAAAGATAGAGATAATTCTGATAAATCTATTGATTATATGTTTATTGAAGAAGGAATTATTATGGGAATTCATGGAGAAAATCCTCCATTAATGAAAACTAGAAAAAAAATTGTTATTGAAGAAGCAAGATTATTATGGCAAAAATTGTTAAATGAAGGTTGGCAAAAAACTAATAAAAAATGGTGAGTAAATCCTACAAAAACTTTTTTAATTTGAGAAAATAAATGAACCTTTAGGGTATAGCCTGGAAATTTTTTTCTGCTGTAAATATTTCTTTTTTTTTATGTCGTTTTCATATCTTCTCAACATCATTAGATAGTTTGTAACTCCAAAAAATATTAAAAACATAATAAACTTTATTCCTGCCTCAAAGTTCATATTAGTATTAGCTTTATTTTAATCTGGCAATTACAAATCAAAAATCAATCCGTATTTATATCTAATTAAAAAGTCTAGTAAAAATCCTTTTTGATTTTACGGTATAAAAAATACATAACATAAGTAATATTAAAATTGCACTAAAGCCTCCGATTGGGTTTGGAACATTTTGTGTAAAAGGCCCTGCTAAAAAAGAAGGTGTATTTTCTTTGAATTCTATTAATCCGTTATTTAATAAAAACCAAATGCCCACAAGTCCTCCATGAATTCCTATGCAATTCCATAAAGAACCTTTATCTCTAACTTTTACTAATGATAGAAATATCCCAAGTAAAATAAATCCCAAACGTAATCCTGCTATGTTCCAAAAGATCTCATTTGATAAATTATGAACGAAGCTAAAAATTATAGCTTGCAAAGCTATTGATATTTTTGTGCCATATTCAAATTTTAATTCTTCTAGTAACCAGCCCCTAAAAATTATTTCCTCTGCGAATCCAACACCTAATCCTAGTACAACAGAATTTAACAATATTATTGGCGAGAATTCACCTATCCAAGAAATATAATTTTTTTGCAACAGTGGTACCAGAATTAGAATTATTAAAAATAAAGCAAATAAAATACCTTGAGAAAAATTAAAAAAGTTCTTTAAGAATTTGTATTTTGTTATCCCAAGAAGTTTCCAAGCACTTTTTTTGTTTCGTTTGATATAAAACCAATATGGAAGTAAGAGCATAAAAAGTAAGAAAGTAATAATAGTACCAATTAAGGATAATTTTTCTTTTTCAAAATTAAACAATAAAAGTGGCTGAGATAAAGCCCAGCCAATGCCATAAAGAACAGGAATAAAGAATATAGTGGATAAAAATCTTGGTCTTAAAAGAAAAAAACTTCTAATTAGTATCATTATATTTTTCATTTTAGTTTGAATATTAATTAACCCCAGCCTTTGCCTTTTAATATTCTAACTAATTGTTCAAAAAGTTTTAGCTTTTTCTTTTTACCATAGTTTATTTTTTTTGAAAGAATAGATAAATCTTTATAAAATTGCCGAGTTATTTTATCTTCTTTATCACTAGGCCATAGTAAGTTTGAGCCCTCTTCATATTCTTCTTTATATCTCTCTTTAATCAAATGTTTTTTAATATCGTAATAATTTAAATTTTACTTATTGCAAATGCTTAAAAGTGATGTTTATTAAATTTGTGTATTTATTTAAAATTTATGCTGATTAATCTTTCAACTTTAATTTTTACATTACTATCTCCATTGCTTATTTTTGCAGTAATAGTATCTGTTTACTTATTTCATTAGGAAGTATTTATCAAATAAACTTAATTAATTTAAGGGTGTATTATGCCTATTTTTTCTAATACAAATGATAAAACTGCAATTACCGCCATTAGTGTTAAGATCTTGTTCTTTTTGATGAAATCCATAATGAATATTAATAATCAATTTATTAAATTCTCATATAGAATAATAAATAATTTAAATGATTATATCAATTACGATGGAGTCAATATATGTAGGAGATTTAATTCCCTCAATAGCTTCTTTCAAAAAGATTATTGAAAAATATGATAAAGGTATTAAAGAAGGGGAATTTTATGAAAAACCTATTGGCAGAGATTTTAATTACTCTGATTGGTAAATATGCTTACTACAAAAATAACTTTTGCCTTGTCAGATTGGATTAGAGAGTGGCGTAATTGTCGGGATAAGAATCCTTCTATTGATGAGTGTATAAAGTTTGTTGAGTGGAAATTGGAAGATTATAAACTTTCTGATAATGATAAAAGAATAATTGAGTCTATTTTGCTCTATGAATCTGAATAACTAAGTATTATAGACTTTAATTTTTATATTTATCTATAAAAAACAAAGGATCATTAAAATCATCTTACAAATTAAGAAAAAAGTAAATCAGCATATTTACGGATTTACTGAAAATATAAAAAGGAGTAATTTATAAATGTTGAGTTCGGAGGCAATCTAAATGATTGATAGTCCGCCTGAAATTTAGCAAATTCCAAAATATAGGAAGCGTATTCCTGAGAATGGGATTGTTCGAAAATTCAAGTTCAATCAATTAGTCTGATAAGACTTCGCTTTATAATTACTAGCGACAACAGGAACTGAAATTATCGAGAGAAATCCCCGAATTCACGTATTCTAGGTTTATGAGTAAATAGACTTTAAAATATGTAATTTTATATCCTGTTAGAAGGAAATCAAATATCAAAAAGGACTGTACCACCAGTCCTTTTTTTTACCAAATTACTTCTAAACTATACTTCTTTTTGGATAGTATGGATTTATTAAATGTTTAAAAATATTTCATAATGAAAGAACAAGTCTTGTTTCCTAAAATAGAAGTTCGTGAAAAGGGTTTTTTAGAAGTAAGTGATATTCATACGATTTATTGGGAAAGATCTGGCAATCCAAATGGTAAAAAAATACTAGTTATTCATGGAGGCCCGGGAGGTGGAAGTCAATCAAGATATAGAAGATACTTTGATCCAGATAAATTCGATATTATTCAATTTGACCAAAGGGGTTGCGGTTCTTCAACTCCTTTCTCAGAATTAAAAGAAAATACGACTAATCATTTAGTTGATGATATTGAGAAATTAAGGATTCTATTAAAAATAGATAGTTGGCATTTGTTTGGTGGATCTTGGGGCTCAACACTTTCTCTTATATATGCAATAAATAATCCCTCAAGAGTTATAAGCTTAACTTTGCGAGGAATATTTTTATGTAGAAAGTTTGAATTATTGTGGTTCTATCAATATGGTGCAAGTGAGATATTCCCGGATGAATTTGAAGAATATATTTCTGTAATACCAAAAGAAGAAAGAAATGATTTGATAAGTTCTTTTTATAAATATCTTACATCATCAGATGCAAATCTTAGATCAAAAGCAGCAGCAGCTTGGACAAAATGGGAACTCTCAACTAGTCATTTAATAAATAAAAAATTTGATTTTGATAAGTCCCAAGTTAATTCTTTTTCAGATGCATTTGCAAGGATCGAATGCCATTATTTTGTTAATAATATTTTCTTAGAAGATAATTTTATTTTGAAAAATATAAAAAAAATAGAATCGATTCCAACAAAAATAATTCAAGGGAGGTACGACGTAGTATGTCCTGTTAGGAGTGCTTGGGATCTAAATAAGAAATTAAAGAATTCTGAATTAATTATTGTTAATGATGCTGGTCATTCAATGAGTGAAAAAGGTATTAGTATCGAATTAATAAAAGCTGTAAAAGGAATTCAAAATCTCTAAAATAGAGAATATTTCTTTAAAATTAAAGGCCATTATCTTCAATATTTTGTGCAATACTCCTAAGAAGTTCGACGATATCAGAATCTTTGCATTTAGAATCTTCTTTGAGTAAAATACACTCGTCTCTGATACTGACATTAGTACTCCACCATATACCTGAACTATTGGTATCGTCCCATTCAAATCTTTCAGACATAATTGATAAAATCTAATAACTACATTAAAGCTTGTATTAGTTCATCGTGGATTTATATATTTAATTTCAAAATTTAAAAAGCTTTCCTAGGCTCTAAAAGAAATCTATAAATTTCTGACAAAAAAATTTAAAAATCTAATTTCAGTTGGTATTGTTTTTCCTTTTCCTTAGAAATAGTTTTTTTATTATTTATATTTTTTCTAAGCCTTTTTCTAGAGCCATGCTTTAAATAAATTTCTTTTGAGATATCCCAATATCCATCCTTTTTAATGATTTCCTGGATTTTCTTCTTTGCGGTTTTAGTGCTATTTGGGATGTCAATTATTGGTCTTATGTAATTAATTTGTTCATATTTTTCTTGATTAAATCTAGATAATAGCCATGGTTCATGAATGAAATTAAGTGATATATCCTTTAATTCTGGTATCCATTTTTTTATAAATTTTCCTTGAGGATCATGATCTTTTCCCTGCTTAATAGGATTATAAATTCTATTGGTATTTATAGAAGTAGTTCCAGATTGCATTTGGCATTGGTTCCAATGTATTCCAGGCTCATAATCTACAAATTTATTTGCTAATTCAGAACCTGAATCTTGCCATGGTAACCATAAATTATAGCTAGCAAAAGACATTAACATCGCTCTCATCCTGAAGTTAATCCATCCATTGAAATTTAATGAACGCATGCATGCATCTACAAAAGGAAAGCCCGTATTACCTGAACTCCATGAATAAAGTAATTCATTATTTTTTTCTCTAATATTTTTAAAAAAAGGATGGTACTCCCTAAACTCTAGTTCTGGTTCACTTTCAAGTTTCTGAATAAAATGACAATGCCAAGTTAATCTGCTTTTTAACATCCTTGAATTATTGTTTTTTGATATATTTGCCTTTTTAAAAATTTCTTTTAATGAAATGCATCCCCAACAAATATATGGTGATAGTCTTGTACAACTATCAAATGATTTTTCTGGGCTAGATATATCTTTTGAATAAGAATCTAATTTATTACTAAAGAAGTATTGCATTCTCTCTAAACCTTTATTTCTTCCACCTTGCATTCTTCCTGGACAAGTTTCTTTTTTAAAGTTAAAAATTTCGTCTGAGGGTATTTCTCCAATATTAAAGTTAATAGAATTAATTCTTAATGGAGCCTTAAGTAAGTTTTTTTCGGAATTTTCGTGCCACTTTTTAGACCAATTATTCCTATCTAAATTTCCTCTAAAAACTGAAAATTGTAGAAATTCCTTCCAAATAATATTTTTGCTTAAAGCCCATTCTCTTACTTTTTGATCTCTTTTATAAGTAAGCCAATCTCCGGTCTCTTGATGGCTATATATACCTTTGATTTTAAATTTTGTACTAATTTCATCAAAAATATTAATAACATTTCCAGTCCTAATAATTAATGTTTGTCCAATCTCAGCAAGTGCATTTCTTAAATCTATTAAACTTTCTTTGCAAAATTGCCATTGTCTATCTGAATGAGTATTTTGGCACCAAATATCTAACTCAATAATATAAATAGGTAAAATATCATTATCTTTTATAGCCTCACAGAGAGCTTCGTTATCAAAAATTCTTAAATCTTTCTTAAACCATAAGATATTTATTTCTTTCATAATTTTTTATTTTAATACTAGAAAACTAAGATTAAGTTTGTAGGTAAAAAATATAAAAAATTTTATAATAACTAAAAATCAAAAAAATGAAAATAACAAAAAAACTTTGGGAGGATAATTATGAGATTGCTTTACTTAGTTTAAATACAAAATTTGTTCAAAGTTTAAAGAATGGAAGTCTCCCTAAAAATATATTTCAAGAATATTTAGCTCAAGATTATTTCTTTTTAGAGACTTTTGCTAAGGCTTATGGTCTTGCTGTTTCCAAATCAAAAGATAAGTATTCAATAAGGAAGTTAAGTGAACTTTTAATGGGTGTTTCAGAGGAGTTAATACTTCATGAAACGTATGCCAAAGAATGGGATATTGATTTATCTAATAACTATATAAAAAAAGCTACTAAAAATTATACAGATTTTCTCGATGATACTTCCAAAAGACTTAGCTCCGTTGAAATAATGTTTGCAATGACTCCATGTATGCGACTTTATTCTTGGATAGGAAAAAGTTTGTATAAGGAGGATTTTGACATTAAATATAAAGAATGGATAATTACTTATTCTGATGAGAGCTTTGAAAAGCTAGCAGATTCACTTGAAAATCTTATTGAGACAAATAAAGATACATATGATATTAATCAGGCCAAATACTTATACAGGAGAGCTATGGAATTGGAGTTAGATTTTTTTAATGCATATTCAGATTTCTGATTTAAATTAAAATTTATTTATAGTACTTTCAAAAACGAGTTAATAAATTATGTATTCTAAAATTGCACTTTCAATAGGCGGTAGTGACTCCGGGGGTGGAGCAGGCATACAGGCTGACTTGAGAACTTTCATGGCCCTTAAAGTACATGGATGTTCTGTTATTACATGTATTACCGCACAAAATAGTATAGAGGTCTCATGCGTTCAACCAGTAGAGAAGAATACTTTATTAAATCAATTAGATACTTTATTTTCTGATTTTGGTATTGATGCCTTAAAAACTGGAATGTTATTAAATGAAAGGATAATTAATGATACTGCTTCAAAATTAAATACATACAAAATAACCAAAATTATTGACCCAGTAATGGTTACAAGAACTGGTTCTAAATTACTGGAAGATTCTGCTATTAATGCTTATAAAAAACTCTTATTACCAATTGCTGATTTGGTAACTCCAAATATTTACGAAGCGAATCTACTTTCTGGTTTAGAAATAAGGAGTAAAGAAGATATCGAAAATTCAGCAAGAAAAATTATTGGTCTTGGAGCTAAAGCAGTACTTATAAAAGGTGGCGGTTTAAAAGATATGAAAGGGAAGGATTTTTTCCTTGACTTAAATGGTAGAAAAGAGTGGCTATTTAATAATTTTATAAATACAAAAAATACCCATGGTAGTGGCTGTACTTTGAGTGCTGCTATTTGTGGTTACAAAGCTTTAGGTTTTAATCTATTTGATTCCATACAAAAAGCCAAATTATTTGTTGAGAAATCTTTAGACAATTCTTATAAAATAGGATCTGGCCCTGGTCCCTTAGGCCATCATTAATTATTTATAGAAGTGGAGTTAGAACCACCATTTTCTGTAAGGCTTTTTTAAAAATAAGATTTCTTCAGTCTCCCATCCTCCCTCCAACCACTCAAGATGCTCAAGTAATAAAGACTCACTTTCTCTTTTGCTTAATTGCCCAATTCTATTAGCAATGCCATCGAACCTTACTTTCATCAATTCCTCAATCTTGATGTTATTCATAGGTTAAATAATAAATTTTTTCTACTCTTACTTGTATACATTTTCTTGTCAACGATTTAATTTTATTTGTTTACTAGCAGTTCTTAAATATGTATTAAATACAACTTTTTAAAATAGATAGTAATTAAGACTTATTCACATAGATTTAATTAAAGACTAACTTATATAAAAATACTTTAACTATGAATAAAGAAGAAACAGCAAAGCAAAAAACTATTTTAAATGTAGGCTATTGTGAAACGACCTCTGAATGGCTCAATAGAATCATTACTGAACTGGCAGATGAAAATAAAAATTTTGTAGATTTGTCAGTTATTTGTGCTTAATTTATTAGAAAATATAGTTTATTTTGATTTATTTGCAGTTAGCTTTTAACTATAAGAGAAATTTAAAAGATATTTTTGTGATGTGAATCCTAATAAAAAAAACATAGAAATAATTAAACAATTCAATTTGTCTCCTCATCCTGAGGGTGGATGGTTTAGAGAGATAGTAAGGAGTAAGAATTCTCTAATAAGGGAAGATGGCCAAAGTAGAAACTTTATTACGGGAATTTATTATCTTTTGGAGAAAGATGCAAAAAGTGCTTGGCACAGAGTAAAAAATGCTGATGAAATTTGGATTTATTTAAGGGGCGATCCTCTGAATTTATGGTGCCTAGATAATGATAATAAGTTAATAAGAAATATAATTTTAGATTCCAATAATCCAGTAGAAATGATCCCATCTGGATATTGGCAAGCTGCAAAAAGTACAGGCGAATTTACTTTAGTGAGTTGTTGTGTTGGCCCTGGCTTTGATTTTAAGGATTTTGAATTACTCAGAAATACAAATTATACTTCTAAATTGGATAAAGCAATTAACGATCTTATTTGAGATATTTTTTTATATTTTTGTAATTATCCTTTAGATTTATAGTGCTACTTAATCAATGTATTTGGGATGAATCAAAATTCTGTCAAAACAATTGGTATAAATGACGAACCAAGAAAAGATTCACACTTAGTATATGTAAATCAGGCTGATGGATTAAAAGGCGTCCTTAATAGGGATTTTGATGAATGGTCTAATTTTGATAGTTGGGAAAGTATTTCAGTTCAGCAATGGATTTTCTCAAGGGCTTTGGAGGTTTTCAGAGGTATTAAAATTGATATTAAATGCGATTGTTGTGAACATAATGATTTAATCCCAAATGATTTTGAGAGCATTAGAAAAGAAAAATGCTTTGGTAAAAAAAGTGCTTACATGATTGAAAAAGTTGTAGATGAAATTGTACTGGCCAAGGCAAGAAGAGAAAGTGATGGAACATACTCTGCATAAGATTCATAAATATCTATGGAGTGAAAAATCTTTTACTTACCAGTGAAAATTATCAGAAGATCCAATCGTTAAATTTTTAGTAGACATCTTATGGAACTTAAAGTGTACCGAATCACTGAACTCCTTTTCATCTGAGTAATTCACAAGATCCATTGGGTCGATGTTTTCATCGAACCATGCATCATATTCAATATGGTTTGGTTCAGCACAATAACTCATATCCAATTAATAGCTTTCAAAAAACATGTAAACGGTACATGCGATACCAAATTAACTTTCTTAATTTTTTGATAATCCATATTTTTAACTTGTTTATCAAGATTAGTTGCTAGAAATATAGGAGAATTATTTGTAAATTAATGTTTTTTGAAACTACTGTTTTCACATTTAAACTTTCAAATACATTTGAGGAGTGGGTAAAAATGTTTGATAGTCCAGAGATAGATGCATTTCATAAAACGGTAGGCCTTACTCCTTTATATCGCGGTAAAAGTTTAATTGATCCAAAAGAAGTGATTGTTATTCATCAAGCTGAAGAAGGTGTGGCTAAGCATGTTTTTTCAGATCCAGAAACCATCAAGAATATAGAATCTGGAGGGCATATTTATAGCACAACGAAAATTACAAGTTGGGTTTCTGAGTAGTCGAAACACTAACTACTTTAACCTATGCAAGTAATGCGAAACAGGAGTTCCGCATAAGATTTCTAAAACAAAATTAGGTTATACCAGAGTTTAAAGATAAGAGTATTAACTAATTAGTTCGACTAAATTATTAATAAGAATCTAAGTGCTAGAGGTAACCATAGACATAGAAGAAGCATTAGTAAAATAGTAATAGCATGTATATTTGGAATGTAATGCTCTTTTAAAATTTGTGTTTTCATAATTTATCTCGCCTTCTTAAGTTTGATTTCTCTTCTGATAAGCAATGCTATAACTACAACACACATGTTCATTAGAAATACGTCTAATGGCATTTAATAAAAAAGTCTCTACTTAATTAATAGCAAGATTTTTTATCTACGAATCAAAAAATTATTACTAATATTTATTGGCTTAATAAAACGAATTTAAAAATTAAAATTATGCTTAAATATCTCAGAACTTTTAACTATTAAATGGCTTATTCAGAAACAAGAATAGTAATAGGCGGTTTAACTCATGTACCTGTTCTTATCTTTATTGCCAATTTTATTAAAGGTAAGTTTGGAATTAAAACTGAAGAGACAAAAGATACTGTAGTTAAAGGAGAGCCAGTTAAAATTATTAAGGTAAAAGATACTGTAGTTAAAGAAGGAAAAGCAGAAGCTATAAAAGAAATCTCAAATAAGCTGGACAGTATTGAAAAGAAGGCTGATGAGTTTTATGAAAAGGTTAAGAAGAAAAAGAAAGATAAGAAGAAGAAAAAAAATAACTAGATTGAGATCCTATCAAGCATTAATACATCTTGAGCTTGGATTGTATCTCTCTTACCTTCGTCTTCGGGATCTTTATAAGATTCAATTTCAGCTTCAATTTTTCTCTTGTAAACTCCTTTGATATAGTCCATTTCTCTTTTTTCTTTGTCCAGAATTGAGAATGGTGATCTTTTTAAGTTCATAACTTTCTCCAAAATAAATAAAATTTAATCAGCTCCAGTTCTTATCAGATTCAACAAAGCTATCCAATGTTTGCTGATTCCTGATTTCTTCCTCAAGAAGTTCTTCTTCTGATCTTTCTTCAATCTCAGATTTATAATCTTCTTTTAGTGTGGATTTGGTAGACATTTGCTCATAACGACTACATTTATGTTCTAACTAGTTAGAGAGGCCATTCGAGTAATAAATATGTACGGTTTGAGGTACTCCAATATACGGATAAAGGATCAACAATTGAATTTAAATATGGGTAAAATGTTAAGAACTTTTGATCAATTTTTGCCTTTAAGAATCATTAAAAAAGGTAGACTAATAAGCATCAAACTTCCATCAATTAATAAAAAAGTATTTAGGTTCACTTATCCATTCCTTCGGGAGTATCCCAATTGAAGGTAATCCCTTTATTAATTGGTTGTTTTTTCATATCATCCATCTCTTTTCTGATTTTGTTGTAGTAGGCCAACTCTTCTGGATCATCAGAACCAAGACCATAATTCATGGTTGCTGCAATATATATTTTGTGCATCCGGTATGACGATAGTGCCATTACTAAAGACAAACTATGTTAAATATATGCGAATTCTATTTAAAATGCTGATCTATGAGATCTCAATTATACTAATCAAATGCTCAAGTGCCCTCGTCGGGACTTGAACCTGAGACCTCTCCCTTACCAAGGGAGTGCTCTACCGCTGAGCTACAAGGGCAATTTTAAAGTGGGCCGGGTTGGACCAATCAAGACTGCCTGCAGCACAATGATTCTGAAGTGTGCACAATAAATTTAGATGGCCTGTCTGTGGTTGTCAAATTATTTCTAGGGAGTGCTGTAATCATTCTTCAGTCCACTTTTTCATTGAATTGTTATTTGAAATTTTGATAATAATTTTTAATCTAGATATTCTATGAATAAGAAAGATTCTTTCTTAATTTAAAAGTCATGATAGATCTTAAAAGAAATAGTAAGAAGGAACCTGTAAAAGCCACTGGACTAAGGACTAGAGCATCTTCGTCTTATTCTCCTAATCAGAAAGAGGATTTCAAAATAAGTAGAGGAAGGTTTTCCAATTTTTTAACCTGTAAAAGATGTTTTTACTTGGACAGAGTAAAAGGTCTAGACCCACCTGGAACGCCTGGATGGACTTTAAATGAAACTACTGATTTGCTCTTAAAAAAAGAATTTGATTATTGCAGAGAAAGACAAATTCCACATAGATTATTTATCGATAATGATTTAAGTCATCTAGTTCCATTTGATCATCCTGAGATGGATGATTGGCGTAATTCTCTCCATAAAGGATTGATGCTTCGTCATAAGGACACAAACATAATCTTGACTGGAGGGGTTGATGATATCTGGCAGCATAAGATTACAAAGCAATTAATAGTTGTTGATTACAAATCACAGGCAAAACTTGGGAGAGTAGATAAACAAGATTATCTTGATGATCCGTATCATGAAGGCTATAAAATCCAAATGGATTTCTATGCATATCTTTTAAAAGGGATGGGATTTGATGTTCATAAAACATCCTATTTTTTAGTTTGTAATGCAAAAAGAGATGACGAGGAATTTAATAAAAGAATGAATTTTGACGAATATTTAGTTCCTTATGATTGGAATATTGATTGGATTGAAGAAGAAATAGATTCAATGGTTTCTCTGATGAATAAGGATCAGATCCCGGAACCAAATCTATCCTGTAAAAATTGTGCTTATTCCGAGCAATATGCAAAGTTGGTCTGTAATCCTGTAAAAGTTGATAATGCAGAGATTCAGGGCAATCTTTTTTAGTCCATTTTTTACAAATACCATTATTGATAAGGGATGATTTTATTGATTCACAGTCGATCTACAATAAGGGCCAATTAGCTTCTTTTTTTCTTAAAATTCAACTACCAAGTATTTAAATCTATGAGATCTCTTTTATTCTTAACTTTATTTTTTGGTTTCTCAGGACCAGCTATTGCAAATTCAGAAGTATTTAAAATAGACG
This sequence comes from Prochlorococcus sp. AG-347-K17, assembly GCA_003281385.1. GTDB lineage: Bacteria > Cyanobacteriota > Cyanobacteriia > PCC-6307 > Cyanobiaceae > Prochlorococcus_A. The sequence goes on from QCCE01000009.1 coordinate 20,868, forward strand.
TATCAGCAGAGAATTATCGCAACTATATACTAAGTGGAACTGATAGAAATGGATCTGTAAGAGGTGAAGATCCTACAGTTACAGTGAAGAAAGGAGACATAATTATTTTTGATGTTGATGCATCGCGTCATCCGTTCTATATAAAGACTAAATTTTCTCGTGGAGGAGGTGATCAGGTCACCACAGGGATAATTTCTGGAACTCCTGGAACGCAAAATGGAAAGATATCATGGAATACGAAGGGCGTTTCATCAGGGAAATATTATTATGTATGCTCTCCGCATGCATCTTTCGGAATGGGTGGGACAATTATTATTGAATAAATGAATGAAAAGCTTAATTTTTGCTGTAATATTATTTTTATTTACTTTTTACGCTCAAGCTGGTTTTCCTGATGGTGAGAATGGTTATGATCTGAAAAAATTGAAGAGTCTTTTAGGAAACTAATAATCGATATTTAATTGTTCAAATTTTATAAAAATTTTCCACAGATTTTTGCACAGGTTTTTCCACAGAGCTGCCAACAAAATACTTTAAAGATTTTAAATTTAACTTATTTTTTGTAAAAATTCATACTCAAGAAAACGTGACGTGCTTGTAGAATCTTACGAAATTATTAAATAAGAAAAATGCAATCAGAGCCTCATAAAAAATTACCAAATAAAAAAATAATTAAAACAGCAAAATTTGAGGCAAAAGAACAATTCACAAAATCTTCATTAGAAAATCTAAATACCGAAAACAAACGTCTAATAAAAAATCTGATCGATTCTGGAGAATTTAAAACTAACAGCTGAAAAAAAGTTTTAGATTCGTGATTTCAAATTTGTACGGGTTAAGGAACCATTAGGTTCGGGAGTAGGTACGTATAAATACTCAGTGAATAATAAAGACTTCCTAGAGTATCCACATGGTTGTCATGAGACTGCCGCTTAAGCTGCAGAAATCAACCATAATTATTATCAAGAAAATATGACAGATCCAATTCTCTACCTTTCAATGATCTTAGGACTTACCGGAATATATGTTTTAATTTCATCTTTTGGCGATGATGACGATGATAATAATAATGATGGTGAAAGATATATCTACAATCTTGAAAACGTCAAAGTAGGAGGATAGCTATCTAGTAAATATGATTTTTAATCAATTTTGCTTTTTTATGCTTTTTACCCTTGAGAATTTATATCTTATGTTTTATCTTTCATATAGCTAAATCTTTTATTGATGATTAGATGGTCTCAACTTCCTCTTGGCGATCTCACGATTGCTACTTTAATTTCCCTAGAAACTGCAGGGTTCATAGGAAATAAATACGGCCCGTTTTATAGTTTTGTTTACATGTTTTCTGTTATTTTTGTAATCATTTTTTTGATAAGTCTTGATGAAGCTAAGAGAAATAGTAAATTGGAAAAAATTGAACCTAAAAACAAAGTTGTACCAGTGCAAATTCAAACAAAATATGAAAATAAACTAGAATCAAAACAGTGGTTTTGGCAAAGTGCATAAATACGAATTAGTGGTAAAAAAAATTCTTTAAATTATTGACATTCGATTTAGAATAAGGGGCATTCAGCTCCTTTTTTTTATGTCAATTGAAACAACTGTTTTAGATTTCAAATTAAGCAATACTTTTGAGGAATATGAGGCTCATATGAATGCTCCTGAACAACAGGCCATGTTTAAAGAGATGGGAGTAAAAACTTTTTATATTGGCAAATCACTGGAAGACCCCAAAAGAGCAACAGTTATGTTTCAAGGACCAGTAAATACTTGTTACGACATCTTCGTTAATCCGGAAACTAAACCAATAGTTGAAGCATCGGGTCATATTTATGAAGGAACAATAATTAACCGCTGGATTTCTGAATAATTTTGAAACCCCTACTGCTCCCACTACTGGCTGCTCTTGCATTGCCTAATGCTGTTCATGCTAATGAAAAAGTTTCATCTGAAATGAGTGATATTGAAGCTAATAAAATACTTCTTGGTCAAGTTCTATCTGTTTGCTATGCAGTAGATCGAAACCACATAACCATGAAACAAAAAATAGATATGCTGGGATTTGCTCTAAACCTCCATGAACGTGCTCATGGAAATAAACAAACCATACAAGAAGATCAAATGTATGCTGTTGGTAAAGTTCTGGATATCTTTCCAGATTGCTTCCCTGAAGTAAAAAAAGATAAATGAAACGCTTATTTCTTGCCACAATATTATTTTTATTTCCTTTTAATACTCAAGCTGGCTTCCCAGAAGGTGAGAATGGATATGATCTGAAAAAAATTGAAGAGTCTTTTAGATTACCCTGTGATGAAATTGGAAATGATGATTGTATTGCAAGAGCACTTGGTGTCGGTGCATGTACCTGGATATTTGAAATAAATAAAGATAAAGAGACTGGCGAAGCTTTGAAAATTGCAGATAGTGTTTTAATTGCTCTTCTGAAAGGAAATAATCTTGATTTAAAATCAATTCTTGAAAAAGATGGGTTAATTAAAGCGAATATAAAAAAAGAAGCCACTTACAGAATTAACTTCTGCAGAGAAGAGACAAAAAAAGCTATTCCAAAGTTAATAAAGAAATTGCCCGAGGGTGTTGTATTGGATGAAGAGAGAATAGAGAATTTAACCAGTGTATTTCCTCTGCAGTATTTAAGTATGTTGGAGCAATTAAGCAAATCTAAAAAGTGAAACTTTTATTATTGACTCCTATATTCAAACGTTTTAAAAAAAGTGTTTTTTTCTTATCACTTAATCAGAATACTTGTCCTGTGTATGATGCTGTAGAAATAAAAAAACAAGAACAACAAGAGGCTATTAAAAAGTTATACCCATAAAAAAAAGGAATTAGGCAATTTAGGTTATTAATTAAAAAGAAAACTAGAAATGAAAATATATTTAATGTAGATTATTAAAACCTCTTAATAAATTAAGTGTCTGCAGAGTTAAAAGAAAAACTTGGAAAGTTAAGAGAAAGACTACTTGATTTAAGTCGTAGGAATCCTTTAATACAACAGAAAAGTGGACCCGAAAACGGACGTCCACTTCTGAATAATTTCTTTGTGCGATAGTGGTAATCTCACTGATACTAAGCTATCCCGCGAGTGCCCTCGTCGGGACTTGAACCCGAGACCTCTCCCTTACCAAGGGAGTGCTCTACCGCTGAGCTACAAGGGCAATTTTAAAGTGGGCCGGGTTGGATTTGAACCAACGTAGGCAGAGCCAGCGGATTTACAGTCCGCCCCCTTTAACCACTCGGGCACCGACCCCCACTATTTGAACTTATCAGTTAATGGACACTTTGTGTGAAATTGTTTTGGTTTTTTTGTTTCTTTCTAGATAGCATTTGTAAAGAAAGGACTTTATTGATGATGAATATTTTATTGATAAATGGACCAAATCTAAATCTTTTGGGCACTAGAGAACCTGAAATATATGGTAATAAAACATTGAGTGATATAGAAAAAGATTTAATTAAAGTTGCTAAAGAAAAAAGTATCAATCTTGAATGTTTTCAAAGTAATCACGAAGGAGAAATAGTAGATAAAATTCAGGAGTCTGGTAAAAGTATCCAAGGTATTCTTATAAATGCTGGTGCTTTTACTCATACCTCTATTTCTATTCGTGATGCTTTAATTGGATCGAAAATTCCTTTTGTAGAATTACATATTTCAAATATTTTCAGTAGAGAAGATTTTCGTAAAGAATCTTTTCTAACAGACAAAGCTATAGGAATTATTAGTGGATTCGGCATATCAAGTTATTCCTTAGCTCTTGAAGGAATCATTGGATATTTGAGTATTAAAGATTAAATGCTAGTCGATTTTAAAAGGCCCACTTCTCATATTAAATATTTATCGTCATTTACCTCAGATGCGTGGATCAAACTCGCATTATCTAATCCAATAGATATTCTTATTGACCATGCTCATTGTGAAAGAAAAGCAGCAGGAGTAGCTATTCAATTGATGTTTAGATATCCATCAGAACCAAATCTGGCAGAAGTTTTAAGTCCAATAGCGAGAGAGGAATTAGAGCATTTTGAAAAAATACTTTATTTTTTAAAGGATCTTGGACATTCTCTTGAGTCCTTAAAACCGCCTCCATATGGAGCTGAATTGTCCAAACATATAAGAAAGGAAGAGCCCAATAGAATGCTGGATAGTTTTTTAATAGCAGGACTTATTGAAGCAAGAAGTCATGAAAGATTGAGCTTGCTTGCGCTGAATTATGAAGATAAATCGTTTAAATCCCTTTATGAGTCTCTGCTAGAGAGTGAGGCAAGACACCTTGGAGTTTACTTGAAACTAGCGCAAACTAAATTCTCTAAAAATCAAACTTTCAAAAGGCTAGAGGAATTGTCTGAAATTGAGTCAGCAATACTCGCTGAAACTTTTGTATTGCCAAGGGTACATAGCTAAATTTAATAAAATAAAAATGATAATAAAAAAGTTCTTAAGTTTACTTAATCCATATAAAACAGATTTGCCAACATTCACCATCGTTGGTGTAGGCCCTGGAGATCCATCGCTTTTAACAATTGCTGCTGTGGATGCAATAAAAAAAGCGAAAGTTATAGTTTTCCCAATATCAGATGATAATAAAAAGAGTTTTGCTGCGGAAATAGTCAAGAAATACACCAAATTTAAAAAAAATATCCCTATCATCTTCCCAATGGCTAGGAAGGATTTTGATCCAGATGAAATATGGTCTAATGCTGTAGAAAAAATTGTGAAATTTATACAAAATGGCGAATCAGTTGTTTTACTTTGTCTTGGAGATACTTCACTATTTGCAAGTTCTTCTAATATCTTGAGGTTAATTAAAAATAATCATGTTGAAATTATTACAAAAACTATACCTGGTATTTCCTCTATTTCAGCAGCAGCAGCTTTGAATGAGTTTGATTTGGTAAAAAAAGGCGAAACATTAATCATCAAAGAATGCTCATCTTCAGAATCTGAATTAACAACCCTAATTAGGGAAAGTAAGGCAAATAGAAGAACGGTATTGGCCATTATGAAAGTTGGCAAAAGATGGAATTTAGTAAGGGAAATTTTGAAAAAAGAGGATATCATCAATTCAACATTAATAGCTTTAAGTGTGGGGATGCCTGATCAAATTATTCAATATGCTTCACAATATAAAAAGGAATTTATGCCTTATTTTTCTTTAATTTTAATAAGGTTCGATTAATGTACAAAAAAGAAAAATTAGTTGAAAATCAATTTACATGGCCAATATGTAAAAAACTATTATTTCTTATTCTTGCAGATAAGGTTAGCGATGTATTTGTATGTGAATTAGTCTGGGAAAGACTTTTTTATACTAAAGAACCATCTATAAATGATTGGGCCTTTAGCCCATTAACTCCTTATTATTGGTCAGAAAAATTTGAAAAAGCTCCTCAAATCATTTCAGAGCGACCAGCCTCAGTACATTTGACTCGATCAATTCCAAAAGAATATAAACAGGGATTGAAAAATTTTCTTAATTTTAAAGGTTATAAGATTAATGAACTCTATCCAAGAAGAACTAGAAGAGCGACGGCAGTAAATTGGTTAATTTATTGGGCGACTGAAAATGATTGTTTTTCAGAAGATAATGGATTAATGCCAAGTCCAAGTTCACCACCTGTTAATCCAGTTAAAGGACATTTTGGCGATCCAGAAATTAAATAAGTTTTTTTGAATAAGGTAAATGATTCTATTAAAGGTATAGTTGTAATGGATACTACTTTCTTTGGAGAGAAGAATTGATTCTTCCTACAATAGCAATTATCGGAAGACCGAATGTTGGGAAATCTACCTTAGTTAATCGTCTTTGCCAAAGTAATGATGCAATAGTATTTGATAAGCCTGGCGTTACAAGAGATAGAACTTATCAAAATGCTTCATGGGGAGGTAAGGAATTTCAAATAGTTGATACTGGAGGTTTAGTTTTTGATGACGATAGTGAATTTCTCCCAGAGATAAGGACACAAGTCTTCTTGGCTCTAGAAGAGGCTTCACTTGCGTTACTGGTGGTAGATGGAAATCAAGGCGTTACTGATGGTGATTTATCAATAGCAAAATGGTTAAGAAACTCAAGTTGCAAAACAATTGTTGCTGTTAATAAATGCGAATCGACTACTTTAGGAATATCCCTAGCTTCAGAGTTCTGGAAATTAGGATTGGGGGAACCTAACCCTGTTTCAGCTATTCATGGTTCAGGGACTGGAGATCTTTTAGATCTCGTAATTGGCGAACTTCCTGAAAATAATATCCAGGATGATGAAGAAAAGATAATGATGTCAATTATTGGTAGGCCTAATGTTGGTAAATCTAGCTTGTTAAATTCAATCTGTGGAGAAAAAAGAGCAATAGTGAGTGATATTAGTGGTACGACAACTGACTCAATAGATACGCTTATTAAAAAAGGTGATAATCATTGGAAAATTATTGATACTGCAGGGATTAGAAGAAAGAAAAATGTTAAATATGGCACTGAATTCTTTGGTATTAATAGGGCTTTTAAATCTATAGATAGAAGTGATGTTTGTGTTTTGGTTATAGATGCTATAGATGGAGTAACTGATCAAGACCAGAAGTTGGCTGGGCGCATAGAAGAACAAGGCAGAGCTTGTATAATTGTTGTTAATAAATGGGACCTTGTAGAAAAAAATAGTTCAACAATTTATCAAGTAGAAAAAGAACTTAGATCTAAACTTTATTTTTTACACTGGTCAAAAATGATTTTTACATCTGCCCTAACTGGTCAAAGAGTTGATAATATTTTTGAGCATGCTCTTAATGCTGTAAATCAACATAGAAGAAGAGTTACAACATCTGTAGTTAATGAAGTACTTAAAGAATCAATCAGTTGGAAAAGTCCTCCAACTAGGAGAAGCGGCAAGCAAGGTAGGCTTTATTACGGTACTCAAGTAAAGAACAAACCCCCCACTTTTACTCTTTTTGTAAATGACCCTAAATTATTCGGCATAACTTATAGAAGATATATTGAAAAACAAATTAGAGTTAATTTAGGCTTTGAAGGCACACCGCTCATTTTACTTTGGAGAGGAAAACAGCAAAGAGCTTTAAATAAAGAAGTCGAAAGAGAAAATATTCAGTTAATACAAAAAGATTAATGAATTTGCTAACCAAATTTTCTGTTGGTCAATATGTTTATGGTAATAGAAGTTGGCTTAGAATTATTGATAGCAGATTAAAAATAATTATCGTAATGATATTTTTAATCACTCCAATTTGGGCAGGTCCTATATGGAGATTGAGTTTAGTTGGCTTTTTACTATTAATTACTTTTTTAAGTTTATTGCCATCTAGAGTATGGTGGAGATCATTATTTTTGCTCTCATCTTTGTCACTATTAATTGGATGTATATCAATACTTGCCTCGTCTGATATTCAATCTCTCGATGGCTACTTAAGAAATCCCAATGAGTTGCAAGTAGTACTGGAAAGCCAAAAAGAATGGAATATTTTGCAAATTCCTTCTCAGAAGATATGGTTTATTGATGTTGGTCCCTACAACTTATCAAGAAAAGCCTTTGAACTAGGAATAAAAACCTCCACCTTGATATTTACCGTTATTCATAGTGTGAATTTGATGCTTCTAACCACATTGCAGGAAGACATTGTATGGGGATTAAGTTGGTTTATGTATCCATTGAGAAAGTTTGGATTTCCTACTAGTAAGTGGCTTTTTCAGTTGTTAATTGCATTACGTTTTATTCCTTTAGTGCAGGAAGAACTTCAAAATATCATTAAATCAGTGTCAGTTAGATCAATAAATTTTCGAAATTTAGGATTAAAGAAATCTTTTAATGTTTTGTTAATCTTAGTGGAAAGGTTATTTCAAAATATATTTCTAAGAATTGATCATGGGGCAGAATCATTACTCTCAAAGAAAAAAATTATTATAAAAACCAACAGATTTAGAACTCTTTATCCTTCAAAATCTCTCAATGTAATTGTTAATACATTATCGATTTGTTTTATTTGCATAGCAATTTTTCTTAGAAAACTGTATGGTGCATTATAAATAACAAAATAATTTAGGTTTGAGCTCTGAGCGTTATTTAAACCATCCAACATTTGGTATGTTGTACCAAGTTTCTCCTGGAAATGATGGGAGAGATATTTATGCGACTTTGTACGCTCAAAAAATGTTTTTCTTGGTAGAAGTTAGACAGAGAGAAGTTTTTTTTGAAGTGATACCTTATTTAGATGCTCGTAATCAGGCCGAATTAAACCTTCAAAAAGCTAGAAGAAAAGGATCGGAAGAGCTATCTAAATGGGAGAATTTATTTACGCAAACTTTCTTATAAAAAGGTGAACCCTGCAAATTATTTAAAGATAAAAAATAAAATCCCATCAAATGTAAATATTCTTGCGGTAAGTAAAGGATTTAAAAGTCAAGAAATCAAAACTATTCAAAATATTGGACATAATGATTTTGGTGAAAGTAAGGTTCAAGAAGCGTTTGAAAAACAATTAATCTTAAAAGACCTTGAACAAATAAATTGGCACTTTATTGGAAGAATACAAAGTAATAAAATAAGAAAGATAGTACAAAATTTTAAATACATTCATTCAGTAGATTCATTTGAAAAGTTGCAAAAAATTTCTAATATTTCAAGTGAGGAGAGGAAATATCCAATAATAATGTTGCAGGTTAAGTTGAGTGATGATCCTACTAAAGGAGGCTTTAATCCTGAATTTTTAAAATTGAAATGGAGAGAAATTCAAGAGTTGAAAAATATTTCATTGGCCGGTTTGATGACTATCAATCCTAAAGGACTTAGCTCAAAAGAAAATTCAGGTTTGTTCAAAAAATGCCGTGCACTTGCTGATTCACTGAAACTAAAGGATTGTTCCATGGGGATGTCAGGTGATTGGGAGGAAGCTATTGACGCTGGATCAACTTGGATAAGATTAGGATCATTGATTTTTGGAGGTAGATCATAATTAGTAATTTTTTATAAAAATTTTATTTATTAACTTGCAGTAAAGTTCAACTAACGTTATTTAAGTATAGGTAGTTTATTCATTTATAAAATGGATCTATTACTCAAGGTTCTTAAACCTTAGTAATCAATTTCAAGAGGATTTAAAAGGTGTCACTTCTTTCTAGATTAAAGGCAGTTGTTGCAGGGGATGAGTATCTCGATGATGATTTTGATGAGTTGGATTATGCTTCAGAGGATGAATTAAATGATATTAATAATTTCAAACAAAATCCAAAGAATGCAAATGCTCTTGCAAATTCAAATCCATTCGATTTTATGAATAACAACAGATCATCAAAAGTAGTTGGAATGCCTGGAATCTCAAATTCGTCCTCAGAAGTAAGCTTGATGGAACCAAGAAGTTTTGATGAGATGCCTCAAGCCATACAAGCATTAAGAGAGAGAAAAACAGTAATTCTCAATTTAACTATGATGGATCCTGATCAAGCTCAAAGAGCGGTTGATTTTATTGCTGGTGGCACATATGCAATTGATGGACATCAAGAGAGAGTCGGTGAAAGTATTTTTCTTTTTGCTCCAAGTTGTGTAAATATAACTAGTTCTTCGCCAGAAGAAGCTTCTCCTTCTTCTGTGTCTACAGAAAACACACCACAATATAGTTTGGGCAAGAATACTACTCCTGAACCAGCATGGGGTAATTCTAAATTAAGTGCTTTTTCATGATTAATCTGTGACAGATAAAATCGCGATTATTGGTTTTGGAAATATTGCAAGTGCTATTGTTACCCCTCTATTAGATAACAAACTAATTCAGCCAAAGAATGTTTTTTGTGTTGTAAAAACAGAAAAAAGTTTAGAAAACATAAAAAAAAATTATAAACATAATATAAATGTTTATAAATCAGGTTCTAAAGAGTCAAGAATAATTTGGGATTGTCAATATAAACTTCTTGCGATAAAACCACAACAATTAAATGATATAAGTGAGGTTCATCACATAAAAAATAAGGATAATTTAATAGTTTCTATTCTTGCCGGGGTTTCAATAAATAGACTTACTCAAAAGTTTCCTAATCATAAATGTGTGAGAGTGGTTACAAATATTCCAATAACTATTGGAAAAGGTTTAACAGGGATTTCTTGGGGAGAAGTAATTACAGAAGATCAGAAAAAATTTACAAAAAAATTATTTGAAAATACTAGTAAAATTTATGAATTTACTGAAGATTACCTTGATATATTTTTAGCTTTGACTTCATCAGGTCCTGCAATTATTGCTTTAATTATAGAAGCATTAAGTGATGGAGGATTAAGCGGGGGATTACCAAAAATAATTTCAGAAGAACTTGTTATGGAAATGATACTAGGAACTATTTGTCTAATAAAGGAAAATAAACTTACTACTTCTGAGCTTAAAAATTTAGTAACCTCTCCAGGTGGAACAACTATTTCTGCTTTAAGGGTTTTAGAAAAAAAGAGTATAAGGTCAGCATTAATGGAATCAATAGTTTCCGCTACTAATCGAAGTAAAGAGTTTCGTTAAATTTTTCAATTATCTTTTAAGTTCATATAAACTTTTTCAAGTGAATTTATATTTTTAGCAATTGTGTATCTCTCAAGTATGCGTTCTCTAGCTTTTTCCCCAAGATCTTTTGTAAATGATGGGTGTTCTACAAGAATTGGGATTATAGTTTTTAATTGTCCAGCTACATTATCAGTTGAAATTACTATTCCTGCTCCTTTATCTAAAACTTCACCATCAGCTCCGGCATCTGTAGCTACACAAGCAGTCCCAGCAGACATTGCCTCCAAAAGTGATAATGATAAACCTTCTACTAAGCTTGGTAAGAAAAATACTTCTGCTATTTGCATTATTGCTAACCTAGTTTCTAAATCTAATTCAGCACCCCACCAAATTAATTTCTCATTACCAAGGTTAGAAAAACTATTTTCAAGTGTTGGCTTCATTGGTCCATCTCCAACAATAACTAATTTGCAATTTTGAGTTTTTGTTTGGCGCCAAGAACGTAAAAGTGCCTCGATATTTTTCTCATTTGCAATCCTTCCCATATATAAAAAGATTCTCTCATTCCCAAGTTTGTTTTTTACCTGATTATATTTTTTACTTTTTTCGCAAAAAGGTTTCCAAATATTTTCATCAACGCCGTTTGGAATAATTATTTGTTTTTCTTTAGGTACTCCTAATTTCTCAAGAACATTTTTTTGAGGTTCAGAAAAAATAATTATTTTATCGAACTTTGCTAAGGAGGGAGCATAAAGTTGATATGTTAATTGTTGAGTGCTAGCAGTTAGATTTCTATTTTTTGCATCAAATGGTGGATGAAATGTTCCTATAAGAGGAACATTAATTTCATTACAAAGCTCTGGAAGTCTAAAGTCTAAGGGAGATAAAGTGAGGCTTGCATGTACTATGTCAGGTTTTAATCTTTCCAATGATAGCCTTAGCTCTTTTTCTGCCCTTGGCGAGGGGATTGTATAAACTTGAGATTTAATTAAATATGGGAGACTTACATCAGGATCATTTGCAAGAAATAATGGGGTTGATGAATTTGAAGTAGAGGGATTGTCGAAATGAATAAAACTAATTTTATGCCCTCTGGCCTTTAATTCCTTAGTAGTTGAATTACCGTAAGTTACATTTCCGCAAAAAGGGGATTTTTTACCCAACCAGGCAATATGAACCACATTAATTGATTTAGCTATTTATAAAGTTAACAGTCAGAGCCGCCATGATCATAATTTTTAAATTTATTAATGATTTTTGGAAATCTTAACTATATATTTCTCTCAACATTTTAAGTGAAGATAGATCTTTCTCTAGTTGAGCAGAGATCCAAGTTTCAATAATAAATAATATTTTAAGCCAGACTTTTTTAGGTCCCAATAACTCTCCATTAGATTTTATTGGTAATTCAGGAAAAAGAAGTCTTTGTAATAGTGCAACTTCAGATGCATTTATTTTTAGATTACTTTGAGGATCTTCAATTGATGAAAATCCTTCACTTGGCAAATAATAACAACTCCATTCCCAATTTCCTAAAGGCGGAATAATAGGTTCTCCAGTTTTACAGCAATGATGAATTGGTAAATTTATACCTCCAATGGCTAATAGATGGATTAAAGATTGAATACTCATTGAGAGCATTTTAAAATCTTCTTCTTTAGATTCTTCATACAAATAAATCCTATCTAAATGTGCAAGAACACAAGATAAATAGTTTTGTTGCTCATCATTATTACCTACTAATAAAAAAGTTAATTCAGTTATTGCTTGCGCAGCTGCAAGACATTCAATATTTTTCCCTAGACCAGAATAGCTTTTTAATATTTTAATTTGACGCACAGATTTAAGATTTCTTTTCCCAAAAATTTGCAGACTTAAATATGTTAATGGAGTAGCTGCGGCAAGACTACTTTTAGGACGTCTAGCACCAGGTACCGCTAATCGAACAATCCCCTGCTCATCAGTAAGAATAGTTATTAATCTATCATTCTCGCCTAATGGAGAAGCTTTAATACAAAGACCCTTTAGCCTGCACTCACCAGAACCAGACATTTAAATTTTTAATTCTTGGAAAATCTCACAAAAATTAGAAGTTCCAACGCAACTAATTCCATTATCAAACAAATCAATAACTTGTGTCAGTTTTTTTATACCACCTACAACTTTGATTTGATTTTGTGAACCTGTTACTTTTAGGATTTCAGCTACTTCATTCAATGTGAGAGGAGGCCCAAACCCGTCCCCGAATTGAAAATTTTTTATTCCTAACTCCAAAGATATTTCTATCGCATTGTAGAAAACTTCTTTTTGTAGTTTTGATTTATTTATGATTATTGAAACTGGTAATCCAGAAGACTTCACTTGCTCAATTTCAGCAGCGAAAGTTTCTAAGTTTCTTTTGGATAAATTGATAAAGTTTGGGATATATTCAATTCCGTTTGCACCTTTATCTTTTGCAAAATTAACTAATTCTTCAATAAATGTAACTGGTAAATCTGCTAAAGGGTAAGAAATGAGTGAGTTTATGTTTGCACTGTAATTGCCCAAACGATTTTGAAAATCATCTAGATAATTTAGTGAAGTAGAAATATTTTTGATATTGTATTTTCTTATCAAATCGCAATTCACACGGAAATCTTCCCAGGATAGATAAGGGTTAATAATTATCGCATGAATTTTCTCGTTTAATTCATATTCAATATTGGGCATTTAAAACTTATTTAGATTGAATCAGTCCATAACCTCCATGATTCCTTTTATATATAACTTGAAGTTCATTATTTTTTTTATTTCGAAAAACATAAAAATCATGATCAATTAGATCTAATTGTTTTCTTGCTTCTTCTGATGAAATTGGATTCATTTCAAAGTATTTATTTTTTATAGATGGCTCAGGCAGACTTGCTTCTATTCCTTCTTTAAGTAAAGCTTCATCTAAAAAATTTGATTCCGTAGTTTCAATTGGGAAAGACTCTTTATTTTTAAATTTATTATTATGGATCGTTTTGTTGCTTCTTTCTTTGTATTTACGCAATTTTCTACAAAGTTTATTTGAAACTAAATCAATGCTTGAGTATAGATTTTCAGTTTTTTCTTCAGCTCTAATAACAGTTCCATTGGCAAAAATTGTAACTTCTGCAGTCTGGAAGGAGACTCTTGGATTTTTTTCTATTGAAAGGTGTATGTCGGCTTCTTTAACGATATCCTTATAGTGATGTGTTGCTTTTTCTATCTTTGCCTCAGTATATTCTTTTAATGCTCCAGTGAGCTCAAGATTTTTCCCATGGATTAAAATTTTCATAACAAATCTAAAAATATTTACTTACTTTCTAAATCTACTTAAATATGGTTAATAGAACAGCAATAATTAAACAACCTGATAAAATTTCTTTTTTCAATGATGTTTATAAATTACAAAAAGAATATCAGGAGGCATTGATTTTAGATAACTCTAACCCTGATTTTATTTGGATAGGTGAGCATCAACTCTGTTATACGTTGGGTAGAGGATCTAATTATGATAATTTATTATTTTCTTTAAATGATAATAATTATGATGTTTTTAAGATTGATAGAGGTGGTGAGGTAACTTGTCATATGCCAGGACAATTAGTAACTTACTTGGTTTTAGATTTGAAAAATTTTAAAAAAGATTTAAATTGGTATTTAAGAAAAATTGAAGAAATTATTATAAAAATTCTTGGAACATTTAATATAGATTGTCATTCAAGAGAGGGTTTCACTGGTGTTTGGATAGGAAATAAGAAAATTGCTTCAATTGGAATTGGTTGTAAAAGATGGATTACAATAAATGGATTTTCAATCAATATTGACTGCGAATTAGAAAACTTTAATAAAATTGTTCCTTGCGGAATAAAAAATTGTCTTATGGCAAATATGGTTGATTACAATAAAAATTTAAATATTCAAGAAGTCAAGAGAATTGTTAAAAAAATCATTCAGGAAGAATTTAATTTTCATTTTGTATCAAAATAGAAATTAAAATTTCAAAATTAATTTAATATGCGTGATTTAGCATACTGGCCTTCAGCTAAGCCTCTTTCTAAAAAAGATAAATTTGCTAAAAATAGAGATTTTATTAAGAACCTTCATCACATAGATCAAATTTGGGAAAAATTAAAATTTAAATGTGGTGATACTTTAGCTGTTTGCGATTTGAGAGGGAAATACAAAGAAAAATTTTCTTATTCTGAGCTGGCTAATTTAATAACAAAAGTCTCTTTTTCTTTTAAAAATTATGGTTTAGTAAAGGGGGATGTAGTTACTGTAATATCTGAAAATTCTCCAAGATGGCTAGTAGTTGATCAAGGCTTAATGCGTTTAGGGGCTATAAATGCAGTGAGAGGTATTAATTCTCCTTCAGTAGAATTAGACTATATTATTGAGCACTCTAATTCAGTAGGTCTCATAGTTCAATCTAAGGAGATTTGGCTAAAGTTAAACAACAAAGAAGAATTAAAAAAAAGACTGAAATTTATAATCAATTTAGAAGATGAACAATTTGATAGTTTAATAAGTTGGAATCAATTTATAAGAAAAGCAGAAAAAGAAAATTCAAAAACTAATAATATTGAAAAAATTAATCCAAAAATTGATGATGTTGCTACTATTCTTTATACTTCTGGGACAACAGGAAAACCTAAAGGTGTCCCTTTGACTCATGCAAATTTTCTGCATCAAATAATCAATTTAGCCTATATTGCTGATCCAGAACCTGGGACCTCTGTATTAAGTGTGTTGCCTATCTGGCATTCTTATGAGAGGAGTGCTGAATACTTCTTTTTTTCATGTGGTTGTTCTCAATACTATACAATTCCTAAATTCTTGAAAGATGATATTACACAAATAAAACCTGTTGTCATGGCTACTGTACCAAGACTATGGGAGGCAATACATGATGGTTTTTTTCAGGCCTTGAAAAAAATGCCTTCCAAAAAGCAAAAACTTATTAAGTTTTTGATAAGTAATAGTTCTGTTGTTAAAAGAAGTTTAAGAAAAATAAGAAATTTAGATATCAATCAAATAACATTCAACTCAAAAATCCCCTTACTGGCTACTGTTATTGGCCGGTATCCATTACATAAATTATCTACTATTTTTTTATGGCCAAATATTCTTAGACAACTATGCGGAGAAAAACTGAAATTTCCCATTAATGGCGGAGGTGCATTACCAGAACATGTGGATCTTTTTTTTGAATCTTTAGGCGTAGATGTTTTGGTGGGATATGGACTCACAGAAACTAGTCCAGTTTTAACTTGTAGGAGAAGAGAATTAAACGTTAGAGGATCATCAGGTCAGCCTCTAGCATTTACCGAAATCAAAATAGTGAATGATGATAAAAGAAAGATTCTGAAGTTTAGAGAAGTCGGAAAAATTCTTGTTAAGGGACCACAAGTAATGAAAGGTTATCTTAATAATGAATTAGCTACAAAAGATGTTTTATCCAAGGATGGTTGGTTTGATACTGGTGATTTAGGTTTTCTAATACCAAACGGTTCCCTTTTTATAACAGGAAGAGCCAAGGATACAATAGTGCTATCAAGCGGTGAAAACATAGAACCAAATCCGCTAGAGACCGAAATCCTTAGTTCTGAATTTATCAATCAAATTCAACTAGTAGGACAAGATAAGAAATGTTTAACGGCCCTCGTAGTGCCTAATGTCGAATTAGTTAAAAACAAGTTTTTGGAAGAAGACCTCTCAAAGTTAAATCTGGATAAGAATATTGGTACATTTTTTAAATCACAAATTAATAATTTGCTTAAAAGTCGATTAGGAGCAAGATCAGAAGAACAAATATTAGATTGTTATTTCGTTGATGCCTTTACTTTAGAAAATGGGTTGTTAACACAAACTCTTAAACAAAAAAGAAAAGAAATAGAAAGAAAGTATTCATTACAAATAGAAAATATGTATGAACAGAAATTTAGTAAGAAAAATTGATATGTTCTTTCTATATTGGAAAGGTAATTTAATTTTTTATGGAACCAAAAAACTCAATATCTATAAAGCGCTCAATAGCTATTAAAGCTGTAGTTACTCCAACTTGGAAGGAAGATGCTGAAAAAGAATTAAGTAAAGCAATTTCAAATATTGACCAGCAATTATCTCAACTTGAGCAGGAGGGGCAGCAAATAGTAAATAATATTAGATCCCAATCGGTTAATCCTCTAGATCCAAGAGTTCAAGAACAGGTTAGTCAAGTGCAACAACAAGTCGCAGCAAAAAGAAATGAAATTGAAGAACAAAAAAGAAATCTACTTCAACAACAAAGTCAAGTTCGCGAATTAAAAATGGACGAAATTGTTGATCAAGGGCAAGTAGATAGTTTCTGTGATGTCACTGTGGGCGACAATCTCATTCAAAAAATGCAAGTCTCGATTACTGTTAAAGATGGCGTTATTCAATCTATAGATAATAATTAAAAAAAAAGATTTATAGTTTTTTTATAAAATGAGTAAA
This sequence comes from Prochlorococcus sp. AG-347-K17, assembly GCA_003281385.1. Taxonomy (GTDB): domain Bacteria; phylum Cyanobacteriota; class Cyanobacteriia; order PCC-6307; family Cyanobiaceae; genus Prochlorococcus_A. The sequence goes on from QCCE01000009.1 coordinate 37,852, forward strand.
CCTTAATTGCGAAAAGTTTAATGTCCTAATCGATCTAAATTATTACTTTCTTAAGTTTTAAGAGTTTCCACTGAGAACATGATTTCGTATAATAATAACAAGTGTTTAAAAGGCGTCTAACCTCATAAATAGTAGACACTTTGGTAGGCAGTCCTTGAAAACCATTGCTATAACTAACTTCTTATGTCTCACGAAATATTCATGCCTGCCTTGAGTTCTACTATGACGGAGGGCAAGATTGTGGAATGGTTGAAAAATCCGGGAGATAAGGTTGAAAGAGGCGAATCTGTCTTGGTTGTTGAATCTGACAAGGCAGATATGGATGTTGAATCTTTTCAAGATGGATATCTTGCTGCAGTTTTAATGCCTGCAGGCAGCACTGCTCCGGTAGGAGAAACTATTGGTGTCATTGTAGAAAATGAGGATGAGATAGCTTCTGTTCAAGAACAAAATAAAGGAAATCAACCCGAAGTCTCTACTTCAGACCAACTTGAATTGGTAAGCAATAAAACTGAAGAAAAACCAGTAGTCCAGACTGAAAATATCAAGAAAGAAGCTGAAGAAGTCGTCTTAAAGAGTGAAAAGCCTATCCCATCTTTTAATGTCGATCAAATTAATGCTGCAACAAGTAATGTTTCTTCGAGGATAATTGCATCTCCAAGAGCTAAAAAACTTGCCTCTCAAATGGGTGTTGATTTAGCAAAGGTTCATGGATCTGGCCCTCACGGAAGGATTCAAGCCGATGATATTTTAAAAGCTAATGGCCAACCTGTTTCTATACCATGGATAGGAGAAGGTGGTTCTCCTGCAAGTATTCCTGGTGCAAATTTGGGAGTTGAAAGTAAACCAGAAACTTCAGGAAATAGTTTTGGTAATCCTGGAGAAACAGTTCAATTTAATACTCTTCAAAAAGCGGTAAATAAAAATATGGAATCTAGTTTAGATGTTCCATGTTTTAGGGTGGGTTACTCTATCAATACAGATAAATTAGATAATTTCTACAAAAAGGTAAAACAGAACGGAGTTACTATGACTGCTTTACTTGTAAAAGCAGTTGCAAAGACACTAAAGAAACATCCTCAAGTTAACTCAAGCTTTTCAGAAAATGGAATTTCTTATCCAGAAAATATCAATATTGCTGTTGCTGTTGCAATGGAAGATGGGGGACTAATAACTCCAGTATTAAAAGAACCATGCAATACTGATTTATTTGAATTATCCAGGGAATGGAAAGATCTCGTAAAAAGATCGAGATCAAAACAACTAGAACCAGATGAATACTCAACGGGAACATTTACCTTATCTAACCTTGGTATGTTTGGTGTTGATAGATTTGACGCAATACTACCCCCAGGGACTGGTGCGATCTTAGCGATAGCATCATCGAAACCAACTGTTGTAGCTAATAGTGATGGTTCAATATCTGTTAAAAAAATAATGCAAGTAAATCTTACAGCTGATCACAGAGTGATCTATGGAGCTGATGGTGCTTCATTCTTGAAAGACTTGGCTAACCTGATTGAGAACGAGCCAGAGACACTTGTATCTTAAATTTAATTGATTTCTCAAATTAATAAAGACGAAAGAGATTATAGGCTTGAATCTTATGATTATTTACTTGATCCTTCATTAATTGCTAGTAAACCTTCTGCAATTAGGCATGAATCAAGATTGATGATAGTTAGAAATAGTGTTTTAGAAGATGACTGCTTAACTAATAAATTTACCAAGAATCTTTTAGATGAATTTAGAGAAGGCGATCTTGTAGTTGTAAATAATACTAAAGTAATGAAGGCAAGGTTAAAGGTTGAATTAGAAAATGGGACGTTAGTCGAATTATTAGTCTTAGAAAGATCCCATGAATGTGTTTGGTTATGTTTGGCAAAGCCAGCGAAAAAGTTAAAAATAAATAGAAAAATAATATTAAAATCTCCTTCTGCACAAGATATTAATTTGATGGTTGATGGGGTTGATGAAGAAACTGGAGGAAGATTTATTAAATTTCCTGAAAATATAACTGATCTCAATTCAATGAATGACCTTCTTGATAAATACGGGGAAATCCCTCTCCCGCCTTATATAAAAAATACTGAAGAAGAATCTTTTCATGAGAATAGTTATCAAACTGAGTATGCAACTAATCCAGGGGCCGTTGCAGCGCCAACTGCTGGTTTACACTTAAGCAAAAGTCTTATTTCCAATCTAAAAAAAAAAGGAGTAATAATTTTACCGATAACTTTGCACGTGGGCTATGGGACATTCAAACCAATTGATCAAGAAGATTTAAGTAACTTAAAACTTCATAAAGAATGGGTAAGTGTTAATAAGGAAGTAGTGGAGGAAATAAAAAAAATAAAGAAAACAGATAGAAGAATAATTGCTATTGGGACAACTAGCGTGAGAGCTCTTGAAAGTTGTTATTCTCACGAAATTAATGACTATATTCCCATAGCGAAGTACGTGGATTTAGTAATTAAGCCAGGTTATAAATTCAAGGTAGTTGATGGATTATTAACTAATTTTCATCTTCCTAAAAGTTCATTACTACTTTTAGTAAGTGCAATGATTGGTAGAGAAAGATTATTAGATTTGTATAAAAAAGCCATAAAAGAAAAATTTAGATTTTTCTCTTATGGCGATGCGATGTATATTTCACCAGATTCATTACTGGAGAAAAAATAGATTTAGGCTTTGACTGGTTCTTGAATGATTCCGCTTGGAACTTCAGTAAACATAATTGATGATAAATATCTCTCTGCTAAATCAGGTAGAACAACTACAATGGTTTTTCCCGCATATTCATCTTGTTCAGCTAATCTAACAGCAGCAGCAGCAGCAGCTCCACAAGATATTCCGACTAATAGACCTTCTTCTTTTGCTAATCTAAGAGCCATCTCGATTGACTCGTCATTTGTCACCTGTATAACCTTATCAACTATTGATAAGTCAAGGTTCTTAGGAATAAATCCTGCTCCAATTCCTTGAATTTTATGTGGTCCAGATTTAACCTCTTCTCCATTCATTGTCTGTGTAATAACAGGACTATGTGATGGTTCTACAGCTACAGAAGTGATATTTTTGCCCTTTTCTTGCTTAATGTATCTTGAAACTCCTGTAATTGTGCCGCCAGTTCCAACCCCTGCAACTAAGACATCAATTTCACCATCGCAATCATCCCAGATTTCTGGTCCAGTAGTCTTGAAATGAATTTCAGGGTTTGCTGGATTATCAAATTGACCCGGCATGAAATATTGAGAAGGATTACTTTCTGCAATTTCTTTAGCCTTAGCTATTGCTCCAGGCATACCTTTTGATGCTTCTGTTAAAACAATTTCAGCACCCAACACTGCCATAACCCTTCTTCTTTCAATTGACATGGATTCTGGCATTGTAAGGATGAGTTTATAACCTCTTGCTGAAGCAGTAAAAGCTAGAGCAATTCCTGTATTTCCAGAAGTTGGCTCAACAATAGTTTTGTCTTTTGTAAGCTTCCCACTTTTCTCTGCATCCCAGATCATGTTGGCGCCAATCCTGCATTTGACACTATAAGCAGGGTTTCTACCTTCAATTTTTGCAAGTACTGTAGCTTTCGCGTTTTTAGTAACTGATTTTAATTTTACTAATGGAGTGTTTCCAATAGCAAAACTGTTGTCCTCATAAATTTTTGCCATTTATATATTGAGAAAATATATATTAATACTAACTATTATTCAGAAAAATAGTATATAAGTTTCTATACGGTAAATACTAGGAATTTAGAAATTATTTAGTGCTTCAGAAAAGCTTTTCCATAATTGATCTTGGTCTTCTAATCCAACTGATACTCTAATAAGGTGCGAAGGTATACCAAAACTTTCAGCCCAATCCAACTCGTCATAATGAGCTAGTAAAACATAAGGACAAACTAGAGTAAATTTTGTACCTAAACTAGGTCCTTTAGATACTTGTAGAGAATCATAAAATTTCTTGGCTTTTTTCAATCCTCCATTTAATTCAAATGATAATAAGCAGCCGTATCCTCCATCAGAAGTAAGTAAAGAATTAAAATTTGGACAATTTTCAGGATGGAAAATATTCTTAATCTCGCTATGAGTCTCTAATCTTTTTTTTAATTCTAAACATGCTTTATTTTGTTCAAAAACTCTTTGATTTACATCTCTACTAACTTTCTCTAGATAAACAATATCTCCATCGGAAAGTATTGGAATATTAATCTCGTTTAATGCATTTCTAAACTGATCAATCCATTTGCTTTTTGGATTTAGTATTAGTGATCCGGCAAGAATATCACCACTACCTGAAAAAATTTTTGTAAGTGAAGTAAAAACTATATCTGCATGTTCTATGGAATTTATATTTAAATTCGAACCAATTGTATCGTCAACAATTAACGGAACATTTAGCTTTTTTGCAATTTTTGAAATTTTTTTAATGTTTACACATTTGAGCATTGGATTACTTGGAAGTTCAATAATTAATGCTGATGGATTTATTCTTTTGATTTCTAATTCAATATCCGCGCAATTTTCTTCTGTTATTAATTTTGCTCCGTGAAAGATTTTCATTGGTAATTTAAGTACATCTACATATGGAAAACCAACCTGGAGTGTTGGCTTAGCTGGAAATAATTTATATATGATTTCTAATGATGTATGCAATGCAGACATTCCAGATGAAGTTAAGTGAATATCATTAGAGTCAATTTTTGTAGATTTAGAAATTCTATTTTTTATTCTTTGAGAACATTCATTTACGTGAGATTTTGGAGGGCAATCTTCAAGACCTAGTTCTATAGCGGCAGCTCTTGAAGATAGACCAAGACCAGAATGTTGCCAAAAATATTTTGCATAAATACTTCCTTCTTTTTCAGTTATTAAGAAAGCTAAATTATTTCTTTTTTCTATTAACGAGAATTGTTCAGAAGTATTTCTATCAATGTATTTTTTAGCTTTGTAAGCTATTCTTTCATTCGGATATGGCCAGATACTTTTATTGTTGTAGTAATTTTGTTTTTTTACTTTTTCGCATAATCTTTTAACTATGGGGTTTAGCCCGAATCGTGGGTAAATGGACTTCAATAAATTCATACATTCTTGATCTTTTTCCTCGTAATTTATTACATCATTCCAAGTTGGTAATGCTACAGAAACAGCATGAATACTATCAGGAATTGCATATCCCAACTCTAAATTTTTCCATATAGGTTTTTTAAGTAAATCTCTCAATTTTCAGAATTTATTTAAAGCAAATAAAATGTCCGAGATTAAATCGTTTGTATCTTCACATCCAATTGATAATCTGACAAGAGCATCATCTATCCCTAGTAAATTTTTTGTTTTGTCATCAACAGAAGCATGAGTCATCGTTGCAGGGTGACAAATTAAACTTTCAACTCCTCCAAGGCTTTCTGCTAGAGAGAAATATTTGAGAGATTTGCAAAATTTAAAAGTATCCTCTTTATTTAAATTTAATTTTAGGGTGATCATTGAACCTCCAGATTTCATTTGCGATTTTGCTAAATTAAATTGCGGATGTTCTTGATTAAAAGGGTAAATTACTTTACTAATAATTTTATGATTACCTAATTCTTCAGAAATAAATTCTGCACTTTTAGTTTGTTGTTCGATTCTTAAAGGAAGAGTTTTTACTCCTCTCGTAATGAGCCAACTATCAAAAGGAGATGGTTGAAGCCCGAGAGCTTTTTGAGAGAAAAGCATTTTACTATTCCATTCCTCATTATTTGTAAGTACTGCTCCGCCAAGTGCATCACTATGTCCATTAATGAATTTTGTGGTGCTTACAAGCGATAGTGTTGCACCAAGGTCCAATGGTTTTTGAATAAGTGCAGTAGAGAAGGTATTGTCTACAACTACTGGTATTTCGAGTTTATTCGCTTCATCACAAATCGCCTTAATATCGAGTACCTTCAAAAGTGGATTAGTTGGACTTTCTAGCCATATCAAGGTTGGCTCGAAGTTTGAAATCTTTTTGACATTATTTTCATTTGTAAAATCTGTGTATAAAACTTCTAGTCCAAATTTCTTGAAAACTTTTTCGAACATCCTCACTGTACAACCATAGAGATTTGACTCGCAGAGTATCTTGTCACCTGATTTCAGTGTTGATGAAATTGCAGTTACCGCGCTAATTCCAGATCCAAAAACAGTACAGTATTTAGAATCTTCTATTGATTTAAGGATGTTTTCTAGAATTCTAAAGTTGGGATTGCCTGATCTGGTGTAGTCGAAATTATCTTTATTTCCATGTTTGAAAGTAGATGTAGAAAAAATAGGAGGCATAACGCATCCAGTTTCTTCAGCAAATGTTTCCCCATGGTGAATAGATAAGGTCTTAAAACCTGGCTTTTTTATATTATTTTCCTTATTTCCCATTATTTTTTAAAAATAAGAATTAAATTAAATCTCTCATTTTTTAAAAGAGAGATTTAATAATCCAAAGAAAAGTAGTATTAAACTTTTCTTGAATAATATTCAACAACTAGTAGTTCGTTTATTTCAAGAGCCACCCACTCTCTATCGCATTTCCCATTTATTTTTCCCGTTAATTTAGGCTTGTCTAAATCAAGATGAGGTGGGACATTTGCTAAGCCAGGGAATTCTATATTACCTTCTACAAGTTTTTTGCTTGCTTTGTTTTCTTTAATTCCGATTACATCGCCTGATTTGCATTGATAACCAGCAATATCAAGAACCTTTCCATTAACGGTTACATGGCCATGATTTACTAATTGTCTTGAGCCTGGAATGGTACCTCCAAAACCCAATCTAAAACAAACATTATCAAGTCTGTTTTCTAAAAGTCTTAGTAGGTTAGTACCTGTAGATCCTTCTTGAGCTCTAGCTTTTTTCACATAACGTACTAGTTGTTTTTCAGAAACTCCATAATTAAACCTAAGTTTCTGCTTTTCTTCTAGACGAATTGCATATTCTGATCGCTTGCGACGGGCTTGGCCGTGCTGACCTGGAGGATTAGACTTCTTTGAAGCTTTCCTGGTGAGACCTGGTAGTTCTCCCAAGCGACGCGTAACCCTTAATCTGGGGCCGCGGTATCTTGACATAATTTTAAATTAAATAGAAAAATTGCAATAAATTGGATAATTGATTAAATTCAATTAAACTAATTACTACTGGAAATATTATTTTACATCATTAAAGTGTTCAAAACTATCAATAAATCAATTACTTCTATACTTCTTTTTATGATTTCGTTTTATCAAAAGTGGTTTTCTCCTTTTTTTGGACCAAGATGCAGATTTATTCCAAGTTGCAGCTCTTATGGATATGAGGCAATTACTAGACATGGTCCTTGGAAGGGAGGGTGGTTAACTTTAAAGAGATTAAGCAGATGTCATCCTTTAACTCCCTGTGGATGTGACCCTGTGCCTGACTAAATGAATGAAAATATTTATTTTTGTTAGGCAGGGATGTTGCCTTTGTGATTCATTAAAAAACAAACTGGCAAAAATAAATCTTGATGAGTTATTCCCTAATCTAGAGGAGCTTAAAGAAATTGATATTGATAGGGTCGATTTATATAAAGATAAATATAAAAAATATGATTATGAAGTACCTGTTATTGCTGTTGAAAGAATTAGGTCCGAGGAGATCATAGAATTGCCTCGCATTTCTCCAAGATTAAAAGATGATCAATTAAAGAATTGGTTTCAAAAAAATATTAGTACCATTCTGGAGAAATAATTTTTATATGAGATCTATAAAATTACATAAACTTTTAGATTTGGTAGGAATTATTCCTTCATCAAATCTTATCGATCAAGATATCAATAATATTTCTTTTAACTCTAAAGAAGTACAAAAAGGAACTTTATTTTTAGGAATGCCTGGTTTAAATGTTGATGGAGGAAAATTTTGTATTGAGGCAATTGAAAATGGCGCAGAGGCTGCCATTATTGGGCCTGCTGCAAAACAGAAAATTGGATCTATTGATCGAAAAAGGATTTTGGTTTTAGAGGATAATTTAGATTATATTTTTGGTCAAATAGTCGCTGAGTTTTGGAATAGGCCTTCAAGAAAACTTAAACTTATTGGTGTTACTGGTACAAATGGAAAAACGACAATTACTTTCTTATTGGAATACCTTTTAAAAAAATTAGGGAAAAAGACTGCATTATTTGGGACCTTGTTTAATAGATGGCCTGGCTTCTCAGAAGTTGCTTCTCATACAACTGATTTCGCCGATAAACTTCAAAAGAAATTAAATGCTGCTGTTGAGGCAGAATCTGAATTCGCGATATTAGAAGTAAGTTCTCATTCTATTGCTCAAAAGAGGATATCAGGATGCGAATTTGAGGCGGCTATTTTTACTAATTTAACTCAAGATCATCTTGATTATCACTCAGATATGGAATCTTATTTTCAAACAAAAAGAAAATTGTTTTTACCACCTTATTTAATAGAAAAGGATGGAATTTCTGTATTAAATCACGATGACCCTTGGATATCTAAATTATCATCTGATCTTGAAAAAAGATCTTCATTAGTGTCTACAAAGATTACTGAAAGTGAATTTAAAAATCATGATTTTTTTTTCGTAACAGATAAAAAATTTACTGAAAATGGCTCAACCTGCATTTTTCATACACCCAAGGAAAAAATTCAACTTTTTGTTCCACTCGTAGGAGAATTTAATTTAATGAATGCGATTCAAGCAATAACAATTTTGTATAAACTTAATTTTTCTTTAAAAGATCTATCAAAGTTAATACGAACTTTCCCTGGCGCTCCTGGGCGAATGGAGAAAATAGAAATTGATAATGATGACGTTTCAAGATCTCTTCCAACAGTAATTGTTGATTATGCCCACACTCCTGATGGATTAAAAAAAGTTTTGCAATCAATTAAAAAACTTTGTAAGGGAAAACTCATTACTGTTTTTGGCTGTGGAGGAGATCGAGATCTTGGTAAAAGGCCTTTAATGGGATCAATAGCTGAAGAGTTTTCAGATCAACTTTTTATAACTTCAGATAATCCAAGATCAGAAGAACCCCAAAAGATAGTAAATGATATTTTGATGGGTATAAAAAAAAGAGAAAAAATAACAATTGAGATTGATAGATTTAAAGCAATAAATGAATCTATTAAAATTGCCAATAAAGAAGATATTGTTTTAATTGCAGGAAAAGGACATGAAGACTATCAAATTCTCAATGATAAGGTTATTAATTTTGATGATAGAAAAATAGCTTATAAATTATTAAAAGAAAAAAGAAAATCTCAATAAAATTTCCTAATCAAATAAAAAAGATCTTTACGCAAATCACAGGAAAAGTTTCTTAGAATAAATTGAGTTATTTTTAATAAAATGAAGGGCTTAGCCTTAGTTGTAGGCGCAGGTGGAATTGGAACCCAAATAGCTAAAGATCTGAGTGAAAGTGAAAAAGATTTAGAAGTTGTTTTGTGCGGAAGAAAAAGTGAATTTAATTCTTTTTGGGAATTAGATATAGAGCATTCTCAATCCCTTTTGCAGTTGAAAAATAAAATATCAAATCAGCCTTCAAAATTAAGGCTAGTTATTAATGCTACAGGTAGACTTCATAGTGATTCTCTTAAACCAGAAAAAAGATTACAACATCTTGATAAAAAAAATATGATGGAAAGTTTTTTCAATAAACGCCTTTTCTCCTATTTTATTAGCTAAAGCGATTGAAGAATTTATACCAAAAGATTTGGATTTTAATTTTGCAAGTATAAGTGCAAGAGTTGGTAGCATTGGAGATAATCAAACTGGAGGTTGGTATTCATATAGAGCTGCAAAATCTGCGCAAAATCAGTTTTTTAAATCTTTAAGTATTGAATGGGCTAGACGTTTCCCAAAGGCTACTATCACATTGCTTCATCCAGGAACAGTAGATACTGATTTATCTAGACCTTTTCATAAATTTGTGCCAGAACATAAATTATTTAGTAAAGAAAAATCCTCCCAATTTTTGATCAATATTATTAAAAATCAATCCCCGGAATGTACTGGAAAATTTATTGCTTGGGATAGCTCAGAAATACCCTGGTAATTTTTTAATTTCTTCAGAAAGTAAATTAATCTCAGCTTCTGTAGTCATTTGATGTACGCATGCTCTAAACCATTTTGGATCTTCTAAAACTCTGATCCAAATTTTCTTTTCTCCAAGTTTATTTACAAATTTATCCTTATCTTTAATATTTTCGATATTAAAACTAACTATCCCATTTAAGTACTTTTTTTCTAAAACTAATTCAACACCCTTTAATTGATTTAATTCATCCCAAAGTTTCTCACTTAATCTTTTGATATTTTCGCTTTTTTCTTTTTCATGGCAGTCTTTATCCAAAAGATCTATAGAATTACGAAGCCCTGCAAGTAAGGGAATGCAAGATGTAGCTACTTCAAACTTCCTTGCATCATCATGAAAAAGATTATCTGAAGGCTCATAAATGCCTTGTTCTTTTTTTAATGATTTCCAACCAATTATTGTTGGATCTGTTTCATGAATAAATCTATCTGAGACATAAATGGCTCCAAGTCCTTCTGGTCCACATGCCCATTTATGAGAAGTTATTGAATATAAATCAGAATAAAAAACTTCTTTTTCAATATTTATGTGCCCAAAGGTTTGAGCACCATCAACAAGTAAATAAGAATCTGCTCGATTATTTTTTAATGCGATAGAAATTTGTTTTAAAGGAATTTTATATCCAAAGTTCCATAAGATATGAGAAATAATTAGTATCTTAGTCTTACTATTTAGATTTTTCAAAATCTCTAAAATTATATTTTCGTCGTTTAGATTTTTGAATTTTTGGATCGGCAAAATTTTGAATATTAATTTATTTCTTCTGCAAAATTCTCGACTTGCAGCCACTACTCCAGGATGTTCACAGTCACTTATTAACAGCTCTTCTCCTTCTTCTACTTTTATTCCCCAAAAGGGCAAAATCATACCGGAAGAGATATTCTCGGTTAAAGCTAAATTCTTTGAATTTACACCTAATTTTTGTGCAATGAGCCTTTTTGTGGTCAATATTTCTTTGTAAATAAAAGGCCACATATTGTTAGTAAATGGTCCTAAATCTTGGATAATTTCCCACGTTTTAACTATGGCTTCTAAAGAAGATTTTGGTAATGGTCCTTGACCTCCATAGTTGAAATAATACTTATTTTTTAATGCTGGTATTTGATCTCTTAGATTATTTCTCATGGAAATTTAAGTTATATTTTAAACTCTTGAATTTTTTAAATATTGCCTACTAAAGTTACTGTTCTAAATTCTATATCCTCAATTACTTTCCAAGGTTCAGCACTCCTTTCTGCAAATTCTAAATTTTTAAATCCTAGTTCTTTAAAGTCACTTATAAAGTCTGGTTCATACCATGCTCCACTAATACATCCTGTCCATAGATCATGATCATTTTGCAATCTTAAAGGAACTTTTTTGTTAGAGACAATATCGCTAATTGCAATTCTTCCATTATCGTTTAAAACTCTTTTTATATTTCTTAGAAGGTTATTTCTAGATTCTGGACTTACCAAGTTTAAAACGCAATTACTTAAAATAATATCAACTGATTTGTCGGCGATTAATGGACTTAAATCTTTATCTAATTCATCAAGTTTTTCAATTGAACCTTCTAGAAATTCTGTATTGTTGAAACCTATATTTTTTGTAACTTCTTTAGAAGCTGATCTAGATAAAGAAAGCATATCAGGATTCTGATCAACTCCAATAACTTTACCTTCTTTCCCAACAATTTGGGCACAAATAAAAGCATTTTTGCCGCTACCACTTCCAAGATCTAAGACTATATCATTTTTTTTGAACATATTTAGTTGGATCCCCACATCCATAGTCTCTTTCTATAACCTCTTGAGGAATTGCTTCAAGTAAAACGGGATTAAACCCAACTGGTGTACAAAGACAACTTTCTTTTTCTAGTGCGGCTGAACCATATCTTTCTTGAATCGCATCTTTATGATCGAATTGATTAGATGCTTTATTAGATGTGGTTGTATTACAGCAACTTTCAGACATATTTTTTAAAGGACTCTCGATAAATATAGCCCAAAAAAAAAGCCCCTGAAAAGGGGCTTGTAATTTGTTTAATTAAATTATTTAGTGTAATTAACACCTCTATAATTTAATTCTGCTTTTTCATTACTTGAAGAAGCGTCATCCATTCTATTGGTGTATACGTTTCTTCTGTAGGTAAGTTCAACAAGTTGCTTTTTAGCAGCTTCTTTGTTTTGAACGTAGTTTTTACCTCTGTAAGTTAAAGTAGTCATGTTTCGATGTGACAACACGGCCATCCCCCGTTCCATGGTATGACTCGAACTGCGCCCTCAAATGAGGGTGAACGAAAAAGTAGCGATTGCTACCAAATTATTATAAGCGTATTTTTAACTGCATGTCTAGCTTTTACAAATAGAAACGAAGATTTAATGTTTTTTTAATTATTATCTTAGGTAAATTTTTTTAAAAATAGCCTCTAAAAAGGTTTATGTTTATATTTGGTTTAATCTACATGTAACTATTTATTTATGACAGGTTTTTTATATTTCTTGGGAAATACTTTAAGGTGGCCAGTGTTAAATCCAAAAGAATTTTTTTCACTACATGCTTATTTTTCAATTATTTATTTGATAACTTTTACTTTGAGTAAATATGATGTAAGCCAATCAAATTTAGTTTTTACCTTAGGAATTCTTGCACCTCTTTTAATCGCTATTGGTCAAGGACTTCCAATTGATTGCCTTGATATGGAATCATCTTTGTTGAAGGAATTAAAAACTAAATAATATATATTTCAGTTAAAAATTTTTATAAAACCTGGACAACTTCGCTTATTTCAGGAATCATTTCTTTTAACTTTCTTTCAATACCCATTTTGAGAGTCATAGTGCTACTTGGGCAACTACCACATGCTCCTTGAAGTCTGACTTTGACAATTGGACCATCTATTTCTGCAATCTCTACATTACCTCCATCAGAAATTAAAAAAGGTCTTAGCTCGTCAAGGACTTTTTCTACATTTTCGTTTGTCAGGGAGAGTGTTTCAGTACTCATAATTTTGTATTAACTTTATAATAAGCCTAGAAAGAAATCTGATTAATTGCAAAAAAGATAATTTTCTGTTGTGACTTCATCTAAAAATCCCACTAATGACAATAGCTACTACGATGCAGTCTTAGTAGGAGCAGGGATAATGGGTAGTACTTTAGCCCTCCTAATTTCAGAAGTTTTACCAGATATAAAATTTCTTATTATTGAAAAATTAAATGCTCCAGGAAGTGAAAGTACTGGCGCCTTTAATAATGCAGGTACAGGACATGCGGCTAATTGCGAATTAAACTATACCCCTTTAGATGAAAAAGGAAATCTAAAAATAGATAAAGCGCTCTCAATAAATCGTTCTTTTGAAACATCCATGTCTTTATGGGCATCATTGTATGAAGCAGGGAAAATTGATACTAAGAAGTTTCTAAAATTTATTCCTCATATTAGCTTTGTGTCTGGTCAGGATAATATTTCTTTTTTAAAAAATAGATTTCAGAAAATGACCGAAAATCCTGAATTTATCGATATGGAATTTTCTACATCTTTTGATGAAATTTCATCATGGGCTCCTCTAATAACAAAAGATAGAAATCCATCTACTCAAATTGCTGCTACCAGAATAGGTAGGGGAACTGATATTAATTTTGAGGCTTTAACTAAAGAGTATTTGTCATTAGTTTCTTTAAACAAAAATGTTGAAATTAGATACAAAACAGAATTAGTAGATTTAAAGAAAATTGATAAAAAACAATGGGAACTAGAAATCATTTCTGAAGGTAGAAAAACTTCAATTAGAACTGGCTACGTTTTTCTTGGTGCTGGTGGAAAAACAATTAATTATTTACAAAAATCAAAAATTCCAGAAGCAAAAAGTTATGGTGGATTTCCTGTTAGTGGGAAATGGCTTATTTGCGAGAAAAAAGATCTAACAGAAAAACATAACTCAAAAGTTTATGGTAAAGCTGATATTGGATCCCCACCAATGTCTGTGCCTCATTTAGACACCAGATGGATTGATAATAAAAAACTTCTTTTATATGGACCTTTTGCTGGATTTACAACGAAATTTCTAAAACAAAGTTCATACTTTGACTTATTTAGTTCAATTAAAAAGAATAATATTTTTTCTATGTTAGACGTTGGTTTCAAGAACAACGATTTAATTAATTACCTAATATCACAATCATTAAAGAACCATAACTCAAGAGTTGAGAATTTAAAGAATATGATGCCATCAGCTAATCCTTCTGATTGGTATTTAAAGAATGCTGGTCAAAGAGTCCAAATAATTAAAAAAACTGAAGCTGGTGGTTCTTTGAAATTTGGAACTGAGATTGTAAATTCATCTGATGGATCATTATCTGCTTTGTTAGGAGCCTCTCCAGGAGCAAGTACTGCGGTTTCAATTATGGTTGAGGTTCTAGAAAAATCTGTTTTATTTTTAAACGATAAGCATAATCTTCAGAAAAAGATAAATGACTTAATTTATCAAGAACTATCAGTCTCTGAAAATTACAGTACCTTCATAAAAGAAATTAAAAAAAGAAATAATTCCATTTTTGGTTTCCATCCATAATTCTAATTAGCTAATATTAATCAAGATGTAATAAGAGGAGAATTTTTCTTTCTATATGACTGATATATCTGTTTCAAAAATTAGAAATTTCTGCATAATCGCTCATATTGACCATGGTAAATCTACCCTTGCAGATAGGTTACTTCAAGATACTGGTACTGTGCAGCAAAGGGATATGCAAGAACAATTTTTGGACAGTATGGATCTTGAAAGAGAGAGAGGAATTACTATCAAGTTACAGGCAGCTAGGATGAAATATAAAGCTGACGATTCCCAAGAATATGTTTTGAACTTAATAGATACTCCAGGGCATGTTGATTTCTCTTATGAGGTTAGTAGATCTCTTCAAGCTTGTGAAGGCGCCTTACTTGTTGTTGATGCAAGTCAAGGAGTAGAAGCTCAAACCTTAGCTAATGTTTATCTTGCCTTAGAAAATAATCTTGAAATAATTCCTGTTTTAAATAAAGTTGATTTACCAGGGGCTGATGCTGAAAAAATAAAACAAGAAATAGAGGAAATTATTGGACTTGATACATCTAATGCAATAAATTGTTCAGCAAAAACTGGAGTTGGTATTAAAGATATTTTGGAAGCAATCGTAAGAAGAGTTCCTCCTCCTCAAGATGAAATTAAACTACCTACAAAGGCACTGATCTTTGATTCTTATTATGATCCGTACAGGGGAGTTATTGTTTATTTCAGGGTGATATCTGGGTCACTAAATAAGAGAGAAAAAATATTATTAATGGCAAGTAAGAAAAATTATGAACTAGATGAGATAGGAATAATGGCGCCTGATCAGCAGCAAGTTGATGAATTACATGCAGGAGAAGTTGGTTATTTAGCTGCTTCTATAAAATCAGTTGCTGATGCGAGAGTGGGAGATACGATTACTCTTTTAAATTCACCTGCCAATGATCCTTTGCCTGGATATAATACAGCAAATCCTATGGTTTTTTGTGGCTTATTCCCGACTGATGCTGATCAATTTCCAGATTTAAGAGTATCACTAGAAAAATTACAATTATCTGATGCGGCTTTAAAATATGAGCCCGAAACCAGTAGCGCAATGGGATTCGGATTTAGATGCGGATTCCTAGGACTTCTTCATATGGAGATTGTTCAAGAAAGATTAGAAAGAGAATATGACTTGGATCTAATCGTAACGGCACCATCAGTTATTTATAAAGTTAATTTAAATCAGCAGAAACATATCTTTATTGATAATCCTTCTACAATTCCTGATCCACAACTTAGAGAATCAATAGAAGAGCCTTATGTGAAAATGGAAATTTATGCTCCCAATCAATTTAATGGAACATTAATGGGTTTATGTCAGGAAAGAAGGGGAGTATTTATAGATATGAAATACATAACAACAGATCGAGTTACCTTGATTTATGAAATTCCATTAGCAGAAGTTGTTACAGATTTCTTTGATCAAATGAAAAGTAGAACCCAAGGGTATGCATCAATGGAATATCATTTGATTGGCTATAGAAAAAATGACCTTGTTAGATTAGATGTTCTAATAAATTCAGAAAGAGCAGATCCATTAACTTCTATTGTTCATAAAGATAAGGCTTATGGAATTGGCAGAAGTTTAGTTGAAAAATTAAAAGAACTTATTCCAAAACAACAATTTAAAATACCTATTCAAGCATCAATCGGTAGCAGGATTATTGCAAGTGAAAGCATAAGTGCTTTGCGAAAAGATGTTTTATCTAAATGTTATGGCGGGGATATTTCTAGGAAAAAGAAACTTTTAAAGAAACAAGCCAAAGGTAAAAAGAGGATGAAGGCAATGGGTAAAGTTGAAGTCCCTCAAGAAGCTTTTATGGCAGTCTTGAAATTAAACCAGTAATTTCTTTTAATTTAAAATTTATAGCTATTTATTTTTAAAAGAATTGGGTATATTTCATTTATATCTTTAAAAAAAGATTTTGGATATTAACTCATTTAATCGTGTCGGCGCAAATATCAGAAAAGCTGGATTTTTAATTGTACTTTTTTATCTTCTTGTTGTTTTAATAATGAAATTTTTAGAGGCCAATAATTTTTTTGGCTATTCATTTTCAATGTTAAGCAATGATATCTTTGCCCCTCCTTCTCTTAATCATTTTTGTGGCACAGATAGATTAGGAAGAGATGTTTGCTTAAGAACTTTGCAAGGATCATCATTAGCGATAGAAGTTGTATTCTTAGCTATTCTTTTTTCATTAAGTTTGGGTTTACCATTGGGATTATTAAGTGGATATTTTGGTGGTTTTTTTGATAAATGCTTATCACTAATAATGGATACTATTTTTTCAATACCTGTAATTTTACTTTCAGTTGTTGTGGCTTTTGTATTGGGTAAGGGTATCCTTAACGCGGCTTTGGCATTGTGTATTGTTTACTCTCCTCAATATTTTAGATTAATCAGAAATCAGACAATATTGGTTAAATCCGAAACTTATGTGGAGGCAGCTCAAGTTGCAGGAGCTGATGTTAAAAAAATTATTTTTAAATATATTCTCCCAAATGTAATAACACCATTGCCTATTCTGCTTACTCTAAATGCTGCAGATGCTGTTTTGGTATTAGGAAGTTTAGGATTTTTAGGCCTTGGCGTTCCTGCAGATGTCCCAGAGTGGGGAAGTGATTTAAATCTGGCTCTTGCCGCTTTACCTACAGGTATATGGTGGACGGCTTTGTTCCCAGGTTTGGCAATGTTTTTTTTAGTTTTAGGTCTTTCTTTTATAGGAGAGGACCTTGAAGAAATTTTTGATAGTCAAAATTCTGAATAAATTTAGTTATCTGTAACAGGATCAAGTTCTCCTTGATCATTCAACGTTGGATATTCTTTAGCTGATTTTTTATACACCGCAGCTAATTCTGGGTAACACCATTCAAAAAGTGTTTTTTGATATTCATCCATATTTAACCCTTCTCCATTAGCGGGCAATATACCTTTATTTTTTCTTTGGCGAACAGCTTCAAATAATAATATAGAAGCAGCAACTGAAACATTCAGAGATTGAACCATACCTCTCATAGGTATAAAAATTGATTGATCAACCATTGATATAAGTTCATTACTTAGTCCCCATTTTTCTGCTCCTAAAACAAAACATGTATTTTGAGAATAATCAAAATTTCTATAATCTACTGATTCACTATTAAGAGTCGTTCCATATAATTTAAAGCCCTTATTCTTTAAATCAGATATTGCAGTGATAGTGTTTTCATGATTATTCAGTTTTACCCATTTTTGACTTCCTTGAGCGGTACTATTAAAAGTTTTAACGGCATTCGTTTTGCTAATAAAATTTGCTTCGAAAACTCCTGCCGCATCACATGTCCTTAATATTGCAGATAAATTATGTGGTTTATTGACATCCTCAACTAAAACAGTCAAGTTTTTCATTCTGCAATCTAAAACATTTTTGATTCGTTCAAATCTTCTCGGCAAAATTGACATTTATAATTTTTTCACACTTTTAAATTATATTCAAAAAATATTGATTACCTATTAAATCTCTTGGTTTATAATATTTTGGTAGTTTAAATTAACTCAATGGCATACATAGAATGGGACTATACATTAATAACAAGTATGGTAGAAAAACAAGGATGGGATTTACCTGATCGTGAATCGGAAGAATGGAATAAATTTAACGATGAATTAGGAGAAAAAATGCGAGGTGTTGGACTTATTTTTGAAAAATATTGTAAATTTACTCCTGACGTAGGAGAAGGAGTTCATCTTCTAGATGACTGATCACAAATAGTTTTAAACCATTGATGTATCCCTTAATCAATGGCTTATTAATTAATAAGATAATATAATTTCACTAAATTAGAACTGGCAATTATTAAGGCTTTATAAAGCTTGTACTCTAAAAAAAATTTTTTATTCCACAAAAAAGTTATTTAATTTCTATATTTGAAATAAAATATGAAAAATAAACTAATCTTTTTATTCGATGGTGGTTGTCCACTTTGTTTGAGAGAAACAAATTTTCTTAAAAAAAGAGATACCTTAAATCATATTGCATTTATAGATATTAATAGTAAAGACTATGATCAAAGTCTTTTTAATGACATCTCATATTCAGAAGCTATGTCAAACCTGCATGGGATTATTGAAAATGGTGAAATTATTAGGGGACTAGATGTACTTGCATATTCTTATGAATTAGTTGGTTTAGGTTGGGTTTATTATCCCTTGAAGATTAAGCTCTTATCTCCACTATTGAGATTGGTTTACAGATATTGGGCAAAATATAGACTTCAAATTACAGGTAGATCCGATATTGAAAAACTTTGTACCTCACAATGTGAACAATAAATATGGAAAGTATCGATATAGACAGAATAATAGAAATGTGTTGGGAAGATAGAACACCCTTTGAAGCTATCGAGTATCAATTTGGTTTAAAAGAGGAAGATGCGATAAAAATTATGCGTCAAAATCTTAAACCCAAATCTTTCAAAGTCTGGAGAAAGAGAGTTTCGGGAAGAAATACAAAACATATGGCCCTTAAAGATTCAACTAGATTTAAATCTACTCATAAAAGAAAATTATAAATTTTGAAAAATCTTTCTACTAAAACTTGTCCTGTTTGCAATAGGCCATTTGAGTGGCGTAAAAAATGGAAAAACTGTTGGGATGATGTTATCTACTGTTCAAAAAGATGCAGTAACAGGAAGTCGCAAAGATGAAACAAATATCAATTATTTTCCCCAATCAACTTTTTAGAGAAAGCCCAATCTTAAAAATAAATTGTGAAGTTTTGATTTTGGAAGACTCATTATTTTTCGGAAATGATAAATTTCATAAATTAATTAACCATAAAAATAAGTTAGTTTTTCATAGAGCATCTATGCTCGCTTATAAAAATTATTTAGAAATATCTGGCTTTAAAGTCTTATATATCGAAAACAAGAATAATGTTTCTACAGTTGATCACTTATCGGAAATTATTAAAAATAAATATCAGAAAATAAATATCATTGACCCTCATGATTTTTTAATAATGAAGAGGATTAATAATTTTGTTGAAAGTAATAATTTAGCTTTAAATATTTTGCCTTCTCCTATGTTTATGAGCAGTGAAGATTTAAAAGATTTATTTGCATCAAATACAAAAAAACCTCTTATGGGGAGATTTTATGAGAATCAAAGAAAGAGCCAAAAGATATTAGTTAATCCTGATGATACACCTGAAGGTGGTAAATGGAGTTTCGATGAAATGAACAGAAAAAAATTACCAAAAAAAATAAATATACCCGATACACCTAAATTACAAAAAAATAAACTTGTAGTTAATGCAGAAAGTTCATTAGCCAATTTTGATATTGAGTTTATTGGAGAAAGTAACAACTTTTTATATCCAACTAATTTTGAAGAGGCAGATGAATGGTTAAATGATTTTTTTAAACATAGATTTTTCTTATTTGGAGATTATGAGGATGCTATTTCTAAAGAAAATTCTTTTTTATGGCACAGTTTACTTTCTCCTCTTTTAAATAGCGGCTTATTAACCCCAGATGTAGTAGTAAATAAAGCATTACTTTTTGCAAAAAATAATAATGTTCCTATTAACTCTTTAGAGGGTTTTATTCGTCAAATTATTGGATGGAGAGAATTTATTTGCCTCGTCTATAAAAAGTACGGAACAAAGATGCGAAATAGCAATTTTTGGAATTTTGAAGATAAGCCAATTCCAAAATCTTTTTATCAAGGAAATACAGGAATTGAACCAGTAGACGTTGTTATAAAAAATATTATTAAATTTGGTTATTGTCATCATATTGAACGTCTAATGATTGTTGGCAATTTTATGCTTCTATGTAGAATTCACCCCAACCAAGTTTATAAATGGTTTATGGAAATGTTTATTGATTCCTATGATTGGGTTATGGTCCCAAATGTTTACGGAATGAGTCAGTTTAGTGATGGTGGTATCTTTTCAACAAAGCCATATATTTCAAGCTCTAATTATGTAAAAAAAATGTCTAATTTTAAAAGTGGCCCGTGGTGTGAAATATGGGATGGCTTATTTTGGAAATTTATTAAAGATAATGAAAGCTTTTTTAGAAAGCAATATCGTCTGGCAATGTTAACTAGAAATCTCGATAAAATGTCAGAGGAAAAATTAAATAATCACTTAAAAACGGCCGATAAATTTTTAAGAGAAATTCAATAAATTAAGAGTAATAACCAACAGTTTTCTTTGAAAAATTAAAAGAATATTATGTTATGAAGAAATATTAAGTACGGATGTTAACTTAGTAAAAATTAGATTTATCTAATGAAAATTGGAACACTTTTTTTAAAAAGTAATTCGACGGGAATTATCACTTTTTCTGAATTAGATTGGATAACTACCCATCAATCTAATTTCACAAGGTTGGAGGAATCTATAGCAATTAAATTAGGCAGAATGCTTGATGCGGGTTCTATTAATATTGGTTGCCGTTTGAAATCCTGATTAAATTTTTATTTTACTAATGAAGTATCAATAAGAGAAAAAAATATTTTTTCGTGAAAGAATCCATTCTTTAAATATCTTTCTTTTTTTATGATTTAATCTGTCACTTATTTCTATCTTAGGTTTTATTTGGTTTAATTCTGCAATTGAAAAAATAGTTTAAATTTTTAAATTTTTTGTATATTAAAGTTATATTTAAAAATAAATTATATTTTGAGCATAGGATATTTACAAAGAAAGGCAGCTTGGGAAATTTTGTTAAAAGTTAGTTCTGGCGATTTTTCTGATCATGCTCTTGAAAAGGTTTTAAAAAATTATCAATTTAATCCCCTTGATATAGCTTTTATTACTGAATTATCTTTTGGATGCATAAGGTATAGAAAATTTCTTGATCTTTGGACGGACCATACATCAAAAATATCTCATAAAAAGCAGCCTCCAAAGTTAAGATGGCTTCTGCATATAGGTTTATATCAACTATTGAAAATGGATAAAATTCCATTTCCTGCTGCTATTTCTACCACTGTAGAAGTAGCTAAAAAAACAGATTTAAATGGTTTAGCGGGAACTGTAAATGCGATATTGAGAAATGCATCAAGAAAATTAGAACAAAAAATTTTTCCGGAATTATCTTCTGATAGGAAAGAAAGAATTTCATATCTTGAATCATTTCCATTATGGCTTGTGAAGGATCTTTATAAATGGGTCGGCAATAGCGAGGGTGAAAATATCATTAAGGCATTTAATAAAAAACCATCAATTGATTTGAGAATTAACCAATTAAAAACTAATTTAGATAAATTTTTGAAAGTACTTCATGAAAATAAAATTGATGCTGAAATTATTAAAAATTTACATAATGGAATTACTTTAAAATCTAATCCAAGATCAATAAAAAATTTACCAGGATATAGTGATGGACTTTGGACAATTCAAGATAGATCTTCTCAGTGGATAGCACCTCTCTTAAATCCAAAAGAAGGTGAAAAGATTTTAGATGCTTGTGCAGCACCAGGAAGTAAGTCTACCCACTTAGCAGAATTAACAAATGATAGTGCTGAAATCATTGCCGTAGATAGATCAGCAAAAAGATTAAAAATACTGCAATCAAATTTAGAGAGATTAAATTTGAAATCTGTTAATACCCTTAAGGCTGATGCTTCGAGTTTGATTGAATTAAATCCTAAGTTTATATCTTATTTTGATAAGATTTTATTAGATGCTCCATGTTCAGGCATAGGAACTTTTTCCAGGAATCCAGATTCTAGATGGTCTTTAAGTAAAGAAAAAATAAAATCTTTAACTTTATTACAGGAAAAACTTTTGGAGAGTATTTCCCCTCTTTTGAAAAAAGATGGTACTTTAGTTTATTCCACTTGTACTATTTGTCCCGATGAAAATAATCTTTTAATTGAAAGATTTATTGAAAAAAACAAAACTTTAAAATTGGTTAGCCAAAAGCAAATTTTACCAAGCTTGGATTATCCTGGTGATGGATTTTATTCTGCAATAATTTCTCATAAATCTTAAAAATATAATTTATTTTTTAATTGGAATTTTATAAATTTCAGATATGAACTTCTTCCATAAATAAGCTGCATTCCCACTAGATAATTCAGATTCCTTATTATCGTCGTAACCTATCCAGATCCCTGTTGTAAGGTTATCAATAGAACCAATAAACCAGAGATCTTTATTTCCATCAGATGTTCCTGTTTTCCCATAAATTTTCTTTCCTTTTATAGAGGCTGCTTTTGAAGTGCCTTCTTTTACAGATTTTTCAAGAAGTTTATTTACTTTCTTGTTTATTTTTAAATTTAATATTTTCTTGGAAATAGATTTGTTTTCCCAAATAGGTTGTTTTTTCAATGATTCTATTTTTTCTATGATTTCAGGGCTTTGAATCTTCCCATTATTGTTTATTGCAGAATATGCATTTGTGATGTTTAAAAGATTATCTCCATAGGAGCCAATAGCTAATGATGGGAATTCCTCAAACTCTTGCTCGTATCCTAGTCCAAATGAATTCGCTAAATTAATAATATTTTTTAAACCGATTTTTTTTGTTATTGATATTGGAACAATATTTGATGAACTTTTAAATGATTCAATCAAAGATATTGAACCTCTATAGTCTTCTGAAAAATTTTTTGGGCAATAACTTTCCCAGCATATTGGTAAGTCTTCAAATTTGTCGCTTAATTTTATTCCCTCTATTAATGCAGCAGCATAAGGGATTATTTTAAAAGTAGAACCTAAAGGTCTTACAGATGAAATCACTCTATTGTATTCATTAATTGATGGATTTTTGCTGGTTATCATTGACCTGATTAGCCCTGTATTTGATTCGATAGATAAAAGACCAAATTCAATTTCTTTAGGCCCTGCATATCTTGATATTTTTTGACCTATTTCTTGCCAATCTTTGTTGATAGAGGATTTAATTCTTAAAAACTTATAATCATTTTTACTTCCAATTTTTTTATGTGTTTCCTGAAGAATAAAGTTTATTAGTAATTTATCATCTAAAAAATTATCAGCTGTTTGATAATTTAATTTTATCTTTTCTTTAATAGCCTTATTCTTATTTGCAAGAGAAATATATCCATCAACATACATTGACTCAAGAACTTTATTTCTATTTTTAATAGCTAGTTCTAGATTTTGATAAGGTGAATAAATTGATGGAGCTGGAGCTAATCCTGCAATTAATGCGATCTCTGATAATGTCAATTCTTCTATAAATTTTCCAAAATAAACTTGGGCAGCCTCGTCTACCCCGTATGCTCCTGATCCTAGATAAATATTATTTAAATATAATTTTAAAATTTGATTTTTGTTATATCTAAATTCAAGTATGAGTGATATAAATATTTCTTTGATTTTTCTTTGAAAACTTAAATCATTATTTAGAAAAAGTAATCTAGCAACTTGTTGTGTAATCGTACTTCCTCCCTCTTTAACATAACCACTTCTAATATTGTGAATAAGGGCTCGCGAAATACTTTTTAAATCTATTCCATTATGTTTATAAAATCTTTTATCCTCAGAAGATATAAAAGAATGTTTAAGAAAAAATGGAATTTTATGATAACTATTATCTATTTCAAATTTGCGGCTTAATTTGCTTAGTATCTTATTATCAGAAGATGATATTACATAAGAATATTTGGTTTCCCGAAACTTTTTATTTTTAGATGCGTCAAATTTTAAAGTACTAAATATTAGACTAAAAAAATAAAAAGATATTCCAGAAAAAATCAATATTGGAATTATTAAAACAAAAGATTTGAATTTAATCTTTTGCACCTTAAGCAACTAAAAAACTATGTCCTATCGCTAAAGCTGTCACTAACATTCCAGTTATAAGGAACGGTTGGGCACTTGCTTGATATTTCACATCAAACTTTAAGGGATCTCTTAGTAACCACATATCTTGAAATGTAATTTGTGGAATTACCAATAAAACCAAAATTACAGAGGCTAAATGTTGACCAATAATTATTAGTACTACAACCATTGCTAATTGAAAAATGTCAATCAGTCCTGCACTTATTCTACTTGCATTTTTAATTCCAAATACTACTGGAAGAGAATTTAAGCCTAGTTTTGAGTCTCCTTCAACACTTTTGAAATCATTAATAACAGCAATTCCAAGTCCTGAGAGGCTATATGCAAGTGTTAGTATCGCCGTAACGATAGTTAATTTCCCAAACAAGGCTTGTCCCGCCCACCAAGGTAAAGCTATATAAGATGCTCCTAATGCATAATTTCCAAGCCAACCATTCTGTTTTAATTTGAGTGGTGGAGCAGAATATATATAACTAACAAAGGAACCTCCTAATGCCAAAAGTAAGACAGAGGGGAAACTGTGCTTAGCATATAAATCTAATAGAAAAGCAACTATTAAACCCGATATAAGTAATACCCAGATTTGTATTTTTACATCTTTAATTGAAATTTTGCCAGAAGGAATTGGTCTATTTGGTTCATTAATTGCATCAATTTCTTTGTCAAAAAAATCATTTATGGTCTGGGTATAACCAGCAAGAAGTGGTCCGCTCATCAACATACATGCTAATGAAGCTAGAACATTACTAAATGTCCATTCAAAATTCCCGCTTGCAGCTGCTCCACAAATAACTCCCCATATCAAAGGGATCCACGTTATGGGTTTCATTAACTGTACACGGAGTTTCCATATACTTGATGTTTCAGAGGCACCCTTAATTCCTAATAGTTGTTTTGGATCATTCACTTTACTCTTTAACCTTTCTCAATTTCTTCTGGGAAAAACCAATTTTGCTCACCATTCTGAAATTTTGCGGTGATTCCAATACTTCTGCCGTCTGTCATTTTATAGCCTGTTATTACGGCTTTAGGATTCGAGGATATTTGATCGATTAATTTAGCTGGTAGTCTATCTTTTACTTTGTTAATGTTAATTTTGATTTTACTACCGATTTTGGGTAATAATTTTGTTTCAGCCATAAGAGGTAAAATGGAAGCTATTATGCAAGATTAACAGCATTTGGACAAATTTTACTAAAATGGTAGCTCTTCGTTTAATTCCTTGTTTAGATGTCGCCCATGGCAGAGTCGTTAAAGGTGTCAATTTTGTTAACTTGAGAGACTCAGGAGATCCTGTTGAACTGGCTTGTAGGTATTCCGATGAGGGCGCAGATGAATTAGTATTCTTAGATATTAGAGCTAGTGTAGAAAATAGAAATACATTAGTTGACCTTGTTTCCAGGACCGCAAAATCAGTAAAAATCCCATTTACAGTAGGTGGAGGAATAGATTCTGTTTCTTCAATTAATGATCTTTTAAGAGCTGGAGCGGACAAAGTGAGTTTGAATTCTTCTGCTGTTAGAAATCCAGATTTAATTTCTAAAAGTTCTAGAGAATTTGGTAATCAATGTATCGTAATAGCAATTGATGCTAAAAGAAAAGTTAATAAGACTAATGAATGGGAGGTATATGTAAAAGGAGGTAGAGAAAATACTGGAATAGATGTATTAAGTTGGGCAAAGAAAGTTGATGAGTTAGGCGCAGGGGAAATTTTGCTTACTTCAATGGATGGTGATGGCACGCAGAATGGATATGATTTACAACTGACTGAATCTGTTGCCAATATTGTTAATATTCCAGTGATTGCTTCTGGAGGAGCAGGTTGTTTAAAAGATATCTATGATGTTTTCAATGAAGGCAGGGCATCTGCTGCACTTTTGGCATCATTACTTCATGATAAGAAACTTTCTTTAAGAGAAATAAAGACTTTCCTCCTTGAAAAAAAACTTCCAATTAGACCATATGAATAAAAAATTTAATACCAAAAAGAAATAAGTTAAAAATTTAAAAATGAAATTCACAAAAGCTATCGAAGTCAAAAATATATTTAATAAAATTTCTCATAAATATGACTTTTTAAATAATCTATTAAGTTTTGGGCTGCACAGATTATGGAAAAGGAAATTAGTTAATTTATTGGAACCTTTAAATGGTGAAGATTGGGCTGATTTATGCTGTGGAACTGGAGATTTAGCATTCTTAATTTCTGAGAGAGTTAGTCCAAGGGGTTCAATTACTGGGATTGACAGTGCAGAGAATATCTTAAATATTGCAAAAAAAAAATCAGAGCTTAAAAAAAATAAATTTATTAAGTGGGAAATTAAAGATGTATTAGAAATTAATGATTATTCAAAAAATTTTGATGGGATTTGCATGTCATATGGACTTAGAAACTTGAATAATGTTGAAGAAGGAATAAAAAAAGTTTTTGATCTTTTGAAGGATAAGGGAAGGGCAGGATTTTTGGATTTTAATCACTCAACAAGAAATTCTTTATCCAATTTTTTGCAGAAAATTTATTTAAGATTTATTGTGGTAACCATTTCGCGACTTTTAAATTTGGGTCCAGAGTACGCATATATAGAAAAAAGTATTAGAAATTTTCCTAAGAAAAATGAGCTTATAAATATTGCTAAGGAAGTTGGATTTAAAAAAGCTGAATATAGGACGATTTTGGGGGGGCAAATGGGAATACTAATCTTAACTAAATAAAGAATTTAGTTATTTATTTTTCTCCAACAAAAAGAACACTTTCCCCATCTTTTGATTTCGCCATTAGGAGTAGGGGAATTACAGAGAGTACAAATGCACATATTATTTTGATGGATTCTGCTTGGATGCTTTGCCCAAACTATCTTTGCATTAGTAGCTTTGATATTTTTATTATTAATTTCATAATTTTGTATTATTTTTATTTCATTCAAAGTTATTCCAATTTTCTCGATTCTCTCTTTTAATTTATGCTTGTTATAGATTAAAGCCTGGCGCCACTGTGGATGATTTACTGCAATAGTAAGTATTTTTTTCTCAATGTTTAATGGTTTGCATTCTTGAAAAAGTTCTAAACCGATTAACTTCTTCCAGTTTTCGTTGATTTTAGAAAGTTTATCTAAGTCTCCCCATGATTTTTTGAAATTATCAAGACAATTTTTTAATGGATGTGGATTTCTTCTATTCACTATTGGCAAATACTTTTTGTCCAATTTGTAAAATTTACTTATTAAGACTAAAGTTAATCTAATCTTCAAAAAGATGCTCGTTGTTTTAATAAAGAATTTGTGAAAGTTATTGGATCTGCATCTAAGACAGTTTTTTACTTAAAAAAAATCCAGGGTCAATATCCAACCTGGAGACTTTTTTACAAAATAAAATGTAAAAGTACAGAAAATGAGCTAACCAACTTGCTGAGATATGCTGAAATAAAGAAAAATCTGCCATTAGCGATAATCGCTAGAGAACAGTTCTCAGGGGTTGGCCAAAACTCAAAAACTTGGGTTTCTCCAAAAGGTGGGATTTGGTTAAGTGCAGCTTACCCAATATTTTCAAAAGAATTTGCATATCAAATATTTAATTTGTCTTTAGGTATTAAGTTATGTGAAATGCTTAGACAAGAGAATATAAATGTTTGTTTGAAATGGCCAAATGATATTTTTTTTGGTTCAAAAAAGTTGATTGGTTTTTTACCAAGGGTAATAACAAGAGGAAAAGAAATTATCTATGTAAGAGTAGGAATTGGCATGAATGTTTTAAATTACACTCCATCAGAAGGTATTTCATTAGCAAAAGTACTTCAAACTAAGAATATTAATCAACATTATTGGACAGCCAAAGTTCTTAAAGCTTTTAATGATTCAATTGAATGTAATAAGAAGACAGAATATGTGATTAAATCTGCAAATAAGTTTCTTACTAAAAGTTTTTTACCTGGTGGATATTGTCCTCATACATGGAGAATTAAAGATATTGATTCCAATGGAAATTTAAGAATTGAAAATGAAACTCAACTAAAGGTAATTAGAAGGTTTTGAATTTATTTAACTTTTAATTCAACTATTCTTCCATCCTTAAATTTGGCTATTTTTTTTGCGCGATTTGCAACTTCATCTTCGTGCGTAACTAAAACTATAGTAATTCCAGATTCATGCAGTTTGTCAAAAAGATCTAATACATCTTCAGTAGTTTTTGAATCAAGTGCTCCAGTAGGTTCGTCTGCTAATAAAATTGCTGGGTTATTTATAATAGCTCTCGCAATAGCAACTCTTTGTTGTTGACCTCCAGATAATTGGTTTGGGCGATTATTCATTCTTTCTGAGAGGCCAACTTTTTTTAAGGCATTCTTACCTCGCTCTAATCTTTGCTCAGGCTCAATACCAGCATAAATCATCGGCAAAGTTACGTTTTCAAGTGCAGTTGCGTCTGAAAGAAGATGAAATTGCTGAAAAACGAAGCCTAATTTTTGGTTACGTATTTCCGCGAGCTCATCATCAGATAAATTCTCTACAGGAATACCATTTAATTTATAAATACCTTCAGATGGTCTATCTAGGCATCCAATAATATTCATAGCGGTACTTTTGCCTGAGCCACTAGCTCCCATTACAGCCAAATAATCACCTTTATAAATTTCTAAATTTATGCTGTCTAAGGCTTTAACAATTAGATCTTCTTTCCCATATGTTTTAGATATATTTTCTAAACTTGCGACTTTCTTAGACATTTATTGAAAAATTCTTCTAGGAAATATTGTTTGCAGTAGCAATAATATCTTGTAAGAAAGGAGTTTCTGAAACTGCGGTATTGGCTAATTTAAAAAGAGGATTAGAAAGGATTCCTCCAAGAGCAGTTACTGCCACGCAAGTATAAAGTGCAATTCTTAAGGGAGGCAATCCTACAATTCCCCAGTTAATCTCAGGATATGATTTGACGATTTCAGATGCTTCCTGTGGTTCTTTAACTACCATCATTTTTATAACTGAAATGTAGTAATAAATAGATATAACTGAAGTAACTAATCCAACGATTACTAATAGATATTGATGATTTGCCCAACCTGCAAAGAACAAATAGATCTTTCCAAAAAATCCTAACATTGGAGGTAAACCTCCAAGAGATAAAAGACAAAGGCTTAACCCTAATGTGATGAGAGGATCTTTTTGGTAAAGTCCAGAGTAATCTAGAATTCTGTCAGAACCAGTTCTTAGTGAGAAAAGTATTACACATGAAAATGCTCCCAAATTCATAAATAAATATGCAGCCAAATATAAAACAGCAGCTGATAAACCATCTTGTGTACCAGATACTATTCCTATCATTACAAATCCTGCTTGTCCAATAGAACTGTAAGCTAACATCCTTTTCATTGAGGTTTGAGCTAGCGCAACAACGTTTCCTAGAGCCATGCTCAAGATGGCCAAAATAGTAAATAATAGTTTCCATTCTTCATCGAATGAAGAGAAAGTAGTGCTTAATATTCTTATCGCAAATGCAAAACCTGCTGTCTTTGAACCAACGGATAAAAAAGCAACTACAGGTGTAGGTGATCCTTCATAAACATCAGGAGTCCATTGATGAAAAGGAACTGCAGCGATTTTAAAAGCAACAGTTGACAAGACAAATACGAGAGCCAGAGAAGTGATGAAGGAGGGTTTGTTTATAATCTCTAAACCAATAGTTGCTAAGTTTGTTGAACCACTTAATCCATAAAGAAAAGAGGAGCCATACAAATAGACAGCAGCAGCAGCTGACCCAACAAGCAAGTATTTTAAAGCTGCTTCTGAACTTCTTGGATCTCTCTTGAGGTAACCAGAAAGTAAGTAACTTGCTACAGATAAAGTTTCCAGAGATATAAATAAACTAATAAGGTCAGTAGATCCACACAAAAGCATTGCTCCAAGGGTGGCCGAAAGAACTATCGCGGCAAACTCGCCAATCGGGCTACCACTTTGTTCTGTGTAACGCCAACTTATAAGTAAAGATACTAAGGTTGATAAAGAAATTATTGCTCTAAATGCGATTGCCAAATTATCTGAATTAAAGGACCCCAGGAATGCGCTTTCTACCGGATTACTCCATTGCAATGCCAAACTAACAAGAGAGCTGCCAATTGATAAATAGCAAATTATTGGTGCCCATTTTGATGCAGTTTTTTCTCCAGCTAAATCTACAAGAAGTGTTCCAACAATGCCTAATAAAATAAAAGCCTCTGGAATAATGGCTTGAGCATTTAGATTAATTGTAAAGATTTCGTTGGGCACTTTATTAAATTGGATTAAATTAGATGTTTGATTGTAAGGGTCTAAGAGTTAATCTTAACTTGATTATAATTTGTGGGTATGATTTTTGAAATTTTAAGAAGAAGTTACTTGAAAAACCTTCAAATAATCATAATATGCCCTAACAGAACAAAAACACCAATTTTTGAAATAAACCTTGGATCACACACTTGTTATTGTTGAAAGTCCCACCAAAGCAAAAACCATAAGAAAGTTTTTGCCTTCTAATTATGAAGTTCTTGCTTCAATGGGACACGTAAGAGATCTTCCAAAAGGAGCTGCTGAAATACCTGCTGCGGTTAAAAAGGAAAAATGGTCAAGGATAGGAGTTAATACAACAGAAGATTTTGAACCACTTTACATAGTTCCTAAAGATAAGAAAAAGGTTGTTAAAGAGCTGAAAGATGCTTTGAAAGGTGCTACCCAACTATTACTGGCAACTGATGAAGATAGAGAGGGAGAGAGTATTAGCTGGCATCTTCTGCAAATACTGAAGCCTAAAATACCAACTAGGAGAATGGTTTTTCATGAAATTACAAAAAAGGCAATTAATAAAGCTTTAGATCAAACAAGAGAAATTGATATGGAACTTGTTCAGGCTCAAGAAACCAGAAGAATCTTGGACAGGCTTTTTGGATATGAATTATCTCCTTTACTTTGGAAGAAGGTAGCACCCAGATTATCTGCTGGTCGGGTTCAATCAGTTTCTGTAAGGCTTCTTGTTAGAAGAGAGAGAGAAAGAAGATCCTTTAAAAAAGCTAGTTACTGGGGAATTAAAGCTTCTCTAGTAAAAGATAATATAACTTTCGAAACTAAATTATTCAGTTTAAACGGTCAACGAATTTCTAACGGTTCCGATTTCGACGAACAAACCGGTAAATTAAAGGAAGGGAACAAATCTTTAATAATTGGAGAAGAACAAGTAAATGACTTATTGAAGACTTTTTCCTCTGAGGATTGGGTAGTCTCAAAAATCGAAAAAAAGCCATCCACTCGTAAGCCAGTTCCTCCATTTACAACTAGCACATTACAACAAGAAGCAAATAGAAAGCTTCGTTTGTCTGCAAGAGAAACTATGAGATGTGCACAAGGGCTATATGAGAGAGGTTTTATAACGTATATGAGAACTGATTCAGTTAATCTCTCCGAACAAGCCACAAGAGCTGCTAGAGAATGTGTTAGTTCTATGTATGGAAAAGAATATTTATCTAACTCACCAAGACAATTTAATTCAACTGCAAGAAATGCTCAAGAAGCTCACGAAGCTATTAGGCCTGCAGGTGAGGCATTTAAAACACCAAAGGAAACTAATCTAACTGGTAGAGATTTATCACTTTACGATTTAATTTGGAAAAGAACTGTAGCTAGCCAAATGGCTGAAGCTAGGCTAACAATGATTAATGCTGAAATTAGCGTAGGGGATGGAATATTTAAATCGAGCGGGAAAAGTATTGATTTCGCCGGATTTTTCAGAGCTTATGTCGAGGGAAGTGATGACCCAAGTTCATCACTTGAACAACAGGAAATTATTCTCCCAAACTTAAAAACTGGAACATGTCTTGATGTTACTAATAAGGAATCTACTTTTCATGAAACTAAACCTCCTGCAAGATATACAGAGGCCGCATTAGTAAAAGTTCTTGAAAAAGAAGGGATTGGAAGACCTTCTACCTATGCCAGCATTATTGGGACCATAGTTGATAGAGGTTATGCGAATATATCTTCCAACACTTTGGCTCCAACGTTTACAGCTTTTGCTGTTACTGCTCTATTAGAAGAACATTTTCCTGATCTGGTTGATACTACATTTACTGCAAAAATGGAATCTTCATTGGATGAAATATCTTCAGGCAATCTTGAGTGGCTGCCATACCTCGAAACTTTCTATAAAGGTAAAAATGGTTTGGAGGTAAAGGTTCAGAAAACAGAGGGTGATATTGATGGTAAAGCTTATAGACAAGTTGATTTCGAAGACCTTCCTTGCGTAGTCAGAATAGGCTCTAACGGACCTTGGCTAGAGGGTACAAAAATTGATGAATCTGGTAATGAAATTCAAGCGAAAGGTAATCTTCCAATGGATATTACTCCTGGAGATTTAGACATAAAGCAAGTTGATCAAATTTTAAGTGGCCCATCGGATCTTGGAACTGATCCAAAAACTGGGGAAAAAGTCTTTTTAAGATTTGGCCCTTATGGACCTTACGTACAATTGGGAAATAATGATCAAGATAAAGCTAAACCAAGAAGAGCTTCATTGCCCAAAGAGTTGAAAACTGATGATCTAACTCTAGATGAGGCTCTTGTACTTTTGAGTTTGCCTAGATTGTTAGGAGCTCATCCTCAAGGAGGAGTTGTCGAGGCTGATAGAGGAAGATTTGGCCCGTATATCAAATGGATTAAAAATGAAAATGAATCCGAAAACAGATCCTTAAAGAAAGAGGATGATGTTTTTACAGTTGATATAGAACGAGCATTAGAAATTCTTGCGATGCCAAAAATGGGTAGAGGTGGTCAAGAGGTACTTAAAGACTTTGGAAAACCGAAAGAATTTAAAGAAAAAATTCAAATATTAAATGGAAGATATGGGGTCTATTTAAAATGTGGTAAAACCAATGTTTCGATTGCCAAAGATACTGATATAGAAAAATTTACCATAGATGACGCAGTATCTCTTTTAGAAGAAAAACTAAAAGATAAAAAAGGTTCAATTTTAAAAAAAACAAAGATTAGTAATAAAAAAACTACCAGGAAAAAGAAAAGTTAGAAAAAATATGATTTTTAAAAAAAAAGAATTTTTTTTATTTATTTTTTTAATTTTCTTGCAATCATGTTCTGGAGGGAGGATTGGAAATTTTCTTGAAAGTAGTTTTAATGA
>QCCE01000010.1 GCA_003281385.1 Prochlorococcus sp. AG-347-K17
AGTTGGTGGTGCAACATATCAAGTACCTATGGAAGTTC
This sequence comes from Prochlorococcus sp. AG-347-K17, assembly GCA_003281385.1. Classification (GTDB taxonomy): domain Bacteria; phylum Cyanobacteriota; class Cyanobacteriia; order PCC-6307; family Cyanobiaceae; genus Prochlorococcus_A. The sequence goes on from QCCE01000010.1 coordinate 39, forward strand.
GCCAAGAAAGGGGTACGGCGATGGCATTAAGATGGCTTGTTACATTCTCACGAGCAAGAAATGGTAAAAGTATGTCCCAAAAACTTGCTGGTGAGCTGATGGATGCAGCAAATGAAACTGGTAGTGCTGTTAAAAAAAGAGAAGATACTCATAAAATGGCTGAAGCTAATAAAGCTTTTGCACATTACAGATATTAATTTCATCAAAAGTTACTTAAGTAGTTTATTATTATGAAAGTTTACTTATAGGGTGAACTATAATTATCAAAATTTATTTTATTTGGAGTTTTAAAATTGGCACGCGACTTTCCCCTAGAACGAGTAAGGAATATAGGTATAGCCGCTCATATTGATGCAGGTAAGACTACAACTACTGAAAGAATTTTGTTTTATTCAGGGGTAGTTCATAAGATAGGAGAAGTTCATGATGGTGCTGCCGTAACAGATTGGATGGCTCAAGAACGAGAAAGAGGAATAACTATTACTGCTGCTGCAATATCTACTAGTTGGCAAGATCATAGGATTAATATTATTGATACTCCTGGACACGTTGACTTTACTATTGAAGTGGAAAGATCAATGAGAGTCTTAGACGGAGTCATAGCTGTGTTTTGCGCAGTTGGTGGAGTTCAGCCTCAATCTGAAACAGTTTGGCGTCAAGCAGATAGATACTCCGTCCCAAGAATGGTTTTTGTTAATAAAATGGACAGAACTGGTGCAGATTTTCTAAAAGTTAATAAACAAATTAAAGACCGACTTAAGGCAAATGCACTTCCAATCCAGTTACCTATTGGGGCTGAGGGTGATCTTACAGGCATTATTGATTTAGTAGCCAATAAAGCATATCTCTATAAAAACGATTTAGGTACTGATATTGAAGAAGCACCAATTCCATCTGAAATGAAGGAGGAAGCTTCTGAGTGGAGACTTAAGCTAATGGAAAGTGTTGCAGAAAATGATGAAGAGTTAATTGAAATATTTCTTGAAACAGGAGAACTTTCTGAAGAACAACTTAAAAAAGGAATTAGGGAAGGGGTTTTAAAGCATGGATTGGTTCCAGTATTATGCGGTTCAGCTTTTAAGAATAAAGGTGTCCAACTAGTATTAGATGCTGTAGTTGATTACTTGCCAGCTCCAGTTGATGTTAAACCAATACAAGGTGTTTTACCAAGTGGAAAAGAAGATGTTAGGCCTTCAGACGATAATGCTCCCTTCAGTGCATTAGCTTTCAAAGTGATGTCGGATCCCTATGGGAAATTAACTTTTGTAAGGATGTATTCAGGTGTTCTATCAAAGGGAAGTTATGTAATGAATTCTACTAAGGATGCTAAAGAGAGAATTTCTAGATTAGTGATTCTTAAGGCAGATGAAAGAGAGGAGGTTGATGAACTGAGAGCTGGGGACTTAGGAGCCGTATTAGGCCTTAAGAATACAACAACTGGTGACACCTTATGTAACACAGAAGATCCAATAGTTTTGGAGACATTATTTATCCCTGAACCAGTTATCTCAGTGGCAGTTGAGCCAAAAACTAAAGGAGATATGGAAAAATTATCAAAAGCTTTAACCGCTTTGTCTGAAGAAGATCCAACCTTTAGGGTAAGTACAGATCCTGAGACAAATCAAACTGTTATTGCAGGTATGGGTGAGTTGCACTTAGAAATCCTTGTTGACAGAATGTTAAGGGAATTTAAAGTTGAAGCAAATATAGGAGCTCCTCAGGTTTCTTATAGAGAGACCATTAGGTCTAGTTCTAAAGGTGAAGGTAAGTATGCAAGACAGACTGGAGGAAAAGGTCAATATGGTCATGTAATTATTGAAATGGAACCTGCTGAAGTTGGAAAGGGCTTTGAATTTGTAAACAAAATTGTTGGCGGAGCTGTACCAAAAGAGTATATTGGTCCTGCATCTAATGGTATGAAAGAAACCTGTGAATCTGGTGTTCTTGCCGGTTATCCACTCATTGATGTAAAAGTAACACTAGTCGATGGTTCGTTCCACGATGTAGACTCATCTGAAATGGCCTTCAAAATTGCAGGTTCCATGGCTTTTAAAGACGGGGTTAAAAAATGCAATCCTGTCCTGTTAGAGCCTATGATGAAAGTTGAGGTCGAAAGTCCTGATGACTTTCTTGGATCTGTAATTGGTGATCTCTCTTCTAGAAGAGGTCAAGTAGAAGGACAATCTGTTGATGATGGATTGTCTAAGGTACAGGCCAAAGTGCCCTTAGCCGAAATGTTCGGTTATGCCACTCAACTCCGATCAATGACTCAAGGTCGGGGTATATTTTCAATGGAGTTCGCAAATTATGAGGAAGTTCCTCGTAATGTTGCTGAAGCTATCATTTCCAAGAATCAGGGCAACTCCTGATCTCTAAACTAAAACACTCTTAAACCCTCGATTCTTTAATTCAAAATGGCTCGCGAGAAGTTCGAAAGAAACAAACCACATGTCAACATAGGTACTATTGGCCATGTTGATCATGGAAAAACAACACTTACTGCTGCTATTACAAATGTATTAGCCAAAAAAGGTCAAGCTCAAGCTCAAGACTATGGAGACATTGATGGTGCTCCTGAAGAAAGAGAGCGTGGCATTACTATCAATACAGCTCACGTCGAATATGAAACTGAAGGCAGACATTATGCTCATGTCGATTGCCCAGGTCATGCTGATTATGTAAAAAACATGATTACAGGGGCGGCCCAAATGGACGGAGCTATCCTAGTTTGTGCAGCCACTGATGGCCCTATGGCACAAACTAAAGAGCACATTCTTCTAGCTAAGCAAGTTGGGGTACCAGCTCTTGTAGTAGCTCTAAACAAGTGCGATATGGTTGATGATGAAGAAATTATTGAACTTGTCGAAATGGAAATTAGAGAACTTTTAGATAGTTATGACTTCCCTGGAGATGACATTCCTATAATTCAAGTTTCAGGTTTAAAAGCTCTCGAAGGCGATTCTACTTGGGAATCAAAGATTGAAGAATTGATGAAAGCTGTTGATGCTAGCATTCCTGAACCAGAAAGAGAAGTTGATAAACCATTCTTGATGGCAGTTGAAGATGTTTTCTCGATTACCGGTAGAGGAACAGTTGCTACTGGAAGAATTGAGAGAGGTAAAGTTAAGGTTGGAGAAGAAGTAGAAATAGTTGGAATAAGAGACACAAGATTAACGACTGTTACTGGAGTTGAAATGTTCCGAAAACTTCTTGATGAAGGCATGGCTGGCGATAATGTTGGTTTACTTTTACGGGGTGTTCAGAAAGAAGATATTGAGAGAGGAATGGTTCTTGTAAAGAAAGGATCTATTACTCCTCATACTCAATTTGAGGGAGAAGTTTATGTTCTCAAAAAAGAAGAGGGCGGAAGACATACTCCTTTCTTTGCTGGATATAGACCTCAATTTTATATCAGAACAACTGATGTAACAGGTCAAATAACTGCATTTACCTCTGATGATGGCTCTAACGTTGAAATGGTTATGCCAGGAGACAGAATTAAGATGACAGGAGAATTAATTTGTCCAGTAGCTATTGAACAAGGTATGCGATTTGCAATTCGTGAAGGTGGACGCACTATCGGTGCTGGAGTTGTTTCTAAAATTCTCAAATAATATATTTTAATTTAAAAGTTTAACCTCAATCATCTAATATAGGTTTATGGATAAGGGTCATTTTAATCAATGACCCTCTACAAAAAGTTTTTTGAAATTATGACTGCATCAATTGCACAACAAAAAATAAGAATAAGACTAAAAGCATTTGATAGAAGAATGCTAGATTTATCCTGTGACAAAATAATCCAAACTGCTGATACTACCTCTGCCTCAGCAATAGGTCCAATTCCTTTACCTACAAAAAGGAAGATTTATTGTGTCCTTAGATCACCACATGTTGATAAAGATTCTAGAGAGCACTTTGAAACAAGAACACATCGCAGAATAATAGATATCTATAATCCTTCTGCAAAAACTATTGATGCTTTAATGAAACTAGATCTTCCTAGTGGTGTAGATATAGAAGTTAAACTTTAATAAATCCCGAAACCGCCCTAAATTGTTTAAAATAAAATAAATAAATGAGGATTAAATGGGAGAACTCTCAGTAAGGGAATTGCCTTTATTCCCTTTGCCAGAGGTGGTCCTTTTTCCTCAAGAAGTATTACCTTTACATATTTTTGAATCTAGATATAGGATCATGCTCCAATCTGTTCTCGAAAACGATTCTATGTTTGGTGTTATTAAGTGGGATCCAACTACTAAAAGTATGGCTAAAGTTGGATGTTGCGCACAAATTATTAAACATCAAACTGCAGAGGATGGGAGAAGTAATATTATCACTCTCGGACAACAAAGATTTCAAGTTTTAGAAATTACCCGTTCGACTCCATTTTGTTCCGCTGTGGTTAGTTGGATTAGTGACGATAACATAGAAGATTTTCAAAAATTAGATTCTCTTAAAGATTCGGTAAAAGAAGCACTTAGTGATGTTATTAAATTAACCAGTAAATTAACTAATACTGATAAAAATCTACCTGATAAATTACCTGACAACCCTTTAGATTTATCATTTTGGATAGGAGCCCATTTGGGCGGCCCTGTCGCGGAAGAACAGCAAAGACTTCTTGAGGAAAGAAATACTTATACCCGTTTGCAAAGAGAATATGAAATGCTTGATCATACAAGAAAACAACTTGCAGCAAGAACTGCATTGAAAGAAAGTTTTCCTGATATAAAAGAAAATTAAATGTTTGAATTGTTTTTCCCTTTTTTTTTCCTAGTTTTATTTTTGCTCGTCTTATCCATAATTTGGAGAATTAATGCTAGAAAATTTATTTCATCTAGTACAGTGGCTTCTGCTTATGATGCTTGGACTCAGGATAAATTACTTGAAAGATTGTGGGGAGAACATATACATTTAGGTTTTTATCCTCCAGAAAAAAAAAATATTGATTTTAGAAAGGCTAAAGTTCAGTTTGTTCATGAATTAGTCAAATGGAGTGGTTTAGATAATTTGCCAAAGGGATCTAGAATACTCGACGTAGGTTGTGGAATAGGGGGAAGTTCTAGGATTCTTGCAGAATATTATGGGTTTAATGTCACTGGTATTACAATAAGTCCGGCTCAAGTTAAAAGGGCAAGAGAACTAACTCCTCATTGGCTAAATTGTAACTTCCAAGTTATGGATGCTTTGGATTTAAAGTTTGAAGATGGGTCATTTGATGCTGTCTGGAGTGTTGAAGCTGGTGCACACATGAATGATAAAAGTAGGTTTGCCGATGAAATGCTGAGAGCTCTTAGACCTGGAGGGTATTTGGCATTGGCTGATTGGAATTCAAGAAACCTCGAGGCATACCCCCCATCATTTGTTGAGAAGTTAGTTCTTAAACAATTACTTGAACAATGGGTTCATCCTAATTTTATTAGCGTTAGTGAATTCGGTAATATTCTTAGAACTAACAAAAATAGTTCAGGAAGAGTTATTTCTGAAAATTGGAATCCCTACACAAATCCTTCATGGTACGACTCTATTATTGAAGGCATTCGAAGGCCCTTTGCAATTTTGTCACTTGGCCCATTTGCGATAGTTAAGTCAATTAGAGAAATTCCAACAATACTTCTCATGAATTGGGCATTTAGAAAAGGTTTAATGGAGTTTGGAGTTTATAAATGTAGAGGATAAATTAATCTAGTTCAATATTTTCAGAAAAATAAATTCCAAAATCTACAAAATTTTTGCAAAGTGGCTTCAGCTTATCTTTTAATTCAAGGAAATTTTTAATATTATCTTGATTATTTATTTCTAAATCAATATAAATTATATATTCGCCTAATTCTCTTTTTGAAGGTCTAGATTCAATCTTACTCATATTAAATCCAAAATCAGCAATATTATTTACAGCTTCAAGCAAAGCACCAGGTTTATTTGAAATTAATGAGAAAGCAAAACTGGCAATATTAGCTAAATTTGAATTCGATTCCTTGCTCAATAAAACAAATCTGGTGCAATTACCTGGAACATCATTAATAGGGAAGGCTAATTCTTTAAGTCCTTCGATTTGAATTAATGATTTTGAACCGATAGCTGCTCTGAATTTACTCCCCTTAACCATATTGACAGCTTCTGATGTCGAATTTGTTGGGAGAGTAATTGCATTTGGAAGGTTTTCAGATAGCCATTCTGAACATTGAGCTAATGCTTGAGGATGAGATAATACTTCTGAGATGTTTGAAAGATCTCCATTACTGATTAATGCATGTTTTATAGGTAAAACAATTGCTTTGTTTATAAAAATTTCAGGAAATTTCCAAAGGGCATCTAGAGTAGCAGTTACCCCTCCTTCCACGGAATTTTCTATAGGGACTACAGCAGCATCACAATTGTTGTACGCTATTGATTTAATGACCGAATGTAACCCATTACATGGTACAAATATAGGTGTCTGAAAATTGGCAAGCTTTGATAGTATATTAGCTGCTTTTTCTGCATATGTTCCTTTAGGACCCAAATATGCAACTTGTTTGCGCATGATTAATTGTAAAAAAGAAGTAGATCAAATAAGCATTGGAGGAATATAGAGAATGCTATTGTCTTTTGATGCTAAGCAGAAACTAAAACTTTCTGTAACACGTAATAAAGAATATCTTTCTAAATATCTTTTGGAAGAAGAAAGAGTTGTTGGAGCAATGCTTGACTCCAAAAAATTAGTATCAGAAGGAGTAGGTAGATATAAGTATACAGTAACAAGTTTTAAGGTTTTTCAATTAGATATTAACCCTGTTGTCTCAATTGCGGTAGAAAATAAAGATGGAATTTTAAAAATGAGTGCCCTTGAAAGTACACTCGACGGTTTGGGGATAGTAGATGATTTTAATCTTATTTTGAAAGCAAATTTGGAGGCAACTGATATTGGGTTAGAAGGTGAGGCGCTTCTAGGAGTATCTGTAAGCCAACCCCCTCTTCTAAAACTTGTACCAAAGAATATTTTAGAATCTACCGGTCATTCGGTATTAAATGGGATTCTGTTAGGTATAAAGTCAAGGGTTCAACAGCAATTAGTAAAAGATTTTTTAGATTGGTGTGAATTAAATAACATTTGATTTTTTTAAAAAACTTTTCCTATGAAGTTTAGTTATACCTTTTTCTTTGATTAATGAAAGATGCTCTCTGGTACCATAACCTTTATTTTTAAATATTAAGTATCCTGAGTATTTTTTTTCTAACCTCTCCATTAAATTATCTCGAAACACTTTGGCAACTATGCTTGCTGAAGCTATCGAGATAAACTTTGAGTCTCCAGATATAATGTTTTTCTGTATCCCGTCCCATGGCCTTAATAATAAGGGGCCATCAATTATTAATTCGGATGGTTTCTCTTTTAATTTTTTTAAAGCTCTTATCATTGAAAGTTCTGTCGCAACTCTGATACCTAACTTATCTATTTCTCTAGACGAAGATTGCCCAACTCCATAATCTGAAGATAAAAACAAAATTTTTTGTAAAAGTAACTTTCTTTTTTTTGGAGTAAGTTTTTTACTATCTTTTACTCCAAATTGTTTTAAGAAAAGTTTATTTTTTTCATTTAATACTATTGCTGCTGAAAAAACTGGACCAAAAATTGCCCCTCTTCCAACTTCATCTATTCCAACTTCGGATGCTTTATTCAATACTTGCTGAAGATCTTCTTCTTTTTTTTCTTGCATTGTTTAGCTCATCTTTAAATTCATTTTCATCTTTTTTATCTGTAAGTAAATTTGCATTACTTTCATTATCTTCATTTTTTGATTTAACTTTAGAATTTGTATCTGCTTCTGTTTTAATTTGAATCTTTTCTTCTCCAGATTTTGATATTTTTTTAATTTGTTTTGTTTTTATTTTTTTATCATGTAAGGTTTCTACCTTTTCACTATTACTGTCTTTTAAACGTACGAAATTATTGCTGGTTAAATATTCTTTCCCTAACTTTATAAGTGGATTAATACCTAATTGACTGAAAACAATTTTTTCTTCATTTGTAAGATCAACTGTTATTATATTTTTTTCTTTTGCATTTGATTGGTTCAAATTTTCATTATCATTTTCTGATTTATTAAAAAAATTCTCTTTAATTAAGTCTCTGGAATTAGTTAATTTCTTGTCAATTATTTTTTCCTGCTCATCAGTTGATTGAATAGTATCTGTATCTAGAGATTTTAAATTGTTTGATTGACTAGATTTATTTTGATTATTTTTGATTTTTAAGTCATAGGTTTCGTGTTTTAATATATTATCAATATGTCCTGTTCCATCACATGTAGAACATTTTTTACTGAATAATTCATATATATTTTGACCTTGTCTTTTTCTCGTTAACTCCACTAAGCCTAATTCAGTAAGTTGAGCTATTTGAGGCCTAGCAGAATCATCTTTTATAGCTGAGGTAAAATGCTCAAGTAACTGAAATTGATCTCTTCTAGATTCCATATCAATAAAATCTACTACTATAACTCCACCAATATTTCTTAATTTCATTTGCCTTGAAATTTCAACTGCTGCTTCGCAGTTAGTCCACAAAACGGTTTGTCTTGAGTTGGCTGACCTTGTAAATGATCCAGAGTTTACATCGATTACTGTTAAAGCTTCAGTAGGTTCGATAATGATATACCCCCCAGAAGGAAGATCTACTCTTGGCTGGAGAGCTTTTTGAATTGTTTTTTTAATTTCGTACCTTTCAAAAATATGTTGGTTTAAAGTATTATCGTGAAATTCAATATCTATATCAGATTCATAATTTATTAAAAAATCTTTTGCCCTTGCAACTGAAAATTTACTATCGATAATTATACTTTTAGTTGATGATTTAATATGGTCTCTCAGGATTTTAAGAGAGAAATCATCATCTCTTTTTACTAAATTTGGCGGATTAGAGGCCTCAGAAACTTTTAGTATATTTTCCCATTGTTGCATTAAATATTCTAAATCTTCAATTAGAAGTTCTTCTTTTATCGTTGCAGCCTCTGTTCTAAATAACAAGCCTGTACTAGGTGGTTTTATTAAAACCCCAAGAGCTTTCAAACGGCTTCGTTCTGTTTCTGTATTTATTTTTCTTGAAATATTTACTCCTTGGCCATATGGCTGTAGTATCAAATACTTACCTGGGATTGAAATACTTCCTGTTAATCTTGGCCCTTTAGATCCTGTGGGTTCCTTTATTACCTGCACAAGAACTTTTTGATTTGGTTCTAATAATTCAGTTATTCCAAATGTCCCTTTTTTAAGTCTTAGTGGACCTAAATCTGAAACATGGATGAATCCATTTTTCTCACTTTCACCAATATTTATGAAAGCGGCATCAATGCCAGGAAGAACATTTTCAACTGTTCCTAAAAAAATATCGCCAATTTGATATTGACCTTGTGCGACGATTAATTCATCAACTCGATCATCTGTGAGTAGTGCTGCAATTCGAGCCTGCTCAGCGATGATAATTTGCTGAGACATATAATTGATTCTGAATGATTTGGATTTTGAAAATCATCTAAATTAAAGAATTAGATTTTGAACTTTCAATAAAGTAATTCTTTATAGCTATTGTTATTTACTTTTTGAAATTAATAAAGTTAGTAGTGATTGAATTCTGCTATGTATAAAGCTTTAAACGATTTTCAAACTAATTTAAATTGAATATATAGCTATGGTTATCTCTTAAATTAACCATAACTAGAATAATATTAACATTTAATCACCACTTAAGCACGTCTATACATTATTCTAATATTGTTGGAATTTTTTTATCTAAAGTGGTTCAAGTAAACGAAAATTATTTAAAACTCAAAGCAGGCTATTTATTCCCGGAAATTGCTAAAAGGGTAAAAAAATATTCTCAATCAAATAAGAGTGCTGAAATTATTAAGCTTGGCATAGGAGATGTCACAGAACCATTACCTAGAGCATGCATAGAGGCTATGAGTAAAGCTTTAGATGATATGGGAACAAATGATGGTTTCAAAGGTTATGGACCAGAACAAGGTTATTTTTGGCTCAGAGAAAAAGTATCTGAGCACGATTTTATTTCGAGAGGCTGTCAAATTTCACCTGAAGAAATTTTTATTTCAGATGGTTCTAAATGCGATAGTAGTAATATTTTGGATATTCTTGGCAAAGATAATTCAATTGCTGTAACTGATCCTGTTTACCCTGTTTATGTAGACAGTAACGTAATGACAGGTCGAACTGGAGATGCTCTTGAAAATGGTACTTATAAAGGGTTGACATATCTTGCAATACACGAAGGGAATAACTTTCTGCCAGAATTACCTGAAAAAAAAGTTGATATTTTATATCTGTGTTTTCCTAATAATCCTACGGGAGCGACCATTAATAAAGAAGAATTGAAAAGGTGGGTTGACTATGCCCTTCAAAACAAATCTCTAATACTTTTTGATGCAGCTTATGAAGCATTTATTCAAGATAATAATATTCCACATTCGATATATGAGATTGATGGAGCAAAGGATTGTGCTATTGAATTTAGATCTTTTTCAAAGAATGCAGGATTTACAGGAGTTAGATGTGCTTTTACGGTAATACCTAAAAATCTTAAAGGTTTAAGTTCAACAAATGAGGAAATAGACTTATGGCCTCTTTGGAATAGGCGACAATCAACAAAGTTCAATGGAGTAAGTTATGTGGTTCAAAGAGGAGCAGAGGCTGTTTATTCTTCTGAAGGGAAGAAACAGGTTAAAGGTTTAATTGATTTTTATATGGAAAATGCAAAAATCATGAAAAATAAACTTCAGACTGCAGGTTATAAAGTTTATGGTGGGGAGAATGCTCCTTATATTTGGATTAAAGTTCCCGATCAAATGACATCTTGGGACTTTTTTGATTTCCTTCTTCAGAAAGTCAGTGTAGTGGGAACACCTGGCAGTGGTTTTGGACTATCAGGAGAGGGCTATTTTCGTTTGTCAGCATTTAACTCACGATCAAACGTTATTGATGCAATGGAAAGAATAATTAATATATAATTACTATAAATATTTAGATTTTAAATTTTAATGTTATCTATAAAGTTCAAACAAAGTGTAAGTAATAATTCAGCAGTGATTGAAAAGAAACCTGCTGAATTAAAAAATAAATCTCCAAAATATAAAGTTTTACTCCATAATGACCCCGTTAATTCAATGGAGTATGTCACAATTTCACTGCGAGAAGTTGTGCCTCAATTAAGTGAACAAGACGCTGTCGCTATAATGCTAGAGGCACATAATACGGGTGTAGGATTGGTAATTGTTTGTGATTTAGAGCCGGCAGAATTCTACTCAGAATCATTAAAATCCAAAGGAATTTCTAGTTCAATTGAGAAAGAAGATTAATAACAAACAGTTTAATTTATTGTTTTGATTGAGCTAGTTTCCTTTCTGATAAGGGGGGGACTTTTAATGAGTCTCTTAAGTTAGACTTTCCATATTCTCTCTCTAGTATGTTGATAACTGTTTTTCCAAATTCATCTTCTGGATTATCAAAAGCTTCTAAGCATACCTGACCAAGTTTTTCACCTAATAAACCTGGATTCCATAAAAGTTTTCTTGCTGTCCAAGGCATCATGCTCATTGGATTATAATTCGGTTTCAAAATTTTATGTTCCAAGGCATACTTCTCTAGAAGAGTATGAGGTTGCAACCCTATAAAGAATATAGCTGGATCAACTAAGCCTTTACCAAAAATATTTTCTAATTCTCTGTGGTAAGCAATTGTTTGTCTAATGGTGCTTGGCGTTTCGTCAATTACATTAAATGAATAATTAACTGAAACATGATTCTTGAAACCTGATTGGACTAGCATTCTGCAATTATTTAATACAGTTTTAAGGTCATATGCTAGTCTCATTTTTCTAACTAATTCTTGAGATCCCGAAGTGATTCCTATTTCAAAATAGCTCATACCTGTATCAACCATAAGCTGAGCTAGTTCAGCATCTATATTATCTGCTCTGATGTATGCAGCCCAATTAATATCGTCCCAGCCTTGATCCTTGATGGCTTGTAAAAGTTTTTTTGCATCTGATATATGTTTTTTGGCTGGAATAAACTGTGCATCAGTGAACCAAAACCCCCTGACTCCAAGATCATATAGTTGCTTCATTTCTTTGATTACTTCGTTAACAGGATTAACACGAACCTGTTTCCCCTCCACTACTGTATAAACACAGAAACAACAATTATGAGGACAACCTCTTTTCGTTTGTACCCCAACATAGTAATCTCCCTCTTCTATATACCAATTGAATTCAGGCCAAATTGATTGGATATATTGATAGTCGCAGGCAGTTTTAACTGTGCCCGAAGGTTGTTCATGTATTAATTTGTTTCGAGGTTTTTGCCCTGCAAAATAACATCTTTCTTCGTCTATTGAATCTCCTCTAATGATTTTCTCTATAAGATTTTCTCCTTCTCCAACTGAAATAACAGTCCCTTTTGGAAGTAGATTTCCTAATTGTTCATAGAAGACACTAACAGCTCCACCTCCTAGAATTACTTTCACATTTTTGTTGTATTTTTGTGCTCTTTTTAGTCCCATCTTTACTAAAGAAGTATTTCTATATATTTCTCCATAATGAGATGCAATTAATTTTAAACCTCCTAAAGAGCCTCTAATTTTTTTTAAGATATTTTTTGAGTAGAAAACTTCAAAAGAGTTTTGCAGGGGATTACCACTTCTACCATCAACAGGTGCATAAATTTGTATATCTCTCCATGAAAAAATTAATAGGTGCGGTCTAAATTGATCAATTTTTCTAGCTAAATATTTGGAGACTTTATTAGATGGAATTATTGCTAGGTCAATGAATTGCTGCTCTATACCTGGGAAACATTTATGAATATGGTCTGCAAGATAAATAGGTCCGATTGGAAATATTGGATTACATGGGAGTCTTACAGTTAGGATTTTTCCATAGTAATTTCTGTGGGAATTTTTTTTATTTAATTTTTCGAACTTCAAATTAAAATTCATGTCATGTAATTTAATGAATTTTCTCTAAGAATCTAACTACTTTATTACTAATTTGGAGAAATTAAAAATCTTAAGAAAATACTCACGATAGTTTTTTTGTTCACATATCAGAAATCATATAAATCCAGCATACTTTGAGAAGTTTTAATCCATCTCTCCATCTAGATATATTTGGTGCTCCAGATTTCCTAGCGTAATATCTAACAGGATAATTTAGTAATTTAATATTATTTTTTGCAGCTTCAAATATTATTGTAAAGTCTCCAAATGGGTCAGACTTAGAATCCCAACTTCCGTTTTGCTTCATAAGCCTAAAGAATTTTCTCGAAAAAACTTTTGTTCCACAGAGTGAATCTGATACAGGCTTATTTATGAGAATTGATAGAAATATTGCGAAAAGTCTATTTCCAATGTAGTTTGCCCATCTCATAGCATCTTTTTCCATTGGAAAAGTTGTGCGGGCGCAATTAACTAGGATATTTTTATTTTTGGTTGCTTCCATCATCGCTGCAATACTGTCATCAATATCTACAGTAAAATCACTATCGATTATTGCGAGGGTCTCGCCTGAAGAAATATTAAATCCTTCAACGACTGCATTTTTCTTCCCTTTAGAAGTTTGTTTTAAAAGAGATATCTTAAAGAAATTTGAAAAATTTTCTTTTAACTCTTTCAAAATGTCATATGTATTATCATTGCTATTACCTTCAACAAATATAATTTCTAATTTATTTGGTATATTTTTGAATTTATTTAAAGCATTAATTAAAAGTTCTTTATTACCAGCTTCATTTCTTGCCGGGATTACTATTGATATTAAATGTTCAGAAATATTTTCACTATATTTATAAAAAACTATTTCGAGTTCGAAAGCAAGATGTTTTATAATTGGTACTTTTCGAAAAATATTTTTTAGAGATTGTGGAATTACCTTAGTGGGCAGAGGAGTAAGTTTTTTTGCTTTCCATCTAATTGATCTGTAGTTATAAATTTCTGCTAGAGATTCAATATCGCATAAAGTTATTCTTGCTTTGCTGGTAGTTTCTCTAAAAATTCTTGAATCTAATTTTAGCCATCTTGTAATTGGCTCCCAAGTATTACCACGGACTTTAATTGAAATAAATTCGTTATTATTTTTAAATAATTGATGAAGTTCATTATGGGTTAATTTCCAACTCTTAACGGATTTCATTATTAAAAATTACTGGCGACAACTCATTATAGATTGATTATTTAATTTTTTAAAATTAATCTCCAAGGTTTTAAAGTATCATTTTCATATATCACTTCAAAAGATGAATCTTTATTTTTTATCTTTTTAAGGTCAGTTGTCCATGCTAATTCTGATTTTCTTAACTGATCAATACTTTCTAATCCTTCACCAAGTTTAGGCGTTAATAAAGCAATTCTTATGATTTTTGATTGGGATTTAGTATTCTTAATTCCTGATTTATCAACTTGTATTGGTTGATTTTTTACTAAATCAAGGGATGCTACATACTCCATTTTTTCTCTTAGTTCTCTAGATCTATCAGTGAATAATCCTGATTGCAAAAGAGATGCTGTTAATAAGTAAGGCCCAATTATTAGAATTATTAATATTTCCTTGAATGAGTTTTTATATTTTAAAAAAGACCATGATATTCCGAAAAATAATAGTCCAAGAATTAGAAATGTATTCTCTTTAGAGTTAAAGCTAGTAGTATTTTTCAAGAAAAAATAATATGTGAAAGTTAGAGAAAATATAAATAAAGGAATTATTTTGGAAGTTATAAATAAAAAAATTTGTCGATATTTTTTAGAGTTGAATAAATATCTTATCCCTGTATAAGCATTTAATGACAAAATAGATGAGATTTGTATGGTGTAATAAGGTGTTTTTGTCGAGAAAATACTCAAAGTTATAATTAATGTTAAGGGAAAGAAAAAAAGTATATATTTATTTTCTTTAGTTTGGGATATATTATGTATTGTTCCAATAATTGCGAAAAAACTCCATGGTAGAAATGTAATGGGAATATTCCAAAAATAATAATAGAAAGGATTTGTAAAAGTATTTTTATTAGAAAGTAAGTTAAATTTTTCGATTAAATAAAAAATAATATTTTTCTCTAAAAAAGGGTTAATAGAAAAAGTCCAAAATAAAAAAGGAATAAATCCAATTAGCAGGCCAACCCAAAAAAACTTACTGAATAAAAAATACTTTTTTATAAAAATATATGGTAAGAGTGATACTAATGGAACAAATACTAAAAAAGTTTTCATCATAAAAGCTAAACCAATCCAAATTCCAAAAAGCAGAATAAAAAATTTGTTATCTTTACTTTTTATTTTGACTAAAGAAAATAATCCAATAGATACTAAACACGAATAGATAATATCTTGAGTAGCTAAGTGTGAGTAGTCAAACCATAGATATGTAGTTGAAAGTATTAGTGGAGATATAAGTGCATATTTTTTATTAAATAATTCTTCATGTAGTTTGTAAGTTATGAATAACATCAATATTGAAGCCGCTGTTGTTGGTAGATATGCAGCAAAAATATTTCGTCCAAAGAATTCCTGTGACTTTGCTAATAAAAATTGTAATCCTATTGTTCTATCTAATACATAATCATCCCACCAAAGAGGAATTATCCAGTTACCTTTATCAAGTATCCATCTAGCTTGTAATGCATAAAATCCTTCATCAAAAGCTATATAACTCCTTTTGCCAAAATAAAATGTGATAGGAATAAAAATAAATATTTTAAAAAGATATTTAAATTTTGAAATTCTATTAAACATTTTTGAATTTAATTTTCTTTTGAAATGCCGATAATTGGAATTGAACCAATGACCTACTGTTTACGAAACAGTTGCTCTACCCCTGAGCTACATCGGCAATACTAAAATATTGATATTTTCATATAAAATTAATTTTATAATTTAGTTTATTTATGTCAAAGCTAGATCCTGAATTAAAAAAGAAATTATTGAAAGAGTCACAGACTCCGTTCAAGGGGTTAAGGAGAATATTGTGGATAGCTTTCAGTGGTTCAGCATTTTTAGGTCTTCTAATAATGCTTTCCAAAATCATAAGTGGTGGTGAATTACAGCAAAATAATCTTTTAATACAATTAGGTGCTTGCATACTTTTCCCAACCTTATTTTTCTTTGATAAGAACAAGGATTGATCAGATAAATACTTTATTATTGAGCTAATGTCCTCTTTTTGGTGACAAATTTGAATGCTTCGATAATATCTCCTTCAACCCAAGAAGAAAATTTATCGCACCCAACTCCACATTCAAATCCTGTATTTACCTCTTTAACATCATCTTTAGACCTTTTTAGTGAGTCTAGATTACCTTCAAAAATTACTTTATCTGATCTGAAAACTCTAAGAGAAGAATTCCTTTGTAATTTACCACTTTGTATATAACAGCCTGCTATAGCTCCTTTACCAACTGAGAAAGTTGCTCTAACTTCGGCTTTTCCTAAAGATTCTTCAACAAGATCAGGTTCAAGTAGTCCTTCCATTGCTAACTGAATATCTTCTAAAAGTTTGTATATTACTTCATATTCTCTAATATCAACGTCATTAGCATCAGCTGCTCTCTTTGCTCCAGATGCTAATGAGGTGTTAAACCCAATGATTACTGAACCAGATGCAGCAGCGAGATCTATATCTGTCTCAGTTATTTCTCCAGGAGCGGAGAGTAAAACTCTGACTTGAACTTCATTTTTTGGTAATTGTTCGAGCGATCCTAATATCGCTTCAACACTACCTTGAACATCAGCTTTGAGAATTAAGTTTAACTCCTTTAGTTCTCCATCATTTGCTTGAGTTGATAAAGATGATAAGCTGACTCTTCTGGAAGCCATTTGTTGAGCTAATTTTGTGGCCCTAGCATCTGTTACCCTTTCTCCGACAATAGCTCGAGCAGTTTTCTCATCAGGGTAGACTTCGAATTCATCTCCCGCTGTGGGGACCTCACTAAATCCTAGCGCTTCAACTGGGAATGATGGTCCTGCTTCTTTTATTCTATTACCATTCTCATCAACCATTGCTCTTATCTTTCCGAGGACTGAACCCGCAGCTAGGACATCACCAGATTTTAAGGTTCCATTTTGTACTAACAAAGTAGCTACAGGCCCTTTGGCTTTGTCTAGGTGGGCTTCAATAACAGTACCTTTTGCACATCTATCAGGGTTAGCTTGTAGATCTTCTACTTCGGAAACTAATAAAATCATTTCAAGCAATTTATCAATATTTTGTTTTTTAATAGCACTTACTGGAACCATTACTGTATCTCCCCCCCAATCTTCCGCAATTAAATCTTTTTCTGATAGTTCCTGCTTTACTTTGTCTGGTGATGCTCCTTCTTTATCAATTTTATTTATTGCAACAACAATTGGTACTTTTGCAGCTCTTGCATGACTGATAGCTTCAAGTGTTTGAGGTCTGCAACCATCATCTGCAGCAACTACAAGAACAGCTACATCGGTAACCTTTGTACCCCTTGCTCTCATTGCAGTAAAGGCTTCATGACCAGGGGTATCAAGAAAAGTAAGTTTTTTCTTTATAGATTCATGTTCAAATTCAACTTGATAAGCTCCTATGTGTTGAGTGATGCCTCCTGCTTCTCCCGAAGCTACTCTTGATTCTCTGATTGAATCTAAAAGACTTGTTTTTCCATGATCTACATGACCCATAACTGTAATAACAGGAGGTCTTCTTATTAGATTATCAATATCTTCAGATTCAATCATATCCACTGTTTTCTCAGCAGCCTCTTGGATATCATCTTGCAAAACAGGAACTCCAAATTCTTCTGCAACTGCTTCAATAGTTGCTAAGTCTAGTGATTGAGTAACAGTTGCAGTTATTCCTTTAAAAAATAGAGATTTAATTATTTCAGAACTTTCAAGACTTAATTTATCTGCTAATTCTTGAACAGTTAAATTATCTTGGGGTACTATTATCATCTCAGGCCTTACTTGTTTGGCTTCTTTGGCAGCCTTTAACTCCATGGCTCTTCTTTTCTGCCTTTGCCTGGTAGACTCTTTTTTCTTCTTTTTAAATTGTTTTGATGTTTTTTGAGATTTGGATTCATCAGACTTTTCTTTCTTTGGACGCGCCAAACTAGCTGACAAGATTGAAATTTTTTCACCTGAATATCCACTAGTTTCAGATGTTAATGAATCATCATTATCACCGATAATGTGAATTTTCTGTCTTTGTTTTTGGGTATTTTTGCTTCTTAATGCTTCAAGTTTTGCGCTGTCGTCCCAGTCTGTCTTTCCTGATTTTTTTGAATTATTTGCAAAAGTTCTATGGGGTGGTTTTTTTGAGTTTGGGGCAGTATGTGGCCGATTATTTGGAGCTTTCGCATTTTGTTTTGTTGTCTCAATATTTTGTTTTTCGTTATTCTTTATAACTTGGTTGCCATTATCAGTTTTATTAGTTTTTTGAAGTTGTAAGAGTTCATTTGGTGATACTGGCTTTCTAATACCGGGTGATTTTTGACCATTGAACCTTTGCCCAGGTCTGTTGGGAGAACCAGGTCTGTTGGGAGAACCAGGTCTACTTGAATTAGCTTGTTTATTAAAGGATCCCGGTCTACCTTGATCTAGTGGTCTGTTTCTTAATCCAGGTCTGTTGGGCGAACCAGGCCTGTTGGGAGAACCAGGCCTACTTTGATTGGCTTGTCTATTATAGGATCCAGGTCTAGCTTGCTCTAGCGGTTTGTTTCTTAATCCAGGTCTGTTGGGAGAACCAGGTCTGTTGGGAGAACCAGGTCTGTTGGGAGAACCAGGTCTGTTGGGGAAATTTTGCTTGAAAGAAATGTTTTGCTTATTATTTTGCTGTTTGGGTCCGTCTCTTCTTATTGGAGCTCCTACGAGCTCAGGGGGGGTCATTCTGTTTTTAATATTTTTTGTTTTAGATTTGTCCGAATTTTGGTAAGGTTTATTAGATATCTGTTTTCCCCCATCTGAATTGGAGATATTCTGTATGGATTTATTAGATTTGATATTGTTATTTATATTTTTAGGTTTGGCAATTAGTTGAATAGGGGGTTTTGCAGGACTTTTTATAGGTGTGGTTGTATTATTTCGAAAAGTTTTTTTATCTTGGTTGGGATTTTGTGATGTTTTACTATTTATATTTTGATTTGTATTATTAGTTTGAGATTGCGAACTTTTGGTAATTGTGGGTTTGTTGAGGTTGGTAGGTTTGTTTTGAATTATTTTTAGACTCTCAGGATTATTAAGAGGTTTCATCAACAATGGTTTTTCGTTGGAATTGTCTTTAGGAGGCTTTACTTTCATTGAAGAGATAACAGAAGATTTATCTTCTGTTTTTTGTTTGTAATTATCTTTTTTAATTGAAGGTTTTTTAATGGAAAGTATTTTTTTATCTGAATTTTTTTTATTAATTAGATTTTTTATTTTTTTTGCTTCCTCTGCACTAATTGAACTGCTATGGCTTTTTACTGAAATTGAAAGTTTTTGAGCAGCGTCCAATATATCTTTATTGTCCAGATTTAAGTCTCTGGAAAGTTCGTAGATTCTGATTTTATCGCTGATAGTCATTTAATCTGATTTGTACTCTTTTTGAAAATTAAAGAGGATTTAAATTAATTATATTCCCTTATTGGAATAGTCATTGTAGCTTGTAATTTCTTTTTTAAAAATATCAATAAATTCAGGTTCTAAAGATGTTCTTAAAGCTTTTTGGAGCTTTTTTATGATCTTGGAATCTGTGTAACAATTTTTTGACTTGCATATGTAGGCTGAACGACCCATCCCTTTTTGCAACAAAATACCTTGCTTATGATCATTAGTAACCTTAATAAGATATTTCCTGTCATATGTTTTTCTGCATGAAACGCATATACGCATAACAGGGGTTTGTTGTATCACCGTTTTCTCTCCTCGTTGGCGGATATTTCACCATCTTGAGCAGTCTCTACTTGATCACTTTCAGAGAAGGTCCCTTCTTCATATATTTCTTGGCCATATTCTTCCTCATCTTCAGGAAGGGGATAAAGCTCTCTTAATCTTGCATCTTCCGCAGCGCGCTCAGCTTGTTCTGCTTCTAATCTAAGCTCAGCTTCTCGCTGGAGATTCTCTTCCTCTTCCCTTTGAATGATTAATTCAGAGACTGCAGCATCTTCTGCTTCCTGATCGTATTCATGTGAGTTTTTAACATCAATCTTCCAACCAGTTAATCTTGCCGCAAGCCTTACATTTTGTCCCTCTCTACCAATTGCGAGACTCAATTGATCAGGAGGAACTAGTACGTGTGCATGTTGACCTTCTGGGTCAACAAGTCTCACCAGATCGACTTTCGCAGGACTTAAAGAGTTTAAAATATACTGTATTGGGTCTGATGACCATTTGATAACATCAATTTTTTCTCCTCTTAATTCATTTACAACTTGTTGGATTCTTGCTCCTCTGGCTCCAATACAGGCACCTACAGGATCAACTTCTTGTTCGACGCTATCAACAGCTACTTTTGTTCTTGGCCCAACAGCTCTTGAAGGAGGATTTGCTTCTCTTGAAACAGCAACAATTTTCACTGTACCCTCTTGGATTTCCGGTACTTCATTTTCAAATAAATATACAACTAATCCGGCATTCGCTCTGCTCACAAAAAGTTGCGGTCCTTTTCTGGCTATTTCGCTAACTTCTTTCAAAAAGACTTTGAAAGTTGCATTGGCTCTGTAATTATCATTTGGTAATTGATCTCTTTTTGGAAGTTCAGCCTCTACTTCTGGTCTGCCAATACCTGAACTGACTCCCATAATTACTGATTGTCTTTCAAATCTTATAACTCTTGCAGTTAATACAGGATCCTCCAAATCTGCAAATTCTTCTTGGATCATTTTTCTTTGTTGATCTCTTAATTTTTGGGCTAAAACCTGCTTTGTTGTTGAAGCAGCCATTCGCCCAAAATCTTCTTTTTCTGGAGTAACGTCTAAAACAACAGTGTCTCCTATTTGAGCATCATCAGCTACTTGTTTAACTTCTATTAAAGAAATTTGATGATCTTCGCTCTCAACTTCTTCTACAATTATTTTACTTGACAAAATTCTATAACCTTCTTCATCTAGATCCAGCCCAACATCAAAATTACTAAAATATTCTTCATCAAATGGATCCTCATTAATTCCAATGTAGAATGTTTTTCTATATTTTTCGTATCCTTTTAACAAAGCTTCGCGTAAGGCTGCTTCGACGATATTAGGAGGTAACTTTTTTTCCTCACTAATGTCTTCAATAAGATTGTTTAAACCTGGGAGAATAACTAATGCCATCTATGATGGGAAAATTGAATAATGGTTGAAAAAAATTAATCTTTTAAGGTACAAAGACTAATTTTTAATACTTCATCGAAAGGGATTTTTTTTATCCTACCTTTAATGTTAATGGCTAAATAATCATTAGACTTTTCATGAAGTAAACCATTCAAGAATTTTACTTTTGAATTCTTTTGGTTTAACTCAACATTAACTGGAAAACCCTTAAAAGTTTTGAAGTCTCTTTCTGAGGTTAATTCATCACTGACCCCTTGACTACTAATTTCTAACACATATGAACATTTTAAAAGATTTGATTTTTCTATTTCGTCAGATGCTGGTTTATTAAATAGCGCACAATCATCAAGGGAAATGTCATCTCCATTAGTTTTTTTTAAAATTATTTCAACAATAATTGGATTTTGGTTTGTTTTTATATTTAAACCGTAAATTTCAAAATCCCTTTCATTTGCAACTTTTTCTAGTAGAGTTTCTAGTTTTCTTTTGTTTTCTTTATTCAAATTTATTTATTATTTTATCTTAAATAATTTTCACACAAAAAGAATTTTTTTCTATAGACATAATTTAAAAATTTGTATTTTATGGATGTAAACAAAAAAACAACAATAAAATATTCTTTCAATTAGATTTATCTAATGAAGTCAAAAACTATTAATCAAATGAATTTTCTCAAGATTAAATTTATTAATTTAATCCAAATATTCATTATTACTTGTTTTTGTTTACTAAATTTCTCTCTAAAAACTGAAGTTTTAGCTTTAACTTCTTCTGAAAGTCATAATTTCGTATCTTCTGCTGTTAAGAATGTTGGCCCTGCAGTAGTAAAAATTGATACTGAGCGAATGGTAGAGAGGCAACAATTTGACCCCACTCTACTTGACCCTTTATTAAGGGATTTACTTGGTGAGCAGGGAATAACTCCTGAAAGAGAGAGAGGACAAGGTTCTGGAGTGATTATTAATGAAAATGGTTTGGTTCTCACAAACGCTCATGTTGTAGAAAGAGTTGATGATGTTTCTGTTACTTTGGCAGATGGATCTATTTGTGATGGTCAAGTTTTGGGCACTGATGCAATAACTGATCTAGCTTTAGTAAAAATTGATGAAGATGCATATTCTGGCTTTGCTCCACTTGGAAATTCTGAGGATCTTGAAGTTGGGGATTGGGCAATAGCTCTTGGTACTCCATATGGTCTTGAAAAAACAGTTACCTTAGGAATTGTTAGCAGCCTACATAGAGACATTAATAGTTTGGGATTTTCAGATAAAAGGCTGGATCTTATTCAAACTGATGCGGCGATAAATCCAGGAAATTCTGGCGGACCACTTATAAATTCTAATGGTGAGGTGATAGGAATTAATACACTAGTAAGGAGTGGCCCTGGAGCAGGTTTAGGTTTTGCGATTCCTATAAATTTAGCTAAAAGCGTTTCTGATCAGCTTCTTAAAAATGGTGAAGTTATCCATCCATATTTAGGGGTACAATTGATTTCATTAAATCCTAGAATTGCTAAAGAACATAATAGGGATCCCAATTCTTTAGTTCAATTACCTGAAAGAGATGGAGCTCTAATTCAATCAGTTGTACCTAATAGCCCTGCTGAAAAAGCTGGTTTAAGAAGAGGTGATTTAGTAATAGCAGCCGAAAATATCTCTATAAAAGAACCTAAGGCTTTACTTGATGAAGTTGAAAAAGCTCAGATAGGAAAAGTATTTCTTTTAAATATTTTGAGAGACAATAAAGAGATACAGATAAATATCAAACCAGAACCTCTCCCAGGTTTGACATAAATCACCCATTGAAATTTAATAATCTATAACTATCAGAGAAAAGATTTTGGATTCACAAACTCAAATGAAAGAAGCAGTTGCTGATGCAGCAATAAAGGAAGTAAAGAGTGACATGATTCTTGGATTAGGATCTGGATCCACTGCTGCATTAATGATAAAAAGACTTGCTAATGAAATTAACCTTGGGAAACTTAAAAATATAAGTGGTGTTGCAACTTCTTTTCAATCAGAGGTTTTAGCGCTTGAACTGGATATACCGCTTATCGATTTAGCTTCTGTTTCTCAAATTGATTTGGCTATTGATGGAGCAGATGAAGTTGATCCAGGATTTCAATTAATAAAAGGAGGAGGAGCATGCCATGTTAGAGAAAAGTTAGTTGCATCTAAAGCTGATCAATTGTTGATTGTTGTTGATGAAACTAAACTTGTACAAAATCTAAATCAATCTTTCCCCTTACCTGTAGAAGTTCTTCCTAATGCTTGGAAGCAAGTTCAAGGAGTTATTTCGGAAATGAATGGCAGTTCCTATTTGAGAATGGCTACAAAAAAAGCTGGCCCAGTTGTTACTGACCAGGGCAACCTCGTCCTAGATGTGCTATTCAATGATGGTATTAAGAATCCAAAAGAAATTGAAATGAATATAAATAATATTCCCGGAGTATTAGAAAATGGATTATTCGTTGATCTTACAGACAATGTATTAGTTGGTAAAATTGAAAACAATACTGCGGTGGTTTACTCTCCCTCAAAAGCTGGCTAATCTTCAAATCTTATTTTTACTGAGTTAGCGTGGCTATGTAAGCCCTCACTTTCAGCTAAATTAATAATATCAAGGCTATTAACTTTTAAACTTTCTTCATTAAATTCTATTATTGAAGTATTTTTCATAAAGGTTTCAACCCCTAAAGACCCGCTAAATCTAGAATTTCCTGATGTGGGTAAAGTATGATTTGGTCCGGCAAGATAATCTCCAACAGCTTCTGGGGTCCATTTCCCTAAGAATATCGCTCCTGCATTCTCTATACCTGCAAGAATTTTTTTTGAATCCATAGTAAGAATTTCTAGATGTTCAGGGGCAAAGTTATTGCTTAGTTCAATACATGATTCATAATTCTCGCAAATCACAATTAACCCCCAATCTTTTACTGATTGCATGCAAATTTCTTTCCTTGGATGATCATCTATTTTTTTGTAAAGCTCCTCTAAAACTTCTTTTGCCTGGCTCTTTGATGTAGTTAGAAGTATTGATGAAGCAAAAGGATCATGTTCTGCTTGCGCTAGTAGATCAGATGCTATGTGAGTGGTTTGAGCTGTTTCATCTGCAATGATTAATATTTCACTTGGACCAGCTAAAGAATCAATCCCTGTAGAGCCATAAATCAGCTTTTTCGCAGTTGTAACATAGATATTCCCAGGGCCTGAAATAACATCAACTTTATTGATTTGATTTGTGCCAAATGCTAAAGCACCAATTGCTTGAGCTCCTCCAATTCTAAATACTTTATTGATCCCTGATAAGTGAGCTGCAGCTAAAACAGTTTTATTAATTTCCCCTTTTTTATTACCAGGAGATACCATTATAATCTCCTCTACTCCAGCTACTT
Organism: Prochlorococcus sp. AG-347-K17; assembly: GCA_003281385.1. GTDB lineage: Bacteria > Cyanobacteriota > Cyanobacteriia > PCC-6307 > Cyanobiaceae > Prochlorococcus_A. The sequence goes on from QCCE01000010.1 coordinate 24,738, forward strand.
TTGCAGGTACTGCATTCATTAATACAGTACTTGGATAAGCAGCTCTGCCTCCAGGAATATAAATACCTGCATTTTTAACTGGTTTCCATATTCTTTGGACCGTATCACCATATTCACCCTTTATGGTGAAAGACTGAGGAATTTCTTTTTCATGGAATTTTTGAATTCTTTTATGAGCTGCCTCGAGTGAGCGCTTCAAATTGATATCAGTTTCATCCCACGCATTCTTTATTTCATGGGCACTCACTTGCATAGGATTAGGGTAGAAACCATCAAATTTTTTTGTATATTTTTCTACTGCTACATCCCCAGTAATTTTTACCTCATGAAGAATTTCTTCAACAATTGCATTTATCTTATTGTTGTTTTCTGAATTTGTTCGAGTAGAAATCCTTTTTAATTCTTCAATAGCTTCTTTTTTAATATTTATAATTTTCATATGGTCAATTTTTTAAATTGATAGGCTAGGGACCCAATTTAATAACTTTCTAAATTATATATGATTGATTAGTAGTCGATTTATTTGTTATGATTAAATTCTTCTACGAATGTATCCTCTGTGGCCAATAACAAATCAGCAAAAAAGAGAATAAAAATTGCCGAAAGAAATCGTTTAATAAATAAGTCATATAAATCTACAGTCAGGACAGTAACAAAAAAAACCTTAGAGAATTGCGAAAAATATAAAAAGAACCCTAATGAGGATAATAAAAATTTAGTGAAAACAAGTCTTAATAAAGCTTTTAGTTTAATTGATAAAGCAGTGAAAAAAAATGTTCTTCATAAGAATAACGGTGCTAATAAAAAATCGAAAATCAATAATTTTGTAAAAACTACACTTACCAGCAAGTAAAGGTAGATCAAATTTATGGGCGATATTGAACTCATAGACTCACACTGTCATTTAATATTTGAAAATTTTGAAAAAGACCTTGAAGATGTTGTTCTAAGATTACGTTCTAAAGGTGTGAAAAAATTAGTTCATGCTTGTTGTGAATTTAAAGAAATTCCTAAGTTGAAAAAAATATCTCATGAATTTGATGAAATTTACTATTCAGTTGGTTTGCATCCGTTAGAATCAGAAAAGTGGGAACAAAGCTCCAAATCTCTATTAAGAAGATCAGCTCAAGAAGATAGAAGAGTTGTCGCAATTGGGGAATTAGGTTTGGATTTTTTTAAAAATGAAAATAAAAATATGCAAATTGATGCTCTTATTCCTCAAATGGAGTTAGCTTGCGAACTCGAGTTGCCTGTGATTATCCATTGTAGAGATGCTGCAAATGAAATGATTGCAATATGTAATGACCTTTTTAGAAAAGGAAAATGCCCTAAAGGTGTACTTCATTGTTGGACAGGAACCCCAAACGAAATGAAGCAATTCTTGGATCTTGGCTTCTATATCAGTTTTAGTGGAATATTAACTTTTCCTAAAGCGTATGAAATTCATGAATGTGCAAAAATAGTACCTAATGACAAATACTTAATAGAGACGGACTCCCCCTTTTTAGCACCTGTTCCTCATAGGGGTAAAAGAAATGAACCTGCATTTGTTGAAAATGTGGCTAAGTTTTTGGCAGATTTAAGATCTACGGAATTAATTACCATTGCAAAAGAGTCATCTAAGAATGCTGAAGATTTGTTTAAATTTGACTTGTTAATTTGACGCAGCAACTGTTAGTATTAGGAATTACTGGAAATTTTTCTTAATTATTTAGCTTTAACTTACGCAATTAGTAGTTTTTCAGCATTAAACAAAATTTAATTCTTCTTAATTAAATTAATTTTTGTTGAAATCAAGATTTATGACATCTCATCATATTAAGTGAAAAGTTAAGGATTTAGATAATTGAGTAGATTAAAAGTAAATAGTAAATCTCACAAAATCGCAGGATTTCTTGGATGAGCAGTAGCGCTTTACAGGTAGCAAAAACAGCTACTTATCTACCAGATTTAGTTGAAGTACAAAGAGCAAGCTTTAAATGGTTTTTGGAAAAGGGTTTAATAGAAGAATTACAAAATTTTTCTCCCATTTCTGATTACACAGGAAAATTAGAATTACATTTTATCGGTGAAGAGTACAGGTTAAAAAGACCTAGACATGATGTTGAGGAAGCCAAAAGAAGAGATGCTACTTTTGCATCTCAGATGTATGTAACTTGCAGATTAATTAATAAAGAGACAGGAGAAATCAAAGAACAGGAAGTATTTATTGGTGAATTACCATTAATGACTGAAAGAGGAACTTTCATTATTAACGGTGCCGAAAGAGTAATTGTCAATCAAATTGTTCGAAGCCCTGGAGTATATTTCAAAGACGAACTGGATAAAAATGGTCGAAGAACTTACAACGCTAGCGTTATACCTAATAGAGGCGCATGGTTAAAATTCGAGACTGACAAAAATAATTTACTTTATGTGAGAGTTGATAAAACTAGAAAGATTAATGCTCACGTGCTTATGAGAGCGATGGGTCTTTCAGATAATGATGTGGTCGATAAAATTAGACATCCAGAGTTTTATCAAAAATCAATTGAGTCAGCGAATGACGAGGGCATAAATTCAGAAGATCAGGCATTACTTGAACTATATAAGAAGCTACGTCCTGGCGAACCACCCTCCGTTTCTGGTGGACAACAGCTATTACACAGTAGATTTTTTGATCCCAAAAGATATGATTTAGGCCGAGTAGGTAGATATAAAATTAATAAAAAATTGAGACTTACCGTACCTGACGAAGTAAGAACACTTACTCATGAAGATGTTCTTTCTACTATTGATTATTTAATTAACCTAGAATTGGATATTGGCGGCGCTAGTTTGGATGATATTGACCACCTTGGTAATCGAAGGGTTAGATCTGTAGGGGAACTTCTTCAAAATCAAGTCAGGGTTGGACTTAATCGTTTAGAGAGAATTATCAAAGAGAGAATGACTGTCGGAGAAACAGATTCTCTAACGCCTGCCCAACTGGTTAATCCCAAACCTTTGGTTGCTGCTATAAAGGAATTTTTTGGCTCCAGTCAATTAAGTCAATTCATGGATCAAACTAATCCTCTGGCTGAATTAACACATAAGAGAAGAATCTCAGCATTAGGTCCAGGAGGTTTAACTCGAGAAAGAGCAGGGTTTGCGGTGAGAGATATACACCCTTCACATTATGGAAGATTATGTCCTATCGAAACTCCTGAAGGTCCTAACGCAGGACTTATAAACTCTTTAGCTACCCACGCGAGAGTTAATGAGTATGGTTTTATTGAAACACCTTTTTGGGAGGTTAATAACGGTAAAGTTAATAAAGAAGGTAATCCTGTTTATCTTTCTGCTGATTTAGAAGATGAATGTAGGGTAGCTCCAGGAGACGTAGCGACCGATAAGGAGGGCAATATAATTGCTAATCTTATACCCGTAAGATATAGACAGGATTTTGAAAAAGTACCTCCCCATCAAGTTGATTATGTTCAGCTTTCTCCGGTCCAGGTAATTTCAGTTGCTACTTCACTAATTCCTTTCTTGGAACATGATGATGCTAACAGAGCTCTCATGGGATCTAATATGCAACGCCAAGCCGTTCCATTGCTTAGGCCAGAACGTCCTTTAGTTGGTACAGGTTTAGAGTCTCAAGTTGCTAGAGATTCGGGGATGGTTCCCATTACAAAAGTAAATGGAACTGTATCTTACGTAGACGCTAATGAAATTGTTGTTACAGATGAGCATGGTAATGAACATTTTCACTATCTTCAGAAATATCAAAGATCAAATCAAGATACTTGCTTAAACCAAAGACCCATAGTGAAAATTGGAGATCGAGTTATATCTGGACAGGTTTTAGCAGATGGATCCGCTTGTGAAGGAGGTGAAATAGCCCTTGGCCAAAATGTTTTAATTGCTTACATGCCATGGGAGGGATACAACTACGAAGATGCAATTCTTGTGAGCGAGCGGATGGTAACTGATGATTTATATACTTCTGTACATATTGAAAAATATGAAATTGAAGCGAGACAAACGAAGTTAGGACCTGAAGAAATAACGAGAGAGATTCCTAACATCTCTGAAGAAAGCTTGAATAATCTTGATGAGATGGGAATTATTAGAATTGGTGCTTTTGTCGAAAGTGGAGATATTCTTGTGGGAAAAGTGACTCCCAAAGGGGAATCAGACCAACCACCTGAAGAAAAACTGTTAAGAGCTATTTTCGGTGAAAAGGCTCGAGATGTGAGAGATAATTCTCTCAGGGTACCTAAAACTGAAAAGGGAAGAGTTTTGGATGTCCGTATTTATACTAGAGAACAGGGTGATGAATTACCTCCAGGAGCCAACATGGTTGTTAGAGTTTACGTGGCTCAGAGAAGGAAAATTCAAGTAGGTGACAAAATGGCTGGGAGGCATGGAAATAAAGGAATAATTAGTAGAATTTTGCCTAGAGAAGATATGCCCTATTTACCTGATGGAACGCCTGTAGATATAGTTCTTAATCCTTTAGGAGTTCCAAGTAGGATGAATGTAGGTCAAGTTTTTGAATTATTGATGGGCTGGGCAGCTTCTAACTTAAATTGTAGGGTTAAAGTCGTTCCATTTGATGAAATGTATGGAGCTGAAAAATCACATCAAACTGTTCAAGCATTTTTAGAAGAAGCTTCAAAACAGCCAGGTAAAGCATGGGTTTATAATCCTGAAGATCCCGGAAAGTTATTACTGAAAGATGGGAGGACAGGGGAACCCTTTGATCAGCCAGTTGCGGTAGGATACTCTCACTTCCTCAAATTAGTTCATTTGGTGGATGATAAAATTCACGCTAGATCCACTGGACCTTACTCTTTGGTTACACAGCAACCATTGGGTGGTAAAGCTCAACAGGGAGGACAAAGGCTTGGAGAAATGGAAGTATGGGCTCTTGAAGCTTATGGGGCAGCTTATACTCTTCAGGAATTGTTAACAGTTAAATCTGATGACATGCAAGGAAGAAATGAAGCTCTTAATGCAATCGTGAAAGGTAAACCGATCCCAAGGCCTGGTACTCCTGAGTCATTTAAAGTTCTAATGAGGGAACTACAATCTTTAGGTTTGGATATAGGTGTTTATACAGATGAAGGGAAAGAGGTAGATTTAATGCAAGATATCAATCCCAGAAGAAATACTCCATCAAGGCCTACTTATGAATCATTGGGAACCTCTGAATACGAGGAAGATTAAATACTCAATTAAAACCTTTTAATTTAAATTCACTAAAAATGACAAACAGCAACTTAAGAACTGAAAATCACTTTGATTACGTCAAAATTTCAATAGCCTCTCCGAAAAGAATAATGGATTGGGGGCAGAGGACATTGCCAAATGGACAAGTAGTTGGTGAAGTTACTAAACCTGAAACTATCAATTACAGGACACTTAAACCAGAAATGGATGGTTTGTTTTGTGAAAAGATTTTTGGGCCATCTAAAGATTGGGAATGTCATTGTGGAAAGTACAAAAGAGTAAGACATCGCGGCATTGTTTGCGAGAGATGTGGAGTTGAAGTTACTGAAAGTAGAGTACGAAGACATAGGATGGGCTATATAAAACTAGCTGCGCCAGTTTCCCATGTTTGGTATTTGAAAGGAATCCCTAGTTACGTTGCAATACTTTTGGATATTCCGCTTAGGGATGTAGAACAGATAGTCTATTTTAATTGTTATGTTGTTTTGGACCCTGGTGATCATAAAGATCTCAAATATAAGCAATTACTAACTGAGGATGAGTGGCTGGAAATTGAAGATGAAATTTATGCTGAAGATTCAACTATCGAAAATGAACCTTTTGTAGGAATAGGCGCTGAGGCACTGAAGCAATTACTTGAGGACCTTGATTTAAATCAGGTTGCAGAGGAGCTTAGAGAAGAAATTACCAATAGCAAAGGGCAAAAGAGGGCAAAACTTATAAAAAGGATAAGAGTCATTGATAATTTCATTGCGACTAATGCAAAACCAGAATGGATGGTTTTAGACGCAATTCCTGTTATACCTCCAGATCTTAGACCTATGGTTCAGCTTGATGGGGGAAGATTTGCAACTTCAGATTTAAACGACTTATATAGAAGAGTCATAAATAGAAATAATAGACTAGCCAGGCTTCAAGAAATTTTAGCTCCTGAAATTATAGTGAGAAATGAAAAAAGAATGCTGCAAGAGGCAGTTGATGCTCTCATAGATAATGGAAGGCGAGGAAGGACTGTTGTTGGAGCAAATAATAGAGCTCTTAAGTCCTTAAGTGACATAATTGAAGGAAAACAGGGAAGATTTAGACAGAATCTTCTCGGTAAGCGTGTTGACTATTCAGGAAGATCTGTAATAGTTGTTGGGCCAAAATTAAAAATGCATCAGTGTGGTCTCCCAAAAGAAATGGCGATAGAGCTCTTTCAACCTTTCGTAATTCATAGATTAATACGCCAAAACATTGTAAATAATATTAAAGCTGCCAAGAAGTTAATACAAAAAGCCGATGACGAAGTTATGCAAGTACTTCAGGAAGTTATCGAAGGTCATCCAATTCTTTTGAATAGAGCCCCTACGCTGCATCGTTTAGGAATTCAAGCTTTTGAACCAAAATTAGTTGGAGGTAGAGCGATACAACTTCATCCTTTAGTTTGTCCTGCATTTAATGCTGACTTTGATGGAGATCAAATGGCAGTCCATGTTCCTTTGGCTTTAGAGGCACAAACTGAAGCACGAATGCTTATGTTAGCAAGTAATAATATTCTTTCTCCTGCTACTGGTGAACCAATTGTGACGCCATCTCAAGATATGGTTTTGGGATCTTATTATCTCACGGCTTTGCAACCGAATTATCAAAAACCAGAATTCGGAGATAGTAATACTACTTTTGCTTCATTAGAAGATGTCATTTTTGCTTTTGAAGATAAACGACTCAGCCTACATGAATGGGTTTGGGTTAGATTTAATGGAGAAGTTGAAGATGAAGACGAAATGCGTAACCCACAAAAAACTCAAGAGCTAGAAGATGGCTCAAGATTAGAAATCTGGAATTTAAAAAGAGACAGATTTGATTCTGATAATAATTTAATAAGTAGATTTGTGCTGACAACTGTTGGGAGAGTGGTTATGAACTATACCATCATCGATTCTGTATCTAAAACGTAATCTTTAAACACCATTTTTCATTTACTAAAAAACCATGACTTCATCTAAACCTAAAAAAACATCTAGAGTACGTAAAACTACTAAAAATTCAAAAAATAATAATCCAGTTTTGATGCCTGACCTCGTTAAAACGCCGCCATCATTCAAGAATAAGGTTGTTGATAAGAAAGCCTTAAAAAATTTAGTCTCTTGGGCTTATAAAACTCATGGAACTGCTATAACCGCTGCCATGGCTGATAATCTAAAGGACCTAGGATTTAAATATGCTACCCAAGCTGCTGTCTCTATCTCAGTTGATGACTTAAAAGTTCCCGAAGCTAAGCAAGATTTAATAGGTCAAGCTGAAGAGCAAATATCTGCTACAGAAGAATGCTATAGACTTGGTGAAATTACCGAAGTAGAAAGGCACACAAAAGTTATAGATACCTGGACTGAAACTAATGAAAGATTGGTAGATGCTGTTAAGAATAATTTCAATCAAAATGATCCTCTAAATTCTGTTTGGATGATGGCTAATTCAGGGGCCAGGGGTAATATGTCTCAAGTAAGACAACTTGTTGGCATGAGGGGACTAATGGCTAACCCTCAAGGAGAAATAATTGACTTGCCAATAAGAACTAATTTCAGAGAAGGACTCACTGTTACTGAATATGTAATTTCTTCATATGGAGCAAGGAAAGGTTTGGTGGATACTGCCTTAAGAACAGCTGATTCTGGTTATTTGACTCGAAGATTAGTTGATGTCGCTCAAGATGTAATTGTTAGAGAAGAAGATTGTGGAACTGAAAGATCAATAGTTGTTGAAGCTGAAGATGGTAAGTTTGGAATGAGGCTGCTTGGTAGGCTTACCGCTGAAGATATTTTTGATGCTGAAGAAAATCTTGTTATTCCTCAAAACACCGCAATTGACCCCCTATTGTCTGGAGAAATTGAGAAAGCATCTATTGAAAAAGTAAAAATAAGATCCCCATTAACATGTGAAGCAAATAGATCTGTTTGTAGAAGGTGTTACGGATGGGCATTGGCACATAATCACTTGGTTGATTTAGGTGAGGCGGTTGGAATTATTGCTGCTCAATCTATTGGTGAGCCAGGAACTCAATTGACGATGAGAACTTTTCATACTGGAGGTGTATCAACTGCTGAAAGTGGAGTAGTAAGATCAAAAATTTCTGGTAAAGTTGAATTTAGTTCAAAAGCAAAGGTTAGAGGTTATAGAACCCCACATGGCGTAGAAGCTAAACAAGCGGAAGTTGATTTTATACTAAAGATAGTTCCTCAAGGAAATAATTCTGGTAAAACTCAAAAAATTGAAGTTTCTAGTGGATCTCTTTTATTTGTAGATGATGGTGAAGAAATTATTTCTGACATAACCGTTGCTCAGATTACTGCTGGAGCAGTGAAAAAGAGTGTTGAAAAGGCAACAAAAGATGTTATCTGTGATTTAGCTGGTCAAGTAAGGTACGACAAAGTTATTCAACCAAATGAGGTAACTGATAGGCAGGGTAATATTACGTTAAAAGCTCAAAGATTGGGCAGATTGTGGGTTTTAGCTGGAGATGTTTATAACTTACCACCTAATGCAAGACCGGTTGTACAATCTGGAAAATCTGTAGTTGAAGGGACTGTTTTAGCAGAAGCAAGTCAATCAAGTGAGTTTGGAGGACAAGTTCGATTAAGAGAATCAATAGGAGATTCAAGAGAAGTTCAGATTGTTACTACTTCAATGTCTTTAACTAATTTTAAATTAATTGAAGAATCTACTCACTCAGGTCAAATATATAATTTGGAATCTAGTGATGGTACATCTTATCGTTTAAATATTTCTCCTGGAAGTAAAATCAGTAATGGTGAAGTAATAGCGGATTTGACGGACGAAAGGTTCCGTACAAAAACTGGTGGTCTAGTAAAGTATGCACCAGGATTAAGTGTTAAAAAAGCAAGATCATCTAAAAATGGTTTTGAGGTGAGTCAAGGAGGGACATTGCTTTGGATTCCTCAAGAGACACATGAAATCAATAAGGACATATCTCTTCTAATGATCGAAGATATGAAATGGATTGAAGCTGGAACAGAAGTTGTAAAAGATATTTTTTGTCAAACATCAGGAATTGTTACTGTTACACAGAAAAATGATATCCTTCGAGAAATTACTGTGAGAAATGGAACTTTTCATGAGTGTGATGATGAAGAAATTTTGAATAGATTTACAGAAGAAGGAAGTCTTGTAAATCCAGGCGAAAAGATTTTAGATGGTGTTGATAATAAAGAAATTCTATTTGTTCAAAAATTAGAAACACCTAAATGTCGAGGTTTGTTATTAAGAACTGTTGAAGAATTTACTATTCCTGACGAAGCGGAATTACCCGAACTATCACATGTTAAGCAGGAAAAAGGACCACATTTAGGCTTGAAAGCTATCCAAAGGCTTACCTATAAAGATGGCGAATTGATAAAATCAGTAGAAGGAGTTGAATTGCTTAGAACACATTTAAGCATTGAAAGCTTTGATGCTACTCCTCAAATGACTATTGACGTCGAGTCGATTAAAGATGAAAATGATGCTTCAATCAGTAGATTAAATTTAGTAATATTGGAGTCCATTCTTGTAAGAAGAGATACTGTATCTGACTCCAGTCATGGCTCAACACATACTGAACTGCAAGTCAATAATAACCAATTAGTAAAAGCAGGAGATGTAATAGCTACTACTCAAATTCTTTGTAAAGAGAAGGGATTGGTTCAACTACCTAATATTGTTGATGATGAGCCAATTAGAAGGTTAATTGTTGAAAGAGAAGAAGATAAAATTAAAATTGAAATTAGTGATAAAGCAGTAGTTAAAGTTGGTGATCGTGTAGTTGATGGTGATCTTATTAGTAAGTCTGTAAAATCAACTTCTTGTGGAGAAATAGAAGAAATTTCTAGTAGTTCAGTAACCTTAAGACTTGGCAGGCCTTATATGGTTTCTCCTGATTCAGTTTTGCATGTTAAAGACGGAGATTTGGTTCTTAGGGGAGATGGTTTAGCTTTACTTGTTTTTGAAAGGCAGAAAACTGGAGATATCGTACAAGGATTACCCCGTATTGAAGAGTTATTAGAGGCAAGGAGACCTAGAGATTCTGCGATTCTATGTAAAAAATCTGGAATTGTTCAGATTAAACAAGGTAATGATGAAGAATCAGTTTCTTTATCAGTTATTGAAAAAGATGATTTAGTGAATGAATATCAACTATTAATTGGAAAAAATATTATGGTTAGTGATGGACAACAAGTTACAGGTGGAGAATCTTTAACCGATGGTCCAATTAATCCGCATGAACTACTAGATTGCTATTTCAATGATTTAAAAGATCAGAAACCTCTCATTGATGCAGCTCGAGAATCTATATCAAAACTACAAAGAAGTATGGTAAATGAGGTCCAAAACGTATACAAGTCACAGGGTGTAGCAATCGATGATAAGCATATCGAAGTTATTGTTAGACAGATGACAAGTAAGGTTCGAATAGAAGATGCAGGGGATACTACTCTTTTGCCTGGCGAACTCATTGAGATGAGGCAAGTTGAAGATACAAACCAAGCGATGGCAATTACAGGAGGAGCTCCAGCACAATTTACTCCTGTTTTATTAGGAATTACTAAAGCCTCTCTCAATACAGATAGCTTTATTTCAGCAGCATCGTTCCAAGAAACAACAAGAGTTCTTACAGAAGCAGCAATTGAAGGTAAATCTGATTGGTTAAGAGGTTTAAAAGAAAATGTAATCATTGGTAGATTAATACCTGCTGGTACTGGTTTTAGTGGTTTTGTGGAAGAATTATCCTCTGAGGCTGGTCCTCATCCCGATATCCTCGCAGAAGAATCTGGGGGCTACAGAAGAGCACAGAACTTAAGGCCAGACTATACAGTTGATATGCCACAATCACCTGCAGTAAGCTCTACAGCAATACTTGATGATCCTAGTGATGAAGATTTGGAGACAACGAGAAACCGACATGGTATCGATCCCTCTTCGAGTAATTTTGCGGCCTTCGCAAGACCTAATGCTGAAAATCAATTCTCTGAAGATCAATTACCAGATCCTGCAGCATTGGAGGGGTTGCAGGAAGAGGGACTTCTCTCTGATGAATAAATATTATCTATTATTATTTTTATTAACTAGAATAGATTTTTGAATTTTAAGTGATGATTAAGCCAGAGATTGTCCCCAAAAGAAAAATACCTCGTTATGGATTTCACTTTTATAATGAAAGACTTAATGGAAGAATTGCTATGATTGGTTTTATCGCGCTTATTCTTACAGAATTCTTTTTAAAACACGGTTTGCTGTTATGGTAAAAATAGTTTTTAAATAAAGACTATTTAATTTGAAAAATCTTCTTGGAAGTAGTGTTAAAGATTTAGAAAATGTAGCTTTAGATTATGGTCAAGCTGCTTATAGGGGTCGTCAAATCTATAATTGGATTTATAACTATAGAAATAAGAAGAAAAGTATTGATCAAATCGAAGTCTTACCCTTAGATTTTAGAAAGAAGTTAAAAGACGATGGTTTTAAATTAAGTGAGCTAACTGTTCAGGAAAAAAAATTAGCTAACGATGGCACTCTAAAGTTGTTAATGTCTACAGGCGATAATGAAAGTATTGAGTGTGTTGGTATACCCACTGAAAAAAGATTAACTGCTTGTCTCTCTAGTCAAGTTGGTTGCCCAATGGACTGCAAATTTTGTGCAACTGGTAAGGAAGGTTTGATGAGATCTTTAAAAGCAAGTGAAATTTTAGATCAAATTTTATTTATCGAAAATGAAATGAACAGAAAAGTAACCAATATTGTTTTCATGGGTATGGGCGAGCCTCTACTAAATATTGATGAGTTGCTAGTGTCAATTAGATCTATAAATGAGGATTTTCAAATTAGCCAGAGAAAGATAACTGTAAGCACTGTCGCTGTCCCTAAAATGATAAATAAATTATCAGCAAAGTCTTTTCAAATATTAGGTAATTGTCAATTTACATTAGCAATAAGCTTACATGCTTCAAACCAAAAAACAAGAGAAACGATAATACCAAGTGCAAAAAACTACGAGATCGAAAATATCATTGAAGACTGTAAGCAATATGTAAGAGAAACTGGTAGGAGGATTAGTTTTGAATATTTAATGCTAAGTGGAGTTAATGATAAATTAGAACACGCCAATGAATTAAGTAATTTGTTGAAAGGGTTTCAATGCCACGTAAATTTAATACAATACAACCAAATTGATGAGGTTGAATTCCAAAGAGCTTCTCTAAAAAATCTTCAATCATTTCAATCTAGACTTTCTCATAATGGCATCGCTGTCAGTTTGCGAAAAAGCAGAGGTCTAGATAAAAATGCTGCATGTGGTCAGCTAAGACAAAATTCAAAAAGTAAATAATATTATCTAATAAAAATTTTTTAAAAGTCTCTTAAACAGGTTATTATTGACTAAATATGATTTGATTCTTTGGGTTTTATTAAGACAAAAATTTTACCATTCGCTATCGTCGCACTGTTTGGGATTGCTTTCTTTGCGGTAAGTGCAAGAATTTGGTTGCCAGGAGATATGATGTCTCCTGCCCCCATGAATTAATATTTTTAGTTTTTTTACAATGACGAAAAATGAGGATCCTAAAAAAGAAAGCCTAGCGGAAATTGCCGTTGATCCAGATGTTTTAGCAAGAGAATTGGCTTTAGAGATTGAAATAGATCCTTTAGAACAAATTGACGAAGATGCTTTTTCAAAAAATTTAAATATTAGTCAAGAGTGTGATGAAGCTTTGAAATTGCTCAAAGGTAATAGAGAAGAGCGAATACAAGGCTTACGAATATTTTGTGAGTATAGAGATCAAAGATCTTTCCCCCTTTTATTACCATTGCTTGATCAACCTTGCCCTGTTGAAAGAATGAGTGCTGTATATGCTTTAGGTCGTAATCCATGTCCTAGCGCAGTCCAGAAACTTGTCAGTCTTTTGAAGACAGATGATAATGCTTATGTCAGAAGAGCAACTGCATGGAGCTTAGCTAATTATGATAACCAAATTGTCTTAGAACCATTAATAAATGCTTTAAAGAATGATGTGGCTGCAGTAAGGTTATGGTCATCAAGTTCTTTAGCTGAAATTGGAAATGTTTCTTTTGAGAACGCTCAATTAGCAGCAGAACAACTTTTAATAAGTTTAAAGATAGATAATGAATCAGGTGTAAGAAGTAATTGTATTTGGTCATTGTGTAGGTTGTACGAAAAATTAAACAATACATTCCAAGAGAGTTTTGTTGATGAATGTACTAAGATAGCCCTCTTCGATAAAGAGCCATCTGTTATGGAAGAAGCAAAAACTGCCCTTGATTCAATGGGGATGCAAGGTTTTTATAATTAAAAATCTTTATTTTTTTACAAGAACACTAGATAATTAATTTATTTATCAGATATTCAATATAAAAATTAAAATTAATTAACTTGTACCAACTGAAACAAAATATTTTCGTTATTCTATATAAAGTAAAAGTACTCAGTACTTGAATTTAATGCCTCAAAAAACATTGAGATTCAAAATTCATCAAGACGGAAGAGTTGAAGAGACTGTTGAGGGATTTACTGGTAATTCATGCGATGAAGTTACAAAAAATCTCGAAGACGCTCTCGGTAAAGTTACAGTCAAGAATAAAACTTCTGATGCTTTCATCTCTAATCAAAGTGAAAACTTAACACAATTAAATAACGAATCTAATGTCACATTTTAGTACAATTAAAACTCAGCTCAAAGAAGTAGAGCCATTAATTAAGGCTTTAAATCATTTCGGTTATAGTATTAATCAAGAAGAAAAGTTTGTAAAAGGATATAAAGGTCAATTTACAGCAGTTGATATAAGTATGAATTTACCTGGTGATACGAAAGTTGGATTTAAATGGGATAACAATTCTGCTGCTTATGAATTAGTTACTGACCTTGATCTATGGAAATTTGAGATTCCAGTAGAAAGATTCATCTCAAAAGTTACACAAATGTATGCTTACCAAACAATTATTTCCAAAACGCATGAAGATGGTTATCAAATAGTAGAGCAAAAAAATAAAAATGATGGTTCTATTGAATTGGTCTTAACCAAGTGGGAAAACTAGTGTCAATATATGGATTTCACGGATCCATTTCATAGTACTGAAGAAAATGTTGAGATTACAGGTTATGAGCCAGTTTTAGGTGGCCAGTTAGCCGAAAAAGCTGTATGGGTTGATGAAGCAAAGTGTATTGGTTGTCAGTACTGTGTTCACGTCGCTTCGAACACTTTCACTGTTGATGAATTTCATGGTAGAAGTAGAGCTATCAGGCAAGATGGAGATAGTTCTGATGTCATTCAAGAAGCAATAGATACATGCCCTGTTGATTGTATTCATTGGGTCAAATTTGAAGAATTAGATGATTTAGAGAATAGTCTCGATAGGGATATGTTTCAAACATTTGGAAAGCCACCGAGAATGAATAAGCACTAATATCAAAAAGATGCAATATCGTAGATTTGGTAGAACCAATCTGAAGATTCCTGTTTTATCTTTAGGTGGTATGAGATTTCAAAAAAGTTGGGATCAATTAGATTTTTCTGAGGTTTCATACGAAGAACAAAATAAAGTAGAAAATATATTAGATCTTGCAACACAATATGGCTTAAGTCATGTAGAAACTGCCAAGTACTATGGAACTTCTGAGGTGCAATTAGGGATGTGTTTTAAGAATACTAAGAAAATCCCAAATATAATCCAAACAAAGATTCCACCAAATAGTGATCCGGAAATTTTTGAGCGAGATGTAATATCTAGCATTGAAAAATTGAAAGTTAAAAAAATTGATTTGTTAGCAATACATGGTATCAATACTGCTGAACATCTAAATCAGACTATTCGAGATGGAGGTTGCATAGATATTTTGAGGAATTTTCAAAAAGAAAATTTAATTGGATCTATTGGATTTTCAACTCATGGAAAATCTTCACTGATTGAAAAGGCCATATCAACAAACTTATTTGATTATGTAAATTTGCACTGGTATTTCATTAATCAGGAAAATACAAAGGTTATTAATTTAGCCAATAAGCATGATCTTGGGGTTTTCATAATAAGTCCCACTGATAAAGGGGGACATCTTCATACTCCCTCAAGAAAAATGTTGGAATTTTGTAAACCACTTCATCCTATAGTTTTTAATGATCTTTTTTGCTTAAGAAATCAAAATGTCCATACTTTAAGTGTCGGTATTGCAAAAGAGACAGATTTTGCTCTGCATTTAGAAGCTGTCTCGTTGTTATCAGAATCTGAGAAGTATGTGCCTAAGATAATTAACAAATTAAGGCAGGAATCAATTAATTCCTTAGGTTTAGAGTGGCATCATAATTGGAATAGAAATTTACCAAGTTGGGAATATACTCCGGGAAATATTAATATTCCTGTTCTGCTTTGGCTTTCAAATTTAATTGATTGGTTGGGTATGGATGGATATGCAAGAGCTAGATATCAATTGCTTGGTAACGGAAGCCACTGGTTCCCAGGATTCAACGCGAATTTACTAGATGTAGATGTTTCTGAAGGGCAATTATTGGAAGTATTAGAAGGTCATATAAATCCAAAAAAAGTTATAAAAAAATTGAGAAATTTAAAAGAAAAGTTCGGAGATAAGAATACTAAAAGATTATCAAGAAAATAATTTCATAATGGATTTTTTTCAGGTTTGCCAACTTTTCTTGGGTAAATTTCAGGACAAAAATTCTTTGGTTGAATAAGAATAATATTTCGGGCGCCTTTATTTCTCGGTAATAGTATCTCTTTTTTATCTTTAACTTTCCCTTCTAATATTTCTAAAGTTTTATCTAAATTTTTGCTTTCTTGATTCGTCCATTTGCCACAATATAAAACTCCAAACCCTTCTTTTTTTAACATTGGTAGTATATATTCTGAAACTGTTGATGGATTACTAACCGCTCTAGTTGTTGCAATATTAAAATTATTTCTCATTGACGATTGGTGGGCTAAATTCTCAACACGATCATTGATTACATGAATATTGTTTTTGAAATTGATCTGCTCAACTAAAATTTTTATTGCATCTGTTTTCTTTTTCAAAGAATCAATTAGGTATATCTCAGAATTAGGATGAGTTATTGCATAAGCTAAACCTGGGAAGCCACAGCCTGATCCAATATCTAAAAATTTTTTATTATCAAAATTAATATTCTTGAAAGCCTTGAATGGCCAAATGCTGTCAAAAACTTGAGATACCCAATAATCATCACCATCAGTTAATCTTGTGAGATTGGTCTTATTATTTAATTCTTTAATTTTAATCTGTAACTCTTGAAATAAATTTATTTCTTCTTCAGTTATTAAGGAAAGGATTTCTTCTGGAATGTTTTGTTTTTTCATTTCGTTATAAATATGAATTTTTACCATCCATTAAATACATTCTATTAAGTAAAAATTTATTAGAATTACAATATTAATAAAAGATTATTTTGAAAGGGGAAACTTCCTATTATAAAATTTTAGGTGTAAATGAAAATGCATCCAATCATGAATTAAGAAAGGCATTTTGTAAACTTTCTATTGAGTTGCATCCCGATACAACTTCATTAGAAATAGACGTTGCTAAAAGTAAATTTCAAGAGGTTCTTGAAGCTTATGAACATTTAAATAATAGTAATTTAAGGAAAATATATGATGACAAACTAAAAGAAAACTCTAGGATTACAAATAATACTAACGTTTTAAACAATTTAGTAATCGATTCTAATAATCAAAATTTAATAGGAAATAGAAGACCTTTTTCAAATGGAGAATTGTTTTCGTTGTTTCTTTTAATTATCATCATTTCTATAAGTTTAATTGGTTCAATTTTTATTGCTTCTTTTACTGGAAAAGAATTAGAGACAATACCGCTTTGGCTAATTAAATAATTTTTAAAAAAAATCTGTGAATCCCTCTAAAAAACCTATCAATCAAAATTCACTGCAATCATTGGAATTGTGGCTAACTGATTTAGGTGCTGTGAAGGATATTAATAATCCATCTAAATGGTATCTGTTACTTTCAAATTGGAATGCAACTATTATTTTTGAACAAGAAGATTTAAGTGTTATATGGGAAAGTGAAGGACAAGAAACTAAAAGACTATTTTCCTACTGCATTAATAGGGAAGATGTGGAAAATGCGATACTGCAGGGACCTTAAACTTCTATCTAAAGATTGTCTAAGATTTGCCTTATTATCCAGTAACTTTTCCCCAATTGATCATCTGTTATACAGAGAGGTGGCAAGAGGTAAATAACATTCCCGAGGGGCCTAATGAATAAACCTTGCTCCATTGCAAGACTCTTTATTTCTTTCCCAATATTATTGAAATAACCTTTTTTGTTCCCAATATCTAAATCGAAGGCAGCAATTGTGCCGGATACCCTTACCTTTTTTATATAAGGTAAGTTTATAAATTTAATTAGATGAGATAAATGTTTTTCTTCAAATGAAAGGTATTTTTGTGGTTCTTTTTCTAATAAATCAAGGCTAGCGTTTGCTGCAGCACAACCCAAAGGATTAGCAGTAAAACTATGTCCATGCCAAAAAGTTTTTCTTGGGGAATCATCAACAAAGGATTGAAAAATTTTTTCTTTACATAAAGTTATTCCCATCGGTAAAAATCCACCAGTTAAACCCTTTGAAATACTTATTAAATCAGGAATGATTTTTGCCTTTTGAAAAGCAAAAAGGGTTCCACATCTTCCAAACCCAGTCAATACTTCATCGGCAATTAACAAAGAATTATTATTTTTTATAATTTCTGAAACTTTTTTTATAAACTGAGGCCTAACCATATTCATCCCTCCTGCTCCTTGAACAAGTGGCTCAAGGATTACTGCAACTGTGGGAGTTTTAAGAAGAGTTTCTAATTTTTGGATCGCCTTATTCTCTTTATTTTCTACTTCTTCATCGTTCATCCAAGTTGCAGGCCATGGGACTCTTCTAACTGGGAACATTAGATTATCGAAATTCTCATTAAAAATATTTCTTTCACCTAAAGCCATTGCGCCAAATGTATCACCATGATAGGCGCCATCAAAAGCTACTATTTGAGTTCTTGTCTCTCCTCTATTTTGCCATGATTGGAATGCAATTTTTAAGGCGACTTCCACTGCAGTAGAACCGTTATCAGAAAAGAATAATCTTTCTAGTTTTGTTAATTCACTAAGTCTTTCCGCTAATTTTCTTGCCTGTGGATGTAAGAAATCAGCAAATATAACTTGCTCAAGTTTTTTTGCCTGATCAAAAATGGCATCCGCAATATATTCGTTACTATGACCATGAAGAGTTACCCACCAACTACTAATTGCATCTATTAGTTCTTTTTCAGGATCTTTAGTAAATAGGAGGGCATCTTTACCATGAGTTATTTCTATCTGCGGTTTGCTGTTTTTGATTTGCGTAAAAGGTGGCCAAATATTTGGGTGCCAATCTTGATTTGGAGTTTTTGAATCCAAAGATTTCATTTAACTTATTTTTGAGTTTAATAGTGAGATCAACTTATTTTTTATGTCTAGTTCTTTCCATAGTATATCTAAATTATTTGATTCCATTTTTTTGATGTAAGGAAATTCAGTAATTAAGGGAATACCACTAAAATCAACAAGAGTTTTTGGATTATCTAGGTGTTTTTCTCCATTGACTACTAAACCTAAAATCTCAATATTTCTTCGTTTTAAGGCCTCAATACTAAGCAGGGTATGGTTAAGAGTGCCAAGTGAGCTTTTACATACAAGTATTACAGGAAGATTCCATTCTTTTATTTGATCTATTTGCAAAAAATTGCGTGTTATTGGAACCATTAATCCACCTGCAGTTTCTATAATCAGTGATCCTGGTACTTTTGGCAATCTCAACTTGTCAAAGTTAATAACTTTTTGATCTATTTCAGCAGCCCAATGCGGAGATAGAGGTTTTGTAAAGACATAAGCTTCTTTGATTATTTTCTCTTTACTAACTTGTGCAAGTTTTTCAACAGTTTGACTATCAGTTTGCGATTCAATCCCACTTTGAATAGGTTTCCAATAAAAGGAATTTAATCCTTTAACAAAAAAAGAGCTTATTAAAGTTTTCCCAATATCAGTATCTGTTCCACAAATTATAAATTTGAAAATATTTTTGTGACTACTCATAATTTCTTTATGATTTGAATCTCAATTTGCCATGAAAGGTTCACTGTATTATTGTAATTCTTTGGCCAAAACTTTTGAATTTCCTTTAACTCTTTTACTGTTTTGCGTTTACATTTTGTTGATTGTGCTCCTACATTTTTAATGCTTCTAAAAAGTTTATATACATCTTCAAAATTTTCAAGATAATTAAACTGTTTTGAATAATGTATTTCAATTGATTTGAAATCTTTTAATAATTCTTTAGAGCCAAGGAAATTAAGACCACTATATTCAATATTAATTTTTTTACAAGTATCTTTCCATTCAGGAAAACAATCTTTTGTTGGATATGAAATGATTAAAAAACCTCCAGGTGTTAATTTGCTAAACCAATTTTTTATTATCTTTTCTGGGTTGTTTAACCAATGTATGCAAAAGTTAGATGTTAATAGAGAACAGTTATTTATTTCAGAAGGTAAATCATTATTCAAATCCCAAAATATTTTTTTTCTAGATAATTTATTCTCAAGAAGCATTTTCTTGCTGAAATCAATTCTGGATACTTTTTGGGAAGAAATTTTTTCTATTTCATCTGCTAATAGTCCTGGTCCTGATCCTAGATCTATCCATTCACCTTTTTTTGGGGGATTTAATTCTTTGATAAGATGAACAATCTTTTTTGCAAAAAATTTCTGAATATTTGAATGTTCTAAATACCGATATGCAGCATCATTGAAATTATTTTGTATTTTCTCATTCCACTTTTTACTATCCATTTCAATCGTTAAGTGTATTACGTAAGATCTCGTATAAATTTAAATTATTCAAGCAATGACCTTGTTGAGCTAATGTAATTAAAATTGGCTTGCTTTCAAGTTTTTTATTTAAGGAATCTAAAAAGTTTTTATTTGATTCGTTGTCAAGAATCAAATCATTTTCTGATTTTATAAAAATAATTTTGCAATCTTTTCTTAAAAATACTGGAAAATCTCTATTGATGTAAAGTTCTTTTAAATCACTTAAAAGAAGAGTTTTATTTAAACTCTCTAGACTTTTATAAAAGATATTTTTAAAACTATTATTCATATGATTTGGCATAAATGATCTATATATAAATTCTTTCAACATATCCTTAGGTTCATCTTTTATGATTTTTGTTTCCATTCTTTTTAGGGACCTCAAAATAAAGTTTCTCTTATTACTTAGAGGAAGAAAATTATTAAAAGAATTTATAAGAACAATATGAGTTGCTTCTTTTAAAATTTTTTTTGGCATTAAATGAAAACCAAATGAGTGGCACAAAGTCATTCTGATTTCTTTTTTAGATTCGCTTTTAATCCATTTTGCTTGATAATTATTTGCCGAAAAATAGCCCCTTTCATTATCTTGCCAATGCCAATTATTTTTTAAAAAATCAACTTTATAATCATCCCAGAAATATTTATTTAGTCCCCACCCATGTTGAGTAATAATTTGTTTCATTTAAACTCTTTTAATACTGCAATGAAATTATTTAGTAGATTAAAATCTAAGTTTCTTCGTATTGTTATTCTGATTCTTGATTGCCCTACTGGAACAGTTGGAGGCCTTATCGCAATTGCTAAAAACCCATTTTCTTCGAGATATTTTTGTAGATAAATTGCTTTCTCTTCTTGGCCAACAATAATTGATAAAATGTGGGAATCTCCCTGAACTGGAAAACTAAAATTTTTAGTAATTTCATCTTTCCATACATTCGCAGAAGATAACAAATCATTACCCCATTCTTTATTTTCTAAAATTTTTTTTAAACCTTCTAGTGCCCCAGCAGCCAAAGATGGCGAAAGTGCGGTTGTATATCTAAATGCACCACTTGTTTGGATAAGATATTCCCCAATTTCTGAATTTGAAGCTATGAAAGCTCCACCACTTCCAAATGCTTTTCCAAAAGTTCCAGTAATCATAGTTATATCTGAACGACAATTAAAACTTAAACCCCTGCCTTCAGGGCCCAAGATCCCAATTGCATGAGCTTCGTCCACCAATAATTGAACACTATTTTTTTTGCAAATTTCCGTTATTTCTCTGAGCGGAGCAATTGATCCCTCCATGCTATAAAGAGATTCAACAACAACTAAAATGGAATTTTTTGTGGGGTTAGATTTAATAATTTTATCTTCTAATTCCTTTAAATTATTGTGTGAGAATCGAACTAGTTTTGCTTGAGCAGCTTTGACTCCAACCAATAAAGAGTTATGGATCAATTTATCTGCTATTACGATACTATTTCTGTTTGCTAAAGTCTGTATAGCTGCTATATTTGCTTGAAATCCGCTTGGGAAAAGTAATACTTTCTCTTGATCAAGCCACTTGGCAAGTTCTGTTTCTAATAATTTATGTATTGGTCTTGAACCTGTAATAAACCTAGAGCTTCCTGAACCAATACCTTCTAACAAGCTTATTTCGTAAGCAGCTTTTATTAAATCCTTGTCCCTGCTTAATCCAAAATAATCATTACTGCATAAGTCTATAAGTTTTTTATTTTGCGAATTTAAACTTAGAAGTTCGAAGGATTTTTTACCTAAAGAAAATGTTTTTAATTTACGGATTCTATTTTTTGGAATTTTTACTTTTTTCATTTTGGCAAAATAAAATATAGTGGATTTAATTAAAAAGATTTAGATTTACTATTAAAGTTTGCAAGGTATTTTTTGTTTATTAATATCTATATAGATCATATATTAAGAAGTTAACTCATCCTCTCTTCAATCACAATTATTGCTTAATTTAGAGGAATATTTCCCCTTTCCGCTAGATGATTTCCAATTAGAAGCAATACGAGCTATTAATAGCGGAAATTCTGTTGTTTTAACAGCACCAACAGGTTCGGGTAAAACATTGATAGGTGAATTCGCTATATATAGAGGCTTATCTCATAACAGCAGAGTTTTTTATACAACCCCTTTAAAGGCCTTATCAAACCAAAAGTTTAGAGATTTTACTAATCAATACGGAGAGAATAAAGTTGGTCTTTTAACTGGAGATATAAGCATAAATAGAGAAGCACCTATCTTAGTCATGACGACGGAGATTTTTAGGAACATGCTTTATGGCGAATTTGATGAATATGATGATCCCTTAGAAAATTTAGAATCTGTAATTCTTGATGAATGTCATTATATGAATGACCCTCAAAGAGGTACAGTTTGGGAAGAAACTATAATCCATTGCCCTACTAGAACTCAAATAATAGCTTTATCAGCAACAATAGCCAATGCAGATCAATTGCAAAATTGGATAGAAAAAGTTCATGGTCCCACAGTACTAATTAATAGTGATAAGAGACCAGTCCCACTTGATTTTATTTTTTGTAGTGTAAAAGGTCTCCATCCACTTTTAAATAATAAGGGTAATGGAATTCATCCAAATTGTAAGATTTGGAGAGCTCCTAAAGGGCAGAAAATAAGAGGAAAAGTGGGCAGGATAATGCAACCAAAGTCACCCTCAATTGGCTTTG
This sequence comes from Prochlorococcus sp. AG-347-K17, assembly GCA_003281385.1. Taxonomy (GTDB): domain Bacteria; phylum Cyanobacteriota; class Cyanobacteriia; order PCC-6307; family Cyanobiaceae; genus Prochlorococcus_A. The sequence goes on from QCCE01000010.1 coordinate 47,560, forward strand.
TGATCTCGAAACTAGCTGAAAGAAATATGTTGCCAGCTATTTATTTTATTTTTAGTAGAAGAGGATGTGACAAGGCTATTGAGAATATAAAAGATTTAACTTTAGTAAGTTATTCAGAAGCAAGTACGATATCTCAAAAATTAGATGTTTATCTTAAAAATAATCGGGAAGCAATTAAAGATAAATCTCAATGCGAGGCATTAAAACGCGGTATTGCATCTCATCATGCTGGATTGTTGCCTGCATGGAAAGAATTGGTTGAGGAATTATTTCAGCAAGGTTTAATAAAAGTTGTTTTTGCAACTGAAACTCTTGCTGCAGGAATAAATATGCCCGCAAGAACAACTGTTATTTCTTCTTTATCAAAAAGGACAGAAGATGGCCATAGATTATTATTTAGCAGCGAATTTTTGCAAATGTCAGGAAGAGCTGGAAGAAGAGGAAAAGATAACCAGGGATATGTTGTTACATTACAAACAAGATTCGAAGGTGCCAAAGAAGCAAGTGCTCTGGCTATAAGCAAACCAAATGCTCTAGAAAGTCAATTTACTCCAAGCTATGGAATGGTACTTAATCTTTTACAAAGTTATACTTTAGAAAAGTCTAAAGAATTAATTAAAAGAAGTTTTGGTAGTTTTTTATATTTAGGTGAATCATCAGGTGAAAATATAATTCTTGAAAATTTAGATAAGGATTTAGTTGAGTTAAAAAAAATTACATCTGACGTTTCATGGAAAGATTTTGATGCATATGAAAAGTTAAAAAATCGTCTTAAAGAAGAGAGAAGACTCTTGAAAATTTTAGAAAAACAATCAGCAGAAAAATTATCAGAAGAGATAACCAATGCACTTCCACATATTAAAGATGGAAGCTTAATTTCAATCAAAGCTCCCCAAATTAAAAGAAAAATTATTCCAGGATTAATTTGTAAGAAAATATATGAATCCCAAAAAATTAAGAGTCTATTGTGTTTGACAATTGATAATTTATTTATTCTTATAAAACCCTCATACATAGTAGGTATTTTTAATGATTTGGATGCAATTGATGTCTTAGGACTTGAAGTGCCAAAGATGTATTTTTCTGGAGAGGTATTTAGGGGAGATGATATGTCGCAGTGTTATGCGGATCGAATTTTAGAAGTTTCTAAAAAAAATGATTTACAAACTCCACAATATGATTTAACAACGGAAGTTTTGGCACAAAAGCAACAAATTAATAATTTAGAAGAAACAGTTACTGATCATCCTGCACACAGATTTGGAGACTCCAAGAAATTAAAGAAATATAGAAAAAGAATTATTGATGTTGAACAAGAAATAAATATTAGGAAAAAACTTCTTGAGGATAAAGAAAATCATAACTGGAGAACTTTTACTGATTTGATTAAAATTTTGAATCATTTTGGTTGTTTAAATGATTTGGAATTGACAGAAGTTGGACAAACAGTAGGTGCAATAAGAAGTGAAAATGAATTATGGATTGGTCTTGTTTTAGTTAGTGGTTATTTAGACGATTTAGATCCTCCTGAGTTAGCTGCAATTATTCAAGCTATATGTGTTGATGTAAGGAGGCCTAATCTTTGGTGTAATTTCAAGCCTTCTTTAAAGGTAAGAGATGTTTTTAATGAATTAGATGGTTTAAGAAAATTAGTCTCTTTTCAACAAAATAAGTTTCATATTGAAATTCCTATCTATTTAGAAACAGAGTTGACTGGAATTATTTCTGAATGGGCGAGAGGGAAAAAATGGAAAGATTTAGTTTTTAATACTTCATTAGACGAAGGTGATGTAGTGAGGATTATTAGAAGATCAATCGATGTCCTTTCTCAAGTGCAATACTGCATTGGTGTTAGTAATAAATTAAAAAGCAAAGCAAAGCTAGCATTAAAAGCTATTAATCGTTTTCCTGTTTCTGAATCTAATGATCTTATAAAAGTCTCTGAAGATATTAATCCTGCAACAAAAAGAATTGATAATAATTTTTAAATTTTTTTAATCAAATCATTGAATTGATATTCATTGCTTCATCAAATTCATCTTCGTTTAAATAACCTAATTTAATTGTTGCCTCTTTTAGATTTAATGATTCTTTGAAGGCAAGGTTTGCAATTTCAGCTGCTTTTTCATAACCAACTTTTGGCACTATGGCTGTAACCAACATTAGTGAATTTTCTAAATTTAACTTCATTCTCTTTTGATTAGGTTCCATCCCATCAACTAATTTTATTCTGAAGTTTTCTATGACATTTTTAAGTAATTTTAAACTTGTGAGAATATTAAATCCAATAAGAGGCTTATATTCATTCATCTGTAAAGTGCCGCTAGAATTTGCCATTGAAACTGCATATTCAAGACCCATTATCTGAGTACAAACCATTGATAAGGCTTCGCATTGAGTTGGATTCACTTTACCCGGCATAATAGAACTTCCAGGTTCATTTTGAGGAATAATTAGTTCATATATTCCTGATCTTGGACCAGAAGATAGAATTTTTATATCATTTGAAATTTTAAATAATGAACCTGCTAATATTTTTATCTGACTCATTACTTGAGCAAGACGATCATGCGAGGCCATGATAGAAAAATTATTTTTTGATTTATAGAACATTAGATTAGTATCATCGGAAATTGATTTTATAGACTCTTCACAAAATCCTTTTGGACAATTAATCCCTGTACCAACCGCAGTTCCTCCCAGAGGTAAGAAATACAATTCATTCAGACTCATAATAATTGCATTCTCAGCATCTTTAAGTTGCTCTGACCATCCTGATATTTCTTGCCCAAAAGTAAGGGGAACTGCATCTTGAAAATGAGTTCTTCCTATCTTTATAAGGTTTTTCCATTCTTCACTTTTTTTATCAAGGACCTTAGTAAGTTCTCTGATCGTTGGAACTAAATTTTTGATTATTTCATTAACAACAGATATTTGAATAGCAGCAGGAAAAGTGTCATTAGTTGACTGAGATTTATTTACATCATCATTCGGGTGAATTGGTTGATGACTACCAAGCTCTGAATTAGTTTTTAAAGCTGCAATATTTGAAATTACCTCATTAACATTCATATTTGTTTGCGTGCCACTACCTGTTTGCCAAACCTTTAAGGGAAACTGTGAATCGTGAAGCCCATCAAGTATTTCCGTACATGCCTCTACAATCAAATCTTTTTTCCTTTTATCTATTAAACCTAAATTGAAATTCGCAATTGAAGCAGCTTTTTTTATGAGGGTCAGTGAATAAATTAACTCAATTGGAATTAATTCTTCTCCAATAGAAAAATTTCTTATCGATCTTTGTGTTTGAGCACCCCACAAAGCTTCTATGGGAACCTCTATTGTTCCCATACTATCTTTTTCAATCCTAAAGTTTTTGGTCATTATTCCTCTGAAAACACTGGTTTAACTTAGATAAGGTTTTCAGTAATCCTAGATACCTAACTTCTCCCATATTACACTTAAATTATTAAGATGAATTGAAGGATTAAAACATTCTTCTAAGTCACTTTGATCAATAAAATCCATAATTTCATCATCTCTTTCAATATTTTGTTTGAAATTCCCATTCTGAGTATTCCAGGCCTGATGCGCATTTTTTTGTACTAAGCTATAAGCCTCTTCCCTAGACAAGCCTTTCTCTACAAGCAAAAGTAAAACTTTCTGACTAAAGATTACACCACCATATATATTTAAATTTTTGAGCATATTTTTTGGATAAACTTCTAAATTACATACTATATCTTGCATTTCCCTGAGCATAAAATGCAAGCAGATTGATACGTCAGGCAGCATAATACGTTCATTTGAACTATGGCTTATATCTCTTTCGTGCCAAAGTGGAACATTCTCAAGAGCTGTTAAGACGTAACTCCTCAAAATTCTTGCTAAACCGCTTACTCTTTCACTTCGAATGGGATTTCTTTTATGAGGCATGGCAGAACTTCCTTTTTGCCCTTTTGTAAAGCCCTCTTCAACTTCTAAAACATCAGTTCTTTGTAAATTTCTTATTTCAGTTGCGAATCTATCTAAAGAAGCGCCAACTAATGCAATAGTTTGCACATATTCTGCATGTCTGTCTCTCGATATAACCTGCGTACTCGCTGTATCAGGTTTTAAGCCTAGTAAATCACAAGTTATTTGTTCTACTTTAGGATTCGTATTAGCGTATGTTCCCATTGCACCACTTATTTGTCCAATTGCTACAGAATCTTTCAGAGTTAACAATCTTTTTTTGTTCCTTATTATTTCTGCTAACCATCCAGCAAGTTTAAAACCGAAGGAAATTGGCTCCCCATGAATTGCATGAGATCTGCCAATCATTAATGTATTTTTATGCTTCCTTGCTAATAATCTGATCTCATTTTCTAGGTTCTCAATTTCTTCTAATAACAATTCGCAAGAATCTACTAACTGAAGAGATAAGCCAGTATCAAGTACATCACTACTGGTCATACCAACGTGTATGTATCTTCCTGAATCTCCTACAAATTCATTAACGCTTGTAAGAAATGCTATGACATCATGTTTAACTTCTTTCTCAATTTCTGTAATTCTAAATTCATCAAAATTAGCATTTGAACGTATCTCTTTCATGGCATTCTCAGGGATTTTCCCGAGGGAAAAATTTGCTTCACATGCAGCTATTTCAACCTTAAGCCAACTCTGGAATTTTGCGCTTTCAGTCCAGATTTTTCCCATTTCGGGTAATGTGTAACGCTCGATCACAATTTTTATTTATTATCAATTTAAACTTTATAACAAAATTGAATGATTGCCCTATACCTTTAAAGATGTACTTGCCATTGAACATATTTGACCGACTATTATTTTCCTGTGTAGCATTTTTCTGACTAATAAAATAAGCTTAAATATAAAAATGTTTGCATATATTCTTTCGTTAATCATGGGTAATTTTTTAGTTCTTATTTAAAATTGAAAGGTATTAAAGAATTTGGATCTTAATCTTATAGAAGTTCATTATTCAGTCTTTTTTTTATTGATTAATATATGACTAAAAAAAGTAGATTAGATCTTTATCTTCTAAATAAAGGTTTATGTGAAACTCGTCACAAAGCCCAAGGTTTAATTCTTGCGGGCAAGGTTAGAGATATCAATGGGAAAGTATTGGATAAACCTGGACAACAAGTATTAATTGAATCTGAGTTTTTTATTGATTCCGCGCCTATGTTTGTATCGAGGGGCGGCGAAAAATTATTGGAGGCATTTAAAAAACTTGAAATTAAAGTAAAAGGCAAAATATGTATTGATGCAGGAATCTCTACTGGGGGATTTACTGATTGCTTATTGCAACAAGGCGCAAAGTTAGTTTATGGGATAGATGTTGGTTATGGACAAACTGCATGGAAAATTAGAAATAACCCAAAAGTTATACTTTTTGAACGAACTAATATTCGAAATTTAAAACCTAATGATCTTTTATCTAGAAGTAATGAATTACCAAATTTTGTTGTTGCTGATTTGTCTTTTATTTCATTAAAGTTAGTTTTTAAATCTATTGGTAATTTATTAGAGGGTGATTGTATTGAGGGAATATTTTTAATTAAACCCCAATTTGAGGTAGGTAAAGATAAAGTTAGTAAAGGAGGTGTTGTTCGCAATCCTAAATTCCATACTGAGGCTATAGAGTCTGTTATATGTGCTGCTAAGAATTTCCAATGGAATATAAAGAATTTGATAGCTTCTCCGCTGGTAGGTCCTGCTGGGAATCATGAATATCTAGCTTGGATGACCTTAGGAAATCAATCAAATGAAAGTATTAATAGTGAATATATACAAAATTTAGTGAAAGAAACTCTTTGAATTAAAGAGCCTCTTCGTCTTTGTCGCCAGTTCTTATTCTTACAACTGAATCAATTGATGTGATGAATATTTTGCCGTCACCTATCTCTCCAGTTTTTGCTGCTTCAGCAATCGCATCTATGACTGAATTAACCTTTTCATCTTCTACGACAACTTCTACTTTAAGTTTTTGAAGGAATTCAACAGTAAATTCGGAACCTCTATATCTTTCAACTTGACCTTTTTGCCTTCCAAAACCTCTAACTTCACTAACTGTCATTCCAACAATACCGGAATTTACTAATGCAATTTTTACATCCTCTAACTTAAATGGACGTATGATTGCTTCAATTTTCTTCATGATTAAGGATTGAATATTCCTATTTTAATTGTTTTTTGGGAAAACATCCAACATTGAAATATCAGAAAAACATTCAACATTAAGACCTGCATTCTTGGCGTCTTCAATTAATAGTTGGGAATTTTCTTCAGAAATTATTACTGTACTATTTGACAACGCTTCCCACTGATCATTTTCAAAGTGTGTTTGAAGCCATAACATTCCAATTGCAGTTTTTGGTTGAAGTGATTTATTTAAGTTGTTATCGATAGTTATCAAACAAATGTCCATTAATTTTACATTGAACTAAACACATCTAAACCTTTCGGCGGACATTATGAATGTTACTATTGATACAAAAATAAGATTTAATATCTTTTGACTTAGCCAATTGTAATAATTAGATTTGTTGATAATTTTGCGAATTTTTATCTTTATATATAGTTTTTATATAGGTTTAGTAAAAAAGTTCTAATAAAAATGAGTACAGCTAAATTAGAAGATTCGACTCAAAGACCGCTATATGGTGAAAGAATTATTGAAGAATCAAAAATAATTTGTTTCGATAATCCAAATAAGAAAAGAATTTATGAAATCTCTATTCAGTTACCTGAATTTACATGTAAGTGCCCCTTTTCTGGTTATCCAGATTTTGCAAAGCTAAATATTATTTATCAACCTAATTTGAAAGTCTATGAGTTGAAGTCTTTAAAGCTTTATATTAATAATTTTAGGGATATAAAAATATCACATGAGGAAGTTGTGAATAGAATTATGGATGATTTGGTTAATGAAGGTTCACCTCACTGGATACATTTAAATGCTGCATTTAACCCCAGAGGGAATGTTTCTATGCAGTTAGATATTTTTAGTGGGCAGAAAAGAAATTAAAAATTTTTTATTTCGTCTGATAATTTAAAAAATTCTTTTTTAAAACCAACTAGATTTTTATTACTAAGGCCTCCAATAGATAACTTTTGTGATTCTTCATTTACCAGAACCCATAATTGGTTAGTTGGTATAAGACTTATTATTGTTCCAAAAATTATCAAGGTAAAAGAAAAGTAAATAAATGGTATAGACGGATCATTTTTAATTATTAATCCGCTGCTGGGGATTATTTTTTTCAGAGATACTTTTGAAGAGTTAACTTCTAAAGGGTCGTCATTGATATAAAGATTTTTCCCGGAAAAATTTTCTATATTCGAAATTTTAAGTGGACCATTTTCATTATCAATTGTTAAAAGGAAATTTTTTTTAGTTTCTGATCCTAATTCAACTAAAACTCCCCAAACTTGATTACCGATTTCTGGAATCTCTTTTAATTGTAATTGATAAAGGATACTATCTATTTCTAAAACAACATTTGATATTGCCCAATCTGCTTGATAAATAGTTAATCCTTTAAACCTGATTGGGTGATTAACTTTGGTTGTTTTTGCTTCATTTAAATTTAGATCTTCAGAAGAAAAATTTAATTTTGAAATAAACTGTTTGGGCACACCATCACTTTCACGTTCTATAGAAAAATCGACTAATTTTACATTGGCTTTTGAGTTTGTGCTCTCATTAACAAGATCTAAAGTTTCTCCAGGCAGTAAATATTGTTCCTTTGATTGACTTGTAAAACTTCCATATGCGGAACCTACAAGTAAGACTATTAATCCGATATGTACAACTAAGGGACCGATTTTTCCAATTAACCCCTTTCTTGCAGAAATATGACTATTAAATTTGTATGTTTTCCATCCTTTTTTTTTAAGTAATAAATCTACTTTTGATATATGTTCTCCATCTTGATTGATTGGATGACTTGTAGTTAGTTGCAGTTTGCTAAATTTTTTTTCGCTCTTATATTCAATCCATTTTAATGAAGCTTTTAATGAAGGAATTTGTCTCCTGAAACTACAAGCTGCCAGAGAAATGCAAAGAAGAATTAATGTAAATAAAAACCAAAAGCTTGTATAAATATGATCCAATTGAAGTTTTAAGACTTTTTCTCCATCTAAAAATCCAAAAATGGGAGCTCTATCGAAATTATCAATATAAAATTTACTATTATTATCTTGAGGTATAAAAGTACCTATGCCACTGGCAATAGCAATGAAAATTATCAGTGATATTGCGAATCTTAAACTTGATACTTTTAAAATTAGATTCTTAAAAATAATCATTTAAATCCAATTTGAAAATAAATTTAATAATCCTAGTGCTACTAAAAATATTCCACTTAAAGTAGGAATTATTTGACTAAATTTTCTAAGCTCTAAAAATTTTTTTAAGTTTTCTGCCGTTGCTCCCGCAATAATTAGTGGAGTGACTTGACCTATTCCAAAGAAAAATAAAAAAATAGTTGAGATTATCGGGTTTTTAGCTTGCGATACCCAAGCTAGAAGAGTTGCTAACACTGGAGTAATGCAAGGTGAAGATGCTAGTCCAAAAGTAGTTCCTATCGCAAAAGGTGCTATGAGGGATGGTATCTTGTCTTCTATTTTTTTTAGGTCAGGTCCATTCGGGAACTGAAACTTTAAAATTCCCAGCAAATTTAAACCCATTATTATTGCTACCAAAGCAACAATCGAAGTGTAATAAGCTGGAATTTGCCCATATATTTTACCTAAGAATCCACTAGCAGCCCCAAGTGCTACAAGCGAAAAAACTACTCCTCCTGAAAAACTAATAAGTTTAAATTTATTTTTCTCTGTTCCTCCTATATAAGCAATTGTCACTGGAAGTAATGATAATGAGCATGGTCCAAGACTTGTTAAAAGTCCTGCGCTGAAAACCAAAAATATAGTAAATGGTCCAGGGTTATCCAGGCCATTCTGCATAAGCAGATTACCCTTTTGAGATAATTCTGAAATAACTAAATTGAATGATTCGATAGTTTGAATTAAATATCATAAATTCTAACTAATTAAGAGTCTTTCGTGTACTAATTATACCTATGAAGCCTGTAGATTCTAATGAACATCTCAGTAACATCCCTGCAATAAAAAATGATGCGATTAATGAATTCCCACCATAACTAATGAAAGGTAGTGGTAAGCCAGTAGTAGGCATAGAGCCTGTTGCTACAGCAATATGCATTATTGATTGACCTATCAACAACACACCACATCCAATAGAAACTAATTTTGTATAGTTGTTCCTGCACTTTAGAGCAATTCTTAAAGTTATATAAGAGAAAAATGCTAGAAAACCTAGGAATAAAGTACACCCTAACAAACCAAATTCTTCAGCAAAAATGGCAAAAATAAAATCTGTGTACATAAAAGGTAGGTACTGTAATTTTTGTATGGATAAGCCAAAACCTTGACCGAATAGACCACCTGAACCTATAGCTAATAAACTTTGAACCAATTGAAATCCACTTTCCTGTTGATCTTCCCAAGGATTAATAAATGAAATAACTCTAAGTTTTTGATATTCGTTATTGAGGATACTAATACATCCAGTAATAAATCCTAATGAGGCAAATGAGCAGAGAGAACTTAGTTTTACGCCTCCACATAAACCCATTACCCAAAAAAGAATTCCAATTAATGATGCAGTACTTAAATTAGGCTGCTTTAGAATTAATAAAATTAATAATCCAAATGAGAATATTGAAATTAATTTTTTATCATTTTTAATCAAATTCCAATGTGCGAAAAGGTTAGAAGCTTCTAGAATTAGAAAAGGCTTAATTAATTCAGATGGTTGTAGACGTAAATTTCCTAGTACTAGCCATCTTGAAGATCCGTTAACTGTAATTCCAGTAATATTGGTTAGTAATATTAGAAAAAATAAAATAAAAAAAATAATTCTTGAAAACTTTAAAAGATTTCTAATGTTTGTATTCAGGACAAAATAAAATAGACCAATTCCTGGAATTGTCCAAATAATTTGTTTTTTTAAAAAGTAAGCCCAATTTCCCATTTCCCTACTAGCCACCCACCAACTTGATGATCCTAGAATACATATTCCTAATATTGCCCAAATTCCAACAAGAACAACAAGGATTTTTGCCTCATAAGGCCATATCGTCCAAGGTAAGGGAAATATAGACTCTGTTAAATTGCCTAGATTTTTTTTATAATTAAAACTAAAGGTTTTTTTTCTTTTAGAAATTCTTTTATATTTTATTTTTTCTTGACTTATCTCCAATTTTTTAGTTGTATATGTACTATTGAGACGTTTAATTGATATTTTGCCAAGTCTTTTATTAACGTTTTATATTGTTAAAGCAAAAAAAAAGATGACTTTTCATAAATTTTATTTTTGAAGAATAAAGTAAAAAAAGGACTACAGATTCATCTTAAATCTTAAGAATTAATTTTTTATAAAAAAAAACTAGCTAAAAGGCACCTCTCCGTGATAGATTCCGTGAGTTTATATACTTACTTTAAACCATTAAGAGAGGGTTCTAAACTATGTTCACATCAGTGGACTCAAATAGAAAAAAAATTGAGCATACCTCTAATGAGAATGTTCAATTTCCTGGATCCCTGAATAATTCGATCATCAAAGAAAGTAAATCTGGCATTGCCAATCAATTAGATAATTTGCTTTCTCAAAATGATGAATACACAAAATTGCAATTAACAATTTTTGGAATCACTTTTATTGTTTCTATTTTATTAGCGTCAATAACTGGAATTTTTCTAGGATTTACTTTTGGTTTTAGTATTTTTATAGGTGCAATAGCCGGTATTTTTTACCTACGTTTGCTTGCCAAAAGTATAGGGAAACTTGGTAAAGAATCATCAGGTGTATCAAAATTGCAACTATTAGTTCCAGTTTGCCTCTTTCTTTTTGCAAGCAAGCTAGGATCTTTGGATATTTTTCCTGCAATGATGGGTTTTTTCATTTATAAGCCTTCACTCATTCTTTATTTTTCACGTTCTTAAGTAATTTTTTTATTCAAAACAAATGTTTTTTAATTCCTTGCTAACAAATTTTGCAGCATTAGAAGTTGGTCAACATCTTTATTGGCAAATTGGAAATATCAGACTACATGGGCAGGTATTCTTAACATCTTGGATTTTATTAGGAGGTTTATTAGTTTTTATTTCCTTAGGAACTAAAAAGATGGAAAATGATCCTAAAGGCCTTCAAAACTTACTTGAGTTCCTCTGGGATTACATAAGAGATCTTGCTAGGACGCAAATAGGTGAAAAAGTTTATAGAGATTGGATGCCATTTATAGGTACTTTATTTTTATTTGTCTTTGTTAGTAATTGGGGAGGAGCTTTAATTCCTTGGAGATTAATTAAGTTACCAAGTGGAGAATTAGGAGCACCTACTGCTGATATTAATACAACTATAGCCTTGGCTTTATTGGTTTCACTTTCTTATTTCTATGCAGGTTTAAGCAATAAGGGTTGGAGATACTTCGAATACTATGTTCACCCAACTCCGATTATGCTTCCTTTCAAAATTTTAGAGGATTTTACGAAACCTTTATCACTCTCTTTCAGGCTATTTGGAAATATTTTGGCTGATGAACTTGTTGTTGGTGTTCTAGTCTTCTTAGTTCCGCTAATTCTCCCAATACCTGTTATGTTCCTAGGATTGTTTACTAGTGCAATTCAGGCATTGATTTTCGCGACTTTAGCGGCCTACTACATTGGAGAAGCTGTTGAAGAACATCATTAGCTGTCTTCTAATACATTCAGACGCTTTTACAAAGAGTCTGTAATCTGGCAAAATATCTAATCGCGTAGGTCTGAATATATCAGACCCATTCTTAAAAGAAAGGATGTCCAAGCGTGTATGACAACAAAGATTATCACAAGTATTAAGCTCTTTATTTCAAAATTATGGATTCGATTACTTCCGCTGCATCAGTTGTAGCTGCTGGTTTAGCAGTTGGTCTAGGTGCCATTGGCCCAGGTCTTGGACAAGGTAACGCAGCTCAAGGTGCTGTTGAGGGTATTGCCCGTCAACCAGAAGCTGAAGGTAAAATCAGAGGAACTCTTCTTTTATCTTTCGCTTTCATGGAGTCATTAACAATTTACGGATTAGTTGTGGCTTTGGTACTACTTTTTGCGAATCCTTTTTCCTAAAAGTTAATATTGCTTCTAATCCTTATTAGCAATATTTAAATTTAATTTTTTAACTTCAACTGAATCATATGTTGGCCTTTAATTTTTTTGGTGCTACAGAAGGTGGATTATTTGACATAAATGCCACTTTGCCACTTATGGCGATACAAGTAGTTGCGCTTACTTACATATTAAATTCTCTCTTTTTTAAGCCTGTTGGCAATATTGTAGAAAAAAGAGAAAAGTTTGTAAGTAATAATATTATTGAGGCCAAAAATAAACTTTCTGAGGTTAAAAAATTAGAAGCTGATTTATTAACTCAGCTTCAAAGCGCTCGTACAGAAGCCCAAAGAATTGTGAGCGAAGCTGAGAATGAGTCTGACAAGCTTTATAAAGAAGCACTAGAACTTGCCAACAATGAAGCAAATGCTTCAAAAGAAAAAGCAAGACTAGAAATTGAAAGTCAGACGTCTGCTGCTCGTGATCAACTTTCTAAACAGGCTGATGATCTAAGCGAACTTATTGTTAATAGATTGATTCTAGAAAAATGAATTTAACTCTTTTAGCTACAGAAGGTTTTGGATTGAACTTCAATTTATTCGAAACCAATATCCTTAATTGGGCTGTAGTAGTTTTCGGTCTTTATAAATTTTTGCCTGGTTTCCTAGGTAAAATGCTTCAAAAAAGGAGAGAAGGAATCCTTCTTGAATTAAAAGATGCTGAAGATCGACTTCTAAATGCAACTCAAGCTTTAGAAAAGGCGAAGAAAGATTTAGCTTCAGCAGAAGAAAAAGCTTCTCAAATAAAAGCAGATTCCCTTAAAAGATCTGAATCAATCAGAATGGAAAGCGAGAAAAAAGCGATAGAGGAGATGGCACGAATTAAACAAAGTGCAATCTCTGATGAGAGCTCTGAGGCATCCAGAGCAATTTCTCAACTTCGAAAAGAAGCTGTAGAACTGGCAATTAAGAAAGCTTTAGATTCTCTCCCAAATCGACTTGATAAAACAACTCAAGAAAATTTGGTAACTCAATCAATTAACAATATTGAGGTGAACTAATGCCACTTTTAAATTCAGTTACTACACCATACGCAGAGGCATTACTTCAAGTTGTGAATGAAAATTCGCAAACTGAAGAGATGGTTTCTGAAGTTAAACAACTCTTGGAATTAATAAATGATTCTCCTGAACTGGAGAAGGCACTATCCTCTCCCATTCTAGAGAAAGATGCTAAGAAGAAAATCATTAATGAAATTTTTTCAAAAAAGGTTAATTCTTCTTTACTGAATTTCTTAAAATTATTGGCCGATAGGCAAAGAATTGGAATACTTACTTCAATTCTTGATAGGTTTTTAGAGATTTACCGAGAAAATAGTAATATTGCTTTGGCAACTGTTACTTCTGCAGTCGAGCTTACTGATGAACAGAAAGGTTTAATTACCAAAAAGATCATCAAGATTGCTGGAACAGAAAAATTAGAACTTGTAACTAAAATCGACCCATCTCTTATTGGTGGTTTCGTCGCCAGTGTAGGATCAAAAGTAATTGATGCTTCTCTTGCTTCACAAATAAGAAAACTTGGCTTATCCCTTTCCAAGTAACTTTTAAATCAACCTTAAATTCTTAAATCCATGGTAACTATACGCCCTGATGAAATCAGTTCAATCTTAAAACAACAAATAACTGATTATGACCAATCTGTAAGTGTTAGCAATGTAGGAACTGTTCTGCAAATCGGTGATGGCATTGCAAGAATATATGGCTTAGATCAGGTCATGGCAGGTGAGTTATTGGAATTTGAAGATGGTACCGAAGGTATAGCTTTAAATCTTGAAGATGATAATGTTGGGGCCGTTTTAATGGGAGAGGCACTTGGTGTCCAGGAAGGAAGTAACGTTAAGTCCACAGGTAAAATTGCATCTGTTCCAGTTGGTGAAGCAATGCAGGGGAGAGTTGTTAACCCTCTCGGACAACCAATAGATGGGAAAGGGGAAATTCCAACAAGTGATACTAGATTGATTGAAGAGATGGCTCCTGGAATAATCAAGAGAAGATCAGTTCATGAACCAATGCAAACAGGTATTACATCTATTGATGCAATGATTCCTGTTGGAAGAGGTCAAAGAGAATTAATTATTGGTGATAGACAAACTGGAAAATCTGCAATAGCTATCGATACGATAATTAACCAAAAAGGTCAAGACGTAGTATGTGTTTACGTAGCTATTGGTCAGAAGTCAGCATCAGTAGCAAACATCGTAGAGGTATTAAGAGAGAGAGGAGCCCTAGATTATACAGTTGTAGTTAGTGCAGGAGCTTCAGAACCAGCTGCTTTACAGTACTTAGCACCTTATACCGGTGCAGCAATTGCTGAACATTTTATGTATCAGGGTAAAGCAACACTTGTTATTTATGATGATCTAACGAAACAAGCTCAGGCTTATCGACAAATGTCTCTTCTTTTAAAAAGACCACCAGGAAGAGAGGCTTATCCAGGAGATGTTTTTTACTTACACAGTAGATTGCTAGAAAGAGCAGCAAAACTTTCTGATGCTATGGGAGGGGGCTCTATGACAGCTCTTCCAATTATTGAAACGCAGGCAGGGGACGTTTCTGCGTACATCCCAACTAATGTTATTTCAATTACAGATGGACAAATATTCTTGAGTGCAGATTTATTTAACTCAGGATTAAGACCAGCTATTAATGTTGGTATTTCCGTTAGCCGTGTTGGAGGAGCCGCTCAGACAAAAGCAATTAAAAAAATTGCAGGAACTTTAAAATTAGAACTCGCTCAGTTTGATGAGCTAGCTGCTTTTTCTCAATTTGCTTCTGATCTTGATGAAGCAACTCAGCAACAACTTGAACGAGGCAAAAGATTAAGAGAGTTACTAAAGCAACCTCAATTCTCTCCGTTGAACCTTGCAGAACAAGTTGCAGTTGTTTATGCAGGAGTTAAAGGTCTCATTGATGAGGTTCCTGTTGAAGATGTTACTAAATTTGCAACTGAACTTAGGGAATACTTAAAGTTAAATAAAGCAGAATTTATTGAAGAGATTCTTAAAGAAAAGAAATTAAATGATGGATTAGAAGCGACACTAAAAGAGGTTATAAATGAAGTTAAATCATCAATGCTTGCCACAGTTTAAATTTATTTAGGAGATACAATGGCAAATCTTAAAGAGATTAGAGATCGAATCGTTTCCGTTAAAAATACAAGAAAAATAACGGAGGCCATGAGACTTGTTGCAGCTGCAAAAGTTAGGAGAGCTCAAGATCAAGTTCTTAAGAGTAGACCTTTTGCAGATAAACTTGCACGGGTCTTAGAAAATATTCAATCTAGAGTACAATTTGAGGCTGTCGATTCTCCTCTATTAACCAAGAGAGAAGTAAAGACAATTAGCTTAGTTTGCATAACTGCGGATAGAGGTTTATGCGGTGGTTACAACACAAATATAATTAAAAAGGTAGAAATTAGATATTCAGAATTAGTCAAACAAGGGTATCAGCCAAATTTAATTTTGGTAGGGAAGAAAGCTATTGGATATTTTCAAAATAGAAAGGATAGGTATGTAATTAAAAGTACTTTCAAAGAACTAGAACAGGTACCCACAGTGAAGGACTCTGAAGGAGTTACAAATGAGATTCTAGCTGAATTTCTCTCAGAAAATTCTGATAGAGTGGAAATTATTTACACGAAATTCATCACTCTAGTTAGCTGCGCCCCCGTCGTTCAAACACTATTGCCACTTGACCCTCAAGGAATTGCTGAGGAAAACGATGAAATTTTTAGGTTGACTACAAAAGATAGTAAGTTACTTGTTGAAAAATCTAATATTGAAAAAAGTGATTCAGAGAAGTTGCCATCAGACATTGTTTTTGAACAAAGTCCTGATCAGCTATTAGATTCTTTACTACCATTATATTTACAGAATCAGGTACTTAGAGCTCTTCAAGAGTCGGCAGCTTCAGAACTCGCTTGCAGGATGACTGCGATGAATAATGCGAGTGATAATGCTAAAGAATTAGCAAGTACTTTGAATCTAACCTATAACAAAGCTAGACAAGCAGCTATTACTCAAGAAATATTAGAGGTCGTAGGAGGTTCAGCAGTTTAGCAATAAAATTTAGGATATGCCTGAATACAATATCAAAGTTCAATTTGAGCAAAAGACTTTTAGTTTTTTATGTTCTGAAGATCAAGATATTATTTCAGCGGCAAAAATGAGTGGAATAGATTTACCAAGTAGTTGTTGTTCAGGAGTTTGTACAGATTGCGCATCCATGATATTGGAAGGATCTGTAGATCAAGAAGATGCTATGGGATTAAATGATGACTTGAGGGAAAAGGGCTTTGCACTTTTATGTGTGGCATATCCCAAGTCAGATTTGAATATTATTATTGGTAAAGAAGTCGAAGATGATTTATATAATGATCAATTTGGTAAATATCAAAAATGAAATTAAGTTCAGTTGATTATTATTTAGATTGGCCAGTTTCAATAAAATTAAAAAATTTAAGGGAATTTATCATTTCAAATTTAGAAAAAAAAGGTGATTTAATTCGATGGGCAATTGTTGATATTCAAAATTCTATTGACTCTTTTGGAACAAAAAAACTTAAAATTAAAGCTGTCTTAGCTAATTAAAAAATATAAATTGAAATATTTTTTATAATGGAAAATTCACCAACAATATTCATTGTTCCAACTGGAATTGGTTGTGAAATAGGAGGTTTTGCAGGGGATGCACTTCCTACCGCTAAATTATTAGCATCGGCAAGTGGATGTTTAATTACTCATCCAAATGTTATGAATGGTGGTACTCTTTCTGAAAAAGATAAAAATATTTTTTATGTTGAGGGTTATAGTTTAGACCGACTTGCTAAAGGAGAAATTGCTTTAAAAACGGTAAAGCAACAGAAAATTGGGATAATTTTTGATTCAGCTATTGAAAAAGAAATATTAGTAAGACATTTACAAGTTGCTAATGCATGTGTTTCTACTTTAGGGATTAATGTTCATTCTTATGTGATGACAAAAAAACCATTAAATATAGTTATTGATTCTGATTCTTCAAAAATCAGTGGTGGCACAATTGAAAATCCTGCTACTCTAATTGATGCTGGA
Organism: Prochlorococcus sp. AG-347-K17; assembly: GCA_003281385.1. Classification (GTDB taxonomy): domain Bacteria; phylum Cyanobacteriota; class Cyanobacteriia; order PCC-6307; family Cyanobiaceae; genus Prochlorococcus_A. The sequence goes on from QCCE01000010.1 coordinate 64,861, forward strand.
AAATTTTTAATAGAAAAAGGAGTTACGGCAATAGCAATTGTGGCAAAATTTCCAGATGATCTAGATTCTTTAGAAACAAATATCTATCGAGAGGGGAGAGGGGTTGATCCTATTGCTGGAGTCGAAGCAGTAATAAGTCATTTAATAAGCAAATTTTTAAAAGTCCCCTGTGCTCACGCACCTGCTTTAAATACAATTGAATTGAATGAAAAGTTAGATCCTCGTGCAGCAGCAGAAGAAATAGGATACACCTTTTTACCATCAGTGCTGATTGGGTTAAGCAATGCTCCTGACATTGTTGAATTGCCTGCTAAACATGAATCAATCTCACTACACCCTGATCAGATTGAGTCTATTGTTGTTCCTAATGGTGCATTAGGTGGAGAAGCAGTACTGGCAGGGATTGAAAAAGGTTTAAATATTATCTCTGTCAAAAATCAAAATACATTAAAAGTGACAAATGAGTTTTATGAATATCCCAATCTTTTTGAAGTGAATAATTATTTAGAAGCTGCGGGCATAATTCTTGCTATCAAAAAAGGTATCAACCTTGATTCAGTTAAACGGCCTTTAAAAAAAATCCAACAGTGTTTTTATAATGATTAATAGGATATTGCTATGGGAACTCTCCAGTCACTTCCTAATGATTGACTGCTAAGTTTTAGGATTGGAGGAGCCTGCTTTCTTTTAAATTCCGCTTTTTTTATAAGTGAGATAATTTTTAGAATTAAATCTTTTTTATAACCATCTTCTTCTAGTTGTTGTAAATCTTTTTTCTCTTCAATAATTCCTTTAAGAATGTTATCTAAAATGGAATAAGGTGGGAGAGAATCAGTATCTAATTGATCAGGACCTAATTCGGCACTTGGAGCTTTTGTGCGAATATTTTTTCCAATTATGTCTACATTAGTATCTAACATATATGACTTTCTATGATGAATTGAATCTTCACTATCAAGCCAATTACATAATTTAAAAACATTAGTTTTATATAAATCCCCAATTACCGATAATCCCCCATTCATATCACCATAAAGTGTGCAATATCCCACAGCTAGCTCTGATTTATTTCCTGTTGAAAGTAATAAATGCTTTTCTTGATTTGCTAAAGCCATAAGAAGCGTACCTCTGATTCTTGATTGAATATTTTGATTTGTTATTTCAGCCATCTCGAAAGATATGTTATTCATAAAAGATTCTTCAAAAGAGCTCATCAAATTTTCAATTGGGATGCTATTGAAATTTATTTTTAATCTTTTCGCTAAATCTTTCGCATCACTCTTTGAATGAGATGAGCTCCACTTAGAGGGCATTGAGACGCAATAAATATTATTACTGCCTAGAGCAGCTGTCGCAATTGCTGAAACTAGTGCTGAATCAATGCCACCACTTAGTCCTATTAAAGCTGTTTTAAAACCGCATTTTTGAGCATAATCCCTAACACCAAGGACTAATGCATCAAAAATTGATGACATCTCAGAATTTTTAAATTTATTTTTTTGAGGTTTTGTTTGCTCAATATCCCAACTGGAGAGGTCTTCTGAAAAAGATTTTAATTGCTTAATTTTAGATCCATTCTTATCAAGAATAAAACTATTTCCATCAAAAATTAAATTATCATTCGCTCCAATCTGGTTTACATATATCAGTGGTACATGAAGATATTGAGCAGCAAAACTCGAGACTTTGGATCTTAGCTCTACCTTTT
>QCCE01000011.1 GCA_003281385.1 Prochlorococcus sp. AG-347-K17
AAATTTAATTGGTTGTTAAATAATTCTTCATTTTTCTTTCCATTAAAGTATAAAAGATAAGCTTCTTTAGCTACAGGAAAACCATTTTTGATAAATAACCACTGATACATTTCAAGTTGTCTTTTATAAGCTTTTGCATATTCGTATTTAATAAAGGTCTCAGACCAATCAAAATTATTTCTAGATGTAGCTTTTACATCAATAATAATAAGTTCACCATTTCTTTTCTGCCAAATATCATCCACAGCTCCACCAAAATCATAATTATGTTCAATTGACTTGTATCTTATCCCTTGAAAATTACTTCTCCAAAGTTCTAAATCTTTGTGTTTGAAAGGAACAGCATCGATACCATGTTGAATAAATAAAGGATGCGGCTCCTGAATTTTTCTGTAGTAATCAAATTCATTTTTACATAAATTATCTACAGCAATATTTAAAGTAAATGGTAATGATGGTGGTTTTATTTGATATTTTTTATCAAGTACACAACATCTTGGACAACTAAGATATTTCTCGACAGTAGATCTACTTAATTTTATAAATTTAGTCATTTCTCTTAATATCTCATAGATAAATATTTCTTACATAAAATAAAATCTTAAATTTTTTAGAAACATGTTAACTCACCCCCACTAAATGGTTCCTCCCAGTTTTGATGTTTCAAAGTCATTGATAACTATTGACTTCTATGAAGTAGCAATTTCCGTGACAAGCCAATTAGTTCCATTCTTGATGAAATAAGGCAATTTTCCGTCACTCCCACTCAATAGTTCCAGGAGGTTTGCTTGTAATATCATAAACAACTCTATTAACTGTAATTACTTCATTTACAATTCTATTTGCAATCCTCTCCAAAATCTGAAAAGGAATTTTAGACCAATCGGCTGTCATGCCATCTTCACTAGATACACAACGTAAAACTATTGGCCATGCATAAGTCCTTTTATCTCCCATAACTCCTACAGTTTTAACAGGTAGCAATACTGCAAAAGCTTGCCAAATATCATTGTAAAGACCAGCTTTTATAATTTCGTCTCTTACTATCCAGTCTGCATCTCTTAAACTATCAAGTTTTTCATTATTCACCTCTCCTAAAATTCTTATTGCTAATCCTGGTCCAGGGAATGGATGCCTTTTTATAATTTCTTCCGGCAAACCTAAAGCAGCGCCGACCTTTCGGACTTCATCCTTAAAAAGTTTTCTTAATGGCTCAACTAATTTGAATTGCAGATCTTTTGGCAATCCACCCACATTATGATGACTTTTTATTTTTACAGCTATTCTTTCACCAGTCTTGGGATCAATATTAGTACCAGCACTTTCAATAACATCAGGATAAAGAGTACCTTGGGCTAAATACTGAAAAGGTCCCAATCTATTGCTTTCTTCTTCAAACACTCTGATAAATTCTTCACCTATAATTTTCCTTTTTTGTTCTGGATCAGTGATCCCTCTTAATTTAGCAATAAACCTTTCCCTTGCGTTAATGTATTCAACTTTTATGTGAAATTTTTTATCAAAAAAATTCATTAAAAATTCCGGTTCACCTTTTCTCATGAAACCTTGATCTATAAACATGCATGTAAGCTGATTGCCAATTGCTTTATTTAGAAGAAAAGCAAGAGTTGAAGAATCAACTCCTCCAGACAAGGCAAGCAAAACTTTTTTATTGCCAACTTGCTCTCTTATCCTGGGAATAGTCTCCTCCAAATAGGTTTCGGTTGTCCAATCAGCCTCACAAGAAGAAATTTTATAAACAAAATTCTTAATTACAGTCATCCCAAACTCTGAATGAATAACTTCAGGATGAAATTGTACTCCAAATAATTTCTTTACATCATTTGAAATTGCTGCATGGAGTGTGTTCTCAGTATGGGCAATTTTATTAAATCCATCAGGCAAAAAATTAATAGAATCGCCATGACTCATCCACATAATAGATTTATCTTCTACGTCAGAAAGGAGGTCGGATGCTTGATCAATATTTATCGGCGCTCTACCATATTCAGCTTTTTTGGTTGCTGAAATAACAGATCCTCCAAGTTCTTTGACCATTAATTGCATCCCATAGCATATACCAAGAATAGGAATTCCTAAACTAAAAATTTTTTCATCACACTTGGGAGAATTTTGTTCATATACAGAATTTGGACCTCCACTCAAAATAATCCCTCTAGGATTAATTTTTTTAATTTCTTCAATTGAAATATAATTACTCACTACAAGAGAAAAAACATTAGTTTCTCTAATTCTTCTTGCAATCAGTTCAGAATATTGAGATCCAAAATCTAAAATTAATATTGAAGGATCTCGTTCTTTTTTTAAAGATGTTTGACTCATGTATAAAAATTAGCTCAATTTAATTAGAAAAGCATAATGAATAACAAATTAATTTCATTGAAAATAAGAAATATATTTATTACCGTAAATTCCTGCCCACCTTATTTTCCTTTTTCTATCAAAAATGATTGATGCAATTTCCATATCAGTTTTCACATACCTATTTACATAATCAAAAGAACGCTTTTCAATCGAATTTGATAAATTCTTGAATAATTTATCAGCTAAAGATTGATTAAATCTTTCAAGAATTAATAATGCATCCTCAAGATTATTTAACTGAGATAATTCAACGATTATTTCAGGTGGCACCTTTTCTTGAACGGCAAAATAAACAAGAATCTCAATTCTTGCATCTGCTAAATGATTATGTGTATGAAAAATACCACCTGCTAATTTAATTAATTTTCCGTGATAACCAAAAAGAATTACAGTTTTAACTTTTCTTATTGCAGCATCGACTAATAATGGTCCTATCCAATTTCCAATTTTGATAATTGGCAAATTAACATTATAAGTTTTAGCCAAATTTAATCCATTTTCTCCAATAACAAAAACAACTGCTCCTTTAAAATCTTTATCAATTAACTTTGCTAGTTTAGTTTTAGCCTCTTCCAATTGATCAGGTGAAGCACTTGAATAAGTCTCGGCAGAAGTTCCAATAATAGATAATCCATCAACTATACCAAATGACTTATTACTAGTTCTTTCAGCTAAAAACTTCCCCTTTGGGAAAATAATTTCTAATTTCAAATTAAAGCCTTCAGGAAGAATATCTAATAAATTTTCATATAAAACTTCTTTTGCAAAACTAGAAATGCATATCTCTGATGTATCTTCTTTGATACCTACACCAGATCCTGCAATAATATTTATTGGAATTGTTTGTACAGAATTATTTAAAGAAATATTTTCTAAAGAGGCTATTGTCCATATTTCTAAGTTTTCTGTAATATCAAGATCTAAGCCTGATTTTGCAAAGGTAATTCCTAATGCATGCGAGTCATTTTTAAGTAACCCAACAGAATGAATCTCAATTTTTATTTCTTTTTTTTCATTGGGAATTTTTATTAATTCATAATTCTTAAATGGTAACCCTACTAATTTTTTTAATGCTGACCTAGCAGCTCCAGCAACCCATAAAGGTAAAGAAAATCCTTTTTTCAAATCAAGTAATTGAAAAATATATAATGAGAACTAATCTAAGAATGACCTATTTCACAAAAAGTGGCCATACAACAAAAATTATCATTGATGATTCCTGGACCTACACCAGTGCCAGAAAAAGTTTTACAAGCATTAAGTAAGCATCCAATAGGCCATCGCAGTAAAGAATTTCAAGATCTAGTAGAAAGTACTACTAAAAATTTACAGTGGCTTCATCAAACTCAAAATGACGTTCTAACAATTACTGGTAGTGGAACTGCCGCAATGGAGGCTGGAATAATAAATACCTTAAGTAAAGGAGATAAAGTAATTTGTGGAGAAAATGGAAAATTTGGCGAAAGATGGGTAAAAGTTGCTCATGAATTTGGTCTAGAGGTTATAAAGATTCATTCCGAATGGGGTACTCCACTTGATCCGGAAAAATTCAAACAGGTATTAAAAGAAGATAATCAAAAAGAAATAAAAGCTGTTATCTTGACTCATTCTGAAACCTCAACAGGTGTAATCAATGATCTAGAAACTATAAGTTCATATATTCGCGAACACAGAACAGCTTTATCAATTGTTGACTGCGTTACAAGTCTAGGAGCTTGCAATGTACCAGTTGATAGATGGGAATTAGATATCGTTGCTTCAGGATCACAAAAGGGATACATGATACCTCCTGGTCTAAGTTTTATAGCAATGAGCCAAAAAGCATGGGATGCTGCAGAAAAATCTAATTTACCAAAATTTTATCTAGATTTACAATCATACAGAAAAAGTCTTTTAAATAACAGTAATCCATATACTCCAGCAGTTAATTTAGTTTTTGCTTTAGATGAAGCGTTAAAAATGATGAGAGAGGAAGGCTTAGATAACATTTTCCACAGACACAATAAACATAAATTAGCAATGAGTAATGCGGTAAGGGCTTTAAATCTGAAATTATTTGCTGATGAAAAATATTTAAGCCCTTCAATTACTGCGATAAAAACAGGAGAAATAGATGCAGAAGAATTTAGAAAAATAATAAAGAATAATTTTGATATTTTACTTGCGGGTGGTCAAGATCATTTGAAGGGCAAAATATTTAGAGTCGGACATTTAGGATATGTTAACGATAGAGATATAATTACAGTAGTTTCTGCTATAAGTAATACTCTTCTAGACCTCGGCAAGATTACAGCACAACAAGCTGGTGAAGCACTATTTGTAGTATCTAAATGTCTTGAGGGCAATTAATTTAAGTGCCTGGCTCTTCAACATTTCCACCTAATTCAACAATCTTTTTTCTAAGAACGATTGATTTTTTTTCGTCACCATTGGTTTGAGCTATTGCAAGTGCAAACTCTAATTTTTCGAGTTGGTGGCCACCCTCGAAAAAAGATAATTTTTTCTTAATGCGGTTTTTATTATCTTTGTATGAAATTTGTGAAGACATAAAATTCATGCTTTAGTTATTATTATGCCAAGAAAAGGGTACATTACGAGAGAAATCCAAAATATTCTTTGACTAAGAACATAAACAAAAAAATTTTTTCCTAAAATTATATTCAAATATCTTTGAAATTAATGCTTAACATAAATTTAATCTACTATTTAGTTGCAGGTTCTATTTTTGGAGCTTTAGCTTTAAAAACAGGAATTCCTGCCGCTCCTCTTGCAGGCGCTTTAATAGGGGCAAGCATACTTAGCATAAGCGGAAAAGTCGACATTGCAGAGTGGCCAATCGGGACTAGAACAATTTTAGAAATAGGCATTGGAACAGTAATTGGTACATCATTAACCAAGAATTCATTAGTTGATATTCAAAACTTATGGAGACCAGCAATATTAATAACTTTCACTTTAGTTATTACTGGATTAGCAATTGGATTATGGACTAGCAGATTACTTAATATAGACGTAATAACAACAATACTAGGTGCAGCTCCAGGAGGAATTAGCGGAATGAGTCTTGTTGGATCTGAATACGGCGTGGGTGCTGCAGTAGCAACTCTACACGCAGTAAGATTAATTACTGTACTTCTAATTCTTCCTTTAGTTGTGAAATGCTTGAATTTATTTGGAGTAATTAAATCTTAAATTTCTATAGACATATTCTCAATAAAAGATATTTTTAAATAGAGGAAAAGTTTAATGAAAACATTCAGGTCACAAAAACTAATATTACTTACTTTAGGATTGTTCACTCCTATAATCTTTACGACGTCCAAAGTAAACGCAGGATCATTTGGAGCAGAAATTTTCTGTACTATGAGAGATGGAGGAAATGATCATGAAAGTAGTTGGGATGCAGCATACACTTATATTAAGAAACAAAAGGGAGGAATTTTCAAAGTCTCACCTAAACAAGCAGCAGCACAAATTACTGAATCAGTAATCAGAGATAGAGAAACTTTCAGCTATTGTGTTGAATATCTGGATAAACTGCATCCAAATAGGCAACTAATAAAAGATTTAGAAAAAGAAGAAAAGAGAAAAGAAAAAGAAGTTCAAGACAGAGAAAAGAAAAGAAAAAAATTAGAACGAGAATTAGAAGAAACAAATCAAAATTTTTCAGAAGAAACAATTGAACGATATAGTTATTAACTAAAACTTTGAAATTTATAGGAAAGTAAGTAATAAGTTTCTTTTGTATCTATCTACACTAAACTACATTTTTAAGAGCTAATTTAGGCTAAAAAGTGATAACTAAATATTGACTTTTGATATATTCAGGCCATGATTCAATTAAATAAATGATCTGAATGCATATTAATGATGCGGTGTTTTTAGAGGATTTATGTCCTAAGTTCAGATTAAGACAATGGCGAAAATCTATTCATAGGTTTACTGGAAAAAGTTGTATATATTGCGGAAATCCATCTGAATCAATTGACCATGTAATACCACGAAGCCAAGGAGGCTTAAGTACAACAGAAAACTGCGTTCCTGCATGTCTTTCTTGTAATGGAGATAAATCAGATGAAAATGCTTTATTTTGGTACAGAAGGCAAAAATTTTATGATCCTCGAAGAGCAATGGCTATAAGAGCTTGGTTAGAAGGAGATTTAAGATTAGCTATAAGATTACTGCAATGGGCCAATCCTAACTTTAAAGTAAAAAATAAAAATTACGAAAAAGATGACTCAAGATATGAAGCAGCTTGACTACCAAACATTACATATTTTTCTAGAGTTATAACTCTCACATATATTTTCCAATTCTCTTGGCGATTCTGGAAATATTAATATTGTCGAAAATGCAACAAGAAAGACAAATAATTTTTGGTAGAATTTAAAACTAACTAAACTAATTTCTTTATCTATAAGACGGGGATGTCTTTTACTAATACAGAAGGATTTTGGTTTGAAATCAAGCCTTAGAGCTGTCTTCATTCTTAATTAATACATTTGTACTACTTTAACCCTGTATGACGAAAACTGCAAGTTTAATCGGAAATAAAAATAAATTTTTAATCTTAGGATGTGGTTACAGCGGTAGTTTTTTTGCAAAAACTATTAGAAAATTTGGTTGCACTGTTTTAACAAGCTCAAGATCTGTAAGCAAAAACCCAAATAGTTTTTTATTTAACAGTGAAACCGGTAAAGTTCCTGATAAAGAAATTTTTGATGGAGTCACGCATATTCTTAGTTGCATACCTCCTGACAAAAATGGAAATGATCCCGTATTAGAAAGCCTACAAAGTAAATTACAAAATTTATCCCTTGAATGGGTTGGATATTTATCTACCACAGGAGTATATGGAAACACTGGTGGTGGTTGGGTTTCTGAGATAGATCAGCCTAATCCTTATCAAAAGAGAAGCCGCCATAGATTAAATTGCGAAAAAAAATGGATTGAATCTAGTTTACCCGTGCAAATTTTTAGATTACCTGGCATCTATGGACCAGGAAGATCCACCTTTGAAGCAATCAAAAATCAAAAAATTCGAGTAATTTTAAAAAAAGCTCAAGTATTTTCAAGAATTCATGTTGCTGATATTACACATGCAATTATTTATTTGTTACAAAATAAAGATAGTTTAAAGTTTCACCAAATTATTAATATTGCAGATGATGAACCCTCTTCTCAAATAGAAGTAATTCAATACTCTTACGATCTAATGGGTTTAAAAATGCCAAATCCAATATTATTTGAAGATGCAAAAAAAGAAATGTCACCTATAGCTCAATCCTTTTGGATGGAAAATAGAAGAGTATCTAATAAATTGCTATGTGAAACACTTGGTTATGAACTAATTTATAAAAACTATAAATTAGGCTTAAAAAACTGCTTTTTAAATAGTTAGAAAATAAATTTAAAAACCTTTATGAATATCAAAAAAACTAATAATACTTTTAAAATTGTAATAAGCGTAGGAGATGAGTCTGGCATAGGGCCTGAAATAATTTTAAAAGCCCTATGTTCTGATGACTTACCAGACAATATTGACTTTACCTTGGTAGGTTCCAAGAAAAATTTATTAAAAACATATAAACACCTTAAGAATCTTGGTTTAGAAAAAATTGCAAATCCAAATTCTTTACAAATTTATGATCTAGAAATTTCTCCATCTGATGATAAATCTAAATCTAGTTATGGTAACTCAAGTTTCTATTACTTAACAAAAGCAATAGAGATCGTCAGACAGTTTCCTAATTCAGCACTTGTTACTGGTCCAATCTGCAAAAAATCATGGTCACTAGCAGGTCATTACTTCTCTGGACAGACTGAAGTATTAGCAAAATCATGTGGAATAAAAAATGTTGGAATGTTATTCACAGCAAAATCTCCAATCACAGGTTGGAGATTTAATACGCTTTTAGCTACAACACACATACCACTTTGTGAAGTTCCAAAAACGCTAAATACAAAATTAATCCATTCTAAATTAGATCTTTTCAAAGAATTTTGCATTCAATATAATAAAAAACCTATTTTAAAAGTTGCAGGATTGAACCCTCACGCTGGCGAAGAAGGTATTTTAGGTAATGAAGAAAAAGATTGGCTCAATGATTCATTGATTGCTTGGAATGAAAAGAATAAAGATATTGAATTATTAGGACCAATATCACCAGATAGTTGCTGGAACTCCTCCGCAAAAGCTTGGAGACACAAAGACGCTGAAAAACATGATGGGATTCTTGCTATGTATCATGATCAAGGTTTAATACCAATTAAAGTTATAGCTCTTAATTACTCAGTAAATACGACGATAGGTTTACCTTTTATAAGAACATCCCCAGATCATGGAACAGGCTTTGATATTGCTGGCAAAGGAATAGCTCAATCGCAAAGCATGATTGAGGCTATAAAAGCTGCAATAGAAATGAATAAAAATTCAAGATTGCTTAACACGCATTAAAACTTGCCCAAATTCAACTGGCGTTCCATTCTCAACGAGAATTTCTACTATTTCAGCGTTAAATTCAGATTCAATTTCATTCATCAACTTCATAGCCTCCAAAATACAAATAGTTTGGCCTTCGTTAACATTACTCCCCACCTCTACAAATGGCTCTTCACCGGGCGCTGCAGCCCTGTAGAAAGTTCCAACCATAGGAGATGTAATTTCAGTAAGATCTGAACGCCCAGGCGGTGCCACCGATGGCGCCTCAGGCTCATTAACTATTGAGACATTATCATTAATAGATTTTTGAGTAATTGATTGACTATCAAATAAAGTTTTTGAAGCTAAATTATTAGATATTTGGTTTTGACCAAATAAATTACGCTTTATTTCGAGTTTAAAATCTTCTCCCTCTAGTAAGAACTCTTGAATGTCGCTTGAAGAAATTTTCTCTAATAAGCGATTCAAATCTTCATGATCTAATTTCATAGCAATTAATTTTCACGTCCTAGATAACTATCGTTACGAGTGTCAACTTTAATCATTTCTCCCACAGAAATAAAAAGAGGAACCATAACTTGAGCACCTGTTTCTAGAATAGCTGGTTTTGTACCCCCACTAGCAGTGTCTCCTTTAACTCCAGGATCGGTCTCTGTAACTTTTAAGGTAATCGATATTGGAAGTTCCACTTCCAAAACTTTACCATTATGGAAAATAACATTAACCTCCATTCCTTCTTTCAAATACTTAGAACCCTTTCCGATTTGTTCTGGAGAAAGTCTTGTCTCTTCAAAACTTGTCATATCCATAAAAACATAATCTCCCGACTCCACATAAGTGTGTTGCAGGTTAGACTTCTCTAGGATAGCCTGCTGTACTGATTCTCCGGCTCGAAAAGTTTTTTCAACAACGTTGCCGTTTTGAACTGATTTTAGTTTTGTTCGCACGAAAGCAGAACCCTTACCAGGCTTGACATGTAGAAATTCTACAACACGCCAAACTTGTCCATCCAATTCGATAGTGGTACCTGTGCGAAAATCGTTACTGGAAATCATTCCTGTATTACACCCTCAAGGATCATAAACCTGCAAGAGTACTATGCAAAAATTCTTATCAAATCAGAACAAACTTTTCTTAATTTTATCAATCATAATTTTACAGGTTTTGCTCTTTAAACCCACTCAAGTACTAGCTGATTTACCCACTGGGAACGCAGTAAAAGACCCTAATGCAATCCTCCGAAACGCACTCCCCATCAAGCAAGTTGAATTGCAAGAAATTCAACATAAATTAGAAGAAACTAGTGATCTTGTCAGAGGAGGAAGATGGCCCGCTCTTACGAAAACTGTTACAAAATGTCAATCATTACTAAAAAAATACCAAAATCGAATTATCAAAGATTTACCAAACGATAAAAAGAAAATTGCTGAAAAAACATTTTTAGAACTCAAAGAAAATTTTGATAGCCTTCAAGATCATTCCAAAGAAAAGGATAAGTACTCCTTTATATCTACCCGCAAAGAGGCTTTGGATAAAATTGGTGGATTAGAAGAATATTTCTTACCAAGTCAATTTCCTTACAATATTCCAAAAGAATTTGATAATCTTCCAAGATTATTAGGCAGAGCAAAAGTCAATATAAAAACCTCCAAAGGAGAAATGAAAGCTATTGTGGATGGATTTAACGCCCCACTTACAGCAGGAGCATTTGTAGATTTATCTTCAAAGAATTTCTATAAAAATTTACCAATTAATAGAGCAGAAGAATTTTTTGTGTTACAAACAGGTGATCCAATTGGAGAAGCAATTGGTTATATAGATCCCGAAACAAATAAAGAACGTCATGTTCCTCTAGAAATTAGAATCCCTGATGAAAAAGAAACTTTTTATAATCAAACTTTTGAAGATTTAGGTTTTTATACAGAAACACCGACATTACCATTCGCAACTCTTGGAACTTTAGGGTGGTCACATTCAAATACGGCAGTTGATGATGGATCATCACAATTTTTCTTCTTTTTATATGAAGCGGAATTAAATCCAGCCGGTCGCAATTTAATCGATGGAAGGAATGCTGCTTTTGGTTATGTTATTGAAGGTTTTGATGTATTAGAAGAACTAACTAAAGATGACATAATAATCTCTATAGATGTTCTAGATGGGATTGAAAACCTCAAATTAAATGCATAAAGAAACATTAGAAGATATAGGAGAAAAAGAATTAATTAATAGGCTTGGAAAGTTTATGCCTAGCAATCAAATATTAGATGATTGCGCTCTAATCAAAAATAGAAATAATGACTTACTTGTTAATAATGATTCTTTAGTTGAAAATATTCATTTCAACGACCTTACTATTTGTCCTAAAGATCTAGGATGGAAAGCAGTTGTGAGCAATATCTCTGACTTATTATCCAGTGGAAGTAAAGAAACTATAGGGATTACTATAAGTCTAATACTACCTGCTAAAACTGAGTGGTTTTGGGTTGAAGAATTGTATAAAGGAATAAATAAAGCTTTAAAAAAATACGGCGGGATAATTCTCGGAGGAGATTGCTCAAAGGGAAATCAAAAGGCTATATCAATAACAGCCTTTGGAATTCAAGGCGAGCTTGAATTACGAAGAAATGCTTGTAGACCTGGCGAAATTATCTTAACAACAGGGATTCATGGTCTTAGCAAATTAGGATTTTTGATACAGAGTAAAATGAACTTCGATAATAATGTTTCTCTTAATGAAAGATTAATAAGTAAGTCCATCAAACATTTTTGCCGCCCTAAATTATATCCAAATTTAATAAAAAATCTCCTTAAAACTCGCTCCAATAAAAAAATAAAAAAATTAGGATGTACTGATAGCAGTGATGGGCTCTTTCAAGCAATACAAGATTTAGCAATAGCTAGTAAATGTAAAGCAATTTTAAATTATGAAAAAATACCAAAAGATAAGGATTGGCCAAAAGGAGATAAATGGGAAAATTATTATTTTTTTGGAGGTGAAGATTACGAATTAGTTTTCTCATTGCCGAAAAAATGGGCATATAATTTATCTAAACTAGATAAAAATATCTACGAGATCGGTTATTTCACTATAGGTGAACCATCAATAGAATTTACAAATAAAAGTAAAAATCAATTATTGAAAAACGTACCTTTCAAGCACTTTTAAATTATTCCCAATTTTTAGCAACAATTTCTGCTAAGTCAACAACCCTTTGACTATAACCCCACTCATTATCATACCAAGCAAGAACCTTAACAAGATTATCACCTATACACATAGTGAGGTCGCTATCTACAATTGATGATTCATTAGTACCTGCATAATCGCTTGATACTAATGGTTCATCTCCATACTTAATAATGCCCTTCATTGCCCCTAAAGATGCTTCCTTAAGAGCATTATTTACTTCTTCAGTCGTGACAGATTTAGAAGATTCAAATACGAAATCTACCGCTGAAACGTTAGGAGTTGGAACTCTCATTGCAATTCCTGTTAATTTGCCTTTCATTTCTGGGTAAACTAGAGCGACTGCTTTTGCAGCACCTGTAGAAGTAGGAACAATATTTGTAGCAGCGGCTCTAGCCCTTCTTAAATCTCTATGACTATTATCTAAAATTCTTTGATCCCCTGTATAACTATGAATTGTAGTCATCAAACCTTTGTTAATACCAAAAGTTTGATCCAAAACTTTAACCACTGGAGCTAAGCAGTTTGTAGTACAACTAGCATTACTCAAAATATCATAATCTTTGTGTTTATAGGTATCAGCATTAACTCCAACTACATAAGTACCAACGCCATCGCCTTTACCAGGCGCAGTTAAAATAACTTTTTTTGCTCCTACATCTAAGTGCTTACTTGCTCCTACATCTGTATTAAAAACTCCAGTAGATTCGATAACCAAATCTACACCCCAGTCTTTCCAAGGAAGATTCAATGGGTTTCTATCAGAAAAACACTTTATTGTCTTGTTATTAATTACAAAAGTATCATCAGTATATTGAATATCAACACCATCAAGCTGTCCAAGGACTGAGTCATACTTTAGTAAATGAGCATTAGTCTTAGGATCTGAGGTAACGTTAATTCCAACCACTTCAATATTGGTGTAAGCTCCTCTACTAAGCCAACAACGCATAAAGTTTCGACCAATTCTACCAAAGCCGTTAATTGCAACACGCAAAGTCATAATTAATAATTTCTAAATGATTAACCTAAGTTGCTGATCATACTGAATTTTGTGCAATAACGTAAGGTTTTTTCGATTTATTAAGCAAATAAGTCTTGTTTTGTATTAATTCAAGAAAAAAAACATTTTTTTTTTAAGAAAAAATAGCAAAATTTCACCTAGAAGTTATTTTGATTTAAGTAAAAGATAAACATTGGATAAAAAATTACTTTTGAAAAGTCATTTTCATTTTATTGGTATTGGAGGTATTGGGATGTCAGCATTAGCATTAGGTTTACTTAAAAAAGGTTGTTCAGTTTCGGGATCTGATTTAGTTAAAAACGATGAAACTAAAAAATTAGAGGAATTAGGTGCAGTAATCTTTACTTCTCAAATTCGACAAAATATTAAATTTGTCATTTCCAAATTTACCAACAAATTAATTAATTTTGTTGTAAGCTCCGCGATCAAGCCAGAAAATGAAGAATTTTCATACTGCAGAGAAAAAAAATTCTCAATAAAACATCGTTCAGAGATTCTTGCAATGCTTATGAGCACCTATACTTCATTAGCGGTAGCCGGCAGCCACGGAAAAACATCAACCAGTACATTTCTATCTACAATACTTGAGTTATGTACAAGTAATTCTTCATCAATAACCGGAGGAATAATTCCTATTTACAACTCTAATTGTCATTTAGAAAATACAAAATACTTAGTAGCTGAAATTGATGAATCTGATGGAACAATTAACAAATATAACTCTGACATCGGAATAATCAATAACATTGATTTTGATCATTGCGATCACTTTTCTGATTTAAGTGAAGTTATATCCTCTTTTAAAAGTTTCGCTAAAAACTCTAAAAAATTACTACTTAATTTTGATTGTAAAACCTTAAGAAATAATTTTTATTCTAATTATAAGTGGTCAAATACTACGGCCAAAAACGTAGCTTATGCAATAATTCCAACTGAAATTAATTCAAAGTATACAATTGGCAAATATTATGAAAATGGGAATTTTATTTGTAGTCTAAATATTCCAATTCCAGGATTACACAATCTATCGAATATAACCGCAGCAATAGCAGCTTCAAGAATGATTGGAGTAGATTTTATAGAAATTAAGAAAAATATAAAATATCTGAAACTCCCAAAAAAAAGATTTGAATTCAGAGGCCAAATAGATGAGAGAAGTTTTTATGATGATTATGCACATCACCCAAACGAAATAAAAGAGACGATTAAATTAGGAAGATTATTTATTCAGCAAAAACATAATAATGAATGTCAACAAAGTAGATTAATAGCTGTATTTCAACCTCATAGATATTCTCGAGTAAAGCAATTTACTAAAGAATTTGCTGAAGAATTATCAAAAGCAGATGTTATTTATGTAACCAGTATTTATGGAGCAGGAGAAGAAAACGAAGATAAACTTACTTCGAAAATTATCACTGATCTGATTTATAAAAAAAATAAAAATGTCAGTTACATAAATAATTATTATGAAGTTACAAAGAAGTTTTACAATTTAACGCAAAAAGGTGATTTAATTTTGAATATGGGAGCTGGTGATTGTCATAATTTCTGGTCAATTTTAAATAAAAAACAATTAAAATAGATAAATAATTTATGAATAAAAAGATTTTTTCTGAAAACTGTAATTTAAGTAGTTATACAACTATAAAAGTAGGTGGAGTAGCTGAATATTTTGCTGAGCCAAGAAGCATTAATGAATTTTCATATCTAATAAAATGGGCTAATTTAAACAAACAAAGATGTCAAATAATTGGTGCAGGTTCAAATCTTTTAATAAATAATATTTTCATAAAAGGCTTAATTATTTGTACAAAAAGAATGAAATCAATAAAGATAGAGCCATATTCAGGAATTGTTGAAGCGGAAGCAGGTGTAATGCTCCCAACATTATCTAATTTACTTGCTAAAAATGGATTACAAGGAGGGGAATGGGCTGTCGGAATTCCAGGAACATTAGGAGGAGCAATTTATATGAATGCTGGCACAGATAATTTATCGCTAGCAAATAATCTTATTTCCGTAAAAGTTATAAATAATAAAACTTATGAAAAAATAGTAATTGAAAAAAAAGATATCAATTTTGAGTATAGATTTAGCTCTTTTCAAAGAAATGATTTGACAATTATTAGTGCAAAATTACATTTTGAACCTAATGGAAATCTAGAGCAATTAATTCAAACAACCAAAAATAACCTTAAATTAAAAACAGAAACACAACCATATCATCAACCAAGTTTTGGTAGTGTTTTTAAAAATCCTGAAAATAATTATGCGGCAAAATTAATTGATGATGTGGGTTTAAAGGGATTTAAAATTGGCGATGCTGAAATTTCTACAATGCATTCAAATTTTATAATTAACACTTCTTCAGCAAGTTCAAAAGATATTTATGAATTAATAACAGTAATTCAACAAAAAGTACTACAAAACAAAGGCATTTCTTTGAAACCGGAAGTAAGAATGATTGGTTTTGACTATCCTAACTAAAGAAACGTTTTTACAAAATGGCGGGTTTTGGACTTCCTAACTTTGGACAACTTACAGAAGCTTTTAAAAAAGCTAAACAAATTCAGCAAGATGCTCAAAAATTACAAGATGAGCTGGAAAATATGGAGATTGAAGGCAAAAGTGATGATGAAATGATAAAAGTTTGGATAAGTGGAAACCAACTTCCTTTAAAGGTCGAAGTACAAGAAAATATCTTAAATTCAAATAAAGAACAAATAGAGCAAAATATTTTACAAGCTATTCAAAAAGCTCATGAATTATCCACTACAACTATGAAAGAAAGGATGAATGATTTGACTGGTGGATTAAATCTTAATCTTCCTGGTTTTGATAATAGTGACTCTTAGAAGACTCAATCATTTCTTTATAAAAAGAATACCTTTCGAAGGATTTATCTAAATTACATCCCTCATCCATTAAATGTAAACAGTTACGAAATTTACACTTAATTCCTTTTTCAATTACTTGTTTATATATTTCTGAATAAAGATTTGGTAACAACTTAATATCAACCTCTAAAGGTTGCATATTAAAACCAGGAGTATCAACAATGTAACTTTGATTCGATATAGAAAATAACTCAACATTTCGAGTAGTATTTTTTCCTCTCTTAATTTTATTAGAAACTGGAGCAGTACTATTTTGAAGACCTGGAATAATCATATTTAGCAAAGTAGTTTTACCAACTCCGGATGGGCCCATAAAAATTGAACATTCTTTTTGCTTTAACTCAGCTAATAAATCTTTAAAACAATCAGTTTTCTGTAAATTTAAAGTTACTACTTGATACCCCCATTTTTCAAACTTATCAAGTAAATATGATCTTCTTTTATCACAGATTAAATCACACTTTGTCAAAACTAATGTGACTTCAACTCCCATTGATTCTGCTGATATCAAAAACCTATTAACTTGAGACAAATTTAACTTTGGTTCTTCAACGGAAAAAGTGACGTAGATGTTAGAAATATTTGCAACTGAAGGTCTTACTAAAAGATTTTTCCTTTTTTTTAGACTTGCTATTACTGCGCGTTTACTTTTAAAGTCAATTTTTTCAATCGCTACTTCATCCCCAACATATATTAATTGATCCTTGAAATTTATAGACTTTTTAACCTTACATAAAAATTTCTCGCTATTTCCAGATTTTTGTTGATTTTTTAAATCAACTAAAAAAAAATCATTAAATTTTTTCGTAACTAAACCTAAATATTTACTATTAGTTTTCATTCAATATTTTTATTTTTACAAATTTTTCATTTTCTTTAATTTGTTTAAACAAACATCCCATCTCTTTTAAATTGTTTAATACCATTTCTTCTGGTTCACCTTTATCTAATTCAACAATAAGTTGTTCGTTTTTGGATAACTTCTCCAAAGCCAATTTAATTTTGACAACATTTAAAGGACATGGAACAGATTTAAGATCCAAATACTTTAAAAAAGTCATTAGGATTCTTTACCAAATAATTTACTAAAAAGTCCACTACTGGAATTAATATTTTTATCTGAATATTGAGAAGCTAAACCCTCTAAAAGCTCTCGTTCTCCATCGGTTATGCGAGTTGGTAATTTTACTTTTACTAAGACTTCATGATTTCCTCTTGCAACCGGATTACCAAGTCTAGGAACCCCTTTATTCTCAAGTGAAAGAGTTGTATTTGGCTGCGTACCACTTGGAATTTTTAAATTAACATCTCCATCAACTGTAATAATTTTAACCGTGTCACCTAAAATAGCCTGTAAATAACTCACTGCTATTTCTGAATAAATAGTCACACCATCTCTTTTAAGTTTTGAATCACTTTTAACCTTTATAAAAACATAAAGATCTCCAGGGGGACCGCCTTTCAAACCAACATTTCCCTCTCCTGAAACTCGTAATTTAGTCCCAGTATCAACACCTGCAGGAATATTAATTCTTAATTTTTTTCTGACTTGTTTTACTCCATTACCTCCGCAACTTATACATGGATCCGCAATTATCTGACCAGCTCCATTACATGAAGGACATTCAGCTACTTGTGTGAAATTCCCAAAAGGTGTTCTAGTAGCTCTTCTAACTTGTCCACTGCCTCCACATGTTGAACAAGTTTTTGGTCCGGTTCCTGGTTTGGCACCTGTTCCCCTACAGACTTCACATGTCTCAAGATGAGGTATTTTAATTTCTCTTTGTTGGCCAAATATTGCATCTTTAAAGTCAACATTAAGGTCATACCTTAAATCATCTCCTTGTTGAGGGCCTCTTCTTGGAGTTCTTCCTCCCTGTGGATTTTGTCCACCGAAGCCATTAAAAAAAGTTTCAAATAAATCTGCAAAGCCACCCATATCCCCCATATCAGGCATACCAGCAGCGCCTCCAAGGCCAGCCTCCCCAAACTGATCATATCGAGCTCTTTTTTCAGGATCGGCTAATGCTTCATAAGCCTTGCCAATTTCTTTAAATTTATCTTCAGCCCCTGGCTCTTTATTTACATCAGGATGGTATTGCCTTGCTAATTTTCTATAAGCCCTTTTTAAGGTATCCGCATCAGCATCTCTTGAAACTCCAAGTATCTGGTAAAAATCAGCCATTAGAAAATACTCAAATAAAAAGTTGGAATTTATACATCTTCAGAAGTATTTTCTTCTGAATCAATATCCTCTTCAACTTTATCCTTTTCTACTTCCTCTTGTGAATTTTGTTTGCCAGGTCCCATAGAAACTTTAACTAAAGCATGTCTCAAAACCTTACCTTCTAAATGATATCCTCGCTGCAATTCTTCTACAATAAAATCTTCTGTAAACTCTTCACTAGGCTCTCTTAATACAGCTTCATGTAAATTAGGATCAAATTGCTGACCAACAACCCTCATCGGCGCAACACCTTGTTGTTTTAAAACCTCTACTAATTGTTTATATAATCCTTGATAACTTCTATGAAGAGCTTGAGCTTCTTCACTTTCTGGTTTAAGTTGTTGTCTTGCTCTTTCAAAATTATCAACAATAGGAAGTATTGAAGTTATAGTCTTAGAAACAAGCTGGATTTTTAAATCATCCTGATCTCTAGACTGCCTTTTTCTAAAATTATCAAAATCTGCTGATATTCTTACATATTGATTTTTTAAAGTTTCATGCTCTTTTTCTAACTGTTCTAGCCTCGCATCATTATTAGAAATAGTATTTTTTAAATCTTCAGTATTTATATCTTCTGTTTTTTTAGACGCTAATTCATCATTGTCGATTACTAGATCTTCTGATATTTGGGAATCTTCAGGAACATTATCCTGATCAGAAATATCATTTTCTTTATTATCAATATTGTCTGATTGATTTTCAATCATTTTTCTAAAAATTTATTAAGACTATTTTCCATTAAAATGATGCACATAACAAGTTGCGGAAGGCCGCACAAATTTTTAATCAGGAACAAACCTTAACGCGAGACCGTTATTACAGTATCTTTTTCCTGTTGGAAGTGGCCCATCATTAAATACATGCCCTTGATGGCCTCCACATCTTGAGCAATGATATTCAGTTCTTGGGACAATCAACTTAAAATCAACCTTCGTTTCGATTGATCCTTTAATTGAATCCCAAAAGCTTGGCCATCCTGTACCACTATCAAACTTTTTATCCGAGAGAAAAAGTGGAAAATCACATCCTGCACAATGGAAAACTCCTTTTCTTTTCTCATTATTTAATTTGCTACTAAAAGCTCTTTCGGTTCCTTCCTCCCTCAAAATATAATATGATTCTGGACTGAGCCTTGATTTCCATTCCTCTTTTGATAAATTCCACTCTTCTTTAGAAGCTAGAGAAGAAGCTAACGCTTGAATAGGCTTTAAAATTGTTTTTAATATTGTCATAAAAAGAATTAGAATAAAAGTTCTTCTTGATAAAAATCGATTCATATATTTACTCACATAAAAAGTAATGAGTTCCATACATTCTGATTCTATTAAAAATATTCATAAATTAAGTATTGCTCCAATGATGGATTGTACTGATAAACATTTCAGAATGATAATGAGAAAAATAAGTTCTGAAGCTCTTTTGTATACAGAAATGATTGTGGCTCAAAGTTTATTTCATACGGATAAAAAAGAAAAATTTTTAGATTTTAATAATGAAGAACATCCGATATCAATTCAATTTGGAGGAGATAATCCCGATATTCTTAAAGAGGCCGCCAAAATGGCACAAGAATGGGGTTATGACGAAATAAACTTTAATGTTGGCTGTCCAAGTCCAAGAGTCAGTTCTGGAAATTTTGGTGCTTCGCTTATGAAGGATCCTGAAAAAGTTGCTAAATGCATAGATGCATTAAAAAATAATTGCAGCTTACCCGTCACGATTAAACACAGAATTGGTGTAGACAACGATGATAGTTTTACAAATTTAAATAATTTCGTAAGATGCATTGCAAAAGCTGGTGCAGACAGATTCACAGTTCACGCCAGAAAAGCCATATTAAAAGGGTTAAATCCAAAACAAAACAGGACAATACCTCCACTTAGATACGATGTAGTAAAAAAATTAAAGAAATTAAATCCAGAATTATTAATAGAAATCAATGGAGGTTTCACAAATATTGATGAATCATTAAAAGCTCTTAATGATTTTGATGGTGTCATGATTGGACGATCAGTATATAAACATCCCCTAAGATGGTCTGGAATTGATGAAAAAATTTATGGAAAAAATACGAAGTCTAAATCTGCTTCAGATATTGTCTTTTCTTTAATTCCATACATAGAAAAACATCTCATTAATGGAGGCAAATCATGGGATATTTGTAAACATCTTATAAATATAGTTGAGGGTATTCCAAGAGCAAAAATTTGGAGGAATCAAATTTCAACTAAATCTATAAAAAAAGAATTAGATATTAATTTTCTCCTTGAATTAACTTCTAGATTGAAAGAGATGGGTTATTAATTCTCCTCATTAGATGATTTACCCTCACTTGAAATCCCTCTTTTTCTTCTACTTCTTCCACTTTCATATTCAGAGTTTTCAGCAGAATTTTCATAACTATAACTCCTATCTTCCCAACCTTCCGCTCCCGAAGATTTATTTTTAAAAGAAGCACTAGGTTCATTGTTGCCACCACCATAGCTGCCGCTATTTCCCCCGCCATAGCCACCGCTATTACCACCACCATAGCCACCGCTATTTCCCCCGCCATAGCCACCGCCATAGCCACCGCTATTACCACCACCATAGCCACCGCTATTACCACCACCATAGCCACCGCTATTACCACCACCATAACCACCTCTTCCTCCTCTACGGGATCCACCAGAACCTCTAGGCTCAGCTTTATTAATTCTTAATGGCCTACCCATAAGTTCTGTGCCTTGCAAACCTTCAATAGCTGTTGACTCAATAGCTTCATCTGCCATTTCAATAAAAGCGAAACCTCTTTTCCTACCGGTATCTCTCTCTAAAGGAAGAGAACAATTTGAAACCTCACCAAAAGGAGAAAACAACTGTATAACATCTTCACGCTCTGCGCGGAACGGCAAATTGCCAACAAAAATACTCACTTTAAACTCAACAAAGAAAAATTTACCTTATAAAAAAACTACAATTTGTAGTCTCATAACGTTGCTTTACTATTCTACTTCAAAGTATACCCTTGTTGTAGAAAAATAATTGAGATTCAAAGTAACAAATTTTTTTGCCAATTATTTACCTCTTTTTCTACCTGAACAAAACCTGTACCACCTTCGCTATTTCTTGATTTAACTACATTAAAAGGTTTAAGATCGATAAAAACATCCTCATCAAATTCGTGATGAAATTTTTTAAATTCATCAATTTTGAGGTTTTTAAATAATATTTTTCTCTCCAAGCAATATTTAACTATTTCACCAACAACTTGATAGGCGGTTCTAAAAGGAACACCTTTACCAACCAAGTAATCTGCCAAATCTGTAGCATTAGAAAAATCATTTTCTACAGAATCAGATAAATTTTTAGTATTAAATTCAATTCCCTCATTAATCAAAATAGTCATTGCTTTAATACAAGAAGATATTGTTTCTGAAGTATCAAATATTGGCTCCTTATCTTCTTGAAAATCCTTATTGTAAGAGAGTGGTACCCCTTTGACCATGGTTAACAATGCCTGAAGATGTCCATATACTCTTCCCGTCTTGCCTCTTATCAATTCAGGAACATCAGGATTTTTTTTCTGCGGCATTAAGCTACTTCCAGTGGCACATTTATCTGTTAATTGTGCAAAAGAAAATTCATCAGTTACCCATAAAATTATTTCCTCAGAAATTTTACTTAAATGCGACATTAACAAAGCAGATGCAGAAACAAACTCTATACCAAAATCTCTATCACTTACTGCATCGATACTGTTTTTATAAATCTTTTCAAAACCTAGTTCTGCAGCTGTAAAGTGCCTATCTATTTTTATTTTTGTTCCAGCTAATGCTGCAGCTCCTAATGGAGAAGTGTTGACTCTTGAGCGTACCTCTTTAAACCTTTCACGGTCTCTTTGGAGCATTTCTATGTAAGCCAATAAATGATGAGCCAAAGATAATGGTTGAGCTCTTTGCATGTGAGTGTATCCAGGGATTAAGGTATATATATTAGATTTAGCGAGATTTAAGAAGGATTTTTGCAAATCAGTAATTAAAATTTCAATATTGTCAATCTCTTTTCTTAGCCACAATCTTATGTCTGTACCAACTTGATCATTTCTGCTTCTACCTGTATGTAATTTTTTTCCAGTTTCACCAATCAAACTTATCAGCTTTTCTTCTATACAGTAATGAATATCTTCAGAAGGTGGACTGGGAGAAAATTTTCCCTCCAAAAACTCAACTTTTATTGATTCTAGACCATTAACAATTTGCAAAGCTTCAGAAGAGGATAAAACTTGCGTTTTTCCAAGCATTTTTGCATGAGCAATCGAGCAATCTAAATCTTCTAAAATAAGCTTTCTATCAAAACTAATTGAGGCATTAAACTTTTCAATAAAAGGGTCAAGTGCATTATCAAACCTTTTACTCCAAACTTTAGCCATATCAATTAGTAACTTTAGGTATCTCTAATAAAGCATTTTTTTATATAAGTGACAAAAAATATTTATTTCACTTGAAAAATAACCATCGATGCATCATCTTCCAGATTTCTATTTTGACCTGTAAAATCATCTAACTTTTTAAATATTTTATTTAAAATTTCTTGAGAGGTAAAAGATTGCTTGCATAATTTTGTCAAAATTAAAATCAACCTCTCCTCATCAAATCTTTGACCTAGAGAGTTGGAAGCATCAATTACTCCGTCAGTATAATAAAGAACTAAATCATTTTCATTAAGCTTTATTTCACCACAATGATATTCAGCATCTTTTTGTAGTCCCAATACAAATCCTTCTGCATCTAATTTTACAATTTTCTGTTCTGAACTTTTCCAAAGCAGAGGGGGATTATGAGCTGCATTAGCGAATCTCAATTTTCTAGTTCTAGGATCATAATCTGAGTAAAATAATGTCATAAATCTATGCGATTGATCTAAATCATTGATTGCTAGTTGATTCAAATCATGCAAAATTCTATCTGGAGGCAAACCTGTAAGAACCTCTGCACGTAGCATTCCTCTTAACATAGTCATTAAGAGACCTGCTGGAATCCCTTTGCCCATTACATCACCTATCACAAAAGCCCATCTTGACTTTTCTTTTCTTTTTTCGGAGATATTCGCCTTTAAGCACATAAAATCGTAGTAATCTCCACCAAGCTGGAGAGCTGGTCTACAATGCGCAGCTAGGTCTATACCATGAATGATTGGACAATAATCCGGAAGTAATCGAGATTGAATTTCAGCACCAGTAGAAATTTCTCTATCCACGTTTTCATGCTTTTTCTTTGTTTTTATTAAGTAGTAATTTTCTAACCCAACAGCTAGACAATTTTCAATAAAATTAAAATTACTATCTTCAGTAATCAACTCCCCAGAGATATCCTTGCTAAAAATATAAATAAACCCTCTACATTTACCTCTAGAATTTATTTTTTTTGTTTCAATTTTGTAGTCTTTAAAATTATTTTTTAAAGCATTTTCAAAAATTAAAATTTCTTTAATCTTAAAATTTTTTGAAAAATGAAATTGATTCAAAAAACTATTAATTTCTTCTTGAATTGTTAAATATTCATCAACAGCAGAAATTTTTATATTTTCATTCCATATCCCCCCTTCATAGTTTAAAGGAATTATTAAAATTAAATTCTCAGAAAAAATATGTTTAAAAATTAAGCATACATAATCCAATAACTTATTTATGTTGGAAAATGATTTTAAATAATAAGCTAAAGAAGATGCAATTTCGGCAAATTTATATTTTTTTAGAGTCACAGTAGATTCATTTTCTAAAAAATTTTGAATAAATTTGCTGGAAAATATTTTTTCTTTTTGATTATTTGTCACAACGAATCTAATAGATAAATATGTTTTAACATTAAATTTAAATTTTTAAAAAAAATTAATTAAAAATTTATTTATCTGCGAGCATGGCTTCTACAAATTCATAACTATTAAATGGTCTTAAATCTTTAATACCTTCTCCAGCTCCAATAAACCTTATAGGCAAATTTACTTCTTCAGATACAGCTAAAGAGACTCCTCCTCTAGAAGTCCCATCTAATTTGGTAATAATTGCTCCACTTAAATCTGCTGATTTAGCGAAACTTTTTGCTTGTTTTAAACCATTTTGACCCTGACTTGCATCTAAAACTAATAATGATTCAACAATTGCATCTGGAACTTTTTTATCAATAATTTTTTTTATTTTTGCTAATTCATCCATCAAATTATTTTTTGTTTGTAATCTACCCGCTGTATCAACAAGTAACAAATCAACATTTCTTTTTTTTGCAGAGTTAATTGCATCAAAAACTACAGCAGCTGGATCAGCATTTTTTGATTGATTTGATATAACATCAACATTACTTCTATCTCCCCATACTTTAAGTTGTTCTACTGCAGCAGCTCTAAAAGTGTCAGCGGCAGCTATCAAAGTTTTATAATTACTTTTTGATGACAAATATGCTAATTTTCCTAATGTAGTAGTTTTACCAACACCATTAACCCCTACTAATAACCAAACATTTAACTTACCTTTCTGGGGCACTAAGATATCAGTACCCGAATTTTTTATTGGTTTATCGATAATTAATTTTAATTCCTTCTTTAAAAATTTAATTCCTGCTTCTCCACCCACTACTTCCTCGTTTAATTTTGTTCTGAGAGAACTTATAACTTTATCTGTTGAATCTATTCCTACATCAGCTCTTATTAAAAGAGTTTCTAAGTCATCAAGAGATTCAGGAGTCAGAGGATCATCTCCCAATTTATCCAATAATTCAGTAACAAATCCTTTTCGGGTTTCTTCTAATCCTCTCCGTAATTTAGTTAACCAATCAATTTCATCAATCGATATTTGATTTATTTTTTTTCCTTGAGCAGCCAATACCATTGCAGACCAAGTAAAATTATCATCAAATTCCCCTAATTCAGTTTCATCAATAGTTTTTAACGATCCAGGAAAATTTTCATTACTTGCAACATTAATCAGATCTTGATTCTCAAGTTCTTGCTTTTGCTCTTCTTGCTTCGCTAATTCTTGCTTTTGCTCTTCTTGCTTCGCTAATTCTTGCTTTTGCTCTTCTTGCTTCGCTAATTCTTGCTTTTGCTCTTCTTGCTTCGCTAATTCTTGCTTTTGCTCTTCTTGCTTCGCTAATTCTTGCTTTCGCTCTTCTTGCTTCGCTAATTCTTGCTTTTGCTCTTCTTGACGTTTTTTTAAAAGTGCATAAGCTTGTTCAGCCCACTCTCGAGAATTATCGGAATCAATATTAGTCATTATTAATTATTAGCATTTAATAAATTTAAAATACTATCTATTTATATCAAATAATCATGTCAATTAAATTGTTTGTAATCTCCTTAAAACTCCATTAATAAATTTTCTCCCTTGCAAATCACTATATTTATTAGCTAAATTAACAGCCTCATCACAAGCAACAGATACGGGCGTGTTCAAAAAATTGATATCCACATAAGCTAAACGCAAAATATCTCTATCAATTCTTGGTAATCTTTTTAATCTCCAGCCATCCATTACTTGATCAATATCAGAATCAATGCTTTTAATATTATCAATTATATTATAAATCCTTTGATTCACATCCTCTCTTATATCAATTTGGCCGCTAGAAACAATTAATTTTGGAAAGTCTAGAGTTATTGAAAGTGTATTCATTACAGTTTCAATTTTTGCTAGAGATTTTTTCAACTCATTTCGAACATTTGAATAAGAGGATTCAATGCCTTCTTGCAATTCACTATCTAATATTTTTTGTGAGGCATTTTCTAACTCTGACTCGCAATTATCTAATTCCTCTCTGCAGTGGTTTATTAGAGAATCCAGAGCAGCTTCAAAAATTTCTTCTATCTGAAATTTATTTAACTTTAAATCACCTTTATCTTTTATAAGGCCAAGAGAAATTAATGATAATTCTCTAGAAATAGATCTATTATGCATCAATTAAGGAGAAGTATTAGTGGAAGCTCGTAATTGAGAAAACAATTTTGAAAATGTTGGATTTGAAGTATTATTTTTCTCGTCTGGATTAACTATCCCAGCAGAAATTATTGTTTTAAAGGCATCTTCAACAGAAATATCTAAATCCTTGACAGAAGACTCAGGAACAAGTGTGTACCACCCAGTAGTTGGATTTGGTGCCGTGGGTATAAAAACACTAAGTAACTTTTCTTCCAATTCTGGCTGTAAAGAAGGTCCTACATCTCCAGTTACAAAGCCTACACTATATAATCCCTCACGAGGATATTCAACTAATACAACTCTTCTAAATCTTTTAGATTTATTACTTAAGAAAGTTTCTAATAATTGTTTAAGAGTTTTATAAACCGCTCCAGCTACTGGAATTTTTGATAAAGTACCCTCTCCAAATTCTAATAACCATCTCCCTACGAAATTTCTCGCCATCAAACCTATAAGCAAAATGGCTAATAAAGGAACAGTTAATCCTAAGGTAAGATTAATTAAATCTTGTAATAAAGGATTTAAAGTTATAAAAGGATTTAGTTGCTTTGGAACTGAAGTAACTAATGTTAAAACAAATTTACTAACTAGTGATGATAGCCATATTGTTGTTGCTAAGGGTATTACAACTAGCAAACCCGCAATAAGATCATTTTTTAGATCTTGTTGCAGTCTAGATCCTAAATTCGAATCTTGATTTTGATTAGATTCAACCAAAATAACCTTCTAATTATATTAACTTTACTAATAATTTAACTGTTTTTACTGAGTTAGGATATATTTTTTTTAAATATATTTAATTTATTTATAAGTTTATTCTTCAAAAAACTTTAAATTAAAATGCTATAAAAAATAAAGAAATGGTTTATACGATTCAAGACAAAAGAGAAATTAGTAAAAAATTAAAAGAAAGAGCTATTTTTGAAGGCTTTACAATTGCTGGAATAGCTTCAATACCTGGAAGTTCGCGTATAAAATTAAGGACTAATGCATTAGAAAGATGGTTATCAAGTAACCACCATGCTGAAATGAAATGGATGGAAGCAGAAAAAAGAAAAAATATAGGCTCCCTCTTTGAAGATGCAAAAAGCGTGTTAAGCGTTGGATTTGCTTACATACATTCAGAAAACAACAGCAATAATTTTCTCAAAGTAGCTAAATTTAGCCAAGGAGAAGATTACCATAAAGTAATTTACAAAAAATTAAAAAATATTGGTAAATGGATCAACTTAAAAATTCCTGATTGCAAATGGAAAATATGTGTTGATACCTCCCCGCTACTTGAAAAAGCATGGGCTGAAGAATCAGGGATTGGTTGGATAGGTAAGAATAGTAATTTAATAAGCAAAAAAAATGGTTCTTGGTTTACTTTAGGCTTTATGATCCTGACGAAAGATTTAATGCCAGATAAACCGCATCAATCACTTTGCGGAAAATGTGATTTATGTATTGAACATTGTCCAACAAAAGCAATAGTAGAACCCTTTGTAATAAAATCAAACCAATGCATTGCGTATCACACAATAGAGAACAGAAATGAAATTATTCCAAAGAAAATAGAAAAACATTTAGATGGATGGGTTGCGGGATGCGATATTTGTCAAGACGTTTGCCCTTGGAATAAGTCAGTGCCATACAACAATAATTTTGAAACTACACCGAAAGAATGGATTAAAAATCTCAATTATGATTCTTTAAATTGGGACGATAAAACTTGGAAAGAAAATCTTAAAGGAACTACATTGAAAAGAATTAAACCATGGATGTGGAGAAGAAACATTCAAGCAAATCTAAACAATAAAAAATAAAAAGTATGAAAAAGTTTTTAAAAATAATAATCTGGATCTCCTTGGTTAACCTTTGCTGTTTTCAAATAGAAAAAGTTCAATCAATAGTTCCTTATTATTATTTCCCAACAATAGAAAACTTACAAAAGCAAAGTTTATCTATTGGCCAAAATGCTTATCAACTACTTTATTTAGGTCTGTACAAAGAAAGTCTTAACTTAGCCAAATTAGCTGTAAAAATAAATGGAAAAGATGAAAAACTATGGTTAATTTTGGCTGAAGCACAAATAGCGAACAAACAATACAAAAACGCATTAAATTCTTTATATAAAGCAGAAATGATAAATTCAAATATTAGCGAAATATATTTTGCTAAAAGTAATATTTACTTAAAAATTTCTCAACAAACAAAGGCAAAGAGTGCTTTAGCAAAAGGAATAAAGATAGAACCTAATAATTACAAAGCTATTTTTCAATTAGGAAATATTTTATTAATGGAAAAAAATTTCTCAGGAGCTATCCAATTGTTTGATAAATCTATCAAAATAAAACCTGATTTCTGGCAAGCCATCAATAATAAAGGTTTAGCTTATTTCGAGAAAAACAATACAAATCTATCAATTAAATATTTTGAAAGCGCAATTTCAATTCAAGAAAATGCTGAACCATTACTAGGACTAGCCTCATGTATAAGAATAAATAATACTGAATTAGCAATTCAGTTAGCAAAAAAAGCTTTGGCTAAGGATCCCAAATATGTCAATTTTGATTATAGAAAAGAACAATTATGGGGCAAAAAATTACAAGCCTCTACTGAAATTCTTTTACAAAATGAAGAGCTAAAAAAAGATGTAGTACTAGCAAAATCGAAAATAATAGAATCATCTTGATTTTCAAGACTGGTAAATATTGTTTTACCTATTAGTCTTAATTTAGTTAATCAATAATAATTCAACTTTGCGCTCTAATGAATAAGAAAAACTTTACTTCTATCTCACTTCAAGAAGAAATGCAACGTTCTTATTTGGAGTATGCAATGAGCGTAATAGTTGGACGTGCTCTACCCGATGCAAGAGACGGTCTTAAGCCTGTACAAAGAAGAATACTATTTGCGATGTATGAACTAGGTTTAACACCCGACAAACCATTTAGAAAGTGTGCGAGAGTTGTAGGAGATGTACTTGGAAAATACCATCCCCACGGAGATCAAGCAGTATATGATGCATTGGTAAGGTTAGTACAAAATTTTTCAACGAAATATCCTACTCTTGAAGGCCATGGAAATTTTGGATCTGTAGATAATGATCCGCCAGCAGCAATGAGATATACGGAAACCAGACTAGCTCCGATAGCTCATAAAGGTTTTCTTGAAGAAATTGGATCAGAAACAGTAAGCTTTTCAAATAACTTTGACGGTTCTCAAAAAGAACCAGATATTCTTCCTGCTCAACTTCCATTTTTGTTGTTGAACGGCTCTTCAGGTATTGCTGTTGGAATGGCAACAAACATACCCCCTCACAATCTAGGCGAGATTGTAGATGGCTTAGTTGCTTTGGTAAAAAATAAAGATATAAGTGATAAAAAACTCTCAAAGATAATTAAAGGGCCTGATTTTCCCACAGGCGGAGAATTAATTTATAGTCGAGCAATAGAAGAACTTTATGAAACAGGAAAAGGATCATTAACGATAAGAGGAGTTTTAAATAAAGAAGAAGTAAATCTAGGCAAAGGGAAACACAAAAGAAATGCACTAATCATTACGGAACTTCCTTACCAAATCAATAAAGCAGGTTGGATTGAAAAACTCGCGGAACTTGTTAATTCTGGGAAAATTAATGATATCTCGGATATTAGGGATGAGAGCGATAGAGATGGAATGAGAATTGTAATAGAGCTAAAAAAAGATTCTAATTATGAACTTGTTATTTCTAATTTATATAAAAAAACAACCCTACAAACAAACTACGGCGCAATATTCTTGGCTTTAATTGAAGGCAAACCTGTACAACTAAACCTAAAACAATATCTCAATTATTTTCTTGAATTTAGAGAAGAAACAATTAGAAAAAGAACTTATTATTTTCTAAAAAATACTCTCGAAAAACTAGAAATATCAGAAGGCTTATCTAAAGCCATAAAAAATATTAAAAAAGTGATCGCAATAATAGAAGAATCAGAAAATTCTGTGGAAGCTCGATCAAAATTAATTGAAAATTTTTTGTTAAGTGAAAAACAAGCAAATTCAGTTTTGGATATGCCATTAAAAAAATTAACAAATTTAGAAAAGAATCAAATTGATAATGAAATAAAAAATTTGGAAGAAAAGAAAAATTATTTTCAAAAATTATTGAACGAAAGAGATTTATTACTTAATTTACTTATAGATGAATTATTAATATTAAAGAAAAAATATAATTCTCAACGAAAAACAAAAGTAATAAAAAATCTAAATCAAGATGAAGAATTAGAAACCCTTAATAAACAGATATTAGATGAATTTATAAATAAAAAAACTAAATTATATATAGATAACAGACTTTATTTAAAAAAAATAATATTAAGTACTTACAAGAAATCATTTGAAGTTGCAAATAAAATTATAGATAATAAAAATATTCATAAATTTATATGCAACATTGAAAAAAATATAAAATTAATTGGAATCACAAATACAGGAAAAGTTTTTAGCATTGATTGGGAGACGAATTTTAATAAAGACTATAAGTTAGATAATAAAATTCTTGGAAATATCCATCCTAGTGAGATAATAAACTTTCATTCATTTAAAAAAGAAATAAAAAATTATTTATGCATTTTGAATTCCGATGGAAGATTTAAAAAAGTTTTATTTGATGAAGATATGATTAAAAGTAATAGATCTTTTACAATTACAAAATTAAAAAATAATTTAAAAACAATTGACTCATTTATTTTTAATGAAAACAAAGATTTAATAATATTAACTTCGATAGGGAGAATTTTTAGATTTAATTTATCAAATAAATTTTTAACTCCAACTTCTAAACAATCCCAAGGATTAATACTTATAAAACTTTTACCAACTGAAAAAATTGTTTCATGTTGCACATATCATAATGGAGAAAATATCTTTTTAATATCTAGAAAAGGAAAAATCTTTTGTATAAGAAGTAATGAAATTTATTACTCAAATGAATATAGCTTAGGATACTTAAATGAAAAAACTCAACTTAACTATGATTACTTTCTCAAAATAATGACTAGTAGCCATTACCTTGATATTGAAACTAATAAAAATAAATCTGCAAGATTGGACCTAAATAAATTAAATTTTAAATCCAATAAATCAAATTTTTTAAATGAACTTTTAAAATTAGATAAGGATGAATACCTTGAAAATTGCTTCCGACTTGAAAACTTTCTTGACTAAGATTTATATTCATTTTCAACCCAATTTAAGTATTCTTGATTTACTGTTCCTGTTACATAAGAACCAGTAAAGCAACTCATCTCCAAATCTTTAATAGGAGAATCACTTATTATGGACTTACGCAAACTTTCAACACTTTGATACACAAGGTTATCAATTTCAAGATGATCAGCAATTTCACTTATTGTTCTATCATGAGCTATTAATTCATCTCTATTAGGCATATTTATTCCATAAACATGAGGATAACGAACGGGAGGCGCTGCTGATGTAAAAAAAACTTTATTTGCTCCTGCATCTTTAGCCATTTGGACAATTTCTTTTGAAGTAGTACCTCTTACTATAGAATCATCAACAATTAACACATTTTTATTTTTAAACTCTGCGCTCATAGCATTTAATTTTTGTCTTACAGATTTCTTACGTTTATGTTGACCAGGCATTATAAATGTTCGACCAACATATCTATTTTTAAAAAAACCTTCCCTATATTCTATCCCTAGTTGTCTTGCAACTTGCATTGCTGCGGGTCTAGAAGAATCAGGAATAGGCATTACTACATCAACATCTCCAGAATTAATTGTCTCTTTTATTGTTTCTGCCAAATAATCTCCCATTTTTAAACGAGCTTTATAAACTGAAATACCATTCATAATGGAATCTGGTCTAGCTAAATAAACATATTCAAAAGCACAAGGAAACAACATTGGATTTGCTGAACATTGCTTAGAAAAAAACTCCCCATTAAGATTTATAAAAACAGCTTCTCCAGGATCTACATCTCTCACTACTTGATAATCATTATTCTCTAGCACTAGTGATTCACTAGCAACCATCCACTCTTCTTTTTTTGTGGTTAAAGAAAGTCTTTTGCCTATGACCAAGGGCCGAATACCGAAAGGATCTCTGAAAGCTAATAAACCATGTCCTGAAATTAATGCGATTGAAGCATATGATCCCTGAATTCTTTTATGTAAAGATTTAACCGCATTAAAAATAATATCAGGTTCTAATTCTTGATTATGAATTTGTTCTTGTAATTCTGTCGCGAACACATTTAATAACATTTCCGTATCACTTGAAGAATTGGTATGCCGCTTGTCAATATTAAATAATTGTTTTTCTAAATCTCTGGTATTTGTTAAATTTCCATTATGTATTAAAACAATTCCATAAGGAGCATTAACGTAAAAAGGCTGTGCTTCTTCAACACTTTCTGCTGATCCCTTTGTCGCATACCTAACATGACCCAATCCAATTTTGCCGATTAAATTCCTCATATCTCTCGTTCTATAAGCAGTATTAACATGACCTTTAGCCTTATGAATATGAAAAACAGTATTTTCCATTGTAGCTATACCTGTTGAATCTTGACCTCTATGCTGCAAAAGCAAAAGACTATCGTAAATTTGTTGATTTACATCATCTGAAGACACGATTCCAACTATTCCGCACATAACTTAAAATCTTAAAATTTTTAATAGTTGAGAAATGTTTTTCATATTTATAAGAAACCTGAAATACTATTATTAAATTTTTCGGTTAATTCCTCAACCCTAATATTGCAAATATTTTTTTCGTTGATTTTTATATTCAGCGTGTCACTAGATACGTATCCTATTTTTTTAACGTACACACTTGGTGGAAAATTTATTTGATTTTGTTTTAAATAGTTAGACCATTCATTTTGTTTCATTTTACCAATTGAAAAAATAATTCTTGATCCCCCTTCGGCAAACAATAAATTATCAACTCTATTTAAATATTTCTCTAATTCTATAGTTGCACCCTTTGCGGACAAAATACAAGACTCTGCTAAAGCTATAGCTAAACCTCCGTCGCTTATATCGTGAGAAGAAACTACAATACTTTTTAAAATAGCATTTCTTAAAAAACTCTGGCAAAACTTTTCATCCGACAATTCTATTTTTGGGGGCCGTCCTGTAATTTCTCCATGAAAATATTCCAAATAAGAACTAGCTGCGATTTTTATTTCTGATTTGGAAGAACCAATTAACCAGATTTGATCTTCAATATTTTTCCATTCACTACTTATAGCTTTTTCGACATTATTAATCTTTCCAACCATTCCAATAACAGGAGTAGGATTGATAGGAGTAATTAGATTATCTTTATTTTTAGATTCATTGTATAAAGATACATTACCTCCTGTAACAGGAGTTTCTAAAGCTTTACAGGCTTCAGCAATTCCATTACATGAAGAAGAGAGTTGCCAATATCCTAATTCATTCTCAGGGGAAGAAAAATTTAAATTATTTGTAATTGCTACTGGTTCAGCTCCAACGCAACTAACATTTCTAGCGGACTCTGCAACGGCTGCGATAGATCCTCTAAAAGGATCAAGCGCAACCCATCTACTATTACAATCAACTGAAGCAGCGACACCAGAAAATACTTTACTTTTATTTTTTTTATTTTGTTCCCTTAGTCTTACTACGGCTGCGTCTGATTTTCCAGGTGTAAATACTGTATTTGCTTGTACTTGAGAATCATATTGTTTATAAATCCATCGTTTAGAAGCTATTGATGGATTAGAGAGTAGTTTTAAAATAATCTCTGAAAAAGAAAAATTCTTATTTTCCTTCAATGATAATATTTTTTGCTCATGAATTTCTGGTAAATCGTTTTCTTTCCATTCCCATTTCTTTAAAAGATCATCGGGTGGATTATTAATCACATTGTGAAAATTTACAGGAGTATCATCGGATAAAGCAGAAGTAGGTATTTGGGCCACAATTTTACCTTTATGAGAAATAATTACCTCATTAGTTCCTATCACTTCACCAATAACACTGGCATATAATCCCCATTTATGAAATTTTTCAATAAGGTCATTAATTTTATCTTCTTTAACAACAAACAACATTCTTTCTTGCGATTCAGATAATAAATATTGATATGAAGACATATCATCTTCTCTTGAAGGGACCAAATTTAAATCAATAGATATTCCTAAATTTCCATTTGCAGCCATTTCTGCGCTACTACATGTTAAACCTGCTGCACCCATATCTTGAGCTGCTATTACATCCCCTGTTTTGAAAGCATCCAAACAAGCTTCAATAAGACTTTTCTCAATAAATGGATCACCTACCTGAACAGCAGGTCGATCATCCAATGAGGTTGTAGTTAATTCTGAACTAGCAAAACTAGCACCACCAACACCGTCTCGGCCAGTTGTATTACCAACATATAAAACTGGTGATCCTACATTTTTAGCTCCAGAACAAACGATTTCCTCGGTCTCTAAAAGTCCTAAAGCCATAACATTAACTAGAGGATTTCCAGAGTAACTATCATCGAAGTTAATTTCACCTCCAACAGTCGGCACACCAACACAATTTCCATAATGTGCAATACCGGAAACAACTCCTCGTAGTAAATCAACATTTGATGATTTATCAAGGTTGCCAAATCTCAATGAATTCAACACTGCGATTGGCCTTGCACCCATTGTAAATATATCTCTTAAAATCCCTCCTACACCTGTTGCTGCGCCTTGAAAAGGTTCAATAGCAGACGGGTGATTATGACTTTCTATTTTAAAAACAAGTTTTTGATTATTTCCAACATCAATAACGCCAGCATTTTCTCCAGGTCCAACTAAAACATTTTTACCTTCAGTAGGAAACTTAGATAGTAAAGGTTTCGAATTTCTATAACAACAATGTTCAGACCACATCACTCCAAACATGCCCAATTCCGTTCTATTAGGTTTTCTCTTTAATCTTTTGCAAATTTCTTCGTAATCATTACGTGATAAATTTTCAACTTTTAATGCTTCATTAAGATCATATAGATCATTATTTTCTTGATTTATCATTATTTATATCCAAGGGTCATCTTCTTTTTTTTCTCTAAACGGTATAGATGTTCTTTCATTATTATAAAAACTTTTTTGTTTAAAATCTAAGTTTTGGCTAATATCTTCATCTTCTTCTAGCCATTCCTCTAATCTATTAGAAGCAATATTTTTCATATCATCAAATCTATCAAAAATTTTTTTTCCTTTTTGAATAAATTCATTTTTAATACTTGATTTAATCAAAGATAAATCATCTAAAGAATTACTTTCACAGAATACCAATCCCGGTTGTTGGTCATTGATATTATCAATAGTTAATTTCCATCTACTAGAACCTGGAATCTTGGGATTAGATCTAGAGACTAAGTAATATTTAATTTTTCCCGTTTTCATTTCAAATAAAAAATCTGCAATGACTCCTATTTTTGATCCATTTATATTTATAAGATTAGCTTCTATTAAAGTTGGGAACCTATTTAAAGTTGCTAAATCCGAAATAGCTGGATCGCCTTTAACATAAATTTCATTATCTATTATTTGAGTAATTTGATTTAATCGCCAAACATTTCTTTTTAAATCAAAGTTTGAAGGACGAGAGTACCATCCTAGAATCCGGTGTACTGGAGGATGCATCCAAACATTTTCGCCATTTCCGTAATTAAGGACCATGTTACCCTTAACACTATAATTTAATAATTCACTTAATAAAATTTCTTTAGGTAATTTCAAATTAAGAACGAACCTGCACAGGCATAACTAAATAAGTAAAAGAATTAAGATTATCTTCTGGAACAAAAACAGCTGGTGTAGTTGCAATATTACACTTTAAAAGTACATTTTCAGAAGCAATAACTTTTAAACCCTCTAACAAATATCTTACGTTAAATGCAATATCAAAATTTTCTCCAGAATAAGATACAGGTATTGATTCATTTGCATTTCCAATATCTTGAGCATCTGCGCTAATTGAAGCTAAATCTGTATCATTTAATTTAATCTTTACAACACTACTTTGTTGATCAGCTAAAACAGCAATTCTTTCTAATGAATCAATTAATTTTTTTGTATTAAAATTTAGAATTTTAGAAAAAGAATCAGGAATTAATTGTGAATAATTAGGATAAGTACCTTCTAAAGTTCTTGTAGTAATTATTTGATTAGAAGATATAAATACTACTTGACCTTTGTCATAGAAAAGCTTAATTGAATTTTCTGAGCTTCTCAAAGATACTAGTTTTTCAATTTCTCTCAATGATCTAGTTGGAATAGTTACCGATAAATCTTCAACATTTGAAGATAAGTTTTCTTTATTTTCAATATTTTCTTCATTACCAATTAAGGCAACAGCCAATCTATGACCATCTGTAGAAGCAGACTCTAAATAATTTGGTTTAAAAGTAAAATTGACACCTGTGAGTAGTTGCTTTGAATCATCATTACTACTGGCAAAAATAGTAGATTTTAAAGCCTTTAAAAAGGAACTAGGATCAATATTCAAAGAAGTACCGCTTTCAACAAATGGCAAATTAGGATATTCATCAGAGGGGATCCCTTTTAGATTGAAAGAACCTCTATCACTTTTTATTAGAATATTATCTGAATTCTCGTCTACTTCTAGAGAAACAGGAGTTTCAGTAGGTAGTTTGTTTACTATTTCGGATAAAAGTTTTGAAGGTATAGTAATAGCTCCACTATTTTTGACAGTTCCATCAAAAGAAGTTTGAATTCCTAAATTTAAGTCAAATCCTGTGACGCTAATTTTATTAGTTCCTTCATCAGCTGTTAAAAGTATGTTTGCAAGAATTGGATGCGTTGGCCTTGAAGCAACTGCCTTGCTTACTAATTGTATAGCATTATTTAATTCATTTTGATTACAAATAATTTCCATCAGAATTTGGAACTTTTTACAAATACAATATACTTTTTTCGTAAATTAAATTCAATAAATTTATTTTTTACTTTTTTTCTAATATAAAAATAAATAATAAAAAAAAAATTTAGTAGTAGTAGTTCTTGTGGGAACTGTGGAATTCTTCAATTAAACAGCTTGTTTATTTAGTTTACAAAGAAAAGAATATGTGTAAAAAATTTTTTATTTGTTGAAATTTTTTTATTTTTTTCGAAAATTTGAAATTTATTCAACAAATAGAATTTCTTGTTATGTACTTTTCAACAGATGAGGTTTGTTTTTAATTGATTTCCACAGACACTATTTTTTTTGGATTTTAATATCCTAAGATTTTAGTTATATTTTTTAATGAAGGTTCAATATTTTTCCTAAAAATAGCATCGTTGTTTTTTATAGCGCAATCAGGATCTTTCAATCCATTTCCAGTCAGAACACAAACAATAGTCGATTCTTTCTGAATTCTATTTTTATTTTTAATCAGTCCAGCAACTGATGCCGCACTAGCAGGTTCACAAAAGACTCCCTCTTTGGCAAGAAGTTTATAAGCATTGATTATTTCTTCATCTGTAACTGATTGAAAGTCTCCTTTACTTTCTTTCTTTACTATTTTTGCTTTTTCTCTATTTACAGGATTCCCAATTCTAATAGCTGTAGCAATTGTTTCTGGATCCTTAACAATTATATTTTTTACTAATGGAGCAGAGCCTTCAGATTGAAAACCCATCATAATTGGTAATTTTAAATTTCTTTTTATTTTTGAATATTCTTTAAATCCCATCCAATAAGCAGTTATATTTCCTGCATTGCCCATTGGAATGCAAAGCCAATCAGGAGCAATACCTAAATCATCAACTATTTCAAAAGCTGCTGTCTTTTGTCCTTGTATTCGATATGGATTTACAGAATTAACAAGTTCTATAGGATGTTCTGAGGATAAATCTCTAACTATTTCAAGAGCCTTATCAAAGTTTCCATTAATAGATATTATTTCGGCACCATACATTAAAGCTTGCGCAAGCTTTCCTTGTGCAACAAATCCTTCTGGGATTAAAACATAAGGTTTTAATCCTCCTCTAGAAGCATATGCAGCAGCAGCAGCAGAAGTGTTTCCAGTACTTGCACAAATTACTGCTTCACGACCTTCTTCTTTTGCTTTGCTAATCGCCATAGTCATACCACGATCTTTAAAAGATCCTGTCGGATTAAGGCCATCATATTTTAAAAAAACTTTTGTTCCATTTCCAATTAAGTTACTAATTGATTCGCTTTGAATTAATGGAGTGTTTCCTTCATTGAGGGAAATAATAGGAGTTTTATTAGTAACCGGGAGATATTGTTTATAAGCTTCTATTAGACCTGGCCATCTTTTTTTTCTGTAATTAATACGCAGTTTATTTTTAATTTTATGCAATAACACCATGATTGTTTAATTTGATTTAATTCTTTCTAGAGGAGAATTGGTGAAAAAGGTTAATAATTCTGAAATCGATTCTACTTTATTCATAACTTTGCTCAAAGCGCTGACATCTAAAATTACAGTTTTAGTTGGGTACCCTTCAAAAAAATTTATTAGATTTATTTCACCTTTTCCAATGTTAATTCCTTGAATTACGCTTGCTCTAAGGGCCAACATGCCTGTTCTATTATCTGTTGCTCTGGGAGGGTGAATAATAGATGAAAGTCTTGTTAAAAAAACATTTCCTATTTCAGAATATACTAGTTTGCTTGCAATGGTAATAGGAATTTCAAAATCTTTATTTAAAACTGTTCTAATTTCTTCATCAGGAGATCCAGTTGCTTTCAAAATTCTTTTTAATTTACCTGTAGATTTACCTTCTTTGACAAAAGTTTTTAAAGAATTCACTGTAATTGTCCTCGAAAATATGCCGTATGTGATTTTAATTTCTTCAGCAGCATTAGCTTTTGGAACATTAAAAAATAATGGAGAAATTACTAAAATAAAAAATATTTTAAATAATAAAAATTTACTAGACTTCATTTAGATATTTGCACCAGCGGCAATCTTAACAAGTCTTACTACTCCTTTTTCAGTAACTTTCTTTGCAATTTTTATACCCATTTCTTTTGTGTAGGGCTCATTTATAAGTCTCGGAACCCTTTTTACGAAAATGTCAATCGAATAGCCGGGTACTTTTTGTAAAATCTCTAAAAAATTTCTCAATGGCGCAACATACATTATAAGATCATTCAAGTTATTATTT
Source organism: Prochlorococcus sp. AG-347-K17 (assembly GCA_003281385.1). Taxonomy (GTDB): domain Bacteria; phylum Cyanobacteriota; class Cyanobacteriia; order PCC-6307; family Cyanobiaceae; genus Prochlorococcus_A. The sequence goes on from QCCE01000011.1 coordinate 39,270, forward strand.
TCGTTAGTAGTATTTAATTTAATTGATTGAGGAAGATAATTATTTAAACTTTTCAATATTTTTAGACTAAGTAAATCTATCTGATTTGTTAAACCTTCAACTATCTCATTTCTAAGAAATCCTCCATTTGGAGAAAAGAGAAGATTTATAACTTCGTCTAAAAGTTTTTCTAAGTCGAGATTTGTTTGCTTGGCAGCGTTAGAAAGAAGATCTTCTAAACGATCCCATTTAAATTTTTTATTATCAAAAAGCATTTCTTTAAGGCTTTCCCTTAATTGTGGATCAGGGTCTTCCATTAACCTTCTTGCAAAATATGGATAAGCTGCGCCTAATATTTTGAAGTTTGGATCTACACTTAAAGCTATTCCCTCTAATGTAAGTAATGATCTAATTATAAGAGCATAATACGGGGGTAGTCTGAAAGGGAATTTATACATAACACCAGACATATCGTCAGTAACGCTCTTAAAATCCATTTTCGAAACTCCTTGTTCAACGGCGTTAATGAAAACATCTTGAAATGCTGGAACTATGGGTTCTAGATTAACTTCCTCTGATAAAAATCCTAATTTAACAAAATCTTGAGACAATTTATCGAAGTTTTTATTTACTAAGTGAACTACTGCTTGAATTAATCCTGACCTAGATTTTCTGGAAACTTCGCTCATCATTCCAAAATCTAGATAACATAATCTGCCATCTTCTAGGGCTAATAAATTACCTGGATGCGGGTCTGCATGAAAAAAACCATGTTCTAAAAGTTGTTCTAAACTGCATTGCACCCCTATATCAATCATGTCATCAGGATTAATTCCTAATTTTTTAACGTCTTCTAAATTTGTTAATTTTGTACCGTCTATCCATTCCATTGCTAAAACTCTTCTTGAAGTTATTTCTTTATAAATTTTTGGGACGGCAATCATCTTGTTATGTTTATGCATATCTCTAAATTTTTCTGCATTTGCAGCTTCGTTTAGATAATCCATCTCTTCAAAAACTCTCTTGCCTAATTCATCAATCAAAGCAACTAGATCACTTCTTATCAATCTGATATTGTTTTTTAGCCAATAAGCAATGTTCCTTACAATGTAAAGGTCTAAGGTTATTTGTTCTCTTAAACCTGGCCGTTGTACTTTTATTGCAACGATCTCTCCATTTTTTAATTTGGCTTTATGCACTTGACCTAAAGAAGCAGCAGAAATTGGCTCCTTATCAATTTCTAAAAAAATCTCATTTATTTTGTTTCCTAAATCTTCTTCTATTAATTCCATAGCTTTATCGCCATCAAAACCAGGGAGCTGATCTTGTAATTCAGATAATTCTTCTAGAAGTATTCCTGGGATTATATCTGGTCTTGTTGATAAAGCTTGGCCTGCTTTAACAAATGCAGGTCCAAGTTCTACTAACAAAGTTGTTAATTCTCTTGCTCTAAATCTTGCTTGTGGTTCATTTTTCAATCTTCCAGTCAATTTATCCCATCCAACAGAAAAGATGTAAGCAAAAATTGGTATAAGTGTTTGCCAAAGTCTTTTTAAGAGTCTTCTAGGATTTTTTTTGTAAATTTTAGAAATTGTATCTGGATCATAATTTAAGAGTCCTGATACCTCAATAAAATCAGTAAAATCTTCTTTCATAACTTTATATATTTAAAACCTTTATTTTTTTAAAAAAGAAGTTAATTTTTTTATATGGAAGGTTTATCATGTTAATACAACTAAAAATAGAAAATATTGCCCTAATAGAAATTATAGAAATTAATTTCGAAAAAGGTTTGAATATCATAACTGGGGATTCTGGTTCAGGAAAATCATTAATTTTGGATTCCCTGAATGCTTTATTTGGTGGAACTAATATACCTCTAAAACATTTAATACGTCCAGGAAAAGATTTTTGCGTTATTGAGGCATTATTTTCTTCTTCTTCTCAAATTAATAATTGGTTAACTAGTAATGGTTTTGAAATAACTTCTTCAGAACTACAAATTAAAAGAAAATCTTATAAAAAGAACAATAAAATCTTATCCAAATATAGCCTTAATGATTTACCAATTAATAGACAATCTTTAGAAAAACTTGGAGGATTTTTAATAGATTTTGCAGGTCAATCCGACACTTTTATCTTTGATTCTTTAGATAAGAGAAGATTAATTATTGATGACTTATGTTCCCAAAAGTTTAGAGAGACTAGCGAAAGGATTAGAAGTATATGGGGAGAAACTAAAGTTTTAAAAAAATTAATGGATGAAAAAATAGATTTTTCTAAGAATCAAGAAGAAAAAAACTTGGCAATTAAACACATGTTGAAGAGTTTAGAAGAAGCTGATTTAAATTCCAGTGAAGAAATTTGTGAATTAGAGTTAGTAGAAAAAAAACTTGTAAATAATTTAGAAATTAATAATTCAATTAAATCATCATTAGAAAATTTAAATAATTTTAATCATGATGAGCCGTCAGTAACTTCTTTCATAAATCAATCAATAAAGATTTTAAATAAAACAGCAGATTTCGATTTAAAGATTCAAAACTTTAGAGAGAAGTTCTTAAATATTCATGCTGATATTGAAGATTTAATTTTTGATCTAAACTCATATTTGCAAGAAATAGAAAATCATGAATCTAATCTTCCAGAAATACAAAAAAGATTATTCTTTTTAAAAAATTTAGAGAGAACTTTTTCATTGGATCTTACTCAATTAATTGAAAAGCGCGATCAATTAAAGACGTATTTTCAACAGAATGATCAAGCTAGTGATATTTCCAGGATTCAAGCTCAGATTGCGAATTTACAAAGGAATTTAGATTCTTTATTTGTTATTCAATCTACTGAAAGAAAAAAAATTGCTAAACATTTACAAAATTCAGTAATGTCGATATTAAGCAATCTAGGTTTAGAAAATGCAAATTTTTCAATTCAATTTTCTGAATGCAAGCCTTCTGGCGATGGAATTGACGATATAAATTTCTTGTTTTCTGCTAATCCTGATCAGAAGCTTGCTCCATTATCAAATGTTATTTCTGGTGGAGAAATGTCAAGATTTTTATTAGCTATTAAATCTAGTATTTCTAAACAACCAAATACTTTCTTTTTAGATGAAATTGATAGTGGTTTAAGTGGTAAATCTCTATTTTCTTTGGTTGAGCTAATAAAAGAAATTTCTAAAAATCAACAAGTCTTATGTATTACACATCAGCCATTCCTAGCTGCTAGGGGATCAGCTCATTTCAAAGTTAATAAAAAAGTAATTGATAGAATAACTTACACTTCAATTGCAAAGCTAACTACAAAAAATCAAAGAAAAAAAGAACTAATAGAACTTATAGGTGGAGTCTCATGCGAAGTAAACGAATATGCTTCTAGACTTCTTGATCGCTCAGCTGCGTAAAATAAAAAAAATTCTACTATAATAGTCTTTTTAAATCATAATCCAGATTTAAACATGGTTAATAAGGTTGATAGTAGTTTTGCAGAAGATAATTCAATTAATATTAGAGGAGCTCGTCAGCATAATTTAAAAAATATTGATCTTTCTCTACCTAGGAACAAATTTATAGTTTTTACAGGTGTGAGTGGAAGTGGTAAAAGTTCTTTAGCCTTTGATACTATTTTTGCTGAAGGTCAAAGAAGATATGTTGAGAGTCTTTCTGCATACGCAAGGCAATTTTTGGGTCAAGTAGATAAACCAGATGTTGACAATATTGAAGGTTTATCACCTGCTATTTCAATTGATCAAAAATCCACAAGTCATAATCCTCGTTCAACAGTTGGAACAGTAACAGAAATACAAGATTATTTAAGATTATTGTTTGGTCGTGCTGGAGAGCCGCATTGTCACCACTGCGGGATTCCAATTGCGCCTCAAACAATTGATGAAATGGTGGATCAAATTCTTCTTTTACCAGAAGGAACAAGGTACCAATTGTTGGCTCCTGTTGTAAGAGGTAAGAAAGGAACACATACAAAATTAATAAGCGGATTAGCTGCTGAAGGATTTGCTAGGGTAAGAATCAATGGAGAGGTAAGAGAACTTGCTGATAGTATTGAATTAGATAAAAATCAAATTCATAATATTGAGGTAGTAGTTGATAGATTAATTGCAAGAGAAGGAATACAAGAAAGATTAAATGATTCACTACAAACTTGTCTTAAAAGAGGCGATGGCTTAGCAATAGTAGAAGTTGTTCCAAAAAAAGGAGAAAATTTACCTCCTAACTTAGAGAGAGAAAAGCTTTACTCTGAAAATTATGCATGTCCTGTACATGGCTCTATTGTTGAAGAACTTTCTCCTAGATTATTCTCTTTTAATAGCCCATATGGTGCCTGTCCAGATTGTCATGGGATTGGTTATTTAAAAAAATTTACTGCTGATAGAGTTATACCTGATAAAACATTGCCTGTTTATGCTGCCATAGCTCCTTGGAGTGAAAAAGATAATACTTATTACTTCTCTTTACTTTATTCTGTTGGTCAAGCTTATGGTTTTGAATTAAAAACTCCTTGGAAAGATTTAAGTGATTTGCAAAAACAAGTTCTACTGTTGGGATCAGATAAACCAATATTAATTCAAGCTGATAGTCGATTTAAAACTTCTAGTGGCTTTGAAAGACCTTTTGAGGGGATTTTACCAATATTAGAAAGGCAATTGAATGAAGCCAATGGAGAATCAGTTAAACAAAAATTAGAAAAGTATTTAGAATTAGTTCCTTGCAAGACATGTTCAGGAAAAAGATTAAGACCTGAGGCTTTGGCAGTAAAACTTGGCCCATACAACATTACTGACTTAACTTCTATAAGCGTTTCTGAAACTCTAAATCACATAGAGCGTATCATGGGTTTAGGTAAGACAAAGAAAGAAAATATATCCTTATCAGAAAAACAAAAGCAAATAGGTGAATTGGTTTTAAAAGAGATTCGTTTACGATTGAAATTTTTAATTAATGTAGGTTTAGATTATTTGACTTTAGATAGACCAGCTATGACTTTGTCTGGTGGCGAGGCTCAGCGTATTAGATTGGCTACACAAATAGGTGCAGGTCTTACTGGTGTTTTATATGTATTAGATGAACCAAGTATTGGTTTGCACCAGAGAGACAATGACAGATTACTAGAAACATTAAAAAGCTTAAGAGACTTGGGTAATACTTTAGTTGTTGTTGAACATGATGAAGATACTATGAAATCAGCAGATTATTTAGTAGATATTGGTCCAGGGGCAGGTGTTTATGGTGGGGAAATTATTGCTAAAGGATCTTATCAAGATGTCTTAAATTCAGAAAAGTCATTAACTGGAGCTTATCTCAGTGGTAGGAAATCGATTCCTACTCCAAAAGAACGTAGATCATCTGTAAAAAAAAGTTTAATTTTAAATAATTGCTCTAAAAATAATTTAAAAAATATTTCTGTTGAATTTCCTTTAGGAAGATTAGTTTCTGTAACTGGTGTGAGTGGAAGTGGGAAGAGCACTTTGATAAATGAATTACTTCATCCTGCATTGTGTCATTCACTAGGTTTAAAAGTTCCTTTTCCTCAAGGAGTAAAAGAATTAAAGGGTATAAAGGCAATTGATAAAGTTATCGTTATTGATCAATCTCCAATAGGAAGAACTCCAAGATCAAATCCTGCTACATATACTGGTGCTTTTGATCCTATAAGGCAGATATTTACTGCCACAGTAGAAGCAAAAGCAAGAGGCTATCAGGCTGGTCAATTTAGCTTTAATGTGAAAGGAGGAAGATGCGAAGCTTGTAAAGGTCAGGGAGTCAATGTAATTGAAATGAATTTTTTACCTGATGTGTACGTTCAATGTGAAGTATGTAAAGGAGCTCGTTTTAATAGAGAAACTCTTCAGGTGAAATATAAAGGTTTTAATATATCTGATGTTTTAGAGATGACTGTTGAACAAGCTGCAGAAACTTTTTCTGCTATACCTCAAGCTGCTGATAGATTATCTACATTGGTTGATGTTGGCTTAGGATATGTCAAATTAGGCCAGCCAGCTCCTACATTATCTGGTGGAGAGGCTCAAAGAGTTAAGTTAGCTACGGAATTGTCAAAAAGGGCTACTGGAAAAACTTTATATTTGATTGATGAACCAACTACAGGGTTAAGTTTTTATGATGTTCATAAATTAATGGATGTGATACAACGTTTGGTAGATAAAGGTAATTCAGTAATTGTTATTGAACACAATTTAGATGTTATTAGATGTTCAGATTGGATTATCGATTTAGGACCTGATGGAGGGGATAAAGGAGGAGAAATCATTGCAGAAGGTATTCCTGAGGATGTAGCTAAAAATCCTAAAAGTCATACGGCAAAATATCTTAAAAAGGTTCTGAAATAAGAAAATCCTTGTTGTATTTCTTTTTATTTTAATTAGTGCAGCAATACTAAATTCTTTTTAAATGGGGGATAAAACTCCTCTATAACTGATTTCTTGAAAACTGTTATATAAAAAAATCAAAAATCATAATGCTTTCTTAATATTTCCATAGGAAATCCAGCTTATTTGTATTAAAGGCCGTTTATCGGAGGATTTGCTGAATGAGGTTAAAATTTTTACATTTACATTTACATGGTCTTATTCGCTCTAAAAATCTTGAATTAGGAAGGGACGCTGATACAGGAGGGCAAACGCAATACGTTTTAGAGTTAGTTAAAAGTTTGGCTAATACTTCAGAAGTTGATCAAGTAGATTTAGTCACTCGTTTAATTAACGATCCTAAAGTTGATGATGAATATTCTCAAGAAGAAGAATTTGTAGAACCTGGAGTGAAAATTTTAAGATTTAAATTTGGACCTAATAAATATTTAAGAAAGGAATTACTTTGGTCTTATTTGGACGATTTAACTGAATCCCTTATCTCTTATTACAAAAAAAATAAAAAGCCTAATTTTATTCATGCACATTACGCGGATGCTGGATATGTAGGAGTTAAACTAAGTCAATCCTTAAATGTTCCACTTATTTTTACCGGTCATTCTTTAGGAAGAGAAAAACAGAGGAAATTGCTTGATGCCGGTTTAAAAACTAATCAGATCGAAAAGCTTTATTCCATAAGTAAAAGAATTGAGGCAGAAGAAAATGCATTAAAGAAAGCAGATATCGTTGTTACAAGCACTGAACAAGAGTCGGTTTATCAATATGCTCAATATTCTTCTTTTTCTTCTCACAAAGCTAAAGTGATTCCGCCTGGCGTTGATCATAATAAATTTCATCATATTCACTCGACAACAGAGACAGCTGAAATTGATATTATGATGCAACCTTTTTTAAAGGATTCTACTAAACCTCCATTATTGACTATTTCTAGAGCTGTACGGAGAAAAAATATACCTTCTTTGATTGAAGCATATGGAAGATCTGAAAAATTAAAGAGAAAAACTAATTTAATTTTGATTTTGGGTTGTAGAGATAGTACTTCAAAACTTGACCCTCAACAAAAAGAAGTATTCCATAATATTTTTGAAACGATTGATAAATATAATTTGTACGGAAAAGTAGCTTATCCAAAAAAGCATCTTTCAAGTCATATTCCTGCTTTATATAGGTGGGCTGCTAGTAGAGGGGGTGTATTTGTAAATCCAGCTTTAACAGAGCCCTTTGGTTTAACTCTTCTTGAAGCTTCTTCATGTGGATTGCCAATAATATCAACAAATGATGGAGGACCAAAAGAAATTCACTCAAAATGTGAAAATGGACTTTTAGTTGATGTTACTGATATTAATGAAATGAAAGTTATTCTTGAAAAAGGAATTTCTAATAATAATCAGTGGAAGATATGGAGCAGAAATGGAATTGAGGGTGTTAATAGGCACTTTAGTTGGAACACTCATGTACGCAATTATTTATCAATACTTACAGGAGAGTTTTCAAGGTCAAATAGCTATTCTTCATCTGATATTAAGCATAGTTGTTTAAAAGGAAGTTCTTCACTAATAAAACCCCACTGATCAAATACTTTAGGATCAGGGTGAAGAATTAATTGATTGTTATGAGTTTTCTTTAATTTGAAACCTTTCTTAGATAGTTTTTTCATTAAGTTAGCTGTTTCCTCGAATCTTGATGCCATTGCGTCAAGACTTGAGCAGTCACTTGTTAGTCCATTATCTTTCCAAGTAAAAAAATTCATAATAAATTTTTTAGAGGTTGGTTTTTAAAACTATACCTAAAATTACAAGTAAAATGTTGATTTTCCAAAAATTTTCAACTATCTTTTGTTCCTTAATTCCTTTAAGTTCATAATGGTGGTGTAGCGGAGACATTAAAAATATACGTTTACCTTGATAAAATAACTTTTTTGTAATTTTAAAAAATCCTACTTGAATTATTACTGATAGTGATTCAATAATAAATATTCCTGAGAAAATAGTTACGGTAAAAATGCTATTAGTTAATAATGCAATAGAACCTAGAATTGCTCCAATACTTAAAGATCCAGTGTCACCCATAAATATTTTTGCAGGATAACTATTATATTTAAGAAATCCTAAGCATATGCCTGACATTGAATAACATAAGATACTAAAAATAAAAAACTCTTGCTGTTCTTTCATTAGTATTTCTGTTCCTAATCCGTAAAAGACGATTCCACTGCATCCAGCTGCTAATCCATCTAGTCCATCAGTCAAATTTACTGAATTACTTATTCCAACCAGTACTAAAAAAGAAATGGGCAATATGAAAATATTCACATTTATTCCCCAAGAGTCAGATATTGTTATTAATGGATTTATTAAATTTTTATCATAGGTTAATAATATGAAAATTATCGAGATGATACTTTGTAAGATAAATTTCTCTTTTGTTTTTAATCCTGTATTTTCCTTATTTTTAATACTTAAATAATCATCTAAAAATCCTATAACAAAGAAACCAAAAATAGTAATTAATAAAAGAAATAATTTTAGAGAACCTAAATTTAAAGTTATTATTAAAAGAAAAATTAAAAAAGGGATTATCATAAAAATCCCTCCCATTGTTGGGGTATTACCTTTTTTAAAGTGATTAGCAGGACCTTCGGTTCTTATATTTTGAAGTATATTTAATTTTTTGATTATTTTTAAACCATTCTTTGTCGTGATTAAAGAAATAAAGAAAAATAATGTATAAACTAATAAAAAAATAAAATTGTTAAAAAAAAACGAGGTTACTATTAAAGCAAAAGTATTTAATACTATTAAGGATTTAAAATTAAACTCTTTAATCTTCCCAATCATCTTCTAAAGAAGGGTCTTCTTCAGTTTTATAATCTTCCTTTTCTCCCATTAGCGCTGAAAGTTCTTCTTCTTCTATCGTACTAATCTCTTGTGAATCTCCATCTTTTTCAGCAATAAGCCTTCCTGTATCTTCAAGCCAAGATAATAAATCAGGTTCATCTCTCAGGGGTAAAACAGGAGCTGGATCGTCTCTGTGATAGCAGCTTAAAGCAGGGTTAACTTCAGAGATATCGTCTAATCTGAGTTTTAATTTATTTGAATCCATTAAAGGTTTTGTTCTATATAAAAGGTTTTGTTCTATATATAAGATAATACATAATGAAGCACACGAAAAACTTTGTTTGATAAATCTAATTTAAAATACTTTACTGTCTGGCTAATTTCATTGTTTTTGTCTGGATTATTTAAAATTATTGGATACTTCAATCCTGATGCTTTAATAATTAATAACTTTCTTCTCTTATTACTAGTTTTTGGTCCAGCTCTTTTAGTTACAATAATATTAGTTTTTAATAAGTTTTCAAATTCTTAATTACGTCAAAAATTTAAATTTATGGAGCAAACTTATATGCAGCAGATAAAAAAAGTTGTACTAGCTTATTCTGGTGGAGTAGATACTAGCGTTTGCATTCCATATTTGAAGAATGAATATGGAATTTCTGAAGTGATTACTTTTGTAGCAGATCTTGGACAAGGCGAGGATTTAGAACTTATAAGGCAAAAAGCTTTGAATTCCGGTGCATCTAAATCAATTGTTGGAAATTTAGTTAATAGTTTTGTTGAGAGATACGCTTTCCCAGCTATTAGAGCAAACGCTTTATATTTAGATAAATATCCTTTATCAACTGCTCTTGCTAGGCCTTTAATTGCTGAAAATCTTGTGAAAATTGCTAGAGAGATTAATGCCGATGCAGTAGCTCATGGATGTACCGGTAAAGGGAACGATCAAGTTCGATTTGACTTAGCAATCAATGCTCTAGGCCCTGATTTGAAAATAATTACTCCTGCAAGGGAGTGGAATATGAGTAGGGAAGAGGCAATAGTATATGGAGAAAAATTTGGCATTCCTGCACCAGTATCAAAAAAATCACCATATTCGATAGACGTTAATTTACTCGGTAGGAGTATTGAAGCTGGCATATTAGAAGACCCAATGCAAGAAGCACCTGAAGATATATTTTCGATGACATCTTCAATTGATAATTCACCTGATTCTCCTCAAGATATAGAAATTGTTTTCAAAAATGGGTTTCCAGTTGGAATTAATGATGAATTTTTAACTCCAGTAGAGATTATTCAAAAAGCTAATGACCTTTCAGGTGCCCATGGTTTTGGAAGAATAGATATGATTGAAGACAGAGTAGTGGGAATTAAAAGTAGAGAGATTTACGAAACACCTGGCCTCCTACTTCTAATCAAAGCTCACAAAGAATTAGAGAGCATTACATTAAACCCAGACGTCGTCGAGTTTAAGGGATTAGTGGAAAAAAAATGGGGTCAATTAGTCTATCAAGGTTTTTGGTTTGGACCTCTTAAAGAAAGTCTAGATGCATTTATATCATCGACACAAAATTCAGTTAATGGAAGAGTAAAGATGAGACTGTATAAGGGGAACGCTACAATAATTGGGAGAATGTCGGAAAATAATTCACTTTATAGGGAAGATTTGGCAACTTATAGTAAAGATGATGTCTTTAATCACTCTTTAGCAGAGGGTTTTATTTATATGTGGGGTATGTCTAATAAAATATGGGCTGAGTTAAATTCAAAAACAAAAGACTAACATTTAAGATTCTGCTTTTTCTTTAGTTTCGGTAGCATCTTTTCCAGAAGGTGAAGGATCTGCACTTGCTACTGGTTGGTTTTCTTTAGATTCCACTTTGACATCTGTATTATCTTTATTCTCTGCTTGAGATGTACTCTTATTTGAAGGTCTTGGGGCTGGCAAAGGACCCTCTTGTTTGACGGTCATATATCTAATCACATCATCACTTAGTCTCATTGCTTTTTCAATTTTGAAAATATGTTGCCCGTTGCCTTGATGACTTAGTTGTACGTAAATACCTTCTCTATGTTTTGCTATTTGATAAGCTAATCTTCTCTTACCCCTCATTTGACTATCCAGAATGGTACCGTCAAATTCTTCTAAGAGCTTATTGTATTTTTCAATGTGATTAGTTACTTCATCTTCCGCAATGTCTGGGCGGAGGATATACATGGTTTCGTAATAAGATTGTTGATCGTTCATAGTTTCAGACAAGGTCTTTGGCTCATAAATTGGAGTGATGAGCGTCTGTTCATTATTTACGATACATTACGACAGGCAATTTCTAAAAAAAAGTGGATCATTTTTTAAAGATATTTTTTTAATGCGTCATTCATTATATGAAAAGGTACCTCTAAGCCATTTGTCCAAAATGATAATGATTTCAATCCCTGAGCAACAAGCATTTGCAAACCATCGATAGTCATGCATCCTTTATTAGCGCTGAATTTTAATAGATGAGTCGGAGCAGGATTATAGATTAAATCATAAACAATAGTTTTTGAGTTAAGAGATCTCCAAAAATAATCTCCATATGGCAATAAATTCATTTCATTTTTGGCTGTCTTCATTCCTACTGGCGTTGTATTTACAACTAAATCTGCTTCTTCAATTAAATTTTGAGCTTGATTATCGTTACTTAAGAAGCTCTGAAGTTCAATTTGATTTTCAAAGTTTTTTATTAATTCATCTAGTGATGATTTGTTACGTCCTATTACTGAAATTTTTGAAAGATTTAAATTTATTAAACCTTGAATAACAGATTTTGCTGCACCTCCGGAGCCAAGAACTATTGATTTTTTCTTTGCTAAGTTATGATTTTTTAATGGATAAATAAATCCTTCCAAATCAGTATTAGTTGCACTCCATTCATTTTCAGAATTTAATTTAAGAGTATTAATAGCCTTCAGTTTGTTTGCAATAGGCGAAATTTCACTACATAGGTTAAATACTTTTTCTTTATGGGGAATTGTTATATTTAAACCTTTGCAATTGATTTTTTTCAAAGAATTCAGAACCAATTCTAGATCTTCATCTTTGCAAGGTATAGCAATATAAATTAAATCTAAGCCTAGATATTGGAATGCGGCATTTTGCATAATTGGTGACAATGAATGGCTTACTGGATTGCCGATTAATGCTATAAAAGATGTCTTACTTGAAATCATGTTTAGAATTTTTCTTTAAAATAATGATCTGTTCGGGAACCACACCCCATCTTTGAGTAACAATAATGACGTCAATGACCGATTATGGAGAATAACAAATATAAAGGCTTTACCCATGGGCAAGGTTGTAGGAATCGATTTAGGAACAACTAATAGTTGTGTTGCTGTAATGGAAGGTGGTAAACCTACTGTAATAGCAAATGCTGAGGGTTTCAGAACTACTCCATCAGTTGTTGCATATACAAAAAATCAAGATCAGCTTGTTGGACAAATAGCTAAAAGACAGGCTGTAATGAACCCTGAAAATACTTTTTATTCAGCAAAACGATTTGTTGGAAGAAGAGTTGACGAAGTTAATGAAGAATCTAAAGAAGTTAGTTATTCTGTTGAAAAATCTGGTTCTAGCGTCAAATTAAAATGCCCTATTTTGGATAAGCAGTTCTCTCCTGAAGAGGTAAGTTCTCAAGTTTTAAGAAAGTTAGCAGATGATGCGGGTAAATATCTTGGTGAAAAAGTTACACAAGCTGTAATTACAGTTCCAGCTTATTTTAATGATTCACAAAGACAGGCTACCAAAGATGCTGGAAAGATTGCAGGTTTAGAAGTCCTCAGAATTGTCAATGAGCCAACCGCTGCGGCCTTAGCATATGGTTTGGATAAAGAAAATGAAAAAATTCTTGTTTTTGATTTAGGGGGAGGAACATTTGATGTCTCAGTTATTGAAGCAGGTGATGGAGTAACTGAAGTTCTATCTACGTCTGGAGATACACATTTAGGTGGTGATGATTTTGATAGATGTATTGTAGATCACTTAGCTAATACTTTTAAATCCAATGAGGGTATTGATCTTAGACAAGATAAGCAAGCTTTGCAAAGATTGACTGAAGCTGCAGAAAAAGCAAAAATAGAGCTCTCAAATGCTACGCAAAGTGAAATAAATTTACCCTTTATTACAGCTACGCCTGAAGGACCAAAACATTTAGATTTGAATCTTACCAGAGCAAAGTTCGAGGAACTAGCAGCTTCTTTAATTGATAGGTGTAAGACACCAGTTGAGAGAGCTATAAGCGATGCAAAAATTTCTACTAGTGAAATTGATGAAGTTGTTATGGTCGGAGGCTCATCTAGAATACCTGCTGTTCTAGATTTAGTTAAAAAAATAATTGGTAAAGAGCCAAATCAAACAGTTAATCCTGATGAGGTAGTAGCTGTTGGAGCTGCAATTCAGGGAGGAGTTTTAGCCGGAGAGGTTAAAGATATATTGTTGCTTGACGTTACTCCACTTTCTCTAGGTGTAGAGACTCTAGGCGGAGTAATGACAAAAATGATAAATCGAAATACTACTGTACCTACAAAGAAATCTGAAACATATTCAACTGCTGTAGACGGTCAAACAAATGTTGAAATACACGTTTTACAGGGTGAAAGAGAAATGGCTTCTGATAACAAAAGCTTAGGAACCTTTAGATTGGATGGAATACCGTCAGCACCAAGAGGAGTTCCGCAAATCGAAGTTACATTTGATATCGATGCAAATGGAATTCTTAGTGTTACTGCTAAAGATAAAGGAAGTGGTAAAGAGCAAAGTATTTCTATCACTGGTGCTTCTACTCTATCTGATAATGAAGTAGAAAAAATGGTTAAAGATGCTGAATCAAATGCATCTGCAGATAAAGAAAAAAGAGAAAAAATTGATTTAAAAAATCAAGCTGAAACTCTTGTCTACCAAACAGAAAAGCAACTTAGTGAGTTAGGAGATAAAATTGATGCTGCAGCCAAGTCTAAAGTTGAAGAAAAAAGTAAAGCTTTAAAAGAAGCAACTTCAAAAGAAGATTATGAATCAATGAAAAAACTTCTTGAAGAACTTCAGCAAGAACTTTATACAGTTGGTTCATCTGTTTATCAGCAACCAGGTAATCAACCACCATCACCTGGCGCAGCAGGCGGTACTGATCAGAG
>QCCE01000012.1 GCA_003281385.1 Prochlorococcus sp. AG-347-K17
TTATTTAGAACTACATTCTTAAAATTATCAGATCATAATACTTAATTTGTGGGGTTGTAATAAAAAAAATTTATTAATTTGAGGATTTACGGAAATAATTAGTTTTTCAACTTACTTAAGTATAACAACCATTTATTTTTGAGGTCTAAAACCAGCAGGTTCTATCAACCTTACTTGATTGCCTCTAGCAGTAAATTCTCTGCCTTGGTCACTTTGCACTACAACTCTACCACCAGACTTAACTCTGATAACTCTTGCACGAACCCATCCTAAAGCTGCTGATTCAAGGACTTTTACTACGTCCCCAGGTTGAAGATCTAACTCCATCTTATGAAAAAATGATTTACATAATGTTGATCAAACGCGTCGTGGAGGACTTGAACCCCCGACATCAGGTTTTGGAGACCTGCGTTCTACCAACTGAACTAACGACGCATTTAAATGATTATAAGCGTCTTTGTGACCAATAAGTTGATTCGTTTACAACTTTATCGATCAAAGCGTTGTTTTACGCGAGTAGCTTTTCCTACTCTATCTCTCAGATAGAATAACTTAGCTCTTCTTACTTTACCTCTACGTTCAACTTTTAGAGAGGCAACCTGTGGACTATGTAGCATAAATACTCTTTCAACACCTATACCCTGAAAAATTCTTCTAACTGTAATAGTCTGGTTAATACCTCCATGCCTTTTTGCTATGACAACGCCTTCGTAAGGTTGGACTCTTTCTTTATTACCCTCTGTAATTTTTACTCCAACTTTAACAGTGTCACCAACATAAATTTCTGGTAATTCTTTTTTTAATTGTTCGTTTTCAAATTCCTTAATAAGATTGTATGCACTTAAGGTTTGCGTAGTCTCAGAAACCGTATTTTTTTCTTTTTGTTCAATCGCTACATCAACCGATGCGTCAGCTTTAATACCGGTTTCTAAATCCTTCTCTTGTTTCTCTTTGGCCATTTTGGTCAATATTATCCTGATAGTTCTATATCTTAACCTTTTGACTCGCCTTTAGTAACCTTTTTGGTAAATGAAATTGTTTTTGAAAACATTTGGAATCCTGTGACGAGCATCCATAAAACTCCAAGGGAATTAAATATTACGTATATAAGTTCTCCATTATCTCCAAGCCATTCGCCCTCATGGAGAGACATTAACCAATGAACTTGTTCTCTAGAGTAACCCAGTAAATCTTTTGAAACCCTATAAAGAAGACCAGTAATTGAAGATATAAATAATGGAAGAAAAATCCAGGGCGCCAAAGCCTTATGAAATTGCCTAGAATTAAATAAAGTTTTCATTTTCGTTTCTTTCCCATTGTTATTGATAGATTTAAGGTAGCCAAAATCATAAAGGCTATTTTGAAGATATTTACTTATTACTATTATTTATTCCAATGAGACATTTTGCAGATCTTTTGTTAAATAAAAATACTTCCAAAGCTAATGATCAAGTTCCTTTTATCCAGAGGAGAAGGGGAATCGAAATAAAGTCTTCAAGGGAAATTAATTTGATGAAAAAATCTAGCAGAATTGTAGCTACTGTTTTGAGAGAAATTAATGACTTAATTAAACCTGGAATGAGTACAAAAGATTTAGATGATTTTGCAGAAAAGAGGATAAAAAGTTTTGGAGCTGTGCCAAGTTTCAAGGGCTACCATGGATTCCCTTCTAGTATTTGTTCTAGTATAAATAATGAGGTTGTCCACGGTATTCCAAGTAAAAATAAAATAATTAAAAATGGTGACTTGGTTAAAATTGATACAGGGGCATATTTAGATGGTTTCCATGGAGATAGTTGTATATCAATTTGTGTAGGAGAAGTTAGTCCAAAGGCTCAAAAACTTAGTGATATTGCTTTTAAAGCATTGTATGCGGGCCTTTCAAAAATCAAAGCCGGGAATACACTTCTTGATGTGGCGGGGGAAATCGAAGATGTTGTTGTAAAAAATGGCTTTAGTGTTGTAGAAGACTATACAGGTCATGGAGTTGGACGAAATCTTCATGAAGAACCATCGGTATTTAATTTTCGGACCAAAGAGTTGCCTAACGTCGTCCTTCGCGAAGGAATGACATTAGCGGTTGAACCTATTGTTAATGAAGGGACTAAATATTGCAAAACACTAAATGATAGATGGACCGTAATAACAAAAGATGGAAAACTTTCGGCCCAATGGGAGCATACAATAGTTGTTTTAAAAGATGGTATTGAAATATTGACAGATCGAGATTTTTAGGCTTCAAGATTTATATTTATAGATAATTTGGCAATATAAAAAATTAAAAAATTCTTTCAATGGGAAAAGTACATATGTTAGAGGGTTTGGACTAATTATTACTAAATAATTTTTTGAATTGGCTAAATCATAAATTTTTTTAGAAACAAATTTGGGGCTCATTATTCCGAGAGGATTTAATTCTGATTTAAAAGGCCCTAAGATTATTTTTTTAATTATTAATTTTTTCTTTGTATTTTTGTCCAGTAGATTTTTTTTGAAAGAAACTAATTGACCAATAAGGGATTTGCTAATCTCATATGACGGATTTAGGGCGGGTAATATTTCTGCTTCAGATGTATTTATCCAAATCTCTTTTTTTATTTGTGAATCATTACTTAGAGCAATATCTTCAAATAAATTTAAAAATTTGAATTTGCTTAATGCATTTATCTCAATTGAGTTTTCATAATTAGAATTTTCTCTACTCAAATCATAGATACCATGATTCAAAATTAAAATGTCTACATTCTCTAATTGTTTTTTTAATGACGACTCCTTCCCACATTCCCATTTAATCCATTCATTTGGAGATTCAAGATTTATTTCATAATTAGTTTTACTATGAGTAAATCCAATCACTTTATATCCTTTTTGACGAAACAATTTTGTTAATTCTTTCCCTAGCGCACCTGAGGCTCCTGTTATACCTATGGTTTTTTCGTTTTTGGTCGGATTTATCATTTTGCTTGATTTTTATGAGATACCAAAGAATTAAAATAAGAATTAAAATAAATTTACCAAAAAAAAGATTATTTATTTTTTTATTTGATTAAAACTCATAAATAAATATTTGTTTAGTTCTGAAAAAAATATTATCTTAAACCTATTAATAAATAATTTACTAAATTATGAGCGATATATTATTAATTGGCTCATGTGAGCCATTTAGTGGTAAGTCTGCAATGGTTCTTGGGATAGCAAAAAAACTTTTACAGAAGAAAAAAAAGGTACGCATAGGAAAACCTTTAGCAACTTGTATTGAACTTACAAATCTTCCCTCAATGTCTTATGAAGGATTAATAGATGATGATGTTAAGTTTATTGGATCAACCTTAAATATCGAAGAGGAGAATTTAATTTCTTCAGTAGGGTTATTGGATAATATCTCAGCTGAAAAAAGAATCTTCAATAAAGACTTACTCCCAGGAAAAGGTTTTGATCAGATTGAAGGATTGGTTAATGATGATTTTGAAGGTCTTAATATTTTAGAGGCAGCCGGAAGTCTTCATGAGGGTATGATTTATGGCTTAAGTCTCCCTCAACTTGCTAGGGATTTAGATGCGAAAGTTTTAATTGTGAATTTATGGGAAGATTGTAAAAGTGTGGATGCATTACTTGATGCGAAAAACCAATTAGGTGAGAAATTGGCTGGAGTTGTATTAAATGGAGTTTTGCCGCAAGAACTCGAAAAAGTAAAAAATGAAATAATACCCTCCCTTAAAGATCTCGATATTGAAGTGTTTGGAGTGATGCCTAAATCTCCACTTCTTAGAAGTGTCACTGTAGGTGAGCTTGTGAGAAGACTAGATGCTCAAGTAATTTGTTGCCCTGAAAAAGATCAATTGCTTGTTGAAACATTAAGCATTGGTGCAATGGGGGTAAATTCTGCAATGGAATTTTTCAGGAGAAGACGAAATATGGCTGTAGTTACTGGAGCTGATAGAACTGATATCCAACTTGCCGCTTTGGAGGCTTCGACTCAATGCCTTATTTTAACTGGTTTAGGAGATCCTTTGTCACAATTGATTCATAGAGCTGAGGAATTGGAGGTGCCAATTTTAAAGGTGGAATTAGATACTCTTTCCTCTGTGGAAATTATTGAACAAGCTTTTGGTCATGTCAGAATACATGAATCAATTAAAGCTTCTTATGCTATTCAATTAGTTCAAGAGCATGTAAATCTACAAAGAATTCTCGAAAAGATAGAATTTCCCTGCAATTTTTCAGATAGATGCTAATTTCAAATATAGGAACTTTATTATTTTGAGTCGCTCTTTAGATCTACCAGCAACAGAAGGTGTTGATGCCTTAGCTCAAGAACTTGCGAAACTCCAAGATAATGGAAAAAGGAGAATTGCTTTTTTAGGTAGTAGACACGTACCGGTCGTAGATATCCACTTAATTGAGCTGATAGCAAGGTCGTTAGCAGAGGAAGGACATAATATCCTTACGTCTGGATCTCAAGGCGTTAATGCAGCTGTTATTCGAGCTGTCTTAGATATTAATCCATCATTATTAACTGTTTTACTACCACAAAGTCTTGATAGACAAATTCCTGAAATAAAAGACCAACTTGAGAGGGTTATGCACCTGGTTGAAAAAAGTGAAAATGATGAATTACCTTTGCCACTTGCAAGTAGTCTTTGTAATCAAGAAATTATTACTAGGTGCGATCAATTAATATGCTTTGCCTTTCACGATAGTGAAACTTTGCTAAATAGTTGTAGATGTGCTGAAGAAATGGGCAAAATGGTTAGTTTGTTATTTTTTGATTAAATTAACCCATTTCCCCTTAATAAAAGATGATTTATGCTAATAATATTTAGCGTTTAATAATTTACTATGGCAGAAAGTTTTTCATTTGATGTAGTTTCTGATTTTGATAGACAAGAATTAGTCAATACTTTGGATCAAGTTAAAAGGGAAATTTCTCAGCGTTACGATTTGAAGGGCACGGATACTTCTGTTGAATTAGATAAAGAAAATATTTTTATAATCACCAATAGCGAACTAACCTTAAATGCTGTAAATGACATAATTAGACAAAAGGCAATAAAAAGAAACTTATCTTTGAAAATATTTGACTACGGTGAAATTGAAATGGTTAGCGGTAATAGAATTAAACAGACAATTTTATTAAAACAAGGAATTAAACAAGAAATTGCAAAAAAAATTAGTAAAAATATAAGAGATCAAATAAAAAAAATAAATGTCAGTATTAATGGAGAAACTCTAAGAGTAGCTAGTAAAAGCAAAAATGATCTTCAATTAGCGATTAAGCTTGTTAGTGAGTTGGAAGAGTCTTTGAACATTCCTCTAAAAGCTAATAACTTTAGATAAGATTTTTAGTAGGATTATATTAAAATATGGCAGATCATTCGGAATCTCTCATTAAATCACTCATTAAGAAGGTAAAAGAATATCCTCGTTTTTCAAAAGGGGAAATAGAGAAATTTTGTTGGATGGCGGTTCATGAGCATAAACATGGTGTTTTACCCTCTGAATATGACATAAGAGAGATAGATGAGGATCTTTATTTAGAACTTTTGCAAGAATTTAAATCAAATATCCACTAATAATATCTGTATTTAAATTCACAATTATTAAAAAAATATTTTAATTAAATGTCTTATTAATGCACTAATTAGTCTATTTAAATATGATTAATTAAAAGAAAAAATTTAATGTCAACATCCTTTAAAAATGTCACACCAACAGGTCCCGGTGGTACGGCAACCCTTTTGATTGTATTGTCTTTTACTGGCTTTCTTTTACTTACCCAATCTCTTTTTGTTGTGCCTTCAGGACAAGTTGCAGTTGTTACAACATTAGGGAAAGTAAGTGGTCCCTCTAGAAGAGCTGGTTTAAACTTTAAACTTCCATTTGTTCAGTCTGTATATCCATTTGATATAAAAACTCAAGTTCAACCTGAAAAATTTGAAACTTTAACTAAAGATCTTCAAGTTATTAGAGCTACCGCTACTGTTAAGTACTCAGTAAAACCTAACGAGGCAGGAAGAATTTTCGCAACAATTGCAAGTAGAAATAGCGATGTTTATCAGAAAATTGTTCAGCCATCTTTGCTAAAAGCTCTTAAATCAGTTTTTTCTCAATATGAGTTAGAAACAATTGCTACTGAATTCGCAGTGATTTCTGAGAAAGTAGGAGATACTGTTGCACAAGAACTTAATTCATTCGATTACGTAGATGTTAAAAGTTTAGATCTTACCGGATTAGAGATCGCTGAAGAATATAGAGCTGCTATTGAACAAAAGCAAATAGCTGGTCAGCAATTACTTAGAGCAAAGACTGAAGTTGAAATTGCAGAACAAGAAGCACTTAGATATGAGACATTAAATAGAAGTCTCGACGATCAGGTACTTTTTAAATTATTTCTCGACAAATGGGATGGTAGTACGCAAGTTGTTCCTGGCTTACCAGGTTCAGAAGGTGGTACTCCCCCAGTAATAGTTGGTGGTAGAAGATAATTATTTAGATAAAATGTTTCTAAAGTTTTAATCATTTACTCATTTTTCTTTAAAGAAAGACTAGTAAGTGATTATTTTTTTATTGCATTGAAAGATTCGTCAAAAGCCTCAATAGTTTTATCTATTTCTTCTTCGCTGTGGGCTAGTGATGTGAAACCCGCTTCGAAGGGACTTGGCGCTAGGTAAATTCCTCGTCGAAGCATTTCTTTATGCAATTTACCAAAAAGTTCGGCATCATTTGTTTTTGCCTCATCAAAGTTCCTAACAGGTCCATCGCATAAGAAAAATCCAAACATAGCACTTACACTTCCACCGTTGATAGCGATACCGTTATTTTCTGCAGACTGAATTATCCCTTCAATTAATCTAGAAGTTGCTAGTTCAAGTTTATCGTAAGTACCATCTTGTTTGAGCAGTTCAAGAGTTTTTATTCCAGCAGTCATTGCGAGAGGATTGCCACTCAAAGTTCCTGCTTGGTATACCGGTCCTGAAGGGGCTACCATTGACATTATTTCTTTCCTGCCCCCATAAGCTCCAACAGGTAGGCCTCCGCCAATTACTTTGCCAAGGGTGGTTAAATCAGGAGTAACCCCAAACTTTTCTTGAGCGCCTCCATAACTTATTCTAAATCCAGTCATTACTTCGTCAAAAACTAATAAGGATCCATTCTCAGTGGTTAATTCCCTTAATCCTTCCAAGAATCCAGGTTCTGGAGTAATAAATCCAGCATTTCCAACGATAGGCTCGAGTATAACCCCCGAAATGGCATCAGGATTTTCAGAAAATAATTTTTTTACTGCTTCAAGGTCATTGTAAGGTGCAGTAAGTGTGTTGGCAGTTGTTGTCCTTGGAACACCTGGAGAATCTGGTAAACCCAGAGTGGCTACACCTGATCCTGCTTTCACTAAAAACATATCCGCATGACCGTGGTAGCAACCGTCAAATTTAATAACTTTATCTCTTCCAGTAAATGCTCGCATGAGTCTCAAAACAGCCATGCATGCTTCAGTTCCACTATTAACAAATCTAACCATTTCTACAGATGGGACTGCATCTATTACCATTTCAGCAAGTTTGTTCTCTAGAACGCATGGAGCACCAAAGCTTGTCCCTTTCTCAATTGCTTCCTGTAATGCCGTTGTAACTTCAGGGTGGGCATGTCCACATATAGCCGGCCCCCAGCTTCCTATATAGTCAATATACCTATTTCCATCAATATCCCAAGCAAAAGGACCTTTGACTCTGTCAAAAACAATTGGCTGGCCACCTACAGACTTAAAAGCTCTCACTGGAGAGCTAACTCCTCCTGGCATTAGTTGCTGGGCGGCAGAGAAAATTTCTTCAGATTTTGTGTAATTTAATATGTCAGTCACAATTTAACTAAATGATGTTTTAAAAAAAAATCTTGTCATGTTCTAAATTAGAAATAAGTAAAAATTTTGTCAATCAGAATGAAATTCTACATTATGATATTTTTATTGCGATAGTTTGGATTGTAAATAATTAATTTTAAAGAAATTATGATAAAAAACAATCTTACTTTAGATAACTCTTTATTAATAGGCGTTTTCAGGCATTAAAGAAATTCAATCTTTTTTATTTATATTTCGAAAAAATTATCCTCATCCTCAAAAAATTCTACATTTATATCGTTTAAGTTATCGCTTAAGTTAAGGTCTATCATTACTGGTGCATGATCACTTGGACGCGGATTACCCCTTGGTGAGCTGTCTATGACACAACTTTTAAGATTTGATGAAAGTTCTTTGCTGATATATACATGGTCTATTCTCCAACCTTTATTTAATTCAAATGCGTTATTACGGTAATCCCACCAACTCCAATAGCCAGTATTTTGTTCGAAAATCCTGAACGAATCTATTAATCTTTTTTTTAGAACATTATTTAGTGCATTTCTCTCTATCTCAGATGCCATTATTCCTCCTTCATATTTCTTTGGATCATGAATGTCCAAGTTAGATGGAGCAACATTAAAATCACCCATAAGACAAATTAATTCTCCTTTTTTTTCTAGGTCATCCAAAAATGAAGCTAAACAATTTAACCAATTAATTTTGTATTCGAACTTGTTAGATTCTAGAGATGATCCGTTTGGTACATAAACATTTATGATTTTAATACCATTAATATCAGCAGAAATCAGTCTTTTTTGATCAAGGAAAATATCTATATTTTGATTAAAGTCGTTACAACCGTAGAATCCTTTTTTAACATTTTCTGGCTTTATTTTAGAAATAATAGCCACACCATTATATGACTTTTGCCCGTAAACCTCTACAGAATATCCTAATTTTTCAAAAGGTTCAGTAGGGAAACTATCATCCATCACTTTTGTTTCCTGCAAACATAGAATGTCTGGATTGGATTGGTTAATCCAATCTAATATTTGTGAAAGTCTGGTTCTAATAGAGTTAACATTCCAAGTTGCTACTAACAAATTTCTACCATTTTATGTAGAATTAAATTAGCAAAAAATCTGAGCGTTTAGAATTTTGAAATTAAATAAAATGAAAAATTATTTTTTTAAGAATTTACCGAATCCAATAACTTTTGTAATTTTTTTTATTTTATCAATTTCTTTAAAAGCTGACTACCTAAAGTCTGAATATTTATTTGAAGAATTAGAAATTGATATCTCAACTAAAACAAATGAGGATAGTTCAGTTCTTCCAACAAATCCTTTTGAAATTGTGGAAATGATTCGGAGACAAAATAGCTTGAATGAAGCAACTAATCCTTCTGATGCTATTGATGATGCATTAAAGTCCTTTAATACTTTGGAGGAAAAATAAGAATTTTAATGCGATAAATTGTAATTCTCAAAAATTTTTATATGTTAAAAAACCCTATCCCAAAAGTTACTAACCAATTGCAGCACAGAGCAATTGGCATAATAAATGGTAAATTCACTCCCCATGGTAGTGAGGAATTGAATAGAGGCTTTCTAATCGACAATAAAGGCGAAAAAATTGAAACAGTAGTTCTAGGAAAAGCATTATCACTTCTAAAAAAGCATATTGATTTAAAGAAAAGTTATTATTGGATTGTTTATCCAAAGAATAAAAATACTCAAAAATTGCATTTACAGGTTGCTGGAATTTGGGATCCTTATCAACTTAATGATTTCTCAAATGATTCTTCAAAAACTAACTTCTCTAAATTACTAGAGGAATTAGATCTAAAAGATAATTATTTCTCTGTCAGAGGTGAATTAGTTTTTGTCAACACTAAGAAGAAAGAAATTATTATTAAAATTTGCTCTGCTACGAAGTCAAAAAATTTAAAAAATACAAATTTTAAATTAGTTGTAAAAGGAGAGCTTTCCCTTGAATTTCTTCATTGTTTTGTAAGTTTAGATATCAACAGAGATGGAAATTCTTTGAAACTAATCAATTACGAAGTAATTGATAAAAATCTTTCTGAAAAAAACTAGAATGGAAGGCTGATTTGCACCCTCAATTACCAATCAAGAAACCTTTGATTTATGGAAGATATTTTAATTGAATGTTCTCCTGGTATCTCTGGAGATATGTTGTTAGGAGCTTTTTATGATTTAGGTGTGCCTAAAAAAGTCATTGAAGAACCACTGATTGATCTTGGATTAAAGGATCTTTATCAACTAGAGTTTAAAGAATCAAGAAGTTGTTCGATCCGAGGGATCAAGACAAGGGTTGAGAATATTGACTGTATTCCTAACAAACGAACTTGGAGAAGTATTAAGGAACTTATTTTAAAAAGTCACTTAGAAGATAAATTAAAAAAAATAATTTATGGAGTATTTGAATCTTTAGCAAGCGCAGAAGGAAAAGTTCATGGCATAAAACCTGAGGATGTTCATTTTCATGAAATTGGAGCTATTGATTCATTGGTTGATATCATTGGAGTGTGTGCTGCATTGTATTACTTAAATCCTAAGAAGGTTTATTGTAATGAGCCAATGTTAGGGAAAGGTTTTGTTAATACTGAACATGGGAAATTATCTGTACCACCTCCTGCTGTAATAGAGCTAATAAAACAAAAGAATATTAAGGTTTTATCGAACCGTGACTCAGTAGAGGGTGAACTCTCAACTCCAACTGGGATTGCTTTACTCGTTAATTTGGTCGACTATCTAGAACCCCCTTCAAAATATTCTATTAACTCTTATGGAGTCGGTATTGGTAATCTAAAATTTACATTCCCTAATTTGGTGAGAGTTTATGAAATTACTTCATTTGAGGATTTTTCTATTAATGACAATGAACAAATCAGTCCAAAATGTGAAGAGGTATCTATTCAAGAAGCATGGATTGATGACCAAACACCCGAAGATATATCTAATTTTGTGGAGAAACTGAGAATTGAGGGGGCTTATGACGTTTCCTATCAAGCTATCAATATGAAAAAAAATAGAATTGGATTCTCTATTCAAGTAATCTTGCCAGTAGAGAAAAAAGAGTTTTTTAGAAGATTATGGTTTGATTATTCCAACACTATTGGGGTTCGTGAAAGGACCCAATCTAGGTGGATATTACTTAGACGCAGAGGAGAATGTTCAACGACTTTTGGAAATATAAAAGTCAAACAAACTTTGAAACCAGATGGATCAATAATTATGAAACCAGAAAATGATGAGGTTTTGAGATTACAATTAAAGCATAAAATATCAACGCACGAAATAAGAAAAATAATCAAAGAATCAAGCAAAAAATTTAAAGCATTTGAAAACTGGAAATGAGATTTAACTCAAGTAATAAACTTTATCTTAAATTCCTTAAAAAAATTAATTTTGGTTGTTTAAAGAGTATTTTCTTTATTACAAGCTTGTCCTATTTTTGTATCTATTTTTTTAATAATATTGATCAAATTTCTTTTGATATCAATTTAGAAAGAAACGGAATTAATATATTTTTATCATTTTTATTTTGTATTTTAAGTATTTACCTGAACGCTTATGCATGGAAATATATTGTTAGATGGTTCGGGAAAGAATTTAAAAGTAATAATCTAATCTCTTTTTATGTTTTAACCAATATTCTTAAATACGTTCCAGGAGGGGTTTGGCATTTAGTTGAAAGATTTAATTTTATAAAAAAAATAAGTAGTCCTCAGATTGCTTTGTATTCGACACTTATAGAACCTTATTTTATGTTGAGTGGATCTTTTCTCTTGGCATCGATAGGATTGATTTTTTCACCATTATATATTTTTTTAATTGTTCCTTTGGTATTCCTAAATAGGAAATTTATTTTTCTGATATTAAAAAGATTATGGTCTCTAAAGGGAAAAGTATTTGAGGTCTTGAGACTTCCAAATTCAAAGGACCAATTTGAAGAAAGAATAAATATAATTTCATTTTTCCCTATTAGAGCTTTATTTCTTGAAATTGGATTTGTTTTATCTAAATTTATTGGGTTTTATATTTGCTTAAATACTTTTTATGAGAGTAATAACCTGAGTATAATATTTTTATTGGTAATCTTTTCTTTGTCATGGTCTTTAGGCTTGGTAGTCCCAGCAGCTCCAGGAGGAGTTGGCGTTTTTGAGGCTTGCTTCCTTATATTTGTAGGCAAAAGTATTCCACAAAATATAATTATCATTAGTTTAGTTTATTTTAGGGTTATATCTACCTCGGCAGATTTGTTATTAAGCCTACCTTTCTTAATAAGAAGACTTTACAAAAGAATTTAGTTTTTTTTCTCTAAATTTGGTATCAATGTAATTGAAGCAAGAAGCCCTAAAGTCATGATAAGGATGGCTGGTAATATTGCCTCTACCATTCTTTCATCTCCAGCATATTGATATATCCTCACAGATAATGTATCAAAATCAAATGGCCTCAAAATAAAGGTCATGGGTAATTCTTTTATAGTATCTACAAAAACTAAAAGTGATCCTACGAATATTGGTCCTTGAAGAAGAGGTAAATGAATTCTTTTGATGATTCCCGGCCAATTCTCTCCTAGTCCCAGTGCAGCTTCATCTAGACTAGGAGAAATTCTCTCAAGACTTGAATCAATAGAACCCTTAGAAATAGTTAGAAATCGAACAAGATAACCCCAAATTAGTAAGCAAATAGCAATGAAATTCAATTTTGGAGAAGAAATGCTTATTAAAGATAAAGCTAATACAGTGCCTGGAATTGCATAACCTACTCCCGCAAGGTTTGTTATTAGTCCTAGTAATAAACTTTTATTTGGGCGTCTTGCCAAGGAAATTATTAAGGAGAATAACATCGTTATTAATGCAGTAAAAAATCCTAGACTTATGGTCCTAAATGTTAGGGCAAGTAATTCTGCAGATAACCCTTTTTGAATTTGATCGATATTAAGCAGAACCCAAAAACATGGAATTCCAAAAGAGAAAATTGGAGGAAATAAAGATATTGTTATTGCTAAAAGAGCTCTTGTTTTTTTTAATTCCCACCCTTGAGAATCTTTTGATGCAGGATTTTCACTCCACCTCTTTGATTTTCTTCTCGAGAATTTTTCAAAAATAATTAAAGTGAAAATGATTAATAAAGCTACCAAAGATAGTCCAATAGCACTTTTTGGATTACCCTCAATTATCCAATTTTCGGCTATACCTGTAGAAATACTTGGAATATTTAATAATGCAAATGTACCTAACTCATTCATTACTTCCATACACATCAAACTTATTCCTGTGATTAGTGCTGGTAAAGCCATTGGAAAAGCGATTTTAAAGAAGCTCTTCCAGGGCCCAACTCCTAATCCTCTACTAGCATTGATTTGATTAACTCCAAATTTATTAAAACTTTCGTTAGCAAGAATGAACACATATGGATAAGTAGAAATTGAAAGTATTAATACCCCCCACCATAAACCGGTAACTTGATACCCAAAAATACTTCCTAAATCCTGCAAAACAGCTGTTATTAGGTATGCTGGGGCGGCTAGTGGAATAAGCTGACAAATTCGGAGAACTTTTCTGAACTTAAAATCACAATTTGAAAGTAACCATCCATTTAAAGTGCCTAATCCTCCTCCAAAAAAACTTGTTAGTACTAAAACTTTTAAAGTTTCTAATACCTCTTCTCCTCCAGCAATGCCTAATGAAAAATTCCCACTTACAACATATTGGACTCCTTCAAGAAGAAAATTGGAAATTGGAATAATTACTAAAAGTGCGACAATAAACGAAGTAAAATAAAAAAGTTTTAATTCGGTTAATGCTTTTTTAAATCCTTTAATAAGTATTTTCAAAAATAAATTAAATCCTAATATGTAAACACTAATCTGTACTAAATCTACATGATGAAAGTTGATTCTTAATAGTTTGATGATCTAAGTTTTTACCAATTAATACTATCTTGTTAGATTTTTCTTTTGTCCATTCTTCATCATCTAGAGAAAATCGTTTTCCAGATAGGTGAAAAATGTGTTTTCTATCACTTTCCATAAACCATAATATTCCTTTCGCTCTAAATACATTTTGCGAGATTTGATTATCTAAGAAATATTGAAACTTCCTTAAGGAGAATGGTTCAAATGTCTCATAAGAAATTGATGTAAAATCCTCTATATTATTATTCAAATCGTGGGAATGAGAAGAGTGATCGTGGGAATGAGAAGAGTGATCGTGGGAATGAGAAGAGTGATCGTGGGAATGAGAAGAGTGATCGTGGGAATGAGAAGAGTGATCGTGGGAATGAGAAGAGTGATCGTGGGAATGAGAAGAGTGATCGTGGGAATGAGAAGAGTGATCGTGGGAATGAGAAGAGTGATCGTGGGAATGAGAAGAGTGATCGTGGGAATGAGAAGAGTGATCGTTTGAATTGTCTTCTACATCTTTTTTATCCTTATCGAATTTAAAAGTATCTGTTTCAAATAGACCTACACTCATTATTGTTTGTAATCCAACTTCACTATTGGTTGATCTCAATATCCTTGGTTCTTTTTTTATTTTATTTATAAATTTTTCGACTTTCTTTAATTGTTCTTCGTTGACTAAATCACATTTATTTAGTAGAAGGATATCTCCATATAAAATTTGAGAATAGGCGATACTTTTATCATTAATTTCGAAATCAAAATTTTCTCCATCAATAACGGTGATTATTGAATCTAATCTTACTTTCTCTCTAAGATCACCAGCCGCAAAAGTCATTGCTACTGGCAATGGATCTGCTAGTCCAGTTGTCTCGACAATCAAATAGTCTAAATTTTCAGCTCTTTCTAAAACTTTGGATACTGTATTTAACAATTCGCCATTGATAGAGCAACATATACATCCATTATTTAATTCGATCATATCTTCTGAGCCTTCTATTATTAAATCATTATCTATTCCTATCTCTCCAAATTCGTTAACTAAAACAGCTGTCTTAATACCGACTTGATTTTTTAAAATATGATTCAGAAGTGTAGTTTTGCCAGAACCTAAAAATCCACTAATGATAGTAACTGGTAATAAATTTTTAGACATTTTAACTAATTGAAAAGATAAGTTTATTTATTGAAAATTTTGTTGATTTCCGAAGCTAATGTTTGGTCCAGATTTGTTATGCCTCCCAGATCATGTGTATTTAATTTAATTATTACTTTTGCATAAACATTCTCCCAGTTAGGATGATGATTATATTTTTCACAGATTAAAGCGACCTTAGTCATAAAAGCGAAGGCTTCAACAAAATTAGCAAAGTTAAATTCTCTTTGGATTTGTTTAGACTTAATTTCCCAGCCAGGTATTTTAAATAGTAATTCATTCAATTCTCCATCTTGCAAAAGGTAGGGTTCCATTAAATAAGAAATCTGACTTATTACATTATAAATATTTTACTTTTTCTCACCAATTATATGAACATTTATAATTCTTTCCTTTTGATCAAATCGATGTTCCCATAAGTAAACTGCTTGCCATGTGCCAAGCATAATTTTTCCGTCTTGGAAACTCAAAGATAAACAAGTGTTTGTTAAGGATGTTTTAATATGTGCTGGCATATCGTCAGCCCCCTCTTGATAATGTCTATAGGATATTTCTTCTCTGCCTTTTGATAAGGTCAAGTAGGAATTATAGGGAACTATCGATTGCATATACTTTTTTAGGTCCCTTAGTACATTTGGATCAGCGTTCTCATTAATAGTTAAACTGCAACTGGTATGAAGTGAAGTTAAATTTAAAATTCCGGAATGAAAATTATTTTTTTTAATATATAGATTTATATCATATGTGATATCAATGAAACCCTCGCCATCGGTAATAAATTTTAGTTTTGAAAATATTTGTTCCATATAAGTAAAAACTTAATTAATCAATATCCTATTATGAATAAAAGATCTACGTTTTAATGCAGACATTAAAATTTTTATCTTAAAATGAATTTAATTTGCATTTAAATTTTTGGCTGAAATTCATTGGAATAAGCTGGGAGCTTATCTTAAAGAAACACAAATATTAGGATCAATCCAAAATACACTTTATTGGGATCAGAATACTGGAATGCCAAAGAAAGGAGCTTCTTGGAGGTCTGAACAACTCACTTATATTGCAAAAGTATTGCATAAAAGAAATTCTTCAGAGGAATTTTCTAATTTAATACAATCTGCCAAAAATGAATTATTGGATATTGAACTAAATTCCGATAATAAATTTTACGTAAAAGATAAAGAAAGGAATATTAGTCTTTTATTGAAGGAATTTAATAGAGAAAAAAATTTAGATCCTAAATTAGTTGAGTCTTTAGCAAAGGCGAAATCTAAAGGGTATGAAAGCTGGCAAGAAGCTAAGAAAAAATCAGATTTTAAAATTTTTCTCCCATTTTTTGAAGAATTAGTCAAATTGCGGATTGAAGAGGCAAAACAAATATCGAATAAATATTCACCGTGGGAGACATTAGCTCAACCCTTTGAGCCTGAATTAAATTTGAAATGGTTGAATAAAATGTTTCAACCATTGAAAGAAACTATTCCAAGCTTTATTAGGGGAATTAAAAAGTCCCCAAAAGATCATTGGGATTTAAGTCCAGAATCTCAGAAAAATTTATGTTCAAAATTACTCGACGAATTTGGGAGAGATAGAGATCTCGTTGTTGTTGGTCAATCTCCCCATCCCTTCTCGATTACATTAGGACCTAATGACTATAGGATCACTACAAGAATTGTGGAAGGTGAACCATTATCAAGTTTTTTAGCAACTGCGCATGAGTGGGGTCATTCAATTTATGAGCAGGGTTTACCATCTCAAAGTCATCAATGGTTTGCCTGGCCTTTAGGTCAAGCAACTTCCATGGGTATTCATGAAAGTCAATCTTTATTTTGGGAAAACAGAATAGTTAAATCTAAATCTTTTGCAAAAAGATTTTTCAAAAAATTTGTTTCAGCTGGATGTTCTCTTAAAAATTATTTAGAACTCTGGAAATCTATTAATCATTTAGAAGCGGGATTAAATAGGGTTGAAGCGGATGAATTGACTTATGGATTACACATATTAATTAGAACTGAACTTGAAATAGATTTAATTGAAGGAGGTTTACCTGTGGAAGATATTCCAACAGAATGGAATAAAAGATATGATGACCTCTTAGGAATAAAACCATCTAATGATTCTGAAGGTTGTCTTCAAGATGTTCATTGGAGTGAAGGTGCGTTTGGATATTTCCCCTCATATTTGTTAGGGCATCTTATAAGTGCACAAATTTCAAATCAAATGGAAAAAGACATTGGCTTGATTGATAACTTAATTGAAAATGGTGAATATCATAAGATCATCTTTTGGTTAAAAAATAATATACATAAATATGGTAGATCAGTTAATTCTATGGAATTGGTAAGAGCTGTAACTAATGAAGAACTATCTCCAAACTATTTTATTGATCATTTAAGGTCTAAACTAAATAATTTTTGCTAAAACATTACTTTGAGAGAGTTTGGTTAGGTGTGAGGATGTAAGATAAATAAAAATAATTTCTTGATGGCAAATCTTAATCAACCTCCTAGTAGGGTTACCCCAAATTTATTACATATACTTAATGCTTTTACTGATAGCTCAAATTCAATAGTTAATACTATTGTTGAATTGAATTCTAATACTATAAATAAATATGAATTAATTACAGAAACGGGTCACCTTAAACTTGATAGGGTGGGTTATTCTTCACTTGCTTATCCCTTCGCTTATGGATGTATTCCAAGGACTTGGGATGAAGATGGAGATCCACTTGATATAGAAATTGTTGGAGTAACTGAGCCATTGATTCCTGGATCTATTGTAGAGGCTAGGATTGTTGGGGTGATGAAATTTGATGATGGAGGGGAGGTGGATGATAAGGTAATAGCAGTTCTGGCAGATGACAAAAGAATGGATCATATCACAAGTTTTAAAGACCTTGGAGAGCATTGGCTAAAAGAAACGACATATTATTGGGAACACTACAAAGATCTAAAAAAGCCAGGAACATGTACTGTTAATGGTTTTTTTGGGATAGAAGAAGCTGTTGAAGTAATTAAAGATTGTGAAGATAGATATAAAAAAGAAATTGATCCTAAATTAGTAAATTAACTAATTTTAGTTTTCTCTAAATTGTTCAAATATTTCACTTAGTATTTCGTCGGCACCTTGGAGCTTTAGTTTTTTAGCGAGTTCTTTGCCAACTTTTTCCGGATCATTAATATTGCCAATATATTGATCTTTAATAAGCCTTTCTCCATTAAGGGATGCAACCATTCCGGTAAGGCAAAGTTGTTCATTTTTAATTTTGCTATTAACACCTATTGGAACTTGGCATCCCCCTTCAAGCTCTCTTAAAAAAGCCCTCTCTGCTAGACATCTTTGACTAGTGGGTTGATCCTCTAAGACATTTATAATTTCTAAAATCTTTTTATCATCAGATTTGCATTCAATACCGAGTGCTCCTTGACCAACAGCATGAAGGGAAATTTCATTTGGAATAATCTGGTGAATTCTTGATTCAAAACCTAATCTCTTTAAACCAGCAGCGGCAAGTATTATGCAGTCAAATTCACCAGCATCTAATTTTTCTATTCTTGTAATAACATTTCCCCTGATATCTTTAAATACAAGGTCTGGATACTTATTTTTTAATTGTGCAAGTCTTCTTAGAGAGCTCGTTCCCACTATTGAACCTGCTGGTAGAGTTTCTAATTTATAACTATCATTTTTTTTGTTTACAACTAAGGCATCAGCAGGGTCTTCTCTTTTTGTTATACATCCTAATTTAAGGCCGCTAGGTAAATTTGTTGGTAAATCTTTTAGAGAATGTACTGCTATATCTGCTTGGCCTACAAGCATCTGTGCTTCAAGTTCTTTCGTAAATAAGCCTTTATCTCCTATTTTTGCAAGGGCTACATCAAGAATTTTATCTCCTTGAGTTGCCATGGCCTCAACTGACACCTCTAAATTGGGAATATTTTTTTCTAGTTGATCTTTAACCCATAAAGTTTGAACCATGGCTAGTTTACTTCTTCTACTAGCTATTTTCAGTTTAAAATTAGTCATTAAATATAATTTTGATTTTGTATTAAATTGAGTCGAATCTATTTTAGGTTATTCTTTTCCAACTTTCCAAAGCTGAAAATTATATTTAACTATTTTTATTTTATATACTCTTTTAAAACCCCATTTCGATTTGGATGTCTCAGCTTTCTAAGAGCTTTAGCTTCTATTTGTCTGATTCTTTCTCTTGTTACATCAAAAATCTGTCCTATTTCTTCAAGGGTTTTCATTCTTCCGTCATCAATTCCATATCTCAACCTAAGCACATCTCTTTCTCTTGGACTTAGAGTCGCCAAAACGCCTTCTAAATCTTCTCTTAATAAAGTTTTTGAAACATCTTGCTCTGGATTTTCTATGTCAGCCTCAATAAAGTCTCCAAGTCTTGAGTCTTCTTCTTTACCTATTGGAGTTTCTAAAGAAATAGGTAGCTGAGCACTTTTGGCTATAAATCTTAATTTTTCAATTGTCATTTCCATACTTTCAGCTATTTCTTCTTCACTAGGCTTTCTTCCAAATTCTTGGCTAAGAACCTTTGTGGTTTTTTTAATTCTAGAAATTGTTTCATATAAGTGAACTGGCAATCTAATAGTTCTACTTTGGTCTGCTATTGCTCTAGTAATGGCTTGGCGAATCCACCAAGTAGCATAAGTAGAGAATTTATAACCTTTTTCATGGTCAAATTTTTCCGCTGCCCTAATTAGACCCAAACTCCCTTCTTGTATTAAATCTTGAAATGATAGTCCTCTATTCATATATTTTTTTGCAATCGAAACAACTAATCTTAAATTTGATTGAACCATTTTTTCTTTAGCCCTTCTCCCTAAAAGAAGTCTTCTCCTGAATTTGGAAAGAGGCATATCTATTAATTCAGCCCATTCCCTAACAGATGGGAAATGACCTTTTTCTGATTCATATTGAGTTGCCAGTTCCTCTAGTTGGAGTAAGTCAGCAATTTTTCGTGCAAGCTCAATTTCTTCGTCTGGTCTTAAAAGTCTAATTCTTCCAATTTCTTGTAGATAAACTCTTATTGAGTCTTCAGTGTAGATACCTTTTGGCCCAAGCTTTATATTCCCAAGCCCTTTATCTTCCTCTTCTTCAGAATCACTAAATTCATTATTATTTTCAATAGTGCTTTCATTTAACTCAGAAGATGTCTGTAAATTTTGACTATTTTTATTACTATCTTCCTCAACTACTGTTTCTAAATTTGTATTAATTTTTTTATTGATCTTTTTTTTTGAACTAGGCTTGGAATTCTTTGATTCTGCTGCAACTGGACACATAATTGACTCCTTTCTACGGTGAATTTAACTAGATAAAATTTTATTTAGGGCTAATTTGAACATTTAGTAGTAAAGTTCCCCTTAATGTTTAAAAAACTTTTTCACAAAATGAGAATAAGAAAAGTTTTCTAAATTGTTGAAAAATTTAAATAGTGCTATAGATTACCTAAAGTAAAAAGTCTTGGGATTTCTCAGACAGGCAGATCATTTTTTGAATTTTCAGTTAATGATCAAAGCTTCATGTCTCCCTTAAGAGCAGGATACTTACAATGTGCAAAAAACACTTTGTGGAATGTTCAACAATCCAATACTAAGAAAAAGTTTTGAAGCCGGCAAGTAATCAGTTATTAAATATCTCCTACAAATTGGAAATTTTGCTTGATATAGGTAGTAGTAGTGAGAGCTTTTACTATTTAGATGGAAATAATCTTGGAGCAGAAGTTGGGGATATTGTAAGTGTGAGGCTAAGAGGAAGATTATTGAATGGGTTGGTGATCTCCAAAAAAAACTTTTCTACAATTAATATAACAAATATTTCTGGAGGGAAAAGCATAAGATATTTGTTTGTTGAAAGTATTTTGCAGAAAAAAATAATTGATAACTCTTGGAGAGAATTTATAGAGTCCTTAGCCTCTTTTTATATGGTTAGTAATTTAAAAATGTTTAAAACTGCATTTCCTCCTGGCTGGATTGGTAAATATAAAAATATTTCTCAGGGTTTAAAAGACCAAATATGGGTTGAAACCCAAAAAGAATGTGATGTTAAGAAAAATGCATTAACCAAAAAAGAATTGTTTTTAATGAATGCTTTGTCTGAAAATGGCAATTGGCAAAGTGAATTAATAAAGTCTGGTTTTAATCACTCTCTAATTAACTCAATGGTCAGCAAAAATTACCTTGTTAAATCTAGAAGAAAAAAAAATATAAACAGTAAATTAAATTCCGTTTTAAATGATCATATTGCAACAACAAAACCAAATCCTACAAATGAGCAAAAAATTGCATTTCAAGAATTTCAAACAATGAAACCAGGAGATGCATTACTTCTTTGGGGCGAAACAGGTTCAGGTAAGACAGAAGTCTACATGAGAATTGCTGAAGATCAATTTCTTAAGAAAAAAAGTTGTTTGATACTTGCCCCAGAAATTGGACTAATTCCTCAACTTATTGATAGGTTTAGTCGGCGATTTAATAATGTCGTTTACGAATATCATAGTAACTGTTCTTCTAGTAATAGAACAGAAGTTTGGAAGAAGATTATTAATGCTAATGAACCTTTAATAGTAATAGGAACAAGGTCAGCAGTTTTTCTTCCAATTAAAAATCTAGGATTAATAATAATGGATGAAGAACATGATGTTTCATATAAACAAGATAGTCCTATGCCTTGTTATGACGCAAGAGAGATTGCTATTGAATTAGTCAAAAGGAATTCTGCAAAGTTAATTTTTGGGAGTGCAACACCATCAATGAAGACTTGGAAAAAGTGTATTTTTGAAAAGAATTTAAAATTGGTAAGAATGAATCAAAGGATATCCAGTAATGAGATTCCTGAAATAAGAATTGTTGATATGCGTGATGAGTTCAAGAAAGGAAATATGAAAATTTTTTCTACTGATTTATTACAATTGCTTCCTCAACTACGATTAAAAAATGAGCAGGCAATAATTTTGATCCCCAGGAGGGGGCATAGTGGGTTTTTAAGTTGTAGAAATTGCGGATATTTAATAAATTGCCCTAACTGTGATGTTCCTTTATCAGTGCATCTCGGCTCACAAGGAAAAAAATGGTTAAGTTGTCATTTGTGTAATCATAAATCGAGACTGATCAATCGTTGCCCAGATTGTCATTCAACTGCTTTTAAACCTTTTGGAATAGGGACACAAAGGGTAATAGAGTTTTTAAATGAAGAATTTCCTGACTTAAGAGTGCTTCGCTTTGATAGAGATACAACCTCAGGGAAGGATGGTCATAGAGATATTCTTTCAAAGTTTTCTAAAGGTGATGCTGATATTCTTGTAGGGACTCAAATGTTGGCAAAAGGGATTGATATCCCCAATATTACTCTTTCAGTAGTTATTGCAGCAGATGGGTTGCTTCATCGCCCAGATATTTCTGCAGAAGAAAAGTCATTACAATTGTTTTTACAATTAGCAGGTAGGGCAGGTAGGGCACAAAAAAAAGGTAAGGTAATTTTTCAAACTTATAAACCGAACCACCCTGTAATTACATATCTTCAGAAAAGAGATTATGAAAGATTTTTGATTGAAAACTCGAGGTTGAGAAAAAATGCTAATTTATTTCCATTTTGCAAGATTTGCCTTCTTAAATTATCAGGTGAAAATTATGAATTAACTGAATCAATTGCAATAAAATTATCAAAATATCTTTTCAATTTTTGTGAGAAAAAGAACTGGAAATTAATTGGCCCTGCTCCTAGTTTAATTGCTAAGGTCGGCAACAAATTTAGATGGCAGATATTAATACATGGTCCTGAAGGTTCAAATATTCCTCTCCCAGATAGGTCATTATTATGGAAACTTATTCCCAAAAATGTTTTTTTAACAATTGATGTTAATCCCGCAGAGTTGTAATTACTTTGATGGAAGTTGAGGTAATTCTGTACCTAATTTAAATCTATAGAGTCTTACTAAATATGCAAATACTATAATTGTTAGAATAATAGATATCCCAATCAAAAGTTTGTTGAGGCTCCAGAAAGAAAATTCAAGACTATTTATCTGACCTTGATTTAAATTCCAAATTATTAGATTTTTTGTGATTTCTAAATTTGAATTATTTTTATTAGTAAGGGTAGCTTTATTAGGATGAATAATTTTGAAAATGATTTCTAAATTATCAACATCTTGAATAGAATTTAGATCCAAATCTACTCTGTAAAAGTATTTTTTAAAAAAAATGAAGTTTTTTTGAGTAGTATTGATTGATATATTTGTTGATCTTCCTGCTAACTCTGTAGCTGTATTTTGGGTGATTTCTAAAACTTCCTTTATATCTTCTAGATTGAGGTTTTTGTGTTTCAAAGAAAAGGTTGATTCGTCTTGTTCAAATTCTGCGTCAGGAAAAATATCTTTCATTTTCTCTTCAAATTTTAATTGCCAGGGAAATTTATTTATGTATTTACTTTCTATCACTAAATTATTGGTTATTGAATCAAGTTCACTAAGATCAAGGGTATCCACAACTTTAACGCAGCCACTCAAAAGCGGAATTAATAATAATAGTAATAAAAAAATGATCAGTGAAAAGCCTTCCTGAAAGGGTTTTGTTTCACCAGTTGGCGTCTCAGTAATATTAATAAATTTCTTTTTCTCTAATACTTCTCTTTTTTTGCGCAATGAGTCAAGAGATTTTTTATTTAGTGATGGATCGGTTTCAAATTGTATGTTCCAATTTTTTGGCTTTTTAATATCAGGAGAGTCCATAACTTCCATCAAATATTTTGCATTTTCTCTCGTCTTATTATCATAAGATTTTAGAAGTTCTTTACAAAACCTTTTAGCTTCCTTCTTTTTATTGATACCACAAAGAGCAGTAATTAAGATTGTTCTTAAATTCACTCCCTCTTTACTTGACAAAGGAAATGATTCGATTAAAGGTAAAAGAAATTCAACACAATAATGATACTCACCTTTTGCTAAAGCAAGTTCTACTGTTTCTAAAACTTGCTCATAAGTTCTCATAGGTTAGGCGACTATCATTGTACCTACTCCAGAATTTGTAAAAATCTCAAGTAGTAATGAGTGTTCTACTCTTCCATCAATTATGTGAGCTGCTTTCACTCCTTGTGCTAAAGCTCTTATGCAGCATTCTGTCTTAGGAATCATACCTTCAGTTACAATTTTTTTATCAATAAAATCTCTTGCTTCTTTGAGATTCGTTTTCTCAATAAGACTATTTTTGTTATCTTTTTCTTTTAAAATCCCTTGAGTATCAGTAAGAAGAATAAGTTTTTCTGCATTTATTGCAGCAGCAATTTCTCCAGCTACAAAATCTGCATTAATGTTATGGGAAATACCCTCTACGGTTGAGCCAATACTAGAAATAATAGGGATATATCCTTTAGAGATAAGAGGATCTAATATCTCAGGATTGATTTTTGTCACCTCTCCCACTAATCCATGGCTCCCATCACCAAGTTCTCTAGATTGAATTAAGTTGCCATCAAGACCTGATATTCCCACTGCTAAGGATCCAGTTTTGTTAATTCCTTTTACAATTTGTTTGTTAACTTTACCCATCAGAACCATCTCTACAATTTCCATTGTTTTTTGATCTGTAATTCTTAATCCATTTTCGAATTTAGGAGATATTTCTAACTTTTTTAACCAATTATTAATCTCGGGTCCACCTCCATGAATTACTATCGGACAAACCCCGACAGTTGATAAAAGTGCTATGTCTCTAAAAAAAGCATTTTTTAAATCATCATCCTCCATAACAGAACCACCATACTTGATAACAATTTTTCTACCTGAGAAACTTTGTATATATGGAAGTGCTTCGCTTAATATTGATACTCTTTGAGAATCATTCATTATTAAAAATCATTAAAACTTGATCGAATTGAGAAATTAGTTTTTTACAAATATATCCCTATATTTAATAAAAGAGGATAAAATCAAATTCTTTTTTATTATCGTCGATAATAAATTCTGATTCAAGACCTTTAACGAAAAACCTGTTTAATCTTTCTTGTTTTTCTATCCATTTTTCTAAAGGGACAGCGTTTAATACGAAACGCATTCTGAGACCATTTTTTTCTTCTTTTGTAATTTCTTCTATTTCTCTTAATTGAGGAGGATTATCCTCGTCCCACAAATTTAAAGATTCTAATGATGATTCTAGATGAGCTTTTATCCCATACCTCCATCTAGTAACATCTTTAACTAGTGCTGTTAATTCTTTTGGTCTATTAAATTTATTTGTCGCAAAATTCGTCTTATCAAATAACTCTACAGGAGGTATTTCCGAAGTCTTTAAACCTAATCCAATGAGAAAAATAGGTACTCCATAAAAAAAAGTAGGTACACTTAAATTTACGGATTCTGTAAAATAAGCAGTCATTCCAACAAAAGCTAATATACCCCCAGCCGTTACGATAAAGTTTCCAGGCGATAAGTATTTCTTCATTTTGATTTAGTAGAATGAGTTTAAAGGGGCTAACAAGTATTATGCAAGATCCTAATGCTGCAAATCAAGGAGACTTAATTTTTAAACTTGATCAAGACAGAGCATGGCTATTAGAAAATCTTGATAAGGGTAAATGGCCAGCAATTAGAAGCGAACTTGCCGCACTTGAAAGAAAAATAAGCAAATTTATTATAAGTGTTCAAGAAAATAATGTTGATATTTGATTTAAAAAGGTATTTCGTCAACTTCGGGTACTAAGGGAGAGCTATCCCAACTAGATTTTTTGTTGCTTTCTTTATTTTCAAATGACTCATTATTTTCTTTTTGATTAGACTTAATAACATCAACTGGCGATATTTGATGAATCTTTGAAGCTGTTAGTTCTGGTTGCTTTTCTTTTGTTCCATCTTTTCTAGTGACAGAATTCATCTTTAGACGACCCTCAATAATAATATTTTGTCCCTCCTTTAGTTCATCTACCATTTCTTGGGCAATATTTCCCCATCCTATGATCTTGAGATCTCTGGTTGGATCTTCACTACGTAATCCTTTAAAATTAACAATCATTTCTGCAATTGGAGTTTGGTTTTCTTTGGTATACCTCATTTGGGGAGCGCTATTAATTACCGCCTGAATTAAACAATGATTCATTACTTACTATTTAATTAAAGACATACTGATGCAGAATCAAGAAAAATGCCACGAAAATGTTTGGATCCTATCAGGAACTGCGGATGGACCTGTAATAGCTAAGAGGCTTCTTGAACTTAATTATTCAGTTTTTGCAAGTGTTTTAACCTATAAAGCAGGGCAAGCTTATATTGAAAATCCAAAGTTACATATCATTACGGGTAAATTAAATAATAAAGATGAAATTATAAATTTCATAAAAAAAAATCAAATCAAATATGTTGTAGATGCTACTCATCCGTTCGCCATGATTATCTCTAAAAATCTTAATATTGCATGTAGAGAAATTAATATACCTCTCTTATTATTTGAGAGAAAATCTCTAATTAATAAAACAAATAATCATTTTTATGTTAATGATTTAAAGGATATACAAAATATTGATCTAGAAAATAAGAATATTCTTCTGGCAATAGGATCAAGATTCCTTAACGATACAGCTGATTATTATATGAATTGTAAAGCAAATGTATTTACAAGGGTGCTTCCAACTTACGAGAGTATAACAAAAGCTTTTGCATCATGTATTAAAAATTCAAATATAGCGATACTTGAACCCAGTAAAAATAATGAAAGCATTTTAGAAAAAAAACTTTGTGATTTTTGGAATATAGATTACGTGCTATGCAGAGAATCTGGAAGTTATTCTCAGAAAAACTGGGAGAGTATAGTTTCTGGAAGTAAAATGAAATTATTTTTGGTTAAAAGGCCGAAAGTTAAAAATGATTATTCATGTTCTTTTAATGAATACCACAACTTGATAAATCATATAACTAAAAAAAATATTGGCGTTTAATTCGTTATGGAAGTATTAGTTATTATCACAACTGAATCAAGTAAAGCAAATGCTTCCCGAATGGCTAAATTACTAATACAAAATAAACTTGCAGCTTGTGTTTCGATAAAGCAAATTTTTTCAATATATGAGTGGGATGGTGATATTGAAGAAACTAAAGAGTTTGAAATCATAATAAAAAGTAAA
Organism: Prochlorococcus sp. AG-347-K17; assembly: GCA_003281385.1. Classification (GTDB taxonomy): domain Bacteria; phylum Cyanobacteriota; class Cyanobacteriia; order PCC-6307; family Cyanobiaceae; genus Prochlorococcus_A. Next base: position 27,069 of record QCCE01000012.1, read on the forward strand.
CCAGAATTTAAAGATAATTTAATTAAGTTCTTAAATAAAATTTCTACATATGATGTCCCACAAATTATTTACAAAAAATACTATTCTGAGAAGAAATATTATGATTGGATCAACAGGACTATTTGATTAGATTTCTTTTATTAACTCTTTCAAATCCACATTAGATCTAGATCCTAATTGTGTAATTATTTGCCCAGCACAAATTGAACCTATCTCTCCGCATTTTTTAAGAGAATAATTTTTTATTAATCCATGAATAAATCCTCCTGCATAAATATCTCCCGCTCCTGTTGTATCAATAATCTTCCCTTTCGTAATTGACTTAATTACTTCAATAACATTTTGGTTGATTATGAGAGAACCATTGCTACCTAAAGTCACTACGACTAATTCACATAAGGAAGAAAGGTCTCCTTGGCAATTTGTTAATTTATCCTTTTTAAATAGACTCAACACCTCGGATTCATTACAAAAAACCATATCTACATAATTATTAATTAATTCTAAGAAACTCTCTCGGTGTCTATCTACACAAAATGAATCAGACAAGGAAAGAATTATTTTTGTATTAGATTGTTTTGCAATTTGAGCGGCTTTAAGAAAAGCATTTTTAGCTAATTCGCTGTCCCATAAATATCCTTCTAAATACAAGTATTTACTTTCTTTAAGCACACTAAAATCCATGTCTTTTGGTTCAAACTCTATGGATGCTCCTAGGTAAGTGCACATAGTTCTTTGTGCATCAGGTGTAATCAAAATGATTGAATGAGCTGTTGCAGCACCTTCAATAGTTGGTGGAGTATTAAATATAGTTTTACTTTTTTTTATATCTTCAGAAAAGAAATCCCCAAAGTGATCATTTTTCACCCTTCCAATAAACTGCACATGATTACCTAATTCTGCTAAGCAAACAACTGTATTTGCTGAGGATCCTCCTGATATTTGTTTGATCACTTTGCAATTTTCTAACAATCTCTGGGATTCATCAGAATTAATGAGATTCATTGATCCTTTATCAAGACTATTTACCTCAAGAAACTCATCTTCAATATTTACAATAATATCTACTATTGCATTGCCCAGACCAATGAGATCAACCTTTTTATTATGTTCAACATGTCTAAAAGATCCCTTCATTAATTTTTGACAAAATTACCTTAGAAGTGCTCTTTTAGGACCATGAATTGGGTCTTCAATTACTATGGTTTGATCTCTATTCGCCCCCAACGAGACGATGGCAATTGGAACCTCCATTAATTCAGCTAAAAATCTGAGATAATTCATAGCATTCTCTGGGAGATCAGATAGTTTTCTGCAATCAGCAGTTGAACATTGCCAACCTTTTAATTTTTTGAAGATTGGCTTACATTTTTTTAAGTCATCTGAATTTGTAGGAAAGTAATCTATTTCCTTTCCATCGAGATCATATGCAATGCAAACTTGAATCTCATCTAATTCATCTAAAACATCTAGTTTTGTAACGGCTAAACAATCAAGACCATTTACAGATACAGCATATTTACCAATAACTCCGTCAAACCAACCACATCTTCTCCTTCTCCCAGTAGTGGTTCCAAATTCACTGCCTCTATCACAGAGTTGATCATTAATACTACCTTGCAATTCCGTTGGGAATGGCCCCTCACCTACTCTTGTGGTGTAGGCTTTGGCGACACCTATCACTCTATCGATTAATGTGGGCCCAACTCCAGCCCCTATACATGCACCTCCTGATATGGGGTTTGATGAGGTAACAAAAGGATAAGTCCCATGATCTAAATCGAGCAGAGTACCTTGTGCACCTTCGAAAAGAATATTCTTTTTGTTTTTTGAGGCTGCATGGATAGTCCTCGTACAATCAACAACATGCTTTGATAATCTTTCCCCATAGTCAAGATATTCTTCAACAATATCTTCTAATTTAAGTGGTTTAATGCCATAGATCTTTTCTAGTAGACCGTTTTTTTCTCTTAATGGAATTTCAATCACATCACTTAACCGTTCCTTATTGAGCAAGTCTCTTATTCTAATGCCATTTCTTTGCGACTTGTCAGCATAAGTTGGACCAATACCACGACCTGTTGTTCCTATTTTGTTTGAACCTCTATCAGCCTCCATCGCTTCATCTAATATTCGGTGGTAGGGCATTGTTACATGTGATGTTGATGAAATTTTTAATCCTGAGATATCAATTCCATTATCAATTAACATGTCAATTTCTTTGAGCAAAATTTTTGGATCTACAACAGTTCCCGAACCAATTAGACAAGAAGTATTTTTGTAAAGTATCCCTGAAGGAATTAAATGTAATTTTAAGACTTTATCATCTACAACTATAGTATGGCCTGCATTTACTCCCCCTTGGTAGCGAACGACAACATCTGCCGAACGACTAAGTAAATCCGTTATTTTACCTTTTCCTTCGTCACCCCATTGGGCACCGATTACAACAACATTGGCCAATTTTAAAAAAGCATTATTTTTGTGCGAATATCTAATATATTCAAAAATCTTGGATTACTTTTGAAAAGTAAATGAATTGTATCAACTTTCTCTTAAAACCATTTTTTCAGCAAGAGAAAATTCTTTGGTTAAACGCTCCTTAAGTTTATCGGGTAAGGGTCTACTTGAAAAGTTTTTGTAATGACCTGCCATAGCATTTAATGCTGTTTGCATGGTGGTAAATGATTGTGTTTTATTCACCATCCCTCTATTTCTGTATCTTGAAATATAGTCAGTTATAAGTGTAAGAGCCTCACTTCTAACTTCATCTTTATTTGGAGAATCTTTTGGAGTATCAACAGCTGTTTGTAGTGATTTAACAACAGAAATTGTATCTTTTGTATAGTCACCTGTCATCGAGGTTTTTGCAGCATTAGATGGGGAACTAAATAGTGTAAAAACAAGAATTAAAGATATTGAAAAAGATATGGCTTTGACAAGATTTTTTAAAATAAATTTTGATGTCCATTTCAGTAACATAACTTAGCTCCCAAAAAAAATAAGCCTTAAGACTTTTTATTGTACATTATTTCTGATTCGGAAATAAATGTTTCCAACAATTTATCAGTACTAATTTTAAAATTAGTATTATTTATTCTGCATAAAAGTTCTACTTTTTTATTAACAGAATCTCTGCCAATAATTATCTGAAAAGGAATACCAATTAATTCCGCATCCTTAAACTTCACTCCAGCTCTTTCGTTCCTATCGTCAAGAAGGACATCAATTGTATTATTTAAAAAGTCGTTATAGATTTGCTCAGTTAGTTCTCTTTGAATAGGATCTTTTACGTTTGTCGGAATAATAATAACTTTAAAAGGAGAAATTTGGATAGGCCAACAGATTCCCTTTTGATCATGATTCTGTTCGATGGCAGCTTGAGCTATTCTTGTCACTCCAATTCCATAACAACCCATCCATAAATTTTTTAACTGACCATCCTTATCAGAGAACTTTGCATTTAATTTTTCACTATATTTTTGACCTAGTTGGAAAATATGTCCTATCTCGATACCTTTTTTTTCTTTAAGTTCCTCATCATCATCAATACTTATTTTATCTCCTTTTTTGGCATTCCTTATATCCCCAATAAAATAGTCTTTCGAAGTAAAAGAAAATTCTTGAAAAACTTTATGGAAATTAACCTTATTCCCACCACTTACAAATTTTGAAAGGCCAGTTGCAGAATGGTCAAATATCCTTGTCCATTTTTTATCCCAATTAGAATTAGCTCTTATAGTTTTATTATCTAAATCTGGCCCAATAAACCCTAAGGGAAAATCAACTAGATTTTTTTCGATAGTATTTTTGTCTTCAATTTTTTTAAGATTAAGGAGATTGAAATTATGTAGTTTATTGATGAAGTTAAAAAGCTTTACTTCATTAATGTGTTGATCGCCTCTTATGCATGCAAGAATTGGCACCTCAAATTCACCTTCGAACTGTGCAAGGAATATTACAACCTTAATAATCTGACTAGCGTCTAAATTATTATTATTACAAACTTCTAGGATTGTTTTTTGTTGAGGTGTTTCCAACCACTCAGCAATATTATCTTTTAGTGGAATAGGTTGAGAGGGAATAGAAATAGCTTTTTCAATATTTGCAGCATAAGAACCACTTTGAGTAAACAAAATGGAATCTTCTCCTGCATCAGCAGTGACCATAAATTCTTTGGAGGAGGCACCGCCAATTGCTCCACTATCAGCTTCAACCCCTACTGTTTGTAGTCCGCAAGATTTAAAAATATTTTCGTAAGCATTGCCCACTTTTTCATAGAAAGAAGCCAGATCGTTTTCTGAAGAATGAAAAGAATAACCATCTTTCATTATAAATTCTCTACTCCTCATCAATCCAAACCTTGGCCTTATTTCATCTCTAAATTTTGTCTGAATTTGATAATAACATTGAGGTAATTGCTTATATGAGTTGATAGTTTCTGATGCAATACTAGTGATTACCTCTTCATGAGTTGGAGCTAAACCAAATTCTTTACCTTGTCTATCTTTGAGATTAAACATTATTCCTTCCCCTGCAGTATATCCTTCCCACCTTTCACTTTTTTTCCATAAATCTGCAGGATGAAGTTGTGGTAATAGTAATTTTGTACAACCAATACTATTAAGTTCTCTTTCTATTATTGCGGATATTTTTTCAATAACTCTAAGCATTATTGGCATGTACGCATAAATACCGCTGTTAACTCTGCGAATATAACCAGCTTTTAAAAGTAATTGATGTGAAATAATCTCAGCTTCAGAAGGTGTGTCACGAAGTGTCCCCAGAGGAAATGAGGTTGTCACGCGCATACAAAAAAAATCCTTAATGTTGTTTAATTTTATCAATTAAGATGTAAAAAAAATTTAAAGTGTCTTGAGTCCCTCAACGCGGCTAGTCTAAAAATATTGTTTCTGCTAACTTCTTCAGTAATGAAGCTCAATCTTTTCTAAAAGTTCATTACTACAAAAGCATTTTCTTAAGTTTATGGAAAATATAGATTCCAATATTTCTAGCGAAGAAGAATTAGTAGGTATTGATGAAGTTCAAAAATTCCTAAACAGATCGAGAGCTTCTGTTTATAGGTACACAAATACAGATTTAAGAAATCTAAACCCCAGTTTTAATCCAAGAAAATTAAATCCCGAATTTAGAACTGATCAAAAAGATCCTTTAAAATTTCATCCTAATGAAGTTGCAAGATTTGCAAAAGATATTTTAAGAATTAAGGAGGTTACTGTAGAGGTCTTTAATACACCCTCCTCCGCGGCTCAAAATATACTGGCGCAAATATTAGACGAACTAAAATCTATTAGGTCTTTGTTAGAAAAAGAGTAATCAAAAAGTCTCTAAATGAATGTTTTGATTTATTGACATTATGAATGTAGGATTAGAGATGTTTAATTATCTCCTTAATCTTTACCAATTAAGAGTTCTTGAGTTACACGAAATCAAAGCAGTTTATTCAAAGTAAATCAAGCGAAGAATCTCCTTATGGTTCTGCTCGAAGTGATTTTGAAAGAGATGATGATGACCCTTTAAGTATAAGGAGTTTATCAACAACATCTTTAGGTATTATTTTTGCCTTTTTGACAATTTTCTTACCCTCAATAAGCATTTTAATTGGAAGACCTTTATCTCAAGGAGATGAGATAATTCATTACCACGATTTTAAAAAAGATGGACCTTAGTTCAATACCTCCATCTCCAATGAAGGGAATAGTAAATATTGTTGTTGAAATACCTGCAGGGAGCAGGAATAAATATGAATATTGCTCTGAGGCAGGAATAATGGCCTTAGACAGAGTATTGCATTCTTCAGTAAGGTACCCTTTTGATTATGGTTTTATACCAAATACCCTGGCTGATGATGGAGCTCCTCTTGATGCAATGGTGATTATGGACGAGCCTACTTTTGCTGGTTGTTTAATAAAAGCTAGACCTATTGGAGTTTTGGATATGCATGATTGTGGTGCTTATGATGGAAAACTTTTATGTGTGCCTATGGCTAATCCTAGACAGGCAAATATAGTGAGTATTAATCAAATTGCTCCAAATCAGCTTGAGGATGTTGCTGAATTTTTTAGGACAAGTAAAGGACTTGATGGAAGAACAGTTCAAATTGATGGTTGGAGGGATTTTGATGTAGTTGAAAATTTATTGAAAAGTTGTATGCCTCTAAAAAAGAAAAACTTTAAAGTACTTAAGAAATCAAATATTAGTAAATTAAATTGAAAAAAATAATTTTTTATAGTTATTTAAAATGCTCTACGTGCCGAAAAGCTGCAAAGTGGCTTAAGAGCAAAGATTTTAAATTTCAGTTAATTGATATTGTAAAAGAACCTCCACTTGTTAATTATTTAAATCTAGCCTTAGAACAATACTCTGATGATAAGAAAAGGATTTTCAATACAAGAGGTAAAGCCTTTAAAACTCTTGATCTTGATATTAATCGTTTGTCAAAGGAAGAAATTATTCAATTTCTTTTAAGTGATGGCAAATTAATAAAAAGACCATTTTTGATTTACGAAGGGAAAAAAGTAATATTGGGTTTTAATGAAATTGAATATGCAAAACAATTTATATAAGTTTAGAAAATCAAGACTTGATTAATCCTATGCCAAGTTCCATAAAAAGTTTTTTAAAAGAATGGGGTCTACTAATTCTATTAACTTTTTTTGTTTCTTCTTGTAGATCATTTTTTGCAGAACCACGTTATATCCCTTCTGGTTCAATGCTCCCAGAATTACAAATAAATGATAGGTTAATTATTGAAAAATTTTCGCTAAGAAACTCTTTACCAAAAAGAGGAGACATTGTTGTTTTTAACTCACCTTACTCGTTTGACAAAAAATTAATTTCATCAAGATCTAAGCCTTTACCAAAAAAAAGATATTGTTTTTTTATGAGTTTTCCTCCAATATCGTTTATTCCTGGTTTGAGGGATCAAGCTTGCGATGCTTATATTAAAAGAGTGGTGGCCCTTCCAGGGGAAACTGTAAGTGTAAACTCTAATGGTGAATTAATAATAAATAATAAATTAATTCCTGAACCCTATGTCTCCTACAAGTGCTCATTATCCCTATTTAATAATTGTGGTAAATTTGAAAATATAAAAGTGCCAGAAGATCATTTTTTAGTTTTAGGTGATAATAGGGCAAATAGCTGGGATGGAAGATATTGGCCTGGAAGTAAATTTCTTCATAAAAAAGAGATAATTGGTAAAGCATATTTCAGATTTTGGCCTCTTAGTCAAGTTGGCTTTTTCAGTAAATGAAGCCTTTCCCCTTACTCTGACTTTATCAAAATTAATTTTTAAAAAGGCTTAATTTAAAGTGCTCCTGAAGCAGTTGAATCAAGTATTCCCCCAAGGTGTGTTGTAATGTTAAGAGCGCTAATCACAGGCGGCTTATTAGGATCATTAAAAAGATCAATTATAGTTATGCCGCCATTACCCTGTTTTATTATCCAAATATTTGAATAATTAATCCCAAGGATATTACAAATTAGAGTTTTATTGACTGCATCATGAGCAACCATGAGGGTTTGATCATTATCCTTTTGAGATAAACAAATTTTATCAAAAGCTTCCACTGACCTTTCTGATACATCTTTTATACACTCACCTTCGGGCATTATTACTTCTTCAGGTTTATCATGCCAATTTTTTAGTAAAGCAGGCCACTCTTCTCTAATTTCTGCTTCCAATTTACCCTCCCATAATCCGTGACTTATTTCTACGAGTGAATCTATTTTCTCAATTTTTAAATCTTTGTTATTTTGAAGGATTATTTGTGCAGTCTCATAAGGCCTATGCATTGAGCTTGAAAATGCCTTATTGAAAGAAATATTTCTCAAATATTCAAAAGTCTTTCTAGCTTGATCTTTTCCGTTTTCATTTAAAGGGATATCAATCTGGCCTTGAAATCTACCTTCTTTGTTCCAAGCAGTTTCACCATGCCTTATTAGAAATATTCTGGAATCTCCAATTTTATTTGGAATATTTTTGTTAAGATGGGAAGTCTGATTTAAGCATTCAATTTGAGTCTTAAAAGAGTTATTTTTCTTTGAAATATTGAGTATCGAGAAAGAAGCATTTTCTAATCTTAATTTTCTAAAACCTTGCTTAGGCTTTCCTAATAACAAGAGTATTAAACATCTGAGAATTGCATTATGTCCAACAACTAAAATATTTATATCATCTTTGTCTTGATAAATTTTTAAAATATCTTCTACAAAATTTGTTGCTTGAAAAAATAACTCTTGAATTGGTTTATAAGTTTTATTGTCATTTCTTTTTAAGATAAGATTTTCTGGATCATTTTTCCATATAGGGTAAATTTCTGGAAATTTATTTTTTATTTCATCAATTTTTAGACCAGACCACTCACCAAGATCCACCTCCAGCAAATTATCATCAAATAAAATATTTTGTTCTTTATTGAAAATCTTTTTAATTGTTTTTGCAGTCTCTGCCGCTCTCACAAGTGGGGAGGAATAGATTTTATCGAATTTTATTTTTGATAATGCTTTTCCTGCTTTTCGGGCTTGTTCGTATCCTTCATCAGTTAATAATGAATCGTCTGTTCTTCCTTGAATTAATCCTTTTGCATTGAAACTGCTTAGTCCATGCCTAACTAAAACTAATCGTATAGCCATTATATAAATTTGAAGATTAAGATAATTTAATCATCTCATGGCGTGATTAAATTAGATACAAAATATAAGGAACTTCAATGATAACTAAGTATAGTTTTCATTAATATAATTAATTTATGATCTTTAAAAATATTTCTAAGTCAAAACTCACTTTAGCTTTTATTTCTATAGTCATAACTTTTTTTGTATGGCAACAAGGCTTAAGAGATAGTTTAAATAGACCATCTGTCACATTTGATATTAGTCAAAAAGAGCAAGAAATTGCTGAATTATCTCTCCAATCAATACCTGTAAATCTTACAAAATTTTTTATCATTAATGACCCTGTTGATCAAATAAATAAATCACTCTCTGATATTTCATTTGATGAACTAACAGAGAGAAATAAATTAATTCGAATAATTACTTCAGAATCAAATGATCCCATAAACTATAAAAATATTTCCAAAGATTTTGAAAATAAAAATTTTAAATTTCTGATTGATGAGATAGAAAAAAAATCTAATAATAATTCATATAAACTGAGTTCTGATAAATTTGATTTATTTAAAGGTGATAGATTTTTATATCACCTTTTAAGCCGGAAATTTGATTTTGATGATAGTGCATTAATAACAAAATCATTTTCAAGCAAAATGTTTTTAAAGATATTAGCCATAAGATTAATACCACTTTTAACAATACTTATTGGCTCTATTCTGGCTTTAAAAATATTATGGAACACTATATCTTTGAAAAAGTTTGGTTGGAAAGAAATTAAATACTTAAATTTAGAATTAATAGATATGGTTTTATTAATTGCAGGTGGATTTGTTGTTTTAGGAGAAGTGGTATCACCTTTGTTTTCTATCAGTTTGGTTGAACTTTTCTCTAAAAATATCTCTAATGAATTGTCTCAATCTTTAAAAATTTTCTTTGGATATCTTTTTATGGCTATTCCTCCATTAGGGATAGTTTACTATCAAATAAAATCTTTGAATGGTGAATTTAATATTAAAAAGGATTATTTACAGTTCAATTTCTTACCCATAAAATATGCAATTATTCAGGGTATTAAAGGTTGGTTAACAATTGTTCCTTTTGTTTTATTGATCTCTCTAATTATGAATAGTCTGATCGATAATCAAAATGGTAGTAACCCTTTGCTAGAAATTGTTCTTAATAATAATAATTACTTATCATTTTTTCTATTATTTGTAACAACAACTCTACTAGCTCCTCTATTTGAGGAGATAATATTCCGCGGTATTTTACTACCAACTCTCTCAAGAAATTTTGGGGTAATTTCGGGGATCATAGTTTCAGCCTTTATCTTTGCATTAGCCCATTTAAGTTTGGGAGAAATGCCGCCATTATTTGTTCTAGGAATTGGATTAGGAATCACAAGAGTTGCTTCAGGGAGTTTGTTTTCTTCAGTGATTATGCATTCTTTATGGAATGGATTGACCTTCTTAAATTTGTTCTTACTGAGGACATAAAGAATTTAATTTTTTACTTGCGAATCATACAAAAAGATGTTTATTTAATTAGTAATACTCATTTCATTTAAAAAATAAATCATTGATGAAACCCTATGGGAATCAACTTAATTTAAAAAATAAAGTTCCATATGAAGGTAAAAAAGATTCCGAAAAAATATCCATAATTAATATCAAATTATTACATCAAATTTTCGACACCATTAATATCTCTCTATTGGTATTAATTTTTACCTTATTTTTCTTATCTTTTGATAGCCAAAGGAAATGGTCAAATACATATAAAATCTTATCTAAAACAAAAGCTATCAATAATAATCTCATTGATTATATTTCTAAAATTGAGGAATTTTATATTAGTGAACTTGAGTCTCTCAACATTTATAGAAAAACCAAACCTGAAGATTTAATTTATATAGATAAACTTACTGAAAAAAGAGAAAGTACATTTAAGAAAAATTTAAATGCCTTTATTGAAGGTTTTAGTGATAGCAAATATCAAAGGGGGTATTGATGAAAAAATACAAAAAAATTGTTCGTTTAATACCCCTTCATCAAAGAAGATTTAAATTTCTCTATATTTTTAGCTTACTATTAATTTTTTGTTTGTTTGGTAGGTTAGTTAAATTGCAAGTCTTTAACGCCTCTGATTTGCAAAGGAAAGCTAGATTAATACAATCTTCTAAAACTAACTCCTTAAAAACAAGAAGATCAATCGTTGATAGAAATAATAGATTAATTGCTTACGATAAACCGCTCTATAAATTATGGGCCCATCCAAAATATTTTAATTTTCCTGGTGATTCAATTAACAAAGTTCGCAGTATTGAAGAAGTTATAGAAAAATTGTCACCTATCTTGGATATTAATGATGAAATACTTTTGAGGAAATTTAATAATAAAATGAGTGGTATCAAACTTTTGGATGAAATTGCGGAAGAAAAGGCAGAAGAGATTAAGAACCTTCAAATAAGCGGAATTGATTTGTTTAAATATTCGCAGAGATATTATCCACAAGCTGAACTTTACTCTAATCTTGTCGGTTTTGTTAATGATGAGAATGTGGCTTCAGCAGGTTTAGAACTACATTTAGATAATCAAATTAAAGTTTTTAATAAAAGTAATTTAATAAAAAGAGGAGGAGATGGAACTCCTCTCCCGGATAATTCTGCACCAGGTGATTTTATTTCTGATTACAAAAGTTTAGGCCTAACTATAGATTCAAGATTACAGAAAGCTTCATACAATGCATTATCAAAGCAAGTAAGCAAATGGAAAGCAAAGAAGGGATTTGCAATTGTTATGGATGTTAATGATGGTCGGATTCTCTCTTTGGTTACAGTCCCATCATATGATCCCAATAAATTTTGGCAGTATGATTCTGAACTCTTTAGGGGGTGGTATTCTCAAGATCTATTTGAGCCTGGCTCAACTTTTAAACCTATTAATCTTGCCTTAGCTTTAGAAGAAAAAGTCATCCAGAAAGATGGAGTAGTTGAAGATAATGGAAAGATAAATGTTGGAGGATGGACACTTTTTAATTGGGATAAAAAAGGTAATGGATACATTGACTATCCAAAAGTTTTGCAGGTTTCAAGTAATGTTGGGATGGTAAAAATAATGCAAAATTTAGACCCCACAATTTATTGGGATTGGCTAAAAAATTTAGGTATAAATAAAAATTTAGAGACTGACTTATTTGTATCAACTGCTGGCCAACTTAAGAGAAAAGATTTATTTGTGAATCAATCAATTGAGCCTGCTGTCACTTCTTTTGGTAAAGGTTTCTCAATCTCGCCACTTAAATTGGTTCAACTTCATGCGGCTCTAGCAAATGGGGGTTTTGAAGTAACTCCACATGTAACCTCAACTTTTATAGAAAGAGTTAATAAAAATCCAAAAAAACAATTTTTTTCACACAAAGTCTCTAAAACTGTTCTTGAATGGATGGAGAGCGTAGTTGAAAAAGGTAGTGGATCTGGAGTGAAAATCGAGGGATATAGGATAGCGGGGAAAACGGGCACTTCTCAAAAAGCCTTAAATGGTTCCTACACAAGTAAAAAAGTTTGCAGTTTTGTGGCTACCCTACCAGTTAATGATCCGAAATATGCTGTCCTTGTAGTCGTTGATGAGCCATCTCAATCTTATGCATATGGTTCAACCGTTGCTGTACCAGTTGCTAAAGAAATTATCGAGAGTTTGATAGTAATTGAAAGAATACCTCCCAAGATAAAAGATCATGGAATGATTGTTAAAAAACCCTAAAATTTTCCAATTTTATAAATATTTAGTTCATTATTTGATGATTTCATTAGGAATAAAGGCTAGTTTATAAATATATGATTATTTAGATATGAAATCAATTTTAGAACAATTGTCCTCAATGACCGTTGTCGTTGCTGATACTGGAGATTTAGATTCGATAAAAAAATTTCAACCAAGGGACGCCACTACCAATCCATCGCTAATACTTGCTGCAGCTAAGAACCCTGATTATGTGAAATTAATTGATAAAGCTTTAGAAAGTTCAGAAAATGCATTGCCCCAGGGATTCTCCGAAATTGAATTAATCAAAGAAACTGTTGACCAAGTTTCAGTATTTTTTGGAAAAGAAATATTGAAAATAATTTCAGGGCGCGTATCTACAGAAGTTGATGCAAGATTGAGCTTTGACACTGAAGCTACGGTAGAAAAAGCGAGAAAATTGATCAATCTTTACAAAAATTTTGGAATTGAAAAGGAAAGAATTTTGATTAAGATTGCTGCAACTTGGGAGGGAATTAAGGCAGCTGAAATTTTGGAAAAAGAGGGTATTAAGTGCAACTTAACTTTGCTTTTTAACTTCTGCCAAGCGGTAACTTGTGCCAATGCAAAGATAACTCTAATTTCTCCGTTCGTTGGCCGTATATTAGATTGGCATAAAGCAAAAACTGGTAAAACTAGTTTTGTTGGTGCTGAAGATCCTGGTGTTATTTCGGTTACGCAAATATACAAGTACTTCAAAGAAAAGGGATTTAAGACAGAAGTAATGGGAGCGAGTTTTAGAAATCTTGATGAAATAAAAGAATTAGCAGGTTGCGATCTTTTAACAATCGCACCAAAATTTCTTGAGGAACTGAAAAAAGAAAAAGGAGAGTTAGTTAGGAAATTAGATTTAAGTACCCAGATAAATAATTCTATTGACTACGAATTTGAAGAAAAAGATTTCAGATTAAGTATGTTAGAAGATCAAATGGCAAGTGAAAAGCTTAGTGAAGGTATTACTGGATTCAGTAAGGCTATAGAAGAATTGGAAGAACTGCTACTAAAGAGATATTCAGAGATAAAAAATCATAAATTGATTTCTGCTAATTAAATTTAAGTTTGAATTGAAAAGAATTAAGCCTCACTATTTGTTAAAAGCCTTCTGATAACTCTTTTTGCAATATCTTCATAACTCATTTCTCCTGATAATATTTGAGCAATACGTTTAGGAGCTGTTTTTCTTTTGACACCTAATTGATATCCAGTTCTGGGAAATCTATAAAATACTTGGGCTATTCTCCTCCCCCAAGCCATTGATTCCCCCCAAATGTTGTTAATTTTTTTTGTATAAAGATTTAAATCATCTACTTTTCCTGATAGGAACTGATCTATGTATTCTGCAGCATAAAAACTGCTAATTAAAGATGGCCTAATTCCTTCAGCTAAAAATGGATCACATAGAGATGCTGCATCTCCAACCGCTAAAACTTTGTCACCATTAATTGAGTGAAAGCCATTCCATATTCTCAATTTCTTACTAATTGTTTTTTGAGGAAAATCATCAAAACCAAAGCTTCTGATTACTTGTTTATTTATATCCTGATTTTCAAGAAGACCATTATTTATAAAAGTACCTAAACCAATATTCAAGCTTTCTTTTAGGGGGAATGCCCATGCAAAACCATATTTTATAAATCCAAACTCAAATCTAACTGCATCTCTAGGTATTTCGCCTAACCCTTTTAATCTTAATGAGATTGTGTTCGCAAATTTAGGTTTTCTTGGGCCTAAATTGAAATAACTCGCCCATTTCGATTGGGACCCATCTGCAATTACAAGAAATTCTGTAATATATTTTATTTTGTTATTGCAAGTAATTTCCCATTTATCATTTTTTTTTATAATTTTTTCTATCAATAATTGTCTCATTATCTGAGCTCCATTACTCAAGGACTCATCAAGTAATAATTTATCAAGTTTCTCTCTTTTAATAATCCAAAATGGGGATTCACCAGTCAGATCAGCAGTTACATTATCTGTAGCCTTCCATCTGAATTCAACATTCTTTATTTTTGAAGCTATGGAATCTTTTATATCTAAAGGAAGAAATCTTTGCATTGAAGATGCCATCCCACCTGCACATGGTTTGTAATCTTGAATTTTTTCTTTTTCGATAATTAAAACAGAATATCCTTTCTTTGATAGATTAAGAGCGGCGGAAGATCCTGATAAACCTCCACCAATTATTACAACGTCAAATCTTATCAAACTTTTAGAATTTCCTTTTCTTTTTCTGACAATTTAGTTTCTATTAATGAAATGTATTTATCAGTAATTTTCTGAATTTCAGATTGATTATCTCTTGATTCGTCAATAGAAATAAGGCCATCTTTTTCGTCTTTTTTTTCCTTATCAACAGCATCTCTTCTGATATTTCTCAAAGCTACTTTTCCTTCCTCTGCATATTTAGAGGCTAATTTACAAAATTCTTTTCTTCTCTCTTCTGTTAAAGGAGGAACATTTATTCTTATTACTTTCCCATCATTATTTGGAGTAATACCTAAATCACTCATAGAAATAGCTTTCTCTATCGCTTGTAAACATGAGATATCAAAAGGTTGTATTGAAATTGTTTGCGAATCAACAGTGCTTATAGTGGCAAGTGATTTGATTGGTGTTTCTGCTCCGTAGTATTCAACACTTACTCTGTCTAACAAGGAAGCATTAGCTCTTCCTGTCCTAATTGTATTAAAGTTTCTTTGCGTGGCTTCAATACTTTTATTCATATTTTCTTGAATTTCTTTTTCTTTCATAATTTAAAAATTAAATGATCTTTAACTTATTAAAGAGCCTATTGGCTCACCAGCAACAGCTTTAGAAATATTCCCTTTTTTGAATATATCAAAAACCATAATTGGGATATTATTATCTTTGCAAAGTGCAATCGCAGTACTGTCCATGACTGCAATTTCATCACTAAGAACTTGTTGATAACGGAGAGAGGAATATTTTTTTGCATCTTTAAATTGATTAGGATCACGATCGTATACTCCATCAACTTTAGTAGCCTTCATAACAACTTCAGCGTTTATCTCTGCCGCCCTTAAAGCTGCCGTAGTATCAGTTGTAAAAAATGGATTCCCGCATCCACCTCCGAAAACTACAACTCTACCTTTTTCTAGGTGCCTCATGGCTCTTCTTCTGATGTAGGGTTCGGCAATTTCCTGCATTTCGATTGCTGTTTGAACTCTAGTCGGAACTCCTACTCTCTCAAGACCGTCTTGAAGTGAAATTGCGTTCATTACTGTTGCTAGCATCCCCACATAATCAGCTGTCGCGCGATCCATTCCGTCTGCAGATCCTTTAAGCCCCCTAAAAATGTTTCCACCACCAACGACTATTGCAAGTTCTACATTATTTTCGACTACTTCTGAAACATCCTCTGCAATTGACTGAACAAAGCAGGATTTAGGAATCTCCCTAAAGACGAGT
Organism: Prochlorococcus sp. AG-347-K17; assembly: GCA_003281385.1. Lineage (GTDB taxonomy): Bacteria > Cyanobacteriota > Cyanobacteriia > PCC-6307 > Cyanobiaceae > Prochlorococcus_A. The sequence goes on from QCCE01000012.1 coordinate 42,941, forward strand.
TAATAGAGAAACTGTGGGACTCGATACCGAACAAGTCTTGGAAATTTGTCTTTGGTTTGATGGCTACATATGGATTGAGGAATCATGAGGTATTTTTTTGTGATTTAAGTTCTCTTACTAATTTTGGGGACAAAATTATCAGAGTTTTACCTACGACTAAAACTGGGGAACATCAAGTTTGGCCATTTCATCCTGAATGGGTGGAAAAGTTCGAATTGTCAAAACTTGGAGAAAATCCAGAACTTTTACCAAATATT
>QCCE01000013.1 GCA_003281385.1 Prochlorococcus sp. AG-347-K17
AATATTCATTTTAAAAGATGTAGATCCAAAAGATCCCACGGAAGAGTTGAGTTCCATATTGAGTAATTCTGAGGTAAATTTTGAAATAGAAAAGATTGAACGTATCTTAGATTCAAAAAATAAAAGTATGAATAAAAATTAATTAAAAATATTCAACAAAAAATGAAAATAACAACAAAAACTCAAGCATTAAATATTGTCGAGACCTCCTATTTAGCATCTCTTTCGTCTTTATTATGGGTTGCATTATATTATCTGCCAATTGGGGGAGCTTTATTAAGGTTGATTTTACCCCTCCCAATGATCTTGTTGCACTTGAGAAGAGGAACTAAAATTGCATTGGAAGGACTTTTAATACAATTTCTACTTTTATTCATAATTATGGGTCCTGTTAGAGGAACTTTATTTTTATTTCCTTATGGGATTTTGGCTTTTTGGTTAGGTTGGTGTTGGTTTAAAGAAAAGAGTTGGAAACTTAGTTTAACTGGGGGAGTTTTTATTGGAACCCTTGGCTTCTTAATAAGAGTAGTAGCACTATCTACATTGGTTGGAGATAATCTTTGGGCATTAATTACTAGAGCGAGTTATGGTCTAATAGAAAAGTTAATTGGATTATTTAATTTACCTTTATATCCCTCAATTTTGAGTATACAAATAGGTGCAATTTTATTAATAATTTTTCAAGAAATAGTCTATGTTTTAACTGTACATGTAGTTGCCTTTTCTCTGTTTCCTAGATTTAAATTAACCATCCCAGATCCTCCAAGATTGTTAAATAGCTTAGTTGATTTTAATAATTAAAAAAAGTAAGAATGTACAGTACAGAATTAGGGATAAATTTTTTTGGTAATGAATCCAATAAAAAAAGACAACTCAATAAGATAGATATACTGAAGAAGAATATTAAAAATTTAAAAATATTTCTTATTATTGCTGGCACTAATACATCTCAAATTCCAGGAATTTCCGCAGCAGGTATTAATCCAAAATCGAGGAGAACAACTGCGCTCGCAGATGCTGAATTTTTGCTTGAGGGTGCTTCAAAAGATAATAAATATAAATTGCCTCTTCTCAATGCAGGTGTAACTCCGGCCCTAATCAGTCATGTTTGTTCAAAGCTTATAAATACTTATCCAGTTATTGTTCCTCTGGGAATAGGAGCAAAGCCTTATTTTAATCATTTGGTTGTAGAAGATATAAATTTGGGCCCCTCAAATTGTCTTACTACTGGTAAATCGATGACTAAAGAGAGAGTTTTAAATCTTTATGAAAAAGGTCTTGCGATAGGAAAATCCTTAAAACAATCAGTTTTAATTTCTGAATCTGTACCGGGTGGTACCACAACTGCTCAGGCAGTAATGGAAGCTTTTGGTTTGCAGGTATCTAATTTAGTAGGGAGTAGTTTATTTAAAGCTCCAAGAGAACTAAGAAGACAAGTAATTAAAAGAGGACTTTTAAATGCGAATTTCAAGGCTGATTTCGACTCTTTTGATGTTGTCGCGGCAGTAGGTGATCCTTTCCAAGCTTTTTCAATGGGTCTATTAATTGGTGCCAGGTTAGCAAAACAACCTGTAATATTGTCTGGAGGAAGTCAGATGTTAGCAGTCATTTCGCTTGTATTAGAATTTTTAGGTGAAAAAAATAAAGATGAATTTATTGAAGATGTTTTTATTGCGACAACTGGGTGGCTTGTGAAGGATAATTCTCTAAATGATTTAGTAAATCTAATTAATGAAAAATATGATGTCAAATTATTAGGTTTAGCCAGTCCTTTAAATTTCAAATCTTCAAAATACAAAGAATTGAAGGATTATGAATTAGGTCATGTAAAAGAAGGAGTAGGTGCTGGTGGAATATCATTGCTTGCTTTCTTAGATGGATTTAAAAATGAAGAAATAGTTTCATTGTGTCAACAAAATCTGGAAATGATGAAGGGCCTAGGTCAAATTTCTTTAGAGAAGGATTGCTGAATGTTTTCAAAATTTGCAACCAGAAGAGAATTTTTAAATTGTGGTAAGCTTTCGCTTTTGTTTTTCTTAAACTCTTGCAGTAATCTACCTAATAAAGTAAAAATTGCATTACAAAATTCTTTTTATCCAGAATCTTTTAAAGATACGATTCCAAAAGATTGGAAGCAGGAAAAAATTAATTTTGAAAATATTCAGCTACAAAAAAATAGAAACACAATTTTCAATTCTGACTTTACTTTAATAAATGATGGATGGATTTCTAGTATAGATTTTTCAAAATTTGAAAAAATAAATGAATATGCACTGTTCGAAAATTTGGATAAGAGATCGATAGATTTTTTGGGAAGCTTTGATCAAAATCTGAGGAGTAAATTATTTCCTATGGGCGTAGTACCCTACACAATCATCATTAAAAATAATAAAGAATTAATAACTTCAGCAAGAACATCTTGGGATTTTCTTCTTTCTGAAAAATTAACTGGGAAAATTATTTTTCCTCAAAGTCCCAGAATAATATTGTCAATTGCTCAAAAAATTAATTCATCCAATTCTTTAAAAAAACTCAAAAGCCAAGCTATGTTATTTGATGATAAAAATATGCTCAATTGGTTAATTAATTCTGATGCTATTGTCGCAATAGTTCCTTATAGTCTTTGTTCAAAATATTTAAAAATAGATCCAAGGCTTTCTTTAGTTTTCCCTAGCCAAGGCGTACCTTTGATGTGGCATTTTCTACTTAGTCGATCAAATCTAAATAATGCAATATTAATGAAATGGATTAAATCTTTAGAAAATAAATCAATAGTAGACAAATTAGTAAGCCAGGGTTGGTATCTTCCATTTAATAGTGATTATTTGCAAAGTAAATATAAAACTGAAGTGCTCTCCATCTCAGGACCTTCTGAGAAATGTTGGGGAAATAGTTGGTCTTTCCCTGTCTTAACAAATGAACAAAAAATTAATCTTAAAAATATCTGGAATGAGTCCTTATCCCCATAATCTTTTTGTAGGATTTTCAATTAATAAGTTATGAGTTTCCTTTAATAAATTTGGTATATCTAATTTACTAGGACATTTAGGTACACATTCATTACATTCTTGACAAAATGAGGAATTTTTTTCTTCCCACCAGTGGCCAGCTTTTCCTATTAAATTGTATCTTTCTTTTGAAAATTCTAATTGGCCAAAACCAATAGATATATTTCTTAAACGAAGTATCTCTGGAATAGGTACTTCATTTGGACATGGAAGACAACATCTACATTGTTCACACTTGGTTGAGTTTAATCTCTCATTAGCAACTTCCTCAATTTTGTTCAGGGCTTTTTTTTCAAGTTTTGTAAGCTTTTCGAAGGAGTTTCTAAGTTTATGGGCGAATTCAAAATCTTTTTTGTTTGTAGCCCCCAATGACAAAGTTGTAATGCCTTTTGCTAATAAGAATCTATACCCTAATTCTAATGGATGAAAAGGCTTGGAGGCCTTTAACAAAATATCACTTGGGGAATATAATCTACCGCCTTTATCAGCAGGTGATATTGCTAATACTCCCATACCTTTTTTTATAGCTTCCTCTGCCAAAGTAATTTTAGATTGATCTAAATAATGTAAATGAAGACTACAAAAACTAAAATCTTCACAGCTAATTGCTTCTTTAATTAGTGAATAACTACCGTGTGAACTAAAACCAACTTGATCAACTAGTTTCTTCTCAAGTATCCATGATATAAATTTCTTACCCTCTCCAGAAAGAACCCAATCTAGATGTTGCTTTAAGTTGAGTCCATGTATTGCAAGATTATTAATTTTCTCGCGATTTAAATTTTTAAGGGAATTTTTAAAATTATTTTTTAAAAAGTCAAAATCACCCTTTGGTAAAATTTTGGAAGTAATCACCCAATTTTTTTCATTTATATTCTCTTCTATTTCTAGTTTTTTTATTGAACTTCCAATAAGTGATTCAGCATTACCATAAGAGGGTGCTGTTTCTATGTGATTAATTCCTACATAATATGCATTTTTAATTATGCTATACATTTTTTCGAGACTTTCAGTTGCTCGCATTGTCCCTAAAGTGAATAAACTCACTTTTTCCCCTTTACCAAATGATCTTTTTTTTGAATTAATAATCATCTAAATATGATCAAGTTCTTTTTTTACTCTTTAATTTATTTATAATGGAAAATGATTTAAAGTAAATTAAAGTAATTACAAAATTTTGCAAAAATATTTTTCTTAAATCTATGTTCACAGGAATAATTCAATCAATTGGAAAACTAAAACAAGAAAAAAATATTTTAGAGATTGAAATTCTAGATAAGTTATTTGATATGGCAATCGGTGACAGCATTGCTGTTGATGGAATTTGTTTGACAGTAAAAGAGATTTTTCAAAATAAATTTACTGTTGATGTTAGTGAGGAAACATTAAAAAAAACAACTTTAGGAGTAAAGTCTAACCTGAACCAAATTGTTAATTTGGAGCCCGCTCTTAAGCTGTCTGACCGTTTAGGAGGGCATATAGTTAGTGGACATGTTGATGGCCTTGGAACAGTTGAGAATATAGAAAAATTAGAAAAATCTTGGCTCTTATCCATAAAGTGGAAAAATAAAAATTTTTCAAAATATGTTGTTAATAAAGGCAGTATTTGTGTAAATGGTATAAGTCTTACAATTGCAAAATATGAGAAGGAAGGAGAAATATTTACTATTGCGATAATTCCTCATACTTGGCATAATACAAATCTTAATAAATTAAATGTTGGTGACAGCGTAAACCTTGAGGCAGATGCACTTATTAAATATGTAGAGAAATTACTTTTGTTTAACAAAAATAGTAATCAAGATTTATCTTCAAATAATATTTCTTCGGAGTGGCTTAAAGAGAACGGTTGGTAGAATATATTTTTTAATTTAATGGAATCAGATTAATAGTTTTTGACTCTTTTTTAAGATCGATTTTAAATTCCTGACCAGGCTCTAGACCTAATTTTTTGGTATAGGCATGTCCAATTAAAAGGTTCCCATTGCCATGAACTTTAGTCTTAAATTCTGTCTGTCTGCCTCTTGAAGCTCTATTACCATTTTTCCCCTGACGACCATTTCCTATTTTGCAACCCTTTGCTGCGATAAGCGCCCTATAAAAACTTTTTCTTAAGATTCTTCCGCTAGGACCTACGTACCCACAACCTTTTGCTATCTCATCTTCAGATTTTTGACTTAATAATTTTGCTTTTTCAAGAAGTTCTTTTCCTTCTAGCATTATCTGACAAATTTCTAATTATATATTCTTACTAAAAAGGAGAACTGTGGCAATATAAATTAATAAAAAATATATTTAATTTTTTAAATTTATTATTTTATAAAAGATATAAAATAATAAATAAGATAACCCATATGCCATCTACAAAATGCCAGTACAATTCAACAGCTTCTAGTGGGAATATATTTTGACTATTTAATCTTCCGCCATTGATTCTCGATTGCCAAGTAATAATTAAAATCATTAAAGTGCCTAAAGTGACATGTAATCCATGGAAACCAGTAAGAGCATAAAAAGTACTTGCAAATAAATTATCAGTTAATCCAAAAGGTAAATGAAAATATTCAAATAATTGACATATTAAAAATATAATTCCAAGAAGAGCAGTAAAAAATAACCATTTTTGGGAATCAGAGTTTTTATCTTTTAAGAGGGACTTGCCTGCTTTATGGAAAGTTGCACTACTAACAAGCAACAAAATTGTATTGAGTGTAGGTATTGGTAGTTCTAATTCATAAATTGCACCATCAGGTAATGGATTTACTGCTTTATAAGTTAAGTAAGCAGCAAAGAATCCAGCAAAAGTCATTCCGTCCGCAATTAGGAAAGTTATAAGACCAAACATTCTGAAGTCTTCATGTGTTTCATTAACTTCAGAATTATTTTTTTGAATTTCTTTTGAGCTATCTAGAGTTGTCATTTTTTTATTTTTGTTAAGAATTTTCTTTACCATAACCATAAGGTTCTTCAACTAATGGAGCTTCTCCTTCCCAATTTTCAACTGGAGGTGGAGAAGATGTTAACCATTCAGGTGTAAGAGCATTCCAAGGGTTATCTCCAGCATCTTTTCCATTTCTAACACTAAGAAATACATTAACTAAAAAAGGAATTGTACTTATAGCCATCAAAAGAGCACCAAGGCTACTAATTTGATTAACGAACTGGAATTGAGGATCATATTCTGCAACTCTTCTTGGCATTCCATTTAAACCAAGCCAATGTTGAGGAGCAAAGCACAAGTTAAATCCAATAAAGGTAATGATAAAATGTATAATTCCTAATTTTTCATTGAGCATTTTTCCAGATACTTTCGGGAACCAATGATAAATTGAGGAGAAAATAATAAAAACAGTTCCTCCATAAACTATGTAATGAAAATGGGCTACAACGAAATAGGTATCATGTACGTGAATATCAAAAGGTACCTGTGCCAAAGCAACTCCTGTAATACCTCCAAAAACAAAATTTATGATAAATCCGCAAGAGAATAACATTGCACTATTGATGGAAATTTTACCTCCCCATAATGTTGCAACCCAATTGAAAAACTTTATACCTGTAGGAACAGCAATAAAAGCTGTGGCAATAGTAAAGAACAATCTCATCCAAGGTGGCGTTCCACTCGTAAACATGTGGTGCGCCCAAACAACTAAACCTAAAACTACTATCCCCATTATTGAAAAAACCATTGTTGTATATCCAAAAAGTGGTTTTCTAGCATGTACAGGAAGTATTTCACTAACTAAACCAAAGGCAGGAAGTACCATGATGTATACAGCTGGATGAGAATAAAACCAAAATAAATGCTGATAAACTACGACATTGCCACCTAAAACAGGATTGAAAAAACCTGTATTAGCAATGATATCGAAGCTAAGTAGAATTAAAGTGCCAGCTAAAACAGGAGTTGACAAAACAACTAATAGACTTGTTCCAAGCATTGCCCAACAATACATTGGCAATTGCATAAGTTTTAATCCTGGCCTTCTTAATTTGATAATGGTTGCGATAAAGTTTATGCCACCAAATATAGAACTTCCTCCAAGTAATAGAACGCTCAGGATCCAAATAATTTGTCCCGATTGAGGAGTAGTTATGCTCAAAGGTGGATAAGCCGTCCATCCAGCCTGAGCAGCACCCTCAACAAAATAGCTTGCTACCAGCATCAAACCTGAAGGAGGAATTAACCAAAAAGCTACGGCATTTAATCTTGGGAATGCCATATCTCTCGCACCTACATAAAATGGAATTAAATAATTTCCAAAAGCACCGTTAACTACAGGCACTATCCAAAGGAATATCATTATTGTTCCGTGTAGAGTTAAAACTTGGTTATAAACATCTCTCGGCATAAAGTCAGACATTGGACTAGCTAGTTCAATTCTTATAGCGCTCGCTAATGTTCCTCCTATTAAATAGAAAAGAAAACCGCAGACTAAGTATTGTATCCCAATTACTTTATGATCAAGGCTAAAACTAAAGTATCTAAGCCAGCCTTTGGGTTGAAGGCTTTCATTATTTGTTTTTTGCGGATCAATTGATATTGTCATAAATTTACCTCTGGTTTTTTATTTTTGTTAAACCATTCGTTGTAATCAGATTCTTCTTCAACAATTATGGAGGCTCTCATCCCTCCATGATATGGGCCACATAATTCTGCGCAAATTATCGGATATTTTCCTACTTTTGTAGGAGTGAAATTTAGAATAGTAGGTTGCCCAGGAATAATATCTTGTTTAATTCTGAACTCTGGCACCCAAAAAGCATGAATCACGTCTTTGGATTCCATTTTCATTGATACTTTTTGATCAACAGGAACGTGTAGTTCTCCTGATATGAAATTGCCCTTGGGATAATTGAATAGAAATGCAAATTGCATAGCTGAAACTTCAATTGATAAATTATTTATTGCCATTGCATTATCAGAAGTTTGACTTATTCCAGCCCATATTTTTTCAGAATTAGAACTCATCATTTCGTGGTTATGATTTAGTTCTTGCATCCCTCCCATTCGATCGTAGATGTTGTAGCTATATAAACCTATTAACAAAACAATTATTGAAGGAATAATTGTCCATACAATTTCTAAGCTTAAATTTCCCTCTAAAGCTATACCATCTCCTATCTGATCATTTCTTTTCCTAAACTTAAATAAGCTGTAAATAACAGCTATTGTCATTCCTATAAAAATAATTAATCCTGTGATGAAAAGAATTTTAAAAAGTTCATCGTAAATTGGTGCATTAATACTTGCTTCCGCTGGAAGCAAATTTACATTAAAACCAATCCAAAAAGATATAGCAAAAACGAATGAAATTATTAGTATTAAATAAATGTTTTTATTTAACAATTGAACTCTAAAAATTTGTATTTATATTCTCAAGATATTCAATTTTTTTAATCCTGCATCCTTTGTTAAAAGAAAAACATTTAAATTCACAACTTCTTAAGATTTATGAAATAAAAGGCGTATTATTAATAACTTTTTAGAGTTAATTGTCAGGGAAAAAAGATTAAATTATTAAATTTTTTTTTAAATTAAACATATTAATTTTTAATTAATGTTTGGTTTTTGAATCTAAATTATTATGCAAAATAATAGGTTTTGTCCATTTGATTAATAACCAATTATATAAATCAAAATATCTGACAATTTTTAAAAGGTTGGGAAGTCATAGTGTATTTGCACTTATCGCACTAATCGTAATTGGAGGTGCTACGAGAGTCATGGAGGCGGGACTTGCCTGTCCAGATTGGCCATTATGTTATGGATCTTTTTTGCCTTTTAAACATATGAACCTAAGAGTATTTCTAGAGTGGTTTCATCGTCTAGATGCTTTTCTGATTGGAATATTAATTCTTTTTAAATTTGCGCTTTCAATTATTTGGAAAAATGAAATTCCAAATTGGTTACCTAAAGCTTATTCATTATTACTTTTTCTCGTTATTGTCCAAGGATCCTTTGGAGCTTTAACAGTAATAAACCTGCTTGATTCATATACTGTTACGGGCCATCTTTTAATTGCTTTTCTACTTCTCATTACAACAATTTCAATAAATCAAAATTTAGAAAATGACGACATTGAAGAGCCATTAATTTGGTGGAGATTATTATTTTTTGTTCCTCTTTTACTTACTCTGATTCAATCTTTTATTGGCGTAAGGCTTTCATCAACCTGGTCAGCACATATTTGCTTATCTGTTGATAAACAATGTCTAATTCTAGATACTCATAAATTATTTGCTTTTCCAATTGCTTTCTCAATTTTATTGATTATTGCTATTGCAATTTATAAGAGAAGTTTGCTTAATGAAAATTGGAAATATCTCACAACACTTATTTTTCTCTTGTTTTCCCAAATTACTTTGGGTGTTTTAAGTCTTAAAACAAATTTGAATGAACCTATTTTTATTATCGGTCATCAACTTAACACCTCTTTATTTATTGCGATATTAACAACATTAATTTTTAAAAATCCTTTTACCAAAAAAGGTCTAGACCACTCCTTTAATCCCCAAACGGTAGGTATCAACTCATGAATAGTAGTAACTTAGAAAACTTGAAATATAAATCTTCAATTAGGGATGAAGTTGTACCTTCAAGAAAAAGATTAACTTTGCCGCCTTGGCTTGAAGTAGCAAAACCTAGACTAATCCCACTTTTACTGGCCACAACTTTGGGAGGAATGGCTTTAACTGAAGAATGGCCTTTGTCTTCCCCGAAACTTATCTGCACTCTAGGAGGAGGCGCTTTGGCAGCAGCAGCAGCAGGAGCTCTTAATTGCTTGTGGGAAATGGAATTAGATAAAAGGATGACAAGAACTAGCAAAAGAGCCTTGCCAGCGGGAAAGTTGTCATCTGAGACTGTATTTCTAGCCGCCGTATCATGTACTTTGGCAGCTTCAATGCTTTTAGTAAGCGGTGTAAATTATTTAGCTGCGGGTTTAACTCTTCTTGGTTTATTTAGCTACGTAATTTTATATACAGTTATTTTAAAACCTCGTACAACAAAAAACATTGTTTTCGGAGGAGTTGCTGGTGCGATACCACCCTTAGTTGGAGCTTCTGCAGCCACTGGGCATGTAGGTCTTAGTGGTTGGTGGTTGTTTGGTTTAGTAATGTTATGGACCCCAGCTCATTTTTGGGCACTTGCTATTTTGTTGAAGGATGATTACGCATCAGTTGGTATTCCTATGCTCCCTTCTGTTAAAGGATCTGTTTTTACTGCTAAAGCGATTTCCCGTTACGGATGGGCAACAGTTTTAATGAGTATTATGGGAGTCTTTGCTCTACCTGAAGGGGGTCTCTTATACGGAATTATGTTATTGCCATTTAATGGGAGACTTTTGCAATTAATAAATGAATTAAAGAAATCTCCTGATGATCTTTCTAGAGCAAAGTCTCTTTTTAGGTGGTCTATTCTCTACATGTTTGGCATTTGTCTTTTGTTATTAATTTCCAGAACCCAACTATCTGTAGAATTTGAGCAGCAATCTATGCAAATATTTTTATCTATTGCGTCCCTGCTTAGTAATTAAATTAGATGTAAAATGTTTTTTAAGTAAATAGTAAGTTTGATGAATTATATAGAAGTTAAAGGGCTCTCAAAATCTTATTCAGATATCAAAGCATTAAAAAATTTATCGATGGAAATTGAAGCTGGCACATTATTCGGAATACTTGGCCCAAATGGTGCTGGCAAATCAACACTAATAAAAATACTCGCTACTTTAATAGAGCCTGATAGTGGAGAAGTTTTTATAAATAATATTAATCTGATAAAAAATTCAAGGAAAATTAGAGAATTAATTGGTTATGTTGCCCAAGACATTGCACTTGATAAAATATTAACTGGACGAGAGCTTTTGGATTTTCAATCAGATTTATATCACATCAACAAAAATAAAAAATTTGAAAGGATAAATAAATTAATAGATCAATTAGAAATGAATGATTGGATTGATCGTAAGTGCGGAACTTATTCAGGGGGAATGAAAAGAAGAATAGATCTGGCAGCTGGACTTTTACATTTGCCCCAAGTATTAATTTTGGATGAACCTACAGTTGGTTTAGATATTGAAAGTAGGAATATTATATGGCAACTATTGAAAGATTTGAGAAATAATGGAATGACAATTATTTTAAGTAGTCACTATCTTGATGAAATAGATAAATTGGCAGACAGATTAGTGATAATTGATGATGGAAGAGTTATAGCAAAAGGGACTCCTGCTGAGCTCAAAAATAAATTAGGAGGAGATAGAGTAACTTTGAAAGTAAGAGAATTTAGTAATCAGGAAGAAGCAAAAAATATATGTAAAATTTTATCTTCAATAGATGGAATTAGTCAGATTATAATAAATGAAGCTCAAGGTTTCTCGATAAATTTCGTAGCAGATAAGCAAAAAGATTTACTTACGAAGCTAAAAGTGGAATTGGCCTTCTCAAAATTTGAAATTTTTTCTCTTACCCAAAGTCAGCCAAGCTTGGATGATGTATATCTTCAGGCTACTGGGAAAACATTATTGGATGCTGAAATTTCTATGGCAGGGAAAAGAGACCTAAAAAAAGAATCAAAGCAATCCATGCGATAAAAAAAAACTTTTGGTTAACTAACTATAATGAATACTAAATACTGCTAATTATGGAATTACAACAGTATAATTTATTTTTTTTATATCAAGAAACATTTGCCCTAACAAAGAGATTATTTATTCAATTAAAAAGAAGACCATCAACTCTTTTAGCAGGAATATTACAACCAATAATTTGGCTTTTTTTATTTGGGGCATTATTCTCTAAAGCTCCTGAAGGTTTTTTACCAGGAGTTGATTCTTATGGGAATTTTTTAGGAGCAGGACTTATTGTTTTTACTGCTTTTAGCGGAGCCCTAAATTCTGGTCTTCCTTTAATGTTTGATAGAGAGTTTGGATTTCTTAATAGATTACTTGTGGCTCCTTTAACCAGTAGATTATCCATAGTTTTATCTTCTTTTTTTTACATAACAATCTTGAGCTTTGTTCAGAGTATTGTAATAATGATTGTTTCATACATTTTGGGTTATGGATGGCCCAACTTATATGGTTTAGGAATTGTATTTACAACACTAATTTTACTAGTTCTTTTTGTGACATCAATAAGTTTATGTTTAGCGTTTGTTTTGCCGGGACATATTGAATTAATAGCTCTTATATTCATAATAAATTTACCTCTTCTATTTGCGAGTACTGCTTTAGCTCCAATATCCTTTATGCCAAATTGGTTGGGATGGTTGGCTTCATTAAATCCATTAACTTTTGCTATTGAACCTATTAGGACTGCCTATACACAAACTATGGATTTAGAATTAGTGGCTTTACATGCCCCATATGGTGATTTAACTTGTAAGAGTTGTATCTCAATTTTATTTTCTTTAACAGTTTTTTCCTTGATTATTATAAGGCCTCTGTTAAATAGAAAGTTAAATTAGAAATTTTATGCTTTTAAAAAATCATTTAATAGAAGTTTTTAAACAAGCTTCTTTAGAAAATAATTTTTTGCTTAAAGAAAATGTTGTTCTTAAGTGGGTCCATAGATTTGGGATTGATTCATTAGATGATTTATTAATCCATAGTTCACTACAAAAAGAAAATCAGCGTTTAGAAGAAAATCAAGAACAGATCTCTTTAATTGATGAAGTGCATGAAGAAAATCAAGAACAAATTAAGCTTGAATTATCAAAAACTTTTGAAAATATTGAAGAAACAAAGTGGAAATTAAATGGCTTGGAAACTTCTGGCATCAATGAAATACCTAGCAAAAATCAAAATTCTAATAAAATAAATCAATTTACTGAAACCCCAAAATTACCCCTACCTTATATTAAAAATTTAAGAAAGTGGATTAACAACGATAAAAAAGCTAGTTAGCTTTTACATCATACCCGGCATTCCCATGCCACCCATTCCCGGCATTCCCATGCCACCCATTCCCGGCATTCCCATGCCACCCATTCCTGGCATTCCCATACCACCCATTCCTCCCATTGGATCTCCACCTGGTCCTCCAGGGGCGGCGGCTTCAGGCTCTGGAATGTCAGCCATCGCAACTTCGGTTGTGAGGAGCATAGCTGCAATAGATACTGAATCTTGAAGAGCTAATCTTATTACTTTTGTTGGATCTAATATTCCTGAATCCTTTAAATCCTCATATTTTCCTGAATTAGCATTAAAGCCTTTGTTAAGTCTTTTAATTTCAGCGACAACTACATCTCCATTAAAACCAGCATTTTTTGCTATTTGTTTGGTGGGTTCCAAAAGGGCTTCTTTGACTATATTTATCCCTGTTCTTAAATCATCTGAAGATGTCTCACTTAAATTTAAAAGGTCTTCTGATATTTCAATTAAAGTTTGTCCTCCTCCAGAAACAACACCCTCTTCAATAGCAGCTTTCGTAGCATTAAGGGAATCTTCGATTCTCAACTTTTTATACTTCATCTCTGTTTCTGTAGCAGCACCTACTTTGATAAGAGCTACTCCTCCGGCTAGTTTGGCTATCCTTTCATTGATTTTATCCTGGTCATACTCAGATTCAGTTACATTAACTTCCCTCTTTAATTTCTCTACTCGCGTTTTAACTAAATCTTTAGTGTCTTCGAAGGCAACAATTGTAGTTTTATCCTTTGTGATAGTTATTTTTTTTGCTTTACCTAAATCATTAATCGATACTTTATCAAGTGTCATCGATTTATCTTCGCTAATTAACTTAGCCCCTGTAAGAATTGCAATATCTTCAAGGGCAGCTTTTCTTCTCTCACCAAATAACGGAGCTCTCACGGAAGCTACATTTAAAACCCCACTATTCTTATTCAAAACCAGAGTAGTTAAAGCCTCTCCTTCAATATCTTCAGCAAGAATTAGAAAAGGTGAGCCTGCCTTTTGAATTTCTTCAAGTATTGGAACTAGATCAACTAAAGTTGAGATTTTTTGATCAGTTATTAATATTTTTGGGTTTTCAAGTTCACAAACTTGTCTTTCTTGGTCTGTTACGAAATATGGAGAACTATAACCTCTATCAAAAGACATTCCTTCAGTTATATCTAATTCTGTTTCTAATGATTGAGATTCTTCAACAGTGATTACACCATCTGAAGTAACAATATCCATTGCTTTCGAAATTATAGATCCAATTCCTTCATCACCTCCAGCACTAACTGTTGCAACTTTTTGGATATCAGAACCACTTAATGCAATACTTTTGGAACTTAATTTTTCTAAGACAAAAGCTAGGCCTGCCTCCATACCTTTTTTTAACTCAATAGGGTTGGCACCAGAAGCAATATTTTTTAATCCCTCCTGAACCATTTTCTGAGTCAAAATGGTTGCTGTTGTTGTACCATCACCAGCACTCTCTTTTGTCTTGGATGCAACTTGTTCTATTAATTTCGCACCTAAATTAGAAATAGGGTTTTCAATCTCGATCTCTTTAGCAACTGTAGACCCATCTCTTACTATATCCGGTGAACCAAATTTCTTTTCTATTACAACGTTTTTTGCTTTTGGTCCAATAGTAACCTTTACTGCATTAGCTACAAAATTCACACCTTTTTCTAGCGCTTCTCTTGATTCATTAGAAAAACTTAACTGTTTTGCCATGTTTACTCGATCTTTAGACTTATTCTAATCTCCCATAGAATCATTTTTAAGGAATATTTAATTAAGTGGGGAAAGCCGAATTTCTTTTCATGAGACATACAAATTAACTCAAATAAGAGTATCTTTAAGTTATGGAAGAAACAAATAATCTTGTTTTTACACTTACCGCAATCCTCGCGATTGCTATGACATTAATATATTTTCCTTTAAGATTTTTCTTGACATTAACTGCTAGAAGTCGAAGACTTAAACTTTTACAGAAAATTAGAAGGCTACGAGATGAATTGGGCCAGCCTTATGAAAGTACATAATTAAATACTCATACCTCCGTCTATACTTATTGTCTGCCCCGTAATGTAACTTCCAGCATTACTTGAAACTAAGAATGACACAAGGTCTGCTATTTGAGTACAACTTCCTAATTTCCCTAAAGGGATAACTTTAAGAATCTCTTCAGTATTAAGTTTTTCAGTCATTTCTGTTTCTATAAAGCCTGGAGCTATTGCATTTACGTTTATACCCCTTGAAGCAAATTCTTTAGCACAAGTTTTGGTGAATCCAATAACTCCAGCTTTAGCTGCAGAATAATTTGCTTGACCGGGATTACCAATTATTCCAACAACAGATGAAATATTTACGATACTACCACTTCTTTTTTTCATCATAAATTTTGAAGCATATTTTGTACAAAGAAAAACCCCTTTTAAGTTTGTATTTAATACATCATCCCATTGTTCCGATTTCATTCTCATCAATAGTCCATCTCTAGTAATACCAGCATTGTTAATAAGAATATCAATGGAGCCATTAATTTTTATGATTTCTTCAAAAGCTGAACTGACAGAATCCTCTTTTGAAACATCAAATTTTAATTTATGAGCTTTACCTCCAGAATTTTTTATTGAATTTACAACTTTTTCAGCTTTTTCATCAGAAGAAGAGTAATTAATAAAAACTTCTGCTCCTAAGCGACTTAGTTCTAAAGCAATTTCTTTGCCAATTCCTCTGCTAGCTCCAGTGATTAAAGCAATCTTGCCTGATAATGAATCTTTATTGGACATTATGAATTTTTATAATCTTCAATGGTAGTACTATTTGTGTAAAGATATTAATTTTATTTATAATTGTCTAGAAAATATTAAAACCTTTTATCGTGCACTTTTTAATACCAGCTGCAGGCAGCGGTAGCAGAATGAAAGCTGGAAAAAATAAATTACTTATTGATTTAGAGGGAGAGTCTTTGATTTATTGGACACTTAAATCTGTATTTGCTGCGAGCTCTACAAACTGGGTTGGAATAATTGGTCAACCGAAAGATAAAAATTTATTATTAAATTCAGCAAAGGATTTTGCCCATAAAGTTCATTGGATTAATGGAGGAGAAACTAGACAAGAGTCAGTTTTTAATGGTTTAAAAGCGCTTCCAAAAGATGCTGAAAAAGTTTTAATACATGATGGTGCTAGATGTCTAATTAATCCTGATTTGATAGATCAATGTGCCAAGCAATTAGATGAAAATGAAGCTGTTATTTTGGCGACTAAAGTAACTGACACAATAAAGATTGTTGATATTGGAGGTTTTATTCAAGAAACACCAGATAGAAACTATTTATGGGCAGCGCAAACTCCTCAGGGCTTTTTAGTCGATAGATTAAAAAAAGCTCATACTATTGCAATTGATAAAAACTGGAAAGTCACAGATGATGCCTCACTATTCGAAATGCTTAATTGGAAAGTAAAGATTATTGAAGGAACTTACTCTAATATAAAAATTACATCCCCTATAGATTTGAAAATTGCAAAACTTTTTGTAAAGAATGTCTAGTTAAAAAGGTTTTTCAATACTAATAATGCCGTTATCACCATTTAAGGTTGCTTCGTAGCCTAATGGTATGCATGCATTACCTGATATGTGGCCTACGGGGAGGTCAAAAAGAATAGGGAAATCAAAATCTTGGAGTCTTTCAATAATGCAGTCTTTTAGTAAATCTTTCCATTCAAGGTCGCATGAATCATTAGAAAAACTTCCAAATCCAATACCCGCAATTTCAGTAAATATTTTAGTCATCCTGAGGTAAGTCAACATGCGATCAATTTTATAAATATCTTCATTAATATCTTCAAAAATTATTATTTTCCCTTTGCAATCTGGAAAGTGATTAGTACCAATTAAAAAAGTAGCAATAGTTAAGTTAGAAACGATAATTTTCCCCTTAGCTTTCCCACCTCTCAAAGGAATTCCTCTTATTTTTTCTACATATCCCTCAAAAAGTAAATTTCTTATTCTCTCAAGACTCCAATTTGGTTCTTTGGAAAGGCTACTTACCATAGGGCCATGAATAGAACCCATAAATCCTTGAGAATATTTAGATAGTAATAAAGAGCATGTATCTGAGAATCCAAGCATTAAACCATTCTGCCAAGAAGGTTCTTTTTCTAATAATCTTGCTGAGCCCCAGCCTCCTTTCGCAAAAATGATTAGCTTACTATTTTGTGCTTTTTCCAGTTCTTCAAACCTAGTATGATCATCACCTGCAAAATAACCAAATTTTTTTGTCAGAGAATTATTTTCATTAATTTCCAAGCCCCAATTTTTTAAGATTTCTATGCCTTTTTGAAAATTTTCTTCTTCATCAATAAAGGAGCCTGGAGCTAAAATATCTATTAGATCCCCTTTTTTTAATCTAAAAACCATATCTAGAATTTATGAGGCAATAATAATTCCCAATAAAATAACTCCTCCATAAATTGATTGATTTTTGAAGTGATTCCCAATATTTTTTAATGATTGTTTTTCCTCAGGAAATACTTTTAGTATATCCCTTTGCATTAGGATTGAGGTTACAAACCAAATTGGCCAAAAAATAAAATCCATTTGATTGATAAATCCGCATAATGCGAGAAAACTAGAAGTTAAAAAATAACAAATTTGAATAGTTATTCTTGTATCGTTCTGGAGGTTAACAGCTGAGCTGTTTATTCCAATTTTGATATCATATTTTTTATCTGCTAAAGCATAAATCGTGTCAAAGCCAAAAGTCCAAAAAATGGTAGCTAGCCAGCAAAACAATAAAACAATACTATTCAAATTCCCTTCATTTGCTGCCCAGGGAATTAAGACAGCAAAACCCCAACATATTGATAAGATTAGTTGCGGATATTTAAACCATCTTTTGGCAGAAGGATAAATTAAGATAATAGGTAAAGCTATAAAAGCAAGTGAAATGGAAAGGAGTCTTCCAGGTTGAGGCAGTGACAAAGTTAAAAAGAAACTACATAAAATTAAAAAGAAAAGAATTGAATAAGCCGTTTTAAGACTGATTTTATTTGCAGCTAGAGGTCTATTTTTTGTCCTAAAAACTCTTTTATCAATTTTTCTATCCCAAATATCATTAACTACGCAGCCTAATCCACTTACCAGTAGTCCTCCAAGGATTATTCTTCCCAACATTAAAAACGTTGGATTAGCATCTGGTGTTAAATATAAACTCCATCCAGCAGGAATAAGTAAGATCATTCTTCCAGTAGGCTTATTCCACCTTAATAATTCAAAAAAAGTATTTAATTTATTTTCTAGATTTTTATTTTGCATATAACCTATTGTATATTTCATAACTTTAAATAATCTTACTAAGATTAATTGATTTCTATTATTTAATAATCAATCTTGAGTATATTTATTAATGGATTATAAATATCTGCATCTTATAAAAAGAAATGATAACGAAACAAGATTTAAGATATTTTGAAGAAAAGCAAATTTTAGTAGCTTCGATAGATATTGGAACTAACTCCACACATCTTTTGGTAGCAGAAATTAATCTAGAATTAAAATCATTTTCAATCAAATTCACTGATAAATCAACCACTCGTCTTGGAGAAAGAGATGAGGAGGGTAATCTTACTGAAGAATCAATCCAAAGAGCATTATCTACCCTAAAGCGATTTAAGGATTATTGTAAAAGTAACGGAGTAAAACAAATAGTGACAGCAGCCACTAGTGCAGTTAGGGAAGCTCCAAATGGTCAAGATTTTACTAAAAGAGTACTTGATGAAACTGATATTCAGATAGAGTTGATAAGTGGTTCAGAGGAAGCTAGATTAATTTACCTTGGTGTTCTTTCCGGAATGTCTTTTGAAGATCAATCTTATGTGATCATAGATATAGGAGGAGGATCTACAGAATTAATACTTGCAGATAAAAAAGATGCAATAGCTCTTACTAGTTCGAGAGTTGGTGCGGTAAGACTTAAGAATGATTTTTTAAATAAAGAGCATATAAATTTAGAAAGATCGAAGTTCCTTACGACTTTTATTCAAGGTTCTTTAGAACCATCCGTCCGAAAAATAAAGAGTAGATCTAAGGGAGATAAGCCTATATCTATGATTGCAACAAGTGGTACTGCAACCTCATTAGGAAATTTAATTTTAGATGATTTAGGAGAATCTAAACAAAAGTTGCATGGTTATAAATTTAAAAAGGAAAATTTACAGAATGTATTGGGAAAACTAATAAAAATGCCAGTTTCGGAAATCAAGAAAATACCTTCATTAAGTGAGAGAAGAGCAGAAATAATTATTCCAGGCGCATTGATATTAAATACCGCAATGGATATGTTGAACTTTAATGAATTAACCATAAGTGAGAGGGCGCTTAGAGAGGGTTTAGTGGTTGATTGGATGCTTCGTAAAGGGATAATAAAAAATGAGTTTAATATTCAAAGCAATATTAGAAAAACAACAATAGTCCATCAGGCCAGAAAGTTTGGAGTAGATAATACAAGAGCTGAGAAGGTTATCGATATAGCCTTCCAAATCTATGATCAGACTAAAAATATCTTTCATAGCGATACAGACTCTAAAGCTAAAGAACTTCTTTGGGCAGCCTCTTATCTTTATAATTGTGGGATGTACGTAAATGTTGGTTCGTATCACAAACACTCTTGGTACTTAATAAAAAATTGCGAGTTGTTGGGATATTCTGAAGTAGAGACAAATATTATTGCTTCCATCGCTAGATACCATAGAAAGACTCTACCTAAGAAAAGACATGAGTCTTGGCAAAATTTAATTTCCAAAGAAGATAAAACATTAGTTCTTGAAATGTCATTAATTTTGAGGCTAGCAGCATCTCTTGATCAAAGACCTGATAAGGTAATCTCCTCAGTTCAAATAGAATTGCGGGGAAATATTCTTACAGTTGAACTTTTACCTATAAATAGAAACCATGATCTTCTACTTGAAAAATGGAATCTAAAATTATGCCGTAATGTAATAAAAGAACTAAAGAATTTGGATTTAAAAGTTATTTAGTGTTTTTAATAAGTTCTTGTTTTGGAGTTTGATTCTGAAAAGGCTCTGTAAATAAATTGAAAATTAAAGATGATGCGAATAGTCCAAGAGAGCCTGAAATTAAAATAAATATCCAGAAACCTATTCGAGTTGTATCCTTAGATTGTCTAGTCTTATAAGTTTTTTTAGTTACTTCTTCAACTATTTCTTCTATTTTTATCTCTTGCCTCTCTGACTTGAATTCATTCATAATAAACTCTGTATCAAGTTTCAGCTTCTGTGAGATTCTGCGAACCATTGCTTTGATAAATACTTTCTCAGGCAGCTCTTCTTCATTACCTTCTTCGATGGCTTTAAGTTGATGAGATCCAATTTTTAAATCAGATGCTAATTCTTCAACAGATTGGTCTCTACTTAACCTTGCCTCTTTAATAAAATTTCCAATTCTCTTTAAAGAGGATTCTTCTTTTTTGGTATTGTCTTCTGGATTAGTTTTTATTTCTTTCAAAACAATAAAATTTTTACTAATTATAGTGATTAATATTTTTCTATCAACTTAAACATTACTTATTCCTAAAGAGATGACTATAGGATGGATGGTATAGATTAGACCTGTTTTGAGAATTATTAATTGCTGGACTAATTATGTAAATAGTTGTTCTAATTAATTTTTTTTCAATAGAAAAATTTTCCATATCTTTTAATTCTATTAATGAGGTCCAACCATCATCCCAAGATACTCTGAATCCAACAATAACTTTAGTCTCTGGGGGATAAAACTCTAGCAAAGTTTCCTGAGACCTTTTTACATGCCTAGCACTTAGATAAAGGCATAAAGAAGAATTATGTTTTGCAAGATCTTTCAGAGATTCTTTCTCTGGCATACCAGTTCTTCCTCCTGCTCTTGTTAAGATTATTGTTTGAGTTACATCAGGAATAGTTAACTCTGCTTCATGATATGCTGCTGCGACTTGAAAAGCACTTACACCTGGAATAACTTCGATTTTAATTTTTTCTTTTTTTAAAATTTCTATTTGTTCTATAATCGCGCCAAAAAGACAAGGGTCTCCATCATGCAACCTTATAACAGTTTTCCCTTCCTGAAATTTTTTTATCATTATTGAGGTGATTTGCTCTAAGTTGAGCGAACTCGTTTTTATATTTTCAGAACCTTCTTTAGAAAAATCTAAAATTTTTTTAGGAATTAGAGAATCAGTCCAAATAATGACATCTGCAATTTTTATCTTTTTTAAAGCTTTTATTGTTAATAAATCTGGATCGCCGGGACCAACTCCAATAAAGGATATTTTTTTATCCATTCTTTCTATTTTTACCACTATATATTCTTAATCTTAAAAAAAATATTCCAATTAATCCAGAAGAAAATAGAAAAATACTTATAAATTGAGCCATTCTTATACCACCACTACAGAAAGGCGGAAGCCCACCAATACAAAGTGGGTCAGTTCTTAGACCCTCAATCCAGAATCTGCCAAAGCTATAACTTATTAAATAAATAAAGCTAATTAAGCCAGGCCTAAAAAAATCTGTTTTATTCTGTTTATTAAAGATAAAAATAATGAGGATAAATATTAAAGCATTCCACAATGATTCATAGAGAAAAGTAGGATGAAAAAATTCGTAATTAATAAATGCTAAAGGCCTATTTTGTATAGGTATGAATAATTTCCAAGGCAAATTTGTAGGGATCCCAAAGGCTTCATTATTGAAAAAATTTCCCCATCTTCCAATAGATTGTCCAAGAACAATGGAGGGTATTAAAATATCTATAAAAGTTTTTAAATGAATGTTTTTTGACTTACAGAAATAAATAATAGATAATAATCCTCCAATTAGACCTCCATGGATCGCTATGCCTCCTTCCCAAACTGCAAGAAAAGAAGGTATTTGAATGGTGCTATTGAATAGTTCTAAAGAAGTAAAAAAGTTCTCTCCGTTATATTGCCTCCACTCAAAAATTACGTAATAAGCTCTAGCTCCAATTATTGAAAAGATAATTAATGATGGAAGTATTTCACTAATATACTCTGGGTTAATATTCCTCGCCTTTGCAAGTTTTTTAGAGATAAATAGGCCTATTAAAACTGAAATGGAAATAAGCAATCCATACCATCTTATAGTTATAAATCCTAATTTTAAAAAAGTTTCTCCCGGAGATTGTATAAAACCTTGTGATATGAGCATTTAAAGAAAGTTAGATGCCCTCTGCTGCTTGTACTTTTTCTACTTGTTTTTTCTTTAATACTAAAAGTATTTGTGTTAGACCTACACCAATAAAGAATGCAATTAATCCAATTACTCTATAAGGGCTTTGAAGTACAACCTCAGCATCTAATTGCCCAAAGCCGCCAACGTTGGGATCATTAGTAAGCGGGTCTCCTGCATTAATTTTGTCTTGAACTTTTACTATAAGTTGAGGACCAACAGGTACCGCTTCAGTCGTTATTTCACCATTCTCGTTTTCTATATTGACGTTGTAACTGCCATCTTCAATTATGTCTATTGAATTTATAATTCCTGAAGTGGAAGAAGTGAAAACTACATTATTGCTTTTGTCTCCAGTTGGGTATACCTGACCTCTTCCTCTATTGCCTCCGATATGTAACGAGTATTTCCCGTAGTGATATTCTTTGTTAGTTGATGGATCAGGGGAAAGTACAGGGAAAACGATTTCTTT
>QCCE01000014.1 GCA_003281385.1 Prochlorococcus sp. AG-347-K17
TTTGTAATTTGATTGCTCATGTAAAATTCATCCATATTTAAAATATTATTTACAAAAAAGTACATTAAAAACATAGGTAAAAAAAAAGAAAGATATTTTTGTTGGTAAATTTCATTAATCATTTTTTTAATAATTATTTATTTAACTTCTTATTTAACTTAATTTTATAAATTGCTAAGATTCTAATTTTTTGTTGCATTTTAGTTAGTTGAAAAATTAATTATTTTAACTTTCTTGTTCCACCATAGGAATAATTTTTCTGTTTAGAAACTTGATTCCAACATTCTTTACAACAAAAAATCCAGTGAGTATGAATTATTGATTTAACTCTGTAATGAGTTTTATTTGACTTATGACATAAATCACAATTTTTCATTCATAAGTAGCATTGGTTAATATATTTTAGATAAAAAAAGGCTCATTTAAAAGATTCGCGAAAAAATTTTTATCGTGTCATTATAAATACGCACTCTGCACATCCTAAAGCAAAGCAATGGTTTGTTGAGTGCAAATATTTTTATTGTGTATAAAAAATTTTTCATTATACATCTAAATTAGTACTTTAAAAAGAAACTCACGAATTTTATTTAGTAAATTTTACTATAAAAATATTGCATACTATAACTATGAACATTTACCTATTCTGGATATTATTTTTAGCCTTATGGGCAATCGTCCCCTTAATGATTATTAAAGGTAGAGTAGATGAAGCGCCCAAGATTCAGACTTCACCAAAAGTTAAAGAAAAGAAAAAAGGTTGGTTCAATTAAAAAACAATCTAATTAAATAAAAATTGTTTGAAAGTGATTATTGAAATTGTATATAAAAGCAAAATTTAATCTTTAATAATTTCAAACATTACAAAGATTAAATATTTATTTTTATTTGAGAGTAGGTATTCAAATCAAATTTAGGTTTAGAAAATTTATAGTGGTTTTGTGTATAAACATTAGTCATTAAAATTTCAGTTTCAAGAGTTCTTTCTCATATTAGAAATATATTTAACTAAAAAAGAGTCTTTTAATTAATAAAATTTATGATGTTATTTTGGAAATCATCAAAATTACTAAATGCAAAATCTGGCATGTATTTGCCTTCTCCAATTTTTTCTAAATTATTTATTTTTTGAAATGTTGTTGCACCTATACTTCTAGCTCCAATTATGTCTGTATAAGGATTATCTCCAACCATCCAAATATTATTCTTTTTTGTAAGACCTAATTTATTTAGTACTAACTCAAAATTTCTATAGTCTGGTTTATCAGCACCAATTTCCTCTGATGTTACAAAGGCATCAAAGGTTTCTTCTAGATTAAAATATGTCAATTTCCGCATTTGTATATGAGAAGTCAAATCAGTCACTATGGCTATTAATATATTTTTGGAGCGCAGATAATCAAGTAATTTAATTACTCCTGGATAAAGCGGGGCATTAGCAAGAAATGTTCTCCAAAAAGTTTGTTCCAGGTCAAGCGCGGTCATTAATTGAGCCTTGAATCCTAAGATTTCTAAAAATCTCTGGTAATATAAAAGCCTGCTATGGCTACTCGCAGTCATGCCTAATTGCTTTTTGATCTCTTTTTTTGATTGAGCATAAGTATTGCGATATAGTTTTGAATTAACTCCAAGAAGAGCTTTTACTTTTCTCTCGACAGCCTCCTCTGCTTTTTTATTCGCGGGAGCATATTCGTAAAGTGTATTATCAGTATCAAAAATCACAGCATCTGGTTTATCTAGATTTTTTAATGAATTAATTTTTTTAAACATAATTTTTTGATGAACTAGCTTTATACAATAAGTTTGAAATATGAACCAATATTATTAATTGAATTAATCCTTTATAACCATTTTCCCATAATGGATTACATATCAAAAGGTCTTCAAGATTAGGTATTAATATATTTGCTATTTGATTAATATCTTCTTTTGTCGCCTCTCCCTCAATGCAAAGATAAACATCATCAGAAAAGGAAGTTTGTTCTACATCAATATGCATTCCACATAAACTAATTAGACTATGAATAAGCTCTTCATGAAAAAAACCGTTAGCCATTTTTACAAAGAGTTTTAATTTAGGAATTACTATTTTTTCTTTAGTTTTCAATATATTCGAATTTACAGGGGAAATTTTAAAAGAAAGATCAGAATATTTAAATTGACTCTCTTGATAATTATTAAATTCTTTTTTTTCTGATTTAGATATAAATGCATAGCTATTATTCTTATTATTTTTTGTAAAAAAGTAGTCATCTAGTTCTTTATCAATTTCAAAAAAAATCTTCAAATCAAGTCTTTGCCTTAGACGTTTAATAGTTAAACTATGAATTCCATTAATGAATATAAAATCATAGCTTTCAATTTTTCTTACACTATTATTTATGTTTTGCAAAATTGACTTGCCATCAGCTAATAAATAAAGGTCTTTAGTTAAACGACTTAAATTATAAGAATTGGGATTTAATAAACTTTTTGAAGCTTGTAAATAATTGTGATTTTTTGATTTTTTATAATCTGAAACTTCCAAAAAAGATATTGACCTTGGCCCGAACAGATTCTCAAAAGACTTAAATATATCGTTTATATAATCGGGTATAAAACCACTTATTCCTATGGCTAATTTATCCCCGAATCCTCGATAATAATTATTTCTAACTATCCCAAATAGATACATCCGAGCGCAAACTATTAATCCAGTGGCTTGTAATCCAGTAAACAAAATAGACTTTAATTTTGAGTTATTAAATCCAAAAAGTTTCTGCAAGGGTAATTCTGTAGGAATATTAATGAAAGAAATATCAGCACCTGTCGAGTAAAGTAAATTATATGTAAGATATATGAAAAAAAATGGCAGGGTGGATAACAAGTAATGATCTTTAGAACGAAGTTGATAATACACCAAGAAAGGCATAATCCATGCAAACCATCCTGGTGATGGAGGTAAGAATAATAATAAAGAGAAAAATCCTAGCCCAATTGAAATTAAAAATAAATCAAGATTTATTCTTTCTAAACGCCAGACTAAATATAGAGAAAGTAAATATATTGTGGGCAATAAGAATAACTTTATATCATATCCGTAGCTTATAAAAACACTAAATAATTTCTCTGTCTCAGAATTTTTTAGAACCATTAACTGGAAAGAATTAGATTTTATGAAAGGTAAGATGGTAAAAAAGTAAGTAATAAAAATGCTTGCAAAGAAAATATTTAATTTGTTTTTTAATCTTTTGTTTCTTACAAGATAAATAAAGATAAAAGGTATAGAGGCGAGCATACTAAATTTTGAAGATATTGCAAGCCCTAAAAAGATTCCAGCTAAATGTGTTTTTTCCTTTTGTAGAAGTGATAAGCCATAAATTAAGAAAAATACAGGTAATACATCAATTTGGCCATGCCAATAAAAAATATAAATAATTACAGGAGAACACCAATAAGCAATGAGAAGTAGTTTTGATGAGTAATTTTTGAGAAGACGAATTATACCCAGCAATATTCCATAATCAAAAATTAGAGTTGTTATGCCAAAACCAAATCGAGCGAAGGATTCTAAGTTTAATAATTTATCTAATAACCATCCTAGTGTTGTTAAAGGGAGATAAAACAAATACATTATGTACCCATAGGGAAAAGCTTTAATATCACCTCCTGCGTTTAAATGCGCTTGCCAAGGATTAATAGAAAGACTTTCTAGGCTATTATTTATAAATTCTAGAAACCAAATTTTTTGTATATATGGCAAACAAAAAATAATCAAGAATAATCTAATAAATAAACCAAATTTAAATAATTTTGATTTATGAATTTCATATAATAACTGCTTTTCTCTAATGTTAGAAGATGCTATTGAAGTAATTTTTTTATATAGATATATAATTTTTGTATAATCTTTATTAAAAATCATAAGTTATTCATCCATTCCAAAGACTTGGATTTTTAGTACAAACTGCATCAAAATTAATTTTCATTTTTTTAAGTTCATTTTTTAAATTATCAACTTTTTTATAAGAATGTCCTTGAAGTTCAGGAGAAACAAGGCAAAGTTTAAATTTTGCTTCTTTAAGTTTTAAATAACTTTCATAATCAAGAGGGAAATAATTAAAAAAATCCACCCAAACCCATTCAGCCTTTCCACTAAGTTTGAGGGCAGTTTCAATTGATTCATATTCAGAGACCCTAACGGATGTTCTTGTCTCGCCAATAAAGATTGTTTTTATAAGAAAAGGGAATGATTGATCTAAAAAGAAAAAATTGTTTATATTATACTTTTTCATCAAAAGAATTAAAGGTTCCTCTAAACCTTCTTCCTTGACATTAAGAATTAATAGTTTGTGTTTGTAGTAGATTAGCCAATCTTCAAAATTTATAGATTCTTTGAAAGGATCATGATTTATGATTAATTTATTTCCAAAACTTCTAATATCAACTTCAACTCCTAAATGGGAATTAACAGCCTTTAATGAATTTATAGTATTTCTTCTATGGTGGATAACTAGCATTGTTTATTTTTATTTATCAAAACTAAATCCTATAATTTAGTTTATTACTAAAATTAATCTCCAAAATAAGTTTAAATGTAAATTTAATAGTTCTTGCTATAAACTTGAGCTTTGATAACCAATTAATATTCCAAGTAGATTGACCATAATATCTTTTACTAAAACTAACTTCGAAACGAATTATTTTGTAGTTATTTTTAACTGCTAAATAATAATAAAATAAGTCAAATGAAAAATCATCCGGAGCACATTTCAAATTATCAAATAATTCTCTTGAAAAAATATTAGGTTGAGCATTTATGTCCCATAAAGGTGTTAAAAGCAAAATGCTTTCAAAAAGAGACATACCTATTGTAAAAAATTCATCACTCCATGGTCTTCCTTTTCTTTTTCCTTTAATAAATAATTTATCTCTTGAGCTACGCTTCTCAATTAAATTAAGTGCCTTAATTACATCATTGGGGTCCGTTTGCATATCTGCATGGGTCCAAGATAAATATTTTCCTTGCGCAACCTCTAAACCAGATTTAATTCCATAACCATATCCTTTGTTTACTTTAACTTTTTCAAGTTTAGCGAAAGAGTATTTTGGAATAAGTTCTTCTAATATTTTGAGAGTATTATCTTCAGAGCCATTATCTACAACAATTAATTCAATATCATCCCTATTTATAGCTTTGCCAAATTTCTCAAGTACATAAGGAAGATTCTTTGATTCATTAAAACAGGGTAATATAATAGATAGATTTTTCAAATTGATAATATTTCTTGGTTTAATGTTATTTTAATTTTGAAGTTTTTCAATCAAAGATTAATATTAAATCCTAGTATTATTGAATATAAACATCTTAATTAATAAAAAATTATAAATAGCTGATGTTAGGGTGGCTATAAAAAAAGAAATTTCGTAACTCAAAAAATAATTTTTAAAATATGTATTAAGAAGTAATGAATTTATAAATACATTAAGCACCAAACTAGTGATATGAATAATTAGGTATTTTATAAATTGTGATAATTTTGGTTTTCCTGATTTAAAAGTCCACGTTCTATTTAATTGGTAGGAGAAAAATGTTCCAGATAAAAAGCTTATAGTTTTGGATAAATAAATAACAATAAATTTTATTAAAAATTTGTATATAATAAAATCGATCAGAACCGTTGAAAAACCGACAAATATATATTTGAGTAATTCTTTATTATTTTTAATCTTCAACATTATTCAATAAGGGTAATCTGGGATTTATTTCTTTTAAGTGATCTGGTACTAATACATCTGGTAAATCCTCTCTCCAAGGATCTCTGGACCACGAATATTCATGACTTTTCCACTTATGAAAGCAAGATTGCCAGTACTCGAAGGTTTTAAGTTCATTTGGAGTACCCCATGAGAAATAATGATCAACTTCAAAAACATGGCAATTATATCCAAGAGATAAAGCATCATTTATACAACTATCCACGTAAAACTCACCATTAACTCTCCCATTTCTGTAGATAAGATTTTGTGCACATTCCTTAAAAATTGAAGCTTTTTTAAATGTAAAAGTTCCAATTAATATTGGATCCTTTTTAGTATTACCTAATGGCTTCTTAACAGATACTTTATTTATTTTATTATTTGATTCTTTTACCCATCCGAACATTTCAGGCTTTCTTATAGCTTCAGGATGACTTCTTGTTACCCATACAATTACGTCGATGTTTTTATCATAAAAAATTTTATGAAATTTTTGATTGTCGAATATGACGCCATGATCACAGGCACTTATAGTAACTGCTTTCTGAGAAGAGATTTCATTTATCGCACTTAAACATGTTGAACATTGCCCATCTGTGATTTTATTTAATAATTTAATCCTAATATTTTCGAAATTAGAATAAAACACTTTTTGTAAATCATTTTTATTAAATAAATTTTCTAAAGCAACGAAAGAGTAAGTATTCGTTTTTGGGAGGCTTTTTACGGCCTGAATAACCATTGGAATTCCCGATATCGGTATTAAAGGTTTGGATAATTTATAGTTTTCTTTTTTAAAACGACTACCTTTCCCTGCCATTGGAATTAGAGTCAAGGATTGAAAAATATTTTTTGATTTTTTGTAATTCGCTAATGCTGTAAATCCATTAGACCATCTCAAATATTCATTTAGGTCTTCTGGGGTTCCCCATTGCATAAAATGCTGCAGTTCAAATATAGCTACTCTTAGACTTTCTTTTATCATTAAATTATAAACAACACTGCAATAATATTCGTTATTAACTTTTAAATTTAAATTAATTGTTTTTTTAAAAAAATCTTTAAGTATTTTCCCATTTGCGAAGTAATAGGTTCCACTTGATGCAAATTCATTTAACTTATCATTCGTAAATGGTTTTTTTTCCTGTATTTTTGTCATCCATCCATTCTTCTCTCTAATAAAGGCATAATTATTACCAGCTAGTGAATGCGGGTGAAATCCCTTATAAGCAGGAATACATCCATCCGGACTTAATTTCGAAAGCCATTTTTTAAAGTATTCATAATTCCAATAGCAGTTAAAATCACAATAATTGACAATTGTAGGCTTATTATCATCAATTAAATCAAAGATTTTAGAGACAGCAAAAACAGGTCCTGATTTATGCGGCTCGATTTTAATAACTCTACCTGTTGGACAATAATGATTTAGCAAAGATTCCATATTGGTTGTTTCAATATGATCTCTATTACATATAAAAGTTACATCTTTTTCGCCAGGGAACATGTCTAGAACATGAGCAATTATTGGTTTATTATTTATTTCTATAAGAGGTTTAGGTTTCGAATAACCTGCTTTTTTAAACCTCTCACCTTTTCCTGACATTGGTATGATTATTTGCATTTTTATGTTTTTTTAAACAAACAATTTCTTTCTATATTTTTCAGATTCTAAGTTCAAGATTTCATCACAATCTTTATCTGATAAAAAATTTATATTTTTGTTTGGAGGTATTCTTAAGAAAACTTCTGCTTGAGCCTTAAGCATTTCCTCTGTCGCAATATTCGAATCCTCGAAAAATACTACGCCTATTCCTTCAATTATCCCATATGTATTTTCTTTTAAATTAAAATCATTATTTATTATTAATGGCTTTCTCCCGCAAAAAACTAAATGATCTGGAAAAGGAGAATTATTTTGTACATATTTAAAGCTTTGTCGATCCGTTGCTAAACTATGAATCACTTCAAAAGCCGGTAGTCTTGAATTTGGGATTTTATTAATTATCGAATTTAATTTTTTTATATTTGGAGTTATTTGCCGCCTAGGTTTCTGTTTTAATCTTGAGATGATTTCTTTATGTAATGCTTCCGCTTTTTCAATTGATTCTTCTCCAACAACTAATCCATGATTGGCAAGAACTAAAACATTCGCAGGATTAGGATTGTCTTGAAATTCCCTTGAAATTGCTTTAGCTAGTGTTATGCCTGGTTTGAAATAAGGTATAAATTTCCAATTTATATCCTTCATTAATTCATCTAAATAATTATATGAATTAGACATTAAGGTAATAGCAATTGTATCAACTGAATGTGTATGTAGGACAACCTTATGTGGCATGATGGCATGAAGACTAGTTTCTATGGAAGCTCTTAAATCTGAGTTACAAATATTTTTAAAATTAAGTTCTTTTTTAGATTTATTTATTACTAATTTATTTCTTATTTTTATTAAATCAAGAGAAACAAATATATCTTCATTTAAGGCATCTTTTAATTTCTTTCCAGAAGCTTTGACCCATAATTTACCATTTAATTTAATTGATGTGTTACCCCCGCTGGCTTGTATCAAAGATAAATCATTTCCTAATTTTGCAGAAAGTTCTTTTAATTTAAAAATCTCACTAAACATTATTATTAATTAATAATTTAAATAAAAGGGATTAAATTACTTAATACTATAGTAAGTGATTAAATGTTTCTAATTAAATTTTTTGAATCTAAATTAAAGTTTTACTGTTATAAATTTTCTTATGAGGATCAGTAAGGCATATTGGATATGGGGACAGTTTTCTAAAAAAGACACTTTATATCTAAATTCAATTAAAGATAATGTGCAAGTATTTCTTAAAAGCCCAAAGTTTGATATCCATTTAACATTATGCGGTCCATATAAAAAATTGGGTTGTGATTTTTTAAATAATCTAAATAATTTAAGTAATAAAAATCAATCAATAATTTTAAATTTAGAAAAATTTGATTTTAGTGATGAAAAATTCAAATCTTTTTTTATAAAAACAAATAAATCAACTGAATTAAATAATTTCAGAAATAGTATTTATAAATTATCTAAGTTTGCCAACAAAAATGATTATGACCCACATATTAGCCTGGCATATGGGGATCATAAAAAATATAACAAAGATCTTTTAATTTCAAGAATGCCTACATTAAGGAAAAAGATTTTATTATCAAAAATATCTTTGGTATATGTTAATGAAGAATTAAACATATGGAGAATATTGAATAATTATGATTTAAGAATAGATTAAAGATAATTACTTCTCTTACGATTTAACTTAGATTTAGAATTAAAGTCCATTAGATTCTTTTCTTATAAATCTGCTTATAAAAACTAAAAATTGTTTATTCATTATTTCCATAAAAACTATTTATTTTAAATCCCCATCTGTAATCGTTCCCATAATGATTATTTATCCAAGGGCCGATTTAAGAGCTAAAATTGAGACTTCACCAAAATTAAATCAAAGAAAAAGAGTTATTCAGTTAAATAAATATTTGACTTTATAAAAACTAGAAAATTATTGATTAATTTTGAATCAATGTATTTTTAAGTTATTTTTAAAGTATTAGTTGCAATCTAATCAATTGTTTATTTTTAAAAAACTTACAAATATCCTTGACAGTAAAGAAAAAAGAATAATATTAATATTTATTTTTCTAATATTAATAATTCATTCAATAGTTTCTTTATTTCACTTCCATGAATGTGATTCTAGCGATGTTTATAAATACCTAACTGATGAATCAATTTTTTCGAGAGGTCATTGGATTGGCCATATCTGGAAAACAGGCTCTATATTTACTCCTTTTAGGTATTTATTAGCATTAGTTGCTGAGATAATTCCTTTCGATTTTATTAAGTCCCTACTTTTTTTGTCTTTTAAAATGACATATCCACCCTTGTCAGGTTTTGTTTATGGATTATATTTACCTGATAATTATGGACAATTTTATGAATATGCCTCCTTTATTAATATATTCTTTTTTATTTTATTAATATTACTTTTTTATCAATCACTTAAATTTCTTGGTTTATCAAAATATATATCCTTTATTTGTTCTTTTGGCTTGTTTGGTATTTATTCAATAAATTCTTATACATATCATTTGGGAAGTTCTATTTGGTTTATATATGGTTCATTATTATCTATTTCTTCAACAATATTTTTTCATAATAAGTTCTCAAAATTTGGTTTTTGTTTATCTTTAATTTCAAGTTATCCTTCTTTAGTACATTTTTTTTCTCATAATTTATATTTTTATTTAAAGAGAATTTTAAAACTCAAATTAATTGCAAAAAATTCAAGAAGAAAATTTTTGTTGGATAAATTAATAACTTCAATTAAATCTAATAAATTAGGTTTTTTAATATTTTTTCTTGTAATTATATTTTTTCTACCTTTTAATAGCGGGCAAAGAATTCCATTTGACTATAGAGGCTTTTTTACTTCATTTGCTTTCTTACCTCAATATTCAAAGATCAGTATTCTTACATTATTAAACTCAGTAATAATACTATTTTTGTGTCTATATACTTTTTATAGAAGATTAAAGGACAATATAAAATTTTCTAATTCATTTAAAAAATCTCAATCATTAAAATTTGCTTTAGATGTAACAATAATAAATTTAATATTTGTAGTTCTTTTAATTAGTTTAGGACAGCTTTCATTTGGTTTGACAAGGCATTCACTATTTATGCAACCTTATATTTTCTTCTTAGTTGCAGTTGGTTTGCAAGTAATTTACTTAGATCTTCAAAAAAAGTTTACTAAATTTTTTCTTTTCAAGAAATTTTTAGCAATTATTTTAATTACATTTTTAATCATTGTGTCATGTTATTCATCTTATTTACGTTTTGATCCACTTAAAACTAATGAAATTCCTATAAATATTAGAGAGTTTGCAGCTAAAAATCATACTAATACTATTTCTTTAGTTGATTGTGATACCCATTATTTATATAATGATTTTACTGAGATAAGAGCTAGTTATAATAAAAAAGATCCCTATACATATGTTCCACTTGATTTTATCGGGAAGAGACTTTTAGTTTCGCAAAGCATAAAAGAGATTGAAAACTTTTCAATAAATTTAAAGAAAGGGGACGAGCTTATTACTAAATATAAAAATGTTAGGATTAAATTAGTTGAAGATCCTTATTTTAAAGAAAATAATGTATTTTTTGATTCAATGAATTACAATAAAAAGTCCCTTGCATATGGTAAAAGAGATAACCCATATAGTAGACCTAATAGTATATATATTTTCCCAATTGAAGTAACTCCTACTAACCCAAAATCTCCATTTTGAAAAATATAAAATATTTGCAAAAGTTTCATTCAATATTTAGACAAATTCCTCTACTTGATAGGTGGATAATTTCGAAATTAATACCTATTTTATTTTTTGCGATTTCTGCTTTCACTATAGTATCGCTATCCGTAGGAGTGATGTTCGATCTTATAAGGAAAATTGTTGAGTTTGGGCTGCCAGTAATTGTAGCTTTAAAAATATTTTTCTTGAGCCTGCCAGGTTTTTTGGTACTTGCATTTCCTATGTCAGTTTTGCTTACCTGCTTATTAACTTATGGAAATCTTTCTTCAAATTCAGAAATATTAGCTTTAAAAAGTCTGGGAATTAATAACTATCGTATAATTCTGCCTTCTTTATCACTTGCACTTTTTATGACATTACTAACCTTTATCTTTAATGATAATTTAGTACCTATATCTAATCGTGTTGCTGCAGATATCATGCAAAATAGTATAGGGAAATCAATAAAAACAGAAAAAGGAAAATATAATATCTCTTTCTCAAAATATGGATCCATAATAGATGCCAATACTAATAAACCAATTGATAATGCTACACACTTAACGCATATTTTTTATGCAAGAAGATTCCTTGATAATGTTATGTATGATGTAACAGTCGTTGATCTATCAAAAAAAGGGACAAAAATTTTAATAGCAGCAGATAATGGGAAATTTATTGATCAGTTAAACAGCTGGGATTTTAGTAACGGAGAGTTAATTATAACCAACGATGAAGGGTCAGTATCTACAATTTCATTTGACAGTTATAAATACCCTTTAGATAATGGTCCCTCTAAGTTGGCTACTATCCCAAGTGATGCGAAAAATATGACAATCTCTGAAGCTAGGAAAGCTGAAGAAATGTATGCGATGGCTGGGAATATTAAAGAATCTAGAAAAATGAAAGTAAGAATTTATGAAAAGATGACGTTACCTTTTTCTTGTATTGTTTTTTCTCTTATTGGAAGCACTTTGGGAATAAAACAAAATATTAGATCTTCTAAAAGCCAAGGATTTGGTTTAAGTATAATACTTATTTTTTTATATTATTTAACTTGCTTTTTATTTAGTTCTATGGGAATTGTCGGATTAATAACCCCACTTTTATCTGCTTGGATTCCTGTCTTTATTTTTTTGGGATTTGGAACTCATCTACTTAGGAGATCCAATAAAATTTAATTTTTTATATGTTGTTATTCCTTAAGATAAGAACAAAGTAAAAGAAATTACTTTAATCCTTTTAAACCATAAATATTAAAAGATTAAAATTGGCTTTTTTATCTTTAATTTTATCAGTATTTATTCAAACACTTAAAAAAAATAATTAAACAGACTTGAAAATATTTGATTTTATGTTTCTTTTAAAGAAAGAGAAAATTCATGAAAAATAAAACTTTATTTAAAGATTGCAAATGCAAACATTGCATACAAAAATTACAGCAGATTAATAGTTCAAGATTATATTGGGAAGAGTTAATTTTAAAGAAAAATTTAGCTTAGTATTTCTTTTAAATATTCTTAATTAGTAGCAACTATAAACTGACAAATTTTAATAAGTTTTTAAAAAATAAATAATAAAGTTTTTGTAGTTTTTAAAAAAAATTCTTCTAAATTTTTAAGTTAATTAGTTTTTTGATTCCTTTTATAGATTTTATTTTCTCTATTTAAAAGAAAAATGATAATTAAAATGCAAAAAGGAATTAGTAAAAAATCCAGGG
The DNA here is from genome assembly GCA_003281385.1 of Prochlorococcus sp. AG-347-K17. Taxonomy (GTDB): domain Bacteria; phylum Cyanobacteriota; class Cyanobacteriia; order PCC-6307; family Cyanobiaceae; genus Prochlorococcus_A. The sequence continues at coordinate 12,797 of QCCE01000014.1, forward strand.
ACATATAATTTTTTTGGCTATTTTATACTTAGCAAAAAAATGCTGATTTGAAAGTCTTTAGATTACTTAAATTTTTATTAGAAATTATTAAAGTGATAGAAATTAACTAATTTACTTTTTATTTATTTGACCCCTAAAAACTAAAAAGCTTGCAAGTATCCCACCTGCAAGCTCATGACGACTTGGTTAAATTCAACTTTTTGGTTTAACCAGCTAAGCACTTCCTAAATGCTAATCTTATTCTACTAAGTAAAATTACTTATTGTGAGTATAAATGCTCATATTAGTATTTTACTTATTAATTTGAAGATAAAAAGTGATTGCTTAATAAATGCTGCCTATAAAATTTTTTTAAAACAGAAATGTCACATATTGATCTATAAATTTTTAGATGCGTAATAATCTGCACTTTTGGTTTACATAAGTTAATATTTGTGTTACTTTAATTAACAATTGCTTTATTTTAATGACAAAATCAGGAGTTACTACAGAATCAGGTGGAAGACAAAATATGTTCCCATCAGAGACTAGACCTTATATTGATGAAAGTGTATCTTATGATGGATATCCTCAAAATGCAGAAAAAGTAAATGGTAGATGGGCTATGGTCGGTTTCGTTGCATTATTGGGTGCTTACATAACAACCGGACAGATCATTCCAGGAATTTTTTAGTGCTTAATTTACTTACTTTGTAAAAGCATGTGGAAAATCGATGGAAACTAGCTTTTAATTAATAAATAGTATTTACTTAAATCAAATAAATTCTCACTTGCATTTTAAATTAATTTTAAATTTGAGAATAGAAAAAACCAAATAAAAGTTACGGCATTAAGGGAAAACATTATTCCAAGGAATATATAAGCAAATTTTTTGCCAATAAATGCTGTCTCAGGTTCAAGTTTTACTCTCATTTAATCCTCGAATTATTTTGATTAAGATAGCATCAATTTACATATAAATTTAAGTTTTAACTTAGAAAAATAATCAAATTAATAATTATTTTTTTTGTCGTATTTATATTAATAAATTATCCTTTTTGGGTTTTCTAATGGAAAAATTTTTTTCTTGAATTTTCTTTTTTTAAAATTGCTATGTTTGAGTTTTTTAAAAAATGTTTAATTTATAAAGTTAGCCAAAATAAAGGCTAAGTATGAGGTACGACATTAACAAAAAAATTTTTTTATAATTTTTTGTGGCAAAAGTGATTTATATATTGATTTTTAGAAGTTTTATTTTGTTCTAAATAGGATCTAGAGAAACTAAATTAATACAAAATACTTATTGATAAAAAAAAGCCTAATTTAAGAATAAATCAGGCAATTAAAAAAAAAAAATTTTGTTAGATGAAACCAGGAATGATTTGACCCGTAGTTAAGTAAGCTCCAACTAGAGCAATAAAACCTAACATTGCAAACCTACCGTTAAGCTTTTCAGCAACGATTTTCTCTTTTTCAACTACTTTTGGTTGGTTATTTTTCATTAGAACCAGCCTGGAATGATCTGGCCTGTTGTGACGTAGGCACCGACTGCTGCAACGAAACCTAACATGGCCGCCCAACCGTTAAAACGTTCTGCTTCTGGAGTCATTTTTGTTTATGTAATTGTTAAAAAATATAACATATTTATTTAATAATGTAAAGAAAATAAGGAATAGCCCTTTTTTTTGCAAGAAATCTCAGAATCTGTTACAAATATGTGTCGATATATACTATATTTTTGTTAAAGTTTTATCCTAATTTTTTTAAATTTTGTATAAAAAATAAACTTCTCACTTTGTTCTTATAAAGGTACTTCCTCATTTATAGGTAATTTAAATTAATATATTAAAAGAGTCAGCTAGTAGGGATACAGGCTGACTCTTTTTTTGAGAATTTTTATTTATTTGACTAAAAGTAGTTTTTAAATTCAAATAATTGCTATTAATAAATTAGTTACAAATGAATTTATGTCATTCTCGACATATTACATGCATTTAATTTTTGGAAGGATTCCTTCTTTATTGAGTTCTGATTTAATACTCTATATCTTGCCTGCTCTTACAATTTTAATATTATTCTTTAGCCTGAAGATAATGTTTTTCAAGACTCCTAAATTGAGACGGGTTAAATAATCAAGGATTTTAGAATTATTCTTTATCACTATAACGCCCAATTTTTTTAGTTTTGGATAATAGGCTTTTTTTTTCGGCAACTCAAAGAAATAGAGACTGCATTGGTGATGTATTATCTAGAATTATTAAAAGGGGTTCTATATTGGAAATTGGAAGCGGTAGCGGTGAACATGGAGTAGTTTTTCAAAAACGCTTTCCTGGAATAATTTGGCAAACAAGTGATCCAGATTTATTGCATAGAAAAAGTATAAGTTCTTGGATTGAGTATGAGGAATTAACTAAGAAAATGCCACAGCCTCTTGAGATTGATGTAGAAAAAATTCCTTGGAAAATTCCATTGAGATTATTTCATTCTTTGCAAGGAATAGTCTCAATAAATATGATTCATGTAGCAGCGTGGTCTTGTGCTGTAGCGCTATTTAGAGAGTCAGGAAAATTACTCAATAAGGGACAATTTTTGATATTGTATGGGCCTTTTAAAATTTGTAATAAGCATATAAGTGAAAGTAACTATATTTTTGATAATTCATTGAAAATGCAAAATGATCTTTGGGGTCTTAAAAATCTTGAAGAAGTTTGTGATGAGTGTAAGAAAAATGGTTTTTCTCAAGAAGAAGTTATTAGGATGCCTGCAAATAATTTTTTAATAATTTATAGAAAAATTTCTTGATAAGTCAAATACAAATATCAATAAGCTAAGAAAATTAAACATTTTAGGCGATCAACCTGATAGTTTTTTGCTCCATTCTTTATGCTTTTGATCTAAATCTAAAATTTTTTCGCCTAAACTCAAATGTCTCTCTAATAATTCAACTTTTGTAAGTGTTATTTTTTCCGAATAAAATTTTATAGGCTGCTTACCATGTAAATTGTCGCCACTCATAAGATTAAAAAACTTAAGTACTATTTAAGATGGAAAATTTAAAATTGCTAATTCTTTTATATTCTTTTCAGATTTGCGTAAATTAATGTGATAAACCCGGAGAATTATTATCTTTTTATCTACTTTTTTTGTATGAAGATTGCCATAAATATCTCCCTCTTTTGATGTCTAATTTAACAGCAACGCAATTACAAGCAATATTCCAGAGAGCTTTGTGTATTGGATCAGGATTGAAAAGATATGGCTTTTTAAAGGCTTTTTTAATTAAGGTAGTTGCCTTTTTTGCATGATAATGTGGGATTGTTGGACATACATGATGAACGACATGGCTAGAGCCTATATTATGATGAAGAAAATTAAGGACCTTACCGTAAGGCCTGTCAATAGATAAAAATGCTCCTCTCATAAAGGAAAATTCCTTATCTGAAAGATGAGGGACATCTGTATCTGTATGATGAAGCCATGTATAAACTACTAACCAACAATTAACCACCAATAAAGGACCTAAATAAAGAGCAATTACAGGAAATAATCCAAACTTAAAAACTAAATAAAAAATACCCAACATTGTCAAACCTACACCAATATCTGAAATCCAAACTTTCTTTCTCCATATCGATGGCCATAATGCTTTAGAAAATGGTTTGATTGGCCAAAAATGATTTGAAGTTCCATATTTAATACCTCCGGTACTTCCCGCAAGTAAATAAGCAGGCCAGCCTAATATGAGATGTAAGAAAAGTTGAAGAATTCCGTAATTTTTATTACCCAAGGAATTTGAGAAATGTAATTCTATTTCTCCGCCAACTTTTTCTGTTACTCCATTTCCTCTAATGACTAAAGGAACGTGAGTTTCTCCATTGGTAATATTATTTGTGAATCGGTGATGAACAGCATGAGAACGCTGCCAAGAAAAATAAGGAACTAGAAGTAATGAATGTAGAAAATAACCAGTTATAGTTTCCAAGGTCTTGTTTTTAGAGAATGCCCCATGTCCACATTCATGGGCAATTACCCAAAATCCCATTGCAGTTGTACCACATATTAATGAGTAAATAATCCAAACTGGGATCATTTTTGGGGTAAATGGAATCGTTAAGCCTATCGCAAATACTAATGATTGAATGAAAGTTGATTGTAAAAGATACCTCAAAGAAGTTTTTGTATCGCACTTAAAGTAGTGATCTGGGATAACATCCTGAAATTCTTTTATGCTTGGAATATCTTTATCCTCTATTACAAGCGCTTGGCCTTTGAGACCTGAAAATTTTATATTACTCAAATGATTTTTTGGTTAAGAATTTTTTTAAATAAAAGTGATTTTACATATTCTATTATCCATTACAGGATCTCATAATGAAAATAGCTTTATAGTTTTTTATCGAAAAATTTTTTACTACTTTAAATTAATCCTCCAATAAAACAATTTGTCCTGAAAATTTTTGTATTTATTCTTTAATGGCAATATCTTTATTTCGTCTTATTTATTAATTTTTTTGCTGATTGTCTTTGCTCAATTTTAAAGCTTAATTAATTTAAAGACCGCGTATGTACCTCTTAGGTAAACTAGATTGTTTACGTGGTTTTACTAAAATAGGTAAAACGATAACCCCTACAGTAAAAAGACAGATTGGAGCAATCACCATCAATATGGATTCTAGAGACATAAATAATTTTCAATTTATTAATAAATAGCAGGATTATCTATAAAAGTCATGCGTATTTATATCCATTTAGTGAGAATAGATTCAAAATTTTTATAAATTATTAAGTAAAAAAGAAAAAAATATTAAAAAATTTCAATTTTTTCAAAATTTGTCCTATTTATTTACTTATTAATTTTTAGATAATATTTATGGATAAAAAAAGCAATTGGATGCTTATGACATATTATTGTCCAACTCATGGAAATTCAGGTTTAGTAAAACCGATTCAACTAACAAAAAAAGAAATTAGTAAAACATTCTTAAAAAAAGGAATGAGTTCTAAAAATTAATTTTTAGAATAAAATCTAAGATATTTTTAAAATAATCTAAATCCCTAGTGAACTCTGATTGATTCAATATTTATATTGCACAAAAATCTCCTAAGCGGTTTTTTTACACACAGCATTAGTAAAAATATTGAAAAAGGAAATTTTTAAATCTATTCTGACTTCAGAACAATAAAACACAGCTTAATAGAAATATTTTTTTGGTATTAGTATCAAATTTTTTGGGTTATTAATAATTTAAAAAGGTCTAGAAATAATAATTTTCAAACTTGATCAGAATCGCATGTTAATTCACATTGATTAAGATCATTATGTGATGATATCTTTTCTAAAATTCTTAACATATCAATTTCTGAAAGCTCTCCATTCGAGTTCCATTTTAAAGTTGTTTTCCTTTGTTGTGAATTTTTTTTATTCATAATGATCACCCCCCTTTAAATGAATTTCTAAACAACGCGTAATACATTCTTGATTACCATCTACAGTACTGCATTCAGTAATACACTCAAAATATGAATTAATAGAATCTATTTCTGTATTCTGGTTGGTTGAAATAAATGAATCAATCATAATATTGTTAGATTTGTTTGGAATAGAGATATAGCACGAAATTAAGTTCAATAATTTAATTTATTAAGTCAATTAGAAAAAATAAGTATTATTTACTAAATTTATTTTGCACCTGTCTTACCTTTAAAACGGGAGTAATATTTTTCTTTTAAATTGAAATAAAAAATAATTTTGATTATTTAATATTATTTTTAAAAGGTAATTTTTAAAAAAAATCAGCATAAAGACTGATTTACTTTTCAGTAATTTAGTTAGATGATAAAAAAGTACAATTTTAGATTTTCAAATGAAATCAGCAATTAATTGGCTTTCGAAAATGTTAGAGAGTATGGCAAATGCATTTATGCATCCTTTAAAGAATGACTTGCCTCCATCTATTGGTACTCATGCATACAGCAATATTCCTCTAAAAAGAAAATTGAGAAGAAGGTTTAATTAGATATTAATTTATGGGAATTAATTTTTCATTTTTATTATCCCAAATAATATATTTGAAGCAGTTTGAAAATTCTCTTAATTTTAAGAACTTTGATTGTTGTAGCAAATGAATGTTTGCTTTATGACAAGCTCTTAAGTTGTAATTTGGGATTCTCTCAGAGAGATGATGAATGCTATGGAAGGATATGTCTGCTAAAAACCAATTTAGCCAATTAGGGATATCTAAATTGCTACTACCTAAAATAGCTCCATCGACGAGATCCCAATTTTTTGTATTTTTAGCATATGCATTCTCATAGTTATGTTGTACGAAAAAAACACATATTAAAATTGCTGCTGATAATGTTAAAACAATGGAATAAAATGATAGAAAAAAAACTAATCCCAACCATTTACTCATAAAAATCCAACCTACTATTACTACTATGTTATTAATTATTAATTCACTTAGTTCACTGAAATTATTTCCATAATCAGAAAAAGGTGGTTTGAATCTTGAATTAATAGCGAGAAGTTCAGAAATTTCTCTGTTTTTTATTTTGATAAAAGTCTCTTCAAATATATCTTTAATTAAATTAAAAATAATAATAACAAGTCCTAATCTGGGTTTTAAAACCAAGTAGAAAAAACCGCCAGGGAAGAGCATCATCCAGTTTCGACTAACTTTATAAAATATTTGCTGTCTTTTTGTAAGGGATTCATAATCTTCAAGACTTAAAACATCTATTGGCCCTTTGTAAATTTCCCAATTTCCATTATTTCTATGATGATATGCATGATCAATAGACCATGACTTCTGTGGAATACCATTAACCAAACCAAGTAAAAATCCAAAGGAGCGGTTTAATTTCCGTGTTGTAAAAAGAGAATTATGACCGCAATCATGCATTAACGAAAATGTTCGAGAAGAGAATAGAGTTAGAAGAACTATAAAAGGTATTAATAGAAATCCTTTAATTATTAATGAAAAAGGTTGATTTATCATGTGGTAGATGATTAACCAAATAGAGATTATGGGGAAGATGGTAGAAATAATTTGATAAGAAGCTTTAAAATTATTTCTTTTAAGAAATGGCTTTATTAAAAATTCGCCTCTATTTACTTTAAGCATATTTCTCTTATTTTTTTGATACTAACAATTTTTAAAAAGTATTGATTATTTAATGAACAATAAAATATTTTAAAAATCATACTAAAGAATAAATTCTTTAGACATAGTTCTCAATTGATCTAAATTTAACCTTTCTAAGTAATTTCTAAAGTCACTAAGATTCTTAGTAGAGTCAGAATTATTACTCTCGTAAAGAAGACTATTAGAAATTAACTCAATAAGATGATCTTTATCCATAACCCCTTATAGACCAAAATTCCCGTTTAAAAAATTAAGGTCTTGAATTCGAGATCATTAACTCATCTATATCTAAGAGTAATTTTTATAAATTTTTTAAATCTCTTTCTATTTTTTCTAATCTTTCATTTAATTCTTTTTGTTCCTTTATTAAGGATTTTTTCTTTTTTGCAAGCTCTTTATTCAAAGGAGAATTGAAATATTTTTGGTAAGAGACAAAAAAAACTGCTATTGCTACTCCAATACCAAGTGCACCAATGATTAAAATTGGGGATGAAGGAAAGTCATAAAATGGGATTGACAATGTACTTTATAAAAAACTTATGCTAGCTATCCTATAGAGAAAGTAATGAGTAATAAATACTTATTATTAACGAAGTTTTATGAGTAATTTGTTAGTTGCTTTGCAAAAATACAAAGGTTGATTTTTAATTTAATTTGAAAATAAGTAATTTTACAGCTGTCAAAGAATGAATAATTAATAATGATTAAACTAGTAAAAAATTTTTTATGAAGAAAATCATAAATAAAAAACATAATAAAAATGAACCATGGTTTAAATGGTTAACGAGAGAACTTAATTCTTATGAAGCTTTTCAGGATTTTGAATCAGGTAAGAATCCACAAGATGTTGCTGAGGATTTCATTTCTAGAAATAGTAATGCTATTTCAGAAGTTTTCGAAGATTTTGATGAAGAAGATAAAGATACACTCGATCAGTTTCTTAAATTAACTGAATGCGAGATGCATGTGTTTAGAATTCTTGAAAAACAAATAGAGTTAAGAAAAAAGATAAGATTTGTAGATTTTAAAAAAAGAAAAAAAATCAAGAGTTAATTTCTATATAAGTTTATTTTTTCCATGACCTGTCTTACCAAAGCCTAACCAGATGAACCATAAGATCCATCCTAAGATAGGTATTAAATTAATAAAGATCCATTTCCAATCTTTTCCAAAATCTCTGATTCTTCTTATATCAATTGCTATTTGAGGAATGATACAAATTATTCCATAAGCATTGAATCCAAACGTTTTTAAAAATATTGGGATAGTTAAGAAAGAAATTATAAGATTCGCTAACTGGACTAACCACCAGTCCGCTCGAGATGTGAATCCTTTGAATTCTGTAGCTTTAATCCAAAACTCTTTATATGCATTTAAAAAGCCATTAAGCATAAATTAAAAAACAAAGATTTAACATTATCAATTTAGTCCTCAATTTCTCAAAATGTTATTAATTTCTAAATAGGATCAAATAAATTCATATCATTTGAATCTTGTTTTGGGATCTCATCTTGATTTGGTA
>QCCE01000015.1 GCA_003281385.1 Prochlorococcus sp. AG-347-K17
TGAGCTTTTAATGAAGCTACCCTTACCATAAAAAATTCATCTAGATTATTACTAAAAATTGAACAAAATTTTACTTTATCTAGGATTTTATACTCCTTTTCCATACCAGTTAGGAGTACTCTTTTATTGAATTTAATCCAACTTAATTCTCTATTAATAAAAACATCAGCCTGGCTTTTCATTAAAAAACTTTTGATTTTTGATTATTGAAAGAATTATTATTTTTACCCTCTGCAATAAGGTATATCATGAAAAGTAAGATAACGGAACCAGCTATAAAAGGTGATTTAGGGCCAAAACTATCATAAACCCTCCCAGCCATTGCAATTCCTAAAACTCCTCCAAGACTCTGTAGACCCTGAAGGTTACTTAAAATTGATCCTTGTTTATCAATGTCTAATTTCTTTGATATTAGTGCTCTTAAGGTAGGCGTAATTAACCCTGCCCCAACGGCTAAAAATGAAACAGCTGAATAAATATTAAGCATCGCATTTACTTTTGGAGCAGTTATTAAAAGAGCACATGCCACAAGAATGAATCCTGACCCGATGAGTGTCAATCTCATTTCTCCAAATTGCTTTACTAGAGGCCCTATTAGTCCTCCTTGAACGATAATTGCAATTATTCCTACCACAACAAGAGTTCCACTTGATGCTTTGGTAGTCCAGTTTAACGATTCTTGAAGGAAAAATATAAGGATATTGGTCAATCCAGTAAAAGCAATAAAGTAAATAAAAAAAGCTAATGATAATTTTTTAATTTTTTCTTCTTTGAAAACTTTAAAAAGCTCTTTTATAGGGTTTTTTAAAATAGTTTTTGATTTAATTGAGTTATTGTTAGGTTTGGTTTCTGGTAAGTAAAAAAATACAAGGAGCAAATTTATTATTGGAATGATTGAGGCTATCAAAACTGGAATAATAAAATTATTATTTGTATTTTTTGCAAAAATTACAACAAAAATATTACCTAAGAAAAAACTCAAACCAAAAGCTACTCCAATAAGACCAAATGTTTTTGCTCTTTTTTCAGGGCTTGAAATATCGGCAAGAATTGTTGTTGCAGTAGCTGCAGTACCCCCACTTAAACCGTCAATTAGTCTTGCTAAAAATAATAAAAATAAAGGGATAGAGGCTATTGAATTTGACCAATTAAAAAGAACCGTAAAAGATAATATTGATATTCCTATTACTGAACCAGTAATACAAAAAAGAGTAACAGGTCTTCTTCCATATCTATCACTCATAAGTCCTATAAATGGTGAAGCTGTAAATTGAGCTAATTGGTAAGTGCATGATAATAAACCATATGTACTTGCTTTAGAGTCAAAAAGTAAAACAAAAGAGGGTAATATGGGTAAAAGTATACTTTCACTTAAACGATCATTTAGAAGAGTTATAAACGCACTAAGGAGAGTAAATTTTTTATTTGCTTTTAATAAACTTTCTTTCACAATATTTACCTTCATTGCGATTAACTTCTACTACGATACTTGTTAATGGAGATTATTGTGCCCGGCATTGTTTATTTAGTTGGAGCAGGTCCTGGAGAACCTGAACTTTTAACCCTTAAAGCTTTACGCCTAATAAAAAATTGTGATGCATTAGTCCACGATGCTTTAATTCCGGATGAAATAACAAAAGAGGCAGGAAAAAATACAGAAATTTTCCATGTAGGCAAAAGAGCTGGGAAGTGTTCTGTGCCTCAGGCTGAAACTAATGCTCTTATTTTGAAATTGGCAAAAGAAGGCAAAAATGTTGTTCGTCTTAAAGGAGGAGATCCATTTGTCTTTTCTAGGGGTGGTGAAGAAGTTTCTTTTTTAGAAGATAATGGAGTCTCAGTTGAAATAGTGCCTGGGATTACTTCTGGCATAGCTGCACCCTCATATTTTGGTATTCCACTTACCCATAGAGATGCTGCTAGTTCTGTAACTTTCGTCACTGGACATGAGCGTGTAGATAAGGAAAAAAAGACAGTTAATTGGAGGGATTTAGCTAAATCATCAGATAGCTTAGTAATTTTTATGGGTATAAAAAATATTGAATTTATTGTGGAAGAATTAATTTTAGGTGGTTTAGATAAGAATACTAAATGCGCTGTTATTCAAGAAGCTACTTTAAAAAATCAAAAATGTTTGATAGAGAAATTAGAAAATCTTCCAGATAAAATCAAAAATAAGGAATTTTTAGCTCCATCAATTATTATTATTGGGAAAATTGTTGAATTTAAAGTCAATAACAATATAACTAAAGTATCTGATGTTTTTTTACCAGATATTCATAAAGTTCAACTATATAGTAAATCCCAAAAGTAAATTGGATCGAATTTAGGTTGAAGCTTTAAACCATCAACTTGATTAATTTGTCTGCAAGATAAGCTATTAATTGCAACAATTATGTCATCATTTTGAAATTCTGGAAGAATTAATTCTTCTTTTACAATTTTCAATTTTATAGCTTTAGAAACCATTATTCCCTCTAAACAGCCGCTCTCTTTTCTAGGAGTTATCCATTGATTATTTCTTTTAATTAGAAGATTAAATGTACTTCCACAACAAAGTTCACCTGACGTATTCAAAAGGATAGAATCATCAAATGATTTTTCATTAGCTTCTGTTAAAACTTGTATTGCCTGATTATATGAAAATGCTTTGCATTTACTTATTAAACTGAATTCATTTATTTTTTCCGTTTGACTAATGCAAACGCTTATCGGGTTAAAATTTGGTTTTATTATATAGAATTCAAGCCATAAATTATCCAACTCTTTTGTCTCTAAAGTGCTATTAATTGTTAGTGTTCGACCTTTATTAATTCCTCGACTATAGTTAATTCTTACTGAAGCAAATTGATCATTTTTAAGCGATAACTTTCTAATTCCATCTTTAATAAGTTGTATCAAAGTTAATTTATTTATTTTGAGATTAATATTTAAAATCTTGCTACTTTTTTCTAACCTTTTCATATGTTCATCAAAAAGAACAGGTTTGTTTTCTTTTATCAAAATGGTTTCAAATATACCATCAGCAAATTTTAATCCTCTATTATTAGCTGCAATAAATATTCTATCAATATCCAACCATTGATCCTTGAACCAGCCTAATGTTTCAATCATTTTAGTGAATCAATTAACGGTAAAAGTTTCCACTTTAGTTCATTAGTTTCCTCTTCAGGGTTTGAGTCAATAACTATTCCACAACCAGCATATATATTAATTTTTTTGTCTTTAATTAAAAATGATCTTATTAGTATATTGCTGTCAAACTCTCCATTCCAGTCAAGCTTCAAAAATGAACCGCAGTATGGTCCTCGTTCACATTCTTCTAATTCAAAAAGTCTCTGGCATGATCTTAATTTAGGTGCGCCGGTTATAGAGCCCCCAGGCCAACAAGCTTTTAGTAAATCGATCCAGTTCTTGTCTTTTTTTAATTTGCCTCTGATTACTGAGGTTAGATGATGAACTTTTAAGAAACTTTCAAGTTTTAATATTTCTGGCACCATAATACTTCCTGTTTCGCAAACTTTACTTAAATCATTTCTTATTAGGTCAACAATCATAATATTTTCGGCTCTATCTTTTTCGTTCGTTATTAAATCGATAGCATTAAGTGCATCTTGATTTAAATCCTTATCTCTGGATCTTGTTCCTTTGATAGGTCTTGATTCTACAAAATTTTTATTATCTATTTTTATAAATCTTTCTGGCGAGGTAGATAATACAGCCTCTTTATAATTATTATTTATTATGATTCCTCCGAAGGGAGCTCTTAATTTCTTTCTAATTTTCAAATAAATATCTAAAGGATTATAGTTTTTAGAAGATTCAATTTCGCATTTAGTTGTTAGGTTTGCTTGAAATATATCACCTAGGTAAATTAATTTTTTTAATTTTAAAATATTTTTCTGAAATTTTTCAGACATTTCGTCCAAATTTATTTTTGAAAAATCAAAATTCAAATTTGTTTTAATAATATTTTCCTTTTCAATATTTTTAATATTGTTGATTATGTTCTTATAATTCATCAGTTCAGATGAGTTCGTGCCTTCGATAATTATTTCTTTTTTTATTAGATTACATTTAATGATTGGATCATATGATGCAATCCATAAAGTTGCCATATTAGATTTTCGCCATGGGTTTTTGGGTTCTATGAAAACTCCAGCTTCATAACTTAACCATCCGATCCAAAATCCTTTTTTAATATTTCTTAAATTGTTAAATGGATTATTAGTTTTGTCTAAGTTATTGATATCTCTTGATTGGATTATTTTTTTAGGTTTAATTCCTATTATTGACCATTCTCCATTTTCGTTGCCATCACTGTCTAGCCAAGCTAATCCTTTATTTCCGAATTTTTTTGCTAGATGATGCGTAATCAGTGCTGGATCTATCCATTTTTCTAGAATTATTTTTTTTATTTTCATTTTTTATTATTGTTATTAAGCCATTTTTCATAAGCGGCATTTCTAATTCTGCAGCTATCACACTTGCCGCATGGTTTTAAATTACCCGAATAACAACTCCATGTTTTATCTAAAGGGACATGATTATCAAAAGCTAATTTTATAATATCCTCTTTATTTAAATCTATTAATGGTGTCCATAGTTTTATTGGATTATTTTCTCTTCCTCTTTTATTTGCTAAATCTGCTAACTCTTGAAATTTTTTAATGTAGTCAGGTCTGCAATCTGGATAACCAGAATAATCTAGTGCATTAACTCCTAATCCTATAAAATCAGCATCTATTGCTTCGGCATAACTTAGTGCAACGGAAATAAATATAGTATTTCTCCCGGGAACATAAGTATTAGGAATTTTATTAGTTTGTACTCCTTCTATTGGAATATTTTTTTGAGTATCAGTTAATGACGAGCCTCCCCATAAAGATAAGTCAAGCTTAATGATTTTAAATTCTTCGATATCAAAGTGTTTTGCAATTATTGATGCAGAATTTAATTCTTTTTTATGACGTTGACCGTAGTCAAATGAAAGGCCGAAAATTTTAGCTTCGGATTTTTTGGCGATACCAGTAACTGTAGAAGAATCTAGACCTCCAGATAATAAAACTACTATCGATTTATTTTTAAGAGTCATATGATTTCAATTAATTTTTAAGTATTTGTGAGTTTGAAGGCTCAATTTCCAATCAGGGTTATTTTTTACGAAATCGATAGCAAGAGAAAACCCATTCGCATTGTTCCATGCAGGCTGTAAATAAAAAATTTTATCTTCTTTTTTAAAGCCATCTTCGCTTTTAGAGAGTTGATATTGTTTTAAAGTTTCTTTTTTTATTTGAATAGCAAATTCAATATCTTCTATTTCATTTATTATTATTTTAATTTCATTACAGTTTTTTAAAAAATAATTTTTTGGAGGTGAGTGTCTTTTCGGAGATAAAGTAATCCAGTCATAGCTTCCTGATATTGAATTAACTCCACTTGTCTCTATATGAATCTTCATTGGCTTTTGTTCTTTTCCCATCGTCATTTTTTTTATGGCTTTGCAAAAATTATCCAAGTTGTGTTGTAAAGGTTCTCCACCTGTAATAACGCAAAAAGATGCTCCTTTTTTTCTGGCAATTTTTATGCGATCTATTATTTTTTCAATTGATATAGAAGGGTGTTTTTTCTCGTCCCATGAATTCTTGGTATCGCACCACGAACATCCAACTTTACATCCGGCTAATCTTACAAAAAAAGCACTTTTTCCAGCGTGATAGCCTTCACCTTGTAATGAATGAAATTGTTCGACTAAGGGTAAAAAATTTGTCATTTTCATTCAAAAAAATAAGGAATATTAATTTGATTGAGTTAACTTATCTTGTGAGGCCTTTATTAATCCTTTAAACAAAGGATGAGGTTTGCCAGGTCGCGATAAAAACTCAGGATGATATTGACAGGCTAAGAAGTATGGATGATTTTCTAACTCAATTAACTCAACTAATCTGCCATCTGGTGATGTACCACTAATTTTGTATCCAGAATCTAAAAAACTTTGTTTGTAGTAATTATTAAATTCGTATCTATGTCGATGTCTCTCATATATAACATCCTCATCATATAATTTTTTCCCAGTTGTATTTTTTGTCAATCTACATGGATAAACTCCAAGTCTCATTGTCCCACCTAAATCAACTACATCTTCCTGTTCTGGTAATAAATGTATCACTGGATTTGGAGTGTTTGGGTCTAGTTCTGAACTAGATGCATCTGGAAGATTAGCTACATTCCTGGCCCATTCTATAACTGCACATTGCATACCAAGGCACAAACCTAAAAAGGGAATTTTATTTTCTCTTGCGAATTTTATAGCCGAAATTTTTCCATTAACTCCCCTATTGCCAAATCCCCCGGGTACGACAATTGCATTAACTTCATTTAAGTAAGTTTCTGCTGAATTTTTTTCTATCATTTCAGCACTTACCCAATGTAAATCTAATAAAGCCTTTTGTTCAATGCATGCATGTCTTAAAGCTTCAACAACGGATAAATATGCATCTCCAAGTTCAATATATTTGCCTACAAGGGCAACTTTTATTGGATCTCCAGGATTTCTTAGGTTGTGTATTAGTTGCTCCCAATTTTTCAAATCACATTTTTTATCCTCAAGGTCTAAATACTTCAAGGTTTCTTTGCATAAACCTTCTTTTTTTAAAGAAAGAGGTACAGAATAAATACTGTCTGCGTCTAAAGCTTCAATTACAGAGTTGATACTGACACCGCAAAAACCACTAAGTTTTTTTTTAAGAGCTTCATTGATAGATTTATCACTTCGGCATACAAGTAAATCTGGCTGAATTCCAATTGATCTTAATTCTTTCACTGAATGTTGTGTTGGTTTAGTTTTTATTTCGCCAGAGGTTTTGATGTAAGGAAGTAATGTTACGTGTATGTATGCAACATCGTTCCTATTGACATCATTTTTGAATTCTCTTATTGCCTCTAAAAAAGGTAGAGATTCAATATCACCAACTGTTCCACCAATTTCAGTAATAATAATATCTGCATTGCTGTTAGCGGCTACTCTATGAATCCTTTCTCTAATTTCTCCCGTTATGTGAGGTATTACTTGCACAGTTCCACCGTTATAATTACCTCTTCTTTCTTTATTAATAACTGCTTGATAAATAGATCCCGTTGTTACACTATTCAACCTAGTCATTGCAGTATCAGTAAATCTTTCATAGTGACCTAAATCTAGATCGGTTTCAGCCCCATCTTCGGTTACAAATACTTCTCCATGTTGGAAAGGGCTCATTGTGCCTGGATCAACATTTAGATATGGATCTAGTTTTAATATTGAAACACTATATCCTCTAGACTTTAATAATCTTCCTAGGCTTGCAGCCACAATTCCTTTTCCAATGCTAGAAACTACTCCTCCGGTGACAAATACAAATTTTGACATTAAATATTTTTAATTAAGCACAGCCTCCTTCTATTTTATTTAAACAAAAAACTTTTAGTACATCCATATATATTCTTATTCATCAATTGTTATTTCAATATCTAATTGTTTTAATTGTGATTCAGAGACATTTGAAGGTGCATTTGTAAGAAGACATTTTGCTTGTTGATTTTTTGGAAAAGCAATTGTTTCTCTGATTGAGTCTGCACCAATGATCAGCATGGTAATACGATCCAATCCAAACGCTATTCCACCATGAGGAGGAGCACCCATTTCTAATGCTTCTATTAAAAATCCAAATTTTTCATCAATCTCTTTATCAGTAAGTCCTACCGTTTTCAGAACCTCTCTTTGTAAGTTCGCTTCATGAATACGTAAAGAGCCACCTCCCAATTCCAATCCATTAAGAACTAAGTCATAAGCATTTGCTGTAGAGCTCTCAATTTCTTTTTTCAAGTTTTCAGAATCATTAGATTTTATATTTTTTGGAGAACAAAAAGGATGATGTAAAGCTTCATATCTATTTTCTTCTACATTTCTCTCAAACATCGGGAAGTCAGTTACCCATAAAAAATTCCATTTACTTTTATCAATGAGATTTAAGTCTTTTGCGACATATTGTCTAACCCTATCTAATGACTGATTGACAATTTGTTTATCTCCAGCTCCTAAGAGGATTAAGTCTCCATCTTTTGCTTCTGTGATTTTTAAAATATCAGCTATATGCTCTTCACTTAAATTATTTTTAATTGCCCCAATAGTCTCAAGATCATCTCCTTTTACCCTTATAAAAGCCAAACCACCAGCTCCTGCATCTTGCGCTACTTGGAAGATGTCACCACCTGGTTTAATTCTTACGTTGCTAATACTTGAATTACCTCCTTTCACTGTTATGGATTTTATAAAACCTCCAGACTCAATTGCCTTGGTGAAAATATTAAATCCAATATCACCTAATACACCTCCTAAGTCTTTTAATAACATTTGATATCTAGTATCTGGTCTATCAGTGCCGTAATTATCCATTGCTTCCTGCCATGATATTCTTGGAAAAGCATTATTAAATTTAATATTTAAAACTTCTTTCCATATTTTTTTTATGAGACTTTCATTAAAAGAAATTATTTCTTCTTCACTAATAAAGCTCATCTCAATATCTAATTGAGTAAACTCTGGCTGTCTATCTGCCCTTAAGTCTTCATCACGGAAACATTTTGCGATTTGATAATACTTGTCCAGGCCTCCAACCATTAAAAGTTGTTTAAATAGTTGTGGTGATTGCGGTAAAGCAAAAAATTCTCCATTTGAAAGACGTGCAGGAACAAGAAAATCCCTTGCGCCTTCTGGAGTTGATTTTGTAAGTAATGGAGTCTCAACTTCTGTAAATCCAAAATTATCCAGAAATTCTCTAGCAACTTTAATAATCTTATGTCTTGTTTTTAAATTTTCTAGTAATTTTCCCCTTCTTAAATCAAGGTATCTATATTTTAATCTGAGTTCCTCTTTTGTATTTTCATAATCATGTATAGAAACTGGAAAAGGTAAGTTTTTTTTAATCTGGTTGAGAATTTGCAAATCTTTAACCTTAAGCTCTAACTCTCCAGTACTTAAATTTGTATTTATGGAATCTTTGGGCCTTTCATTAATAATTCCGCTAACCATTATTACTGTCTCATTTTTTAGAGTTTCTGCCTGTTTAAATAGATTTGCACCATCATCGGGATTAATTGTTATTTGCAGGAATCCACTATGGTCTCTTAAATCAATAAAAATTACACCACCATGATCTCTTCTTCTATCTACCCATCCGCATAAATTAACTAATTTACCAATATCTGTATTATTGAGTTCTTTGCAAATTTTGTTTCTCATCTAAGTATGATTTATTTATCAATAACTTATAATAATTCTTTAAGGGTAAATTTAGTTAATAATTTTTTTTATAAAACGCTCTTTTTGTTATGATTCCCTTTAATTTTTTGCCTCTTATTAATACTTGCACTTCATTATTTATTCGTGCATGCGAAGTGTTGATGTATGCAAAAGCTATAGCTTGTTGTTTAGTTGGAGACCAACTGCCGCTTGTGATAGTTCCAATATTTTCTTCACCTTTAAAAACTGTGCAACCTTTTCTTCCTATTGCTTTACCTTCTATAGAAAGACCAACTAACTTTTTTTGAATACCTAATCTTGACTGCTCTTCAAGAAATCTTCTTCCAAAAAATTCGTGATTATTTTCTAGGTGTACTAGCCAGCCTAAACCTGCTTCATATGGAGAAGTTTCTTCATTGATGTCTTGACCATAAAGATGCATGCCTGCTTCAAGTCTAAGAGTATCTCTAGCTCCTAAACCACAAGGTGCAACATTTTTGGAAATTGAGAAATCCCAAAAATTAATTGCTGCTTTTTTAGATAAAAGTATTTCTAGACCATTTTCCCCCGTATATCCTGTCTTTGAAAAGAAAATTTTTTCTTTGGGCGAAATATGTTCAAAAATTTTATATTCGCATCCAAAGTTAGGGATATGTGAGATCGAAGATTCAATCCATTCTTCAAATAAAGCGAATGAGTTTTTTCCTTGTAGTGCTAAAAGAACTTTGTCTTTTTTAAAGTTTGTTATCGAAATTTCAGACATATTTAAATTATTTTTTATCCACTGAAAGTCTTCTTCATATCTACTTGCATTAACTATTAACAATAATTCTGATATGTCATTTTCTTGTATACCAAGGTCATAAATTATTAAGTCATCTATTATTCCTCCTTTATCATTGAGCATTACTGTATAAAGCCCCTGGCCTTCAGAGATTGAGTATAAATTAGTAGGAAAAAGTTTTTGAATATAATCCTTTGGATTGCTTCCCTTGATCGAAATCACACCCATGTGAGAAATATCAAATAATCCTGCTGAAGATCTAACTGATTCATGCTCTTTAATTAACCCTGAAAATGATATGGGCATTTCCCAACCTGCAAAATCCACTAATTTTGCATTGAATTCAACATATTTTGAATAAAGAGGACTTTTTAGCAAATCCATGAAATATTTAATTTGTATTTAGTATTTTTATACTGTAGTTTAGAAATTTTTTATTGCATATTTTCTAATGACAAAATTAAGCTTCTAAGTACTTTGGCTGCAACTATGCTACTTACTCCGCTTTTGTCAATTTCTGGAGATAATTCCACAATATCTGCAGCCACAATTCTGAGGTCTTTTAAAGTTTTTAGTATTTCTTCAAAATCATTCCAAAAAAATCCTCCCGGTTCTGGAGTGCCCGTTCCTGCTAATAAACTGGGATCAAACCAATCTAAATCTATTGTTAAATAGATTGGAGACTTGGCGTATGGTAGAAGAGCTTGTTTTAACTCATGTGTATTTCCGCCTGGACAAAAGTTAACTAATTGGTTGTTTTTATGCATAATTTCAAATTCTTCCTTAGTCCCACTTCTAATTCCTACTTGCAAAATTTTCTTTTCAGGTAGCACTTCTAAGCACCTTTTCATAGTACAAGCATGACTATTTTCATTTCCCATATATGATTCTCTTAAATCTGCATGAGCATCAAGTTGAACCAATATCAAATCTGGATATTTTTTTACTAATGCTTCAATAGCGCCTCTTGTAATAGAGTGTTCACCTCCAAGCATAATAGGACTAAGGCGTTTACTAATTAAATAATTTGTTGCTGATTTAACCGATGCAATAACCGACTTTGAGTCATTTTTATCAATTAGTATTGATCCAAAATCAACATAAATAATATCCTCTAAGTCTTTTTTTATTTTTGGACAATATGTTTCTAAACAAGAACTGACTTGTCTTATTGCTTCTGGACCAAATCTTGTTCCTGGTTTAAACGAACATGTCCCGTCATAATTCACTCCAAATATACCAATTGAGCAATTCTCAGGACTTCTTTTTGCTCCCATATAAATTGCATTTTCGTTATCAAATAAATTTTTTGTCATCTTATGAATCTAGTTCTTTTACAATTTTATTTGGCATCATTTTGAATGCTGCATTTTGAAAACTTAAATTCCAAATGTCACATCCTTTTTCTATTTTTACAACTTCATCATAATTTTGCTTTGATAAATTTAGATCTTCTGAAGAAGCAAATGTCCAACTCCAAATCCCGCTTGGATATATAGGCACAAAGGAATACATGGTTTCAGAAACTTTAAATATATTTTTTAGAGTTTTCAAAATATTTATGTGAATATTTTTGAAGGATTCAGGAGATTCGCTTTGCGTTGCTAATATACCCCTAGGAGAAAGTATTCTTTTACATTCTTTATAAAAAGAATCTGAAAATAATAAATTTGAAAATTCTGAGGGATCTGAACAATCTATAAATATAACGTCGTAAAAATTATCTCTTGTTTTGTTTACCCATTTAACACCATCATCAACATGTATTTCTAATCTTTTGTCATTCCATGCTTCCCCTCCAATTTCTTTAAGAAATTTTTTAGATATTTTGATTACCTCCTCATCAATTTCTACTAAATCAATTTTTGATATTTGAGAATATTTAACGCATTCTCTTATGGTACCACCGTCACCACCGCCAATAATTAGTACATTAGATTTTTCGTCAATGCTACTTAATGCAGGATGTACAAGACACTCATGATAATATTTCTCGTCTTTTAACGATGTCATCCAGCAACCATCTAGCATTAGAGCTTTTCCATAATATTCATTTTCAATAACAATAATTTCTTGATATTTTGAGGTTTTTTTAATTAAAATTTTCCCATTTAGGCCGAATCTTGAACCTTTATGATATTCATCTATCCATGTTGTAATATTTGTCATTTCCTTTAAGGTTTTTCCCCTGCCAGTTTTTGTTTAGCTATTTGCCAAAGCCGTTGAAAGTCTTTAGGAGTTTGTTTTTTAATATTATCTCCTGCATGCTCTTCGACGATTGAAAATCTGTCTAAAAATTTTATATTAGTTTTTTGAAGAGCTGATTCAGGATTGATCTTTAAAAAGTTTGAGAGATTAAGAAGGGTAAAGTAAATATCCCCAAATTCATTTTTTATCTCTGAATCATTTTTACTTTGAATTGCTTGCTTTAATTCATGAATCTCTTCTTCTAACTTTTTAAAAATCTCATCAGTACTTTCCCACTTGAAACCATGAGCTTTAACAACATTTGTTATTTTATCTGTTCCAACCGTTGGCGGTAAATTTTTAATTTTCAAATTTAAATTTCTACTAATTGAAGATTTCATATGAGGTGCTTCTTTTTCTAAATTTTTTATATTTACCCAAATCTGTTGTGATTTTTTTAATGATACTTTTTCTTTTTTGTGAAAAATATATGGATGCCTATTAATAATTTTCTTGTTTAGATTTCTTATAACATCATTTAGTGCAAATTCTTTTTCTTCGTAACCGATTTCAGCATGAAGCATGACTTGTAATAAAATATCCCCTAACTCCTCACATATTTTATCTCCATTTTTTTCATATATTGCATCTATAAATTCATTACTTTCTTCATATAAAAATGGGATCAACGATACATGCGATTGTATTTTCTGCCATGGGCAGCCCCAAGTTTTATCTTTTAATGCCTTGATATTAGACAATAACATTTTAAAACTATTTGTAGTTTCTAAATCGGAATCGTTTTCCAATTTATATCTATTGTTTGAGGACATAGGATATATTTTATTAATTAAATTTTGCCTTAATCATGAAATATTTAAATACTTAGTATAAATTTTTCAACTTCATCTATTAGAATGATCTATTATAAGGGCGATTAGCTCAGCGGTAGAGCGCCTGCCTTACAAGCAGGATGTCCCTGGTTCGAACCCTGGATCGCCCATTTATTATTTTTCTGATGACTGAGATCGTCAATCTTTCAATCAGTCAAAGTGCTGCCTCAGAACTATCTAGGCAAGCTTCTTTTGGAGGTTCTCCAGGAGAAATGTCGATTGATTTGGTAGAGGATAAAAATTGTTCCGAAGGATGGATGCATATTAAATTAAGGCCAGGTACATGTAATGGATCCCCTATTTCAAGAACCGAAGGAGTAACTTTGTACGCGGATGTAAAAAAGTTTAATTTACTGAAAGATTTAAAATTAGATTATTACGGTGATTTGAGCGGTGGTGGATTTCTTATTTCAACACCAAAAAATGCAAAACGTTGTTCCTGTGGTTCTGGTTTCAAACTTTTGTAAAATGGATGTGTCTTTTTTGCAAACAAATATTATTTTCATTAATTGGCTGCTCTCAAGATAAAATAAACAAAAAGTTTATTGAAATAAAATTTGCACATGACAGAGATGAATGATCAATTATCTTTAGAAAATTATTCACCTTTTGAAGTAGAGAAAAAGTGGCAAGAAAAATGGGAAAGTCTAAAGGCGTTTAGTCCTAACCCTGAGGATGATGGTGAGCCTTTTTGTGTTGTTATTCCGCCACCAAATGTAACTGGATCTTTGCATATGGGGCATGCATTTAATACGGCTTTGATTGATGTTGTAGTACGTTTTCAAAGGCTTTTAGGCAAGAATGTTTTGTGTTTACCGGGAACTGATCATGCCTCAATAGCTGTTCAAACTATTCTCGAAAAACAATTAAAAAGTGAAGGCAAAACAAGCGAGGATATTGGAAGAGATGAATTTCTTAAAAGAGCATGGAATTGGAAAGAACAAAGTGGTGGAAGAATAGTTTCTCAATTAAAAAGGATAGGATATTCAGTTGACTGGACTAGAGAAAGATTTACTCTTGATCAAAAATTAAATGAAGCAGTTATTGAGGCTTTTAATATTCTCCATAAAAAGAATTTAATTTATAGAGGCGAATATTTGGTTAATTGGTGCCCGGAATCTCAATCTGCCGTAAGTGATCTGGAAGTCGAAATGCAAGAAGTAAATGGTCATTTATGGCATTTTAAATACCCTTTAATTTCCCAAAGTGGTGAACAGTTAGATAAATACTTAGAAGTTGCAACAACAAGACCAGAAACTCTTTTGGGTGATACTGCTGTGGCCGTAAACCCTGATGATGATAGATATAAAGAATTTATTGGTGTCAAAGTAAAAGTTCCTTTCGTTGATAGAGAAATACCTATTATCGCTGATTCACATGTTGATAAAGATTTTGGTACTGGTTGTGTGAAGGTTACTCCAGCACATGATCCAAATGATTTTGCAATTGGAAAAAGGCATAATTTAAAACAGATTAATGTAATGAACAAAGATGGAACTTTAAATATTAATGCAGGTATGTTTCAAAATTTAGATAGATATGAGGCTAGAAAGAAAATTATTAAAGAATTGGATAACTTAGGCCTTTTGACAAAGATAGAGGATTATAAGCATACTGTTCCTTTTTCTGATAGAGGTAAGGTGCCAATTGAACCTTTATTGTCAACACAATGGTTTTTGAAAATGGACGATATATCGCAAGGATGTCTTAATGAAATTGATTCTAAAAAACCATCGTTTATTCCTCCACGCTGGGAGAAAGTTTATAAGGATTGGTTAGAGAATATTAATGATTGGTGTATCAGTCGGCAATTGTGGTGGGGGCACCAAATACCAGCCTGGTATGTTTTAGATGAATCTCAAGACTCAATAGAACAAAATACTCCATATATCGTTGCAAGAAATGAAGAGGATGCCTTAATCGAAGCTAATAAAAAATTTGGATTCAATATTAAATTGGTTCGTGATAAAGATGTTTTGGATACATGGTTTTCCAGTGGTTTATGGCCTTTCTCAACCCTTGGTTGGCCAAATACAAATGATCCGGATTTTAAAAAATGGTATCCAAATAGTGTTCTTGTTACTGGTTTCGATATTATTTTCTTCTGGGTGGCAAGAATGACAATGATGGGGAATACTTTTACAAATAATATCCCTTTTAAGGATGTTTATATTCATGGTCTAGTTCGAGATGAAAACAATAAAAAAATGAGTAAAAGTTCAGGTAATGGTATTGATCCAATACTATTAATTGATAAATATGGTTCTGATGCACTCCGATTTGCTTTAATTCGAGAAGTTGCAGGCGCTGGACAAGATATCCGGCTTGATTTTGATAGAAAAAAAGATACATCTTCAACTGTTGAAGCTTCAAGAAATTTTGCGAATAAATTATGGAATGCAACTAAATTTGTTTTAATTAATAAAACTTTTAATAATAATTATTCGCTTAATGATAGTGATGAAAATTCTTTAGAGTTATGTGATAAGTGGATTTTATCGAAATTGAATCAGGTAAATATAAAAGTCGCTGCTTTGTTGAAAGAATATAAATTGGGAGAATCTGCGAAACTCCTATATGAATTTACGTGGAATGATTTTTGTGATTGGTATGTAGAATTTGCTAAACAAAGGTTTAATAATAAACAGACTAAAAATAGACAAATATCTGAAAAAGTTTTAATAAAAGTGCTCAATGATATTTTGGTAATGATTCATCCTTTTATGCCGCACATTACTGAGGAACTTTGGCATGTGCTGCAACTAAAACGAGATAATGCATTACTATCTCTTCAAAAATGGCCAATTCACGAAAATAAATTTGTTGATAATAAGCTTGATAATTCCTTTCAGAAACTCTTTGAAATTATTAGGCTGATTAGAAATTTGAGAGCTGAATTAGGTCTTAAGCCATCAGAAAAAGGTCCTGTATATTTAATTTCAGATAATGATGAATTGATTGAATTTTTAAAAACTTTAGTTGATGATATTCAAACCTTAACTAAATCTTCTGAAGTTTATATTTTTAAAACTAATGCTGTTGATAAAAGAGAGTTTGCTAAATCTTTTTCCGGGATAATTAGTGATTTAGAGGTTTACTTACCCTTTCAGGATTTTGTCAATATAGATGCATTAAAGGAAAGGTTAACCAAGGATTTAAAAAAAGTGACTATTGAACTAGAAAATTTAAATAAGAGATTATCTAATAAAAATTTCGTTGATAAGGCTCCAAAAGATATTGTTGATGAATGCAGATTTAAATTAAATGAGGGTTCGGTACAAAAGGAAAGAATTACTAAAAAACTTGACCTTTTGAATTGAGAATGAATATATTTCTTGAAAATATTTATAATTTGTCTTTTTTTTTTAATACTGGTTTGGGGATCTTTTCGTTTGTTTGTATTTATATTTTAATTGTTTTACTAATACTTCCAGCCTCTTGGTTATCTTTATTATCAGGTTTTTTATATGGCTCATATTTAGGATCAATTATCGTTTTCATTTCCGCTTCCATAGGAGCTTCAGTTGCTTTTTTTGTATCAAAAAGTTTTTTTGCAAAAAAGCTAAAAAATCTTTTTAGCCGTTATCCAAAATTAAGTGTCATGGAAAAAGTAGTAGAAAAAGGCGGACTTAAATTAATTTTTTTAGCGAGATTATCGCCGATATTTCCCTTCAGTATTCTTAATTATTTTTATGGTTTGAATAATGTTAAATTTAGAGATTTCGCTTTTGGTCTTCTTGGAATAATTCCAGGAACTTTTCTTTATTGTTCAATAGGTAGTTTGGCAAAAAGTATTCAGGAGTTAAAAAATGTGCAGTCACCAAATAATTTGTTTATTACTAGCGTTGGAATCATTTCAACTTTTTTAGTTGTATATTTCTCAGCTAAATACTCCAGAGAATATTTTGAAAAATCTTAAGAATTTACTCTTTAATATTCCAATCTCTAATTGATGCAATTAAGATAAACCACACAAGCCTTAATTTACCTTGTAAAGTTTTGTTGGCATCTAATTCGATATATTTTGCCTGTCCACAAGGTGTTTTTATGAAGTTGAAAACTTTTTTCTTCGTCATAAGTCTCTCGAAAAGTCCTGATAATTATTCTTATATTTTATAGCCAAGATTTTTATTTTTTTTAAAAACCACATTTTTCTTTGACTACTTTGTTGAATATTATTTTTAAAATTTAAACTTTTTCTCCATCTTGAAATCCTCTAAAGCATTTAAATCTTGGAAACCTAAGACTAAAAGCCACTGCATCCTTTGACTTGGTTTTTGCATCAGCTCTGATTTCTACAAGTTGTCCAAGGAGTTGATTACGTTTTGACCAATATTCTTCACGTTGGATATCACTAAATCCGCTTCCGCAACTAAGACTGTATTCATACCCATCATCTTCTCCTTCTACCAGGATTGCTCCGAGTCTCCCTTTGTTGCGACCTGTACCTTCCTCAACTGATACAACTTTTAAAGTGACTTCAATGAAAGGTTTTGCTTTTAACCAACTGTGTGTTCTTTTACATTCATATATAGCATCAGGATCTTTAATCATTACTCCTTCATACCCACCTTCCACAGCAGATTTATTCAGTTCTACAAATCTTTTTTGTCCCTTAATAGTGTCGAGATCTACATTTTCCCATTCAAGTGTCTGTATATGTTTTAGAAACATAGAATGTTTTGCTAGCCATTCTTTTACTAATAAACTTCTTTTTGTTTGACTAGTGTTCCATCTCCCTTTTTGAAAGTTTTCAAGGGGACATAAGTCAAATAGGTGGAGAACTGCGTCTTTGGTTTGTTTGCCATCTTTTCTATGTACCTGTTTCATTAAATCTTGAAAGTTAGCGCTCATTACTTCACCATCGAGTACTAAGTCATAAGGAGCTGGATCTTTTTTTAAGGCGTTTTCTATTTCTGAGATAATATGACCAAAATTATGGAATTGTTTCCCATTACGAGAAAACATTTCTACTTTATTTTGTCTAATAATAGTTAAGACGCGAACTCCATCTAATTTGATTTCAATTTGCTTTTTTCCTATCATTTTTTTTTCATGATTTGCACTGTCATGAGCTAAAGGACAAGAAAAAATAGGAATAGCATATTTTGGAAATTTCTTTGCTATTTTGTTGATTGTTTTTTCAGATACACCACATCTAAGATCTTTAATTAAAACTCGCCTATAAAATCCATTCCACTCTTCTTTTTTTGCAGATTCCATAGCCGTAAGAATTGCATCGCGAGCAGCGTGACCAGTAAGTTCTCTTTGAATAAGCTTATTGGCTAATTTTCTAAAATCTTCCCATAAAAAATTTTGACTTTTTTCAGTTTTTTTCTCAGGAACAATTTTTACACCAAAAGTTACTAATGGATCAAGTGCCATACGTATACCTTCAAAAAAATCATCCAGGCCTTCTTCCATTGCTTCTGAGATAATTTTTTCTTTATCTAATCTACTTGGGTGTAATTCTAAGTGATGTATTATTTCTTCTTTAAACAATTCTTTTTGCCTCACAAGAAATTATTAATTCACTTTAGCTATTCTGTCTATTTTCCAATGATTGTCAGTTTTTGCAAAAGTAAAATCTAATGGGAGCTCATCTTGTTTGTCTTCTGATTTTAAATTCAAAGTTATTATAATTTGATCTTCTTGGACTCTTGGTCTTCCTGATTTTAAATTTCTGTATTTATTGAGGTTTAAACTAGCTAAAAATTTAAGAAAGTCTTGTCGTTTTACATGAGTTTTATAAGTTTTTGTAGTCAAACCATAAGCTGCATCAATTCTGCCAGCAGCTATTTGATCGAAAAACTTTCTTACTAATGGATTAATTCCTCTGGCGCTTATAACTAATTTGACTGCATTAAAAGTCCAAAAAGAAACTAGTACTGCTCCGCCAACTAATAATGCTTTAATCCCGATATCTTTAACTAGTGTTGCATCCATGTTCATTTGAGTTTTTTATTACTTTAAGAAAAGAAATCGTTTTTGATGGCTTTTTTTGTCAAAATAATACTAATTTTAATCCATAATGCCTGTAATTCCTCTTTTACCCTTATTTCATAGATTTAATAGCCAATATTTTGAAAATTCTTTAACGGTTAATAATCACCCTTTAGTAAAAGTTAGATGGAGTGATAATAGATTAAAAACTACTGCTGGTTTTTATAAAAGAAAACGTATTAACGGTTTTATAGATTCTGAAATTATCTTATCGAAACCTATCTTGAGTAAATTATCCACTAGTGAAATAAACAGTACTTTATGTCATGAAATGATTCATGCATGGGTAGATAGGATATTAAAGAAAAATGAGATACATGGTCCAAATTTCCTAGAAAAGATGCATGAAATTAATTCAAAAGAGGAGAATTTTCAAATTGCTGTAAGGCACTCATTTCCTATAGAAAGGAGAGAATTAAAATATATAGGAACTTGTCAACATTGTGGTGAAAAATTTTTTTATAGAAAAAGAATAAAGAATATAGCCTGTAAAAAATGTTGTGTAAATTTTTTTAATGGATCATGGAATAAAAAGTGTTTAATTTTGTTTGAT
>QCCE01000016.1 GCA_003281385.1 Prochlorococcus sp. AG-347-K17
ACAAACTTTTCCATTTTTAAAGATAATTAATAGAATAAATATATCCTAAATAATTGCATGAATTACGTACAAATTGCTATCTTATTTAAGAAGAACTTTTTTTAATTAATTATGCTCACTGGTAGCGATCTTCTTGCGAAATTCAAAGAAATTGAAGGGCTTAGCGAATCAGAGCAATGTCGTGCTTGCGGATATGTTTCTACAAAAAAAAATGGAGAGCCTCGCTTAAACTATACTGCTTACTATAAAGCTCTTCTAGAAGCTAAAGGGATGAAAATGGGTGGGACTAGTGCTGTTGGTAAAGGCGGAAGAAAATTAAGCTACATAGCTACTGTTCAAGGGAATGGTAATCTTTTGATTGGCAAAGCGTATACTTCCCTTTTAGATTTAAAACCAGGAGATGAATACAAAATAAAGTTATCAAAAAAACAGATCAGATTAACGCCAACTGAAGATTCTTAGAAATCTCTCAAAAAACTCAATGTTTTATAATTAATCCCAATCCAATAATCGTCTTAAATTAGTACTCAATATTTAGAGCTTAAATAAATATTTATTTATCAGCGGCTAAACGCATATTTTTACAAAATTCACCAACATGATCAACTACGTTTTTTTCACTTGTAGTTGAAATTCTTTTAACAAATGCACTCCCAATAATTACTCCATCTGCTCCCCACTCACGAACTTTATTAACATGTTCAGGGGTGGATATCCCAAAACCCACAGCAATTGGATTCCTATTTACGTCTTTTAATTTAGAAATAAGATTTTCTACTCTATTTTCCATTTTGTTTCTCTCACCAGTGACGCCTGTAACACTTACTAAGTAAGTAAATCCTTTTGTATGATTTGATATTTGTTTCATTCTCTCAAAAGGAGTAGTTGGAGCCACCAATAAAATCAAGTCCATAGAATGGTTACTAACTATTTTAGAAAATTTATAAGCTTCCTCTAAAGGGAGATCAGGAATTATAAGACCAGAAACTCCAGCATTAGATGCAATCTTACAGAACTGTTCAAAGCCAATACATAGTAAAGGATTTAAGTATGAAAAAAGTATTATGGGAATATTTAACTTACCTTTTAAAGACTCTAAAAGTGCAATTACTTTTATTGGAGTAGTACCTGACTTTAAGGCTCGAGAGGCCGCCACTTGAATAACAGGTCCATCAGCAAGTGGATCACTGTATGGGATACCTAATTCAATAAGATCAGCCCCTTTTTCTTGCAACTTTAATAAGATCTTTGACGTTATTTCAATATTGGGATCCCCAGCCATGATGAAAGGCATCAAAGCTAATTTTTTATTATTTTTTAACTCATTAAACTTCTCATCTACTTTTGATAAAGATTGATTTTTTGTAATTCGCATTTTGTTATCTTGCATGAATTTTAGATTTTTTTTGTAAATAATTTATGGATTTTTTTCTAAATCTTTCATTAGTTTTTGCTGCTCTTCCTTCGACAACTCATTGAATTTGCTTTCTAGTTTATCATTAACAACTTTTTCGTACTGTTCTCTATAACGCTTCCTCTGTTCCATAAACGTCATTTTCCCACTTACAACTCTATAAATATAAGATGTTACCCAAGTTATAACAATCAGAATTAGAATACAACTTGATAGGGTAGTGGCTGTAAAATTGTCGATGCCAATTTGCGGCGAAAATTTATAACTTATTAATCCTATTAATGAGAAAAATAAACCAATTTGTATAACTTTACCTTTAGTCAATTATTTAACCTTTATCACTTCCCTTTAATCTGAGATTTAAAAATGGAGAAAATAAAATTAAACCTGGGAAGAAAAGAAATACAAGACCATAAATTCCCAATCTTTCAAATTTGCCCATAATATTCCATCTATTATTCATCCAGTAAAAAAGAAACAAAGGAATAACCAATAAATAAATAGAAACAATTACAAGATAAGCAATTAAAGTAGAGAACGAATTATTGAAAAAAACTTTCCATTTTGATTTTTGGTCTTTAGTTAAAACATAACAACTATTGGATGCTATCGTCAGAACTAAAAATTAATAACTAAATAATGGGAGTGGGGGGACTTGAACCCCCACGAGCTAAATCGCTCGACGGATTTTAAGTCCGGCGCGTCTACCAATTCCGCCACACTCCCAAGGGAATTTGCACTATTTAATCGTAGCCGAAAGTAAACCATTTAACCAAGAAAAATTGGAAAATTTACACTTTTAATTGTCAGCTCAAATCTAATTTTTTAATTTACTAACCCTTCTATTTGCCATTGTAAAGTTTCACCTGCATGAAATGGTTTGATTTGTCCGACAATATTTTTTTCTTCAACAACATCAATAAATTCATTAATTTTATTAGGTTTAGAAACTATTTTTAATCTTTCTGCATTTGGGGGGACATTATAAAAATTTGGGCCATTCAAACTTGCAAACTTTTCAAAATTATCAAGAGCATCTTCCTCTTCAAATACTGTTAAATAGCTTTCTATTGCTGCTGGA
This sequence comes from Prochlorococcus sp. AG-347-K17, assembly GCA_003281385.1. GTDB lineage: Bacteria > Cyanobacteriota > Cyanobacteriia > PCC-6307 > Cyanobiaceae > Prochlorococcus_A. Next base: position 2,496 of record QCCE01000016.1, read on the forward strand.
GAATTAAAAATGCCAGCACATCCACAAAAAGCCTTCCACTTCCGAAGGTGCGGAGCAGAGTCAGTTCCCAAGAAAAAACATTTTTTCCCACTTGTTGCAGCTCTCCTTAAAGCGAGTCTATTACTTTCCCTTTTGGCAACGGGTAAGCAGTAGAAATCACTATTTAAGCCTCCAAAAAACATCGCATTTCTATTAATATGCAAATGATGCGGAGTGATAGTAGCTCCAATATTATTTTCTTGAACAAAATCCACTGCATAAGATGTAGTTATATGTTCTAAAACAATTTTCAATTTTGGAAATCTTTTAGTTATTTGAGAGAGTTCTTTATCTATAAAAACTTCTTCTCTATCGAATACATCTACTTCAGAGTCAGTCACTTCCCCATGAATTAAAAGAGGCATTCCATTATCTTGCATTAATTCAAAAATCTTATATAGATTTTCTATTTTCTTTACTCCATAACTGGAATTTGTTGTCGCATTTGCAGGGTATAATTTTGCTGCGAAAAAGATATTATTTTTGAAACCATTTATTAGCTCTGCTTTATCAGTCTCATCTGTAAGATACATTGTCATTAGTGGTTCAAACTTAGAACTTTCTGATAACGATTCAACAATAGATTTTTTATAAGAAATAGCTCTCTCAACAGATGTAATAGGAGTTTTAGTATTTGGCATAACAATAGCTCTTCCAAAAAATTCGGAAGTAAAATGAATGATATTTTTTAATACAAGACCCTCTCTTAAATGTAAATGCCAATCATCAGGTTTTATTATGGTTAAAGTCTTCAAAATTTTTTCTATTTAGTCAATTTTAACAGCAAATTAAAATTGACAATAATTTATAGATATTCGAGGATAGTTATTACCCAATTATGAAAATTTTTGTTATCTAAATAAAATCCTAAATATGAGTGATTTTTTATTTCCAATAATAGAAATAGTTCTAGGAGTAGTTTTACTTTTTACTGGAGGGGAGTTCTTTATTCAAGGAGCCATATTTTTATCTTTAATTTTAGGAATACCTCAAATAGTAATTGGATTAACAGTTGTTTCTCTTGGGACAAGCTCTCCAGAGTTGTTGGTAAGTCTAAGTTCAATTTTAAAAGGCAGTGATTCGCTTGCGGCAAGCAATGTAATTGGGAGCAATATTTTCAATGTTCTCGTTGTTTTGGGTATTAGCTCATTGATAACACCTCTTAAGGTAAAAAGCAGAATAGTCAGAAGAGATGTTCCTTTATTAATGGCTATCTCTTGTGCGGTTTGGGCTATGTCATCAACAGGCTTATTAACATTTCAAGCAGGTGTCTTTCTAATTTTTTGTTTAATCTTAAATACAATATGGGAAATTAATACCATCAATGAGAAGGGAGAAGAGACAAAAGATGCTGAACCAGAGATAGAAGAATTAAAAGATAACTATGAAGGGAAGCTGAAAATTTTACTAAAGTTAATATTGGGAATATTTCTTTTAAGCTTTGGTTCAAATATTTTAGTAAGTGGTTCTCAAACACTTGCTACTCTTTTGGGGGTTAATGAAGTTGTTATTGGTTTAACTATCGTCGCCACAGGAACATCTTTACCTGAATTAGTAACTTCAATAATTGCTGCATTTAAAGGCAAAACAGATCTTGCGATTGGTAATGTAATAGGAAGCAATTTGCTCAATCAACTTCTAATCCTTGGAAGTTGTAGTATTTTTTCAGGATTTAAAGGTTTAGTAATTGAACAAAGTCTAATAAAAGTTGACTTACCTTTTATGGTTTTAACTACCTTTGCATGCTTACCAATCTTCTGGAGCAAAGGGAAAATCACCAGAATTGAAGGATTTATTCTGATTAATTTTTATATTTTTTACATTCTCGATAAGATACTCTTTTTGAATGAATTTAAATATCTCTCTGAATTAAGGATAGGTTTATTTATTTACTTTTCACTACTTATAGTAATTCTATTTGCTCAAGAAAAATTAAATTTTTCTAATTCATAATTTCAGCCATACATAGTCACAAACTCTTCTGAGATAGTAGGGTGCAAAGCCATAGTAATATCAAAGTCTTTTTTCGTTATCCCTGCATTTAATGAAATTGATACCATTTGAATAATCTCAGATGATGTTTCTCCAAACATATGACATCCCAGGACTTTATCAGTTAACTTATGAACAACAATCTTCAACATACATTTTGATTTATTCTCATGAAAAGTATTAGACATAGGGGTAAATTTGCATTTGAAAATTTTTATATTTTTTTCAGAGTGAATCTCTACAGCTTTCTTCTCGCTCAAGCCAACTGTTGAAATTTCTGGGATAGTGAAAACGGCCTTAGGTATATATTCATAATTTACTTTTCTTTTTTGGTGATTAAAAAAATTATCAGAAAAAACTCTCCCTTGTTCTATTGCTACCGGAGTTAAATTTGGTTTATTTATAATATCACCAACTGCAAAAATATTTGAGTTGCTTGTTTGATTAAGTTCATCAACATCTAAATATTGGCCTTCCATCTTAAGATTTAAAAAATCTAAATTTAAAGGCAAAAGATTTGGTTCTCTACCTGTAGCAATAAGGATGTTATTAGTTAGGAGTTTATCGCCTGAGTCTAAGGTAGATTCCAAATTTCCATTTACCTTCTTGATATCCTTTAATTGAGTATTGGAGATTATATTTATATCAGTAAAAGTAGGTGATTCCTCTAGGCAAAAAGAAAGATCATCATCAAAACCATTAAGTAAATGTTGACCTCTAATTAATTGAGTTACTTCAGTACCTAAATTTCTGAAAATAGAAGCAAATTCACAAGCAATATATCCCCCTCCAACTATTAATATTGATTTGGGAAAATTTTCTAATTCAAAAATATCATCACTAGTCCATGCTAAATCTATCCCAGGAATATTCAATTTCTTCGGTTTTCCACCAACTGAAATAAGAATTTTCTTTGAACTTATTTTGTTTTTAATTTTATTTGTTTTTGGACAAATTATTTCTAATTCATTTTGATTCGTAAATCTTCCTAAGCCCTCAAAAACAGTTACATTCAATTTATTTAAAGAATTTCTATGTAAATTACTTAATCTAGAAACCTCCTCTCTAACATTCTTCAATAAAATATTTGATTCAAAATTAATACCTTCATTTTTTAATCCATACCCTACAGAGGAATCCATATTTTTTTTACATTTAGCTGCATACACCATTAATTTTTTAGGAACACACCCCCTTATCACACAAGTTCCTCCTATTTTATTTACCTCTATGATTGCAACTTTTGCTCCATAACTAGCTGCACGTTTAGCAGCCGCTAGTCCCCCAGATCCAGCTCCAACAACAATTAAATCGAATTCAAATTTCAAGATTTTTTTTTATCAATTACTATAACGTTAGTTTAAAGCTTTAATTCAAATAATGAATGGAATTCTGACATGGGCTGATTTAAATAAGTTCGAAGTTGAAGATCTTGATAGAGTCAATGGTATTAATAATTCCTACGCAAATTTAAGATTATTTGGACATAGTGAAAATGATGTAATAGTTACCCTTTATAGAGATAGGCATTCTTGGTGTCCTTACTGTCAGAAAATATGGTTATGGCTTGAATATAAGAGAATTCCATACAGAGTCAAAAAAATAAATATGTTTTGCTACGGTCAAAAAGAAAGTTGGTTCCTTGATAAAGTCAGATCCGGAAAATTACCTGCAATTGAATTTAAAGGGCAAGTTATAATTGAAAGTGATAATATCATAGCTTTTTTAGAAAATGAATTTGGAGCTCTTGGGTCTTTCATAACATCCAGTCACCTTATTAAAACTCGAGAGCTAGAAAGAGAAATTTTTAGATCCTGGTGCAATTGGCTCTGCCGAGAAAGCATTAATTTGATAGATAATTCTTTTAGAAAAAAAAGATTTATAAACTCCATTTCTAAATTTGATGAAATCTTAAAAAGATCAAAATCAGGCTTTATTGATCCATCAGTTTCTAATAAAGGTGAGATAGAGCCAGGTGTTGGAGATATAATTTTTATTCCTTACATGGAGAGAATGAATGCTTCATTAAGTTACTATAAAGGGTTTAATTTAAGATCTAATTACCGTTATGTAGATAACTGGCTCACGCTTCTTGAAGGGACAAGTGTTTATAGAGGAACTCAAGGAGATTTTCATACTCATTGTCATGATTTACCACCACAAATGGGTGGATGTTATAAAGAAACCAATGAAAAACAAATTACTTTCTCTGAGTTAATAGATTCTGGGAATGGCCTTGGTATTTATGAATTAAATAAAAGTTATGATTCAAAGTATTTCGCTAAGATTGCTCTTAAAAGAGTCATAAAACATAAAGACAATTTACTAAAAATAAACCCATACAATAAAGAATCCTTTGAGGAATCATTAAGAGCAGCTTTGACCCATATGATCACAGGTGAAGAACTAATCCCTAAAAAACTTTCAGGAATCTCTCTAAAATATTTAAAAAATAGAATTTCAGTTCCAAGAGATATGCCAATTATTTCAGCGAGGTTATTAAGACAATCATTAAATAAAATTGAATCGCTCAGAGATATCAATGGAATAGATAAGATACCTTTCAGACATAGATATGATCAAGATCCTAAAAATTTTATTTCTAGTTAACAATAACTATAAATTCTTCCTTGAATCTATTTGAAGTAAATCCCTTATTTTTTGAACTTGACTAGCAATATTAGGATCAATAGACAATTTTTTTTCTACTTGTTCAATAGCATACATAACTGTTGTATGGTCTTTGCCTCCAAACTCATCTCCAATTCTTGGTAGGCTTAGATCCGTTCCATGTCGCATAAGATACATACCTATTTGCCTAGCTTGACTTACTGGTTTTCTCCTGCTTGAACTAATCAATTCATCAGTAGAAACTTTAAAGAAATCTGACACTTTGTTAATAACCTGCGCTGGAGTGACAACTACTCCAACACTATTCGGATCAAGCATTGGAGCAATTGATTGGACTGTCATTGGCAAGCCTGTTATTGATGCGAATGCCACAGCTCTAGTAAATGCTCCTTCCAATTCTCGAATATTAGAAGTGAATCTTCCTGCTATAAATTGAATTAAATCTCTGGGAAGACTCATCCTCTCTTGTTCTGCCTTTTTTTGAAGTATGGCTGTCCTCGTCTCAAGGTCAGGTGGTTGAATATCTGCAGTCATACCCATTGAGAACCTCGAAATTAATCTCTCTTGAATTCCCGACAATTGATTTGGGGGTCTATCACTTGCAATAACTATTTGACTTCCTGATTCATGAAGAGCGTTAAAAGTATGAAAGAATTCTTCCTGTGTATACTCTTTGCCTTCTAAGAACTGTATATCATCTATTAAAATCAAATCTACATTTCTATATTTATCTCGAATAGCTGTCATTCCATCTCTACGAATACCACTAATAACATCGTTAGTAAAAGTCTCTGTAGATACATATTTAACTTTTGCTTCTGGATCTATTTCTACTCGATAATGACCTATTGCTTGCATTAAATGAGTCTTACCAAGACCTACTCCACCACAAATAAATAATGGATTGAATTCTCTGCCAGGAGATTCGGCAACAGCTAAAGCTGCGGCATGAGCCAACCTACTATTTGGACCTACAACAAATCTTTTAAATACGTAACGTAAATTTAAACCATTAGGATTTTTGAATTGATTTTTTGAAGAATTATTTTGGCTAGCACTAGAAAAAGATCTTGTTTTATGATTAACGCTCTGTTCGTTAGATTTCTCTTCATTTGTTAAATCGCTGCTGGTATTCGTTTCAGATTTAAAAACAACTTTTACATCATGACCGCAGATTTCTTTTGCAGCTTTTTCAATAGTTGCACAATAATTCTTTCTTAACCAATCACTGGAAAATGTATTTGGAGCGATTAAGGTCAATAGGCCATTTTCAAAACAGTTAAATTTAGCAGGCCTTATCCATGTCTCAAATGAAGGCTTACTTAAAGTTTTTTGGAGTGATTGTTGAACTTCCGCCCAAATAGGATTTGTTGCTTGCAAAGTTTTATTCTCTAGATTATTAATCTAGTTGGAAATTATTAATTGGCCATTATCAAATCACAAGATCACGACAAATTTAAAATTACTTAACAAAGCATAAACTAAATTTATAAAGATAAATTTTATATTTTTTTAGTAGACATATAATAATTTTTGAATCTCGTTAAAATTTTGGATAAAGCATTACTTGTTATCATGACAAAATGGCATGGGTTTGGAAGATGCAAAACAAGATTATCAAAAGATATAGGCAAAAGTAATTCTGCCAAAGTACAAAGTATGATGACCAAACACACTATTTCAGTCGCAAAATATCTCCAAGAAAATAAATTAATTCATATTTCTATGGCCATAACAGGTTTGGGGGCAAAAAATTGTAGAAGATGGTCTAGAGAATTAGGCATAAAAAAATTTAATTTACAGGGGAAAGGCTGCTTGGGAGAAAAAATGAAAAGGCAAATAATTATTAACAAAAAATTTTGTGCTAGACATAAGATCAAAAATATTATTTTTATTGGTACTGACCTTCCAGATTTATGCCATCAAGATTTATTGCATACTCTAAAAGAGCTTCAACAAAATGACCTTATTTTAGGACCAACTAATGATGGAGGATATTGGCTTATCGGTTTATCAGAAAAATTATTGTCATCGAATATATATTTACCTTTTATCAATATAAAGTGGGGTACAGAAAATGTTCTTCAAAATACAATTGATAATTATTCTCCTACAAAATTGAAATGTAAGTTTTTAGATGAAAAAATAGATATAGATACAATTATTGATATTGAAAATAGAAAGTAATCGACTTGTCTAAAATCTCAATTATCATCCCAACTATCAATGAAGCCAATAATTTGCCATTATTGCTTTCAGACTTGTTGACTATTCATAAAGAGGGAGAAATTATTATTGTTGACTGTGGTAGTCAAGATAAAACTATTGACATAGCAAATATTTTTGGAGCGAAAGTATGTATATCCACGGAAAGGAATCGAGGCTTACAATTAGATATGGGAGCTAGGAATTCAAAAGGAGACTGGCTCATATTTTTGCATGCAGACACAAGGTTAACTCATGATTGGTTTAGAAAAACAAATAAATTATTAAAGGCAAACAAGGATAATATTTTCTATTTTAAATTTAAAATTGACCACAAAAAGATAATTTATAGGGTCCTCGAAATTCTTGTAAATTTTAGAAGTAAATATTTCAAACAACCGTATGGTGATCAAGGTTTAATAATTCATAGAACTACCTATTTTAAAAATAATGGTTTTAGAAATATACCTTTGATGGAAGATGTAGATTTTTTAAAGAGACTAAACAATAAAAAAGATTTAAAACAATTAAATTCACCTATTTTTATTAGTTCAAGGAAATGGGAAAGAACCAATATTTTTCTCCAAGCAATTAAGAATTGGAACTTTAGAAGAAGATGGTTAAAAGGAGAATCTTTACAATCTATATATTCTGACTACTACAAAAAATGATTAATTTGCATACCAAAAAGCACATTTGGAGCCTCTTGGTTCTAATATCCAGCCTTGTCTTTTATAAAATGAAACAACCTCAGCATCAGCAAAAAGAGTCACTTTAGAAATTCCAATATTTTTTAATTCTTTTAGGATATATTTCATTAACTCTTTCCCTAGTCCAAGTCCTTGATAGACAGGGTTAATAGCCACATCCCAAACTGTTGCTTCAAGAATACCGTCGCCAGTGCATCTTGCAAATCCTACTAGTCTGGGGAATTTTTCATCATGACGCCATAACCCAACCACCAAAATACTGAAATCTAAAGCTCTTTTAACTCTTCTTATAGGTCTTCTGCTCCAACCAACAGTTTGCAAAAGTTGATCAAGTTCTATTAGATCTAAATCTTTATTTTTACTACATACAAATATTTCTTCTTTTTTTGTTTGCGTGAACTCATAAGAATTAAAACCATAGAGATCTATTAGCTCATCTCTTGATATGCTGTTTGATTTTTTTATTAACGATCCTTGGTTTCTAAAAATCATTAAAAATTCGCGAATCCTTTTTGTTGAAGCTCAGAGAGCTGAAAATATAAACCCTTTTTCAGTCTCAATTCACTATGTGTTCCCTCCTCAACTAATGATCCCCCTTTTAGAACTAAAATCTTATCGGAACTTTCAATAGTTGCTAATCTGTGAGCTATTACTAGTGCTGTTTTTTTTGAAAGAATTCTCTCAAGATCTTTCTGCAAAGTAGCCTCTGTGGAGGGATCCATAAAAGCAGTTGCTTCGTCCATTACTAAAACAACAGGATTTCTAATCGCTACTCTTGCAACTGAAAGAAGTTGTCTCTCACCTGAAGAGAGATTTCCCCCTCTTTCTCTTAATAAAGTGTTCAAACCTTCTGGTAATTTTTTCAACAAATTATCTAATCCTAATTCGTTACAAAGATTTTCTAATTCAAGATTGTCTACATCTGAATTTAGTTTCAAATTTTCCTCGACATTTCCGCTAAAGATAAAGGTATCTTGCAAAACTACTCCCAACATATTTCTAAGAGTTGCAATAGGAATATCTTTTATATCAATATCATCGATTAAAATTTGACCTGATTGAGCTTCATACAATCTACATAATAGTCTTATAATTGTTGTTTTGCCTGAGCCAGTTGGTCCTACAAAAGCCACATGCTCTCCTGGCTTTATCATGAAAGATAAATTCTTTATGATATGTTCTCCTTCGTTATAGAAAAAATTAACATTTTTGAACTCAATTTTGCCCTTAAATTTCTTATTTACATTTTTAGCATTTTCTAAAAAATGTTTTGCGGAGATAGAGTCCTTAATCTGTATTTCTTCATCCAATAATTCATTTATTCTTTCTACTGCTGTTAAACCTCCTTGAATCTGAGTAAATCTTTCAGCGAGTTGCCTTAAAGGTTCAAAAAGTCTTTGGGAATATAAAATAAAAGTTGTTAATGTTCCTAAACCAATATTTCCAGAAGTAACAAGATATCCTCCAACTGCTAAAACCAAGGAAACTGCGGCAAGAGAAATCCATTCTATAAATGCCGAAATACTACTGTCATAAAATATTGTTCCATTTACTGCTTTCTTATAAGCAACTCCAGTATTAGAAAATTTCTTGCTATTGAAAGCCTCTCTCCTGAACATCTGAACGACTTCCAAACCTTGAAGATTCTCTTGGAAATCAGAGTTGAGTTGGGACAATTCTTCCCTTACTTGATAATTAGCTCTTCTGTAACGTTTTTGAAGCCAAATAATGAAATATGAAACTGGGATTTGAGTCAAGAGCAATAAAATGGCAAGTCCTCGATCAATTGACAGCATTGTCAAAGAAATTACTATCAGACTAACGAAATCAGCAATGACTCCAACTGCTCCACTACCAAAAACCTCAGCTAAAGCATCAACATCATTTGTTAATCTTGTTAATAATTTGCCCACAGGCATTTTATCGTGATATTTAAGCGATAAAGATATTGAATGATCAAAAAGTTCTCTTCTTATTCTGGCTGTCAAACGTTGGCCCACTGCTTGGATATTGTAAGTTTGATATCCTTGCAGAACTAATCTAAATAGAACAGTTATAAATAAAGTTAAAATTATGGCATTTATTGATTGTCCAAAAAAAGTTTTACTTAGCCAAACATCTGTACTTTCGTTTTTAAGAATAGTTATTGCTTGGCCTACCAATAATGGCTGAATAGCTCCAGAGAAAGAAACGGGTAGTAAAACTATTAAGATTAAATAGATTGTTTTTTTATCTTTAGTTAAATATTTACCTAACTTTTTAATCCTTTTAAAATCTTTAAAAAACATTTAGCTAATCTTCTATAAAGCATTATTCGATTCTATTGATAAAATCGTATCTCTGAGATTATTATCATCTAACCTCATAGATAAAGGATTTCCAATTAGTCTTGCAGTCGAGTAGAAAAGATCATCTATTTTTATTAAACCATTCTCTTTAAGAGTCTTTCCTGTTGCCACTAAATCAACAATTGCCTCTGCCATTCCTGTTATAGGACCAAGCTCGACTGATCCTGTCAAATTCACTATCTCTACAGGGATATTTAATTCTTCAAAATAAGATCTTGCTGTTTTTATAAATTTACTTGCTACTTTACAATTCGCTGGAAGATCAGTTGGTTTTAAATAATTGCTATTTTTCTTAACCGCTAACGACATATTACAACCACCAAATCCTAAATCTAATAACTTCGCAACTTTTAATTCAGATTCTCGTAAAACGTCATACCCAACAATACCCAAATCAGCCTGACCATAACTTACATAAACAGGAACATCTCCATTCCTTACTAATAAAGCTTTTGCCCTTTTACAATTTGATTCAAAGGTTAATGATCTATTATTTTCGTCCAACGCATCTGAGAAATCTAACCCAGCTCTTTTAAAAGTTGAAATTGAATTTTTTAACAGAGCTCCTTTTGGTAAAGCTATAGTAAACATAGATCAATTTCTTCTAAGAATTCTTCATTCTAAGTTAACAATGGAATTTAATAAAGCTCGAAATATAATCGGACTTAGAGTTTTAAGTGATAACGTCATTTGGTTGTTGGTAAAAGATAAATCCGTTGTGGTTGTAGATCCATCTGTTCACGAACCAGTTATTAGATATATAAATGAAAACAATTTGCAATTAGAAGCTATTTTGCAAACTCATCATCATTCAGACCATATTGGAGGGACGAAGTCTCTTATTGAAAGATGGCCAAATGTAAAAGTGATTGCTTCTTCGAAGGAAAAAAAGCGAATACCTTTTCAAAATGTATCTGTAGAGGATGGTGAAACTTTGAGTATTTTAGGTGAAGATGTAAAAATAATTGAAGTATTAGGACATACAAGCTCACATATTGCCTTCTTTTTGAATGGAGAAAATCCTGTTCTTTTTATTGGTGACACATTATTTTCTGGAGGCTGTGGAAGAATTTTTGAGGGAACTTATCAACAAATGTATTCTTCACTAGAAAGAATTAAATCTTTACCAAAAAATACTCTTATATATTGTGCACATGAATATACTAAAGCAAATATATTGTGGGCATTGAATCTCAAGCCTAAAGATCAAGATATAAAAAATAAACTTTCGGAAGTTGAAAAAAAACTTTCTCTTAATGAATTGACAATTCCATTTTTACTTGATGAAGAGATGAAAATAAACCTTTTCTTAAGAGCAAAAAATTTAGAAGAATTTACTTTTTTAAGAGCAAATAAAGATTTATGGGTTTAAATAGATAGGTATCTTCTTAAACAAATGTCCCCCAAACAAGTAATCAAAACATCAAATGCTCCAGATCCAGTCGGACCTTATAATCAAGCAATAAAAGCTGGGGATTTTATCTATTGTTCTGGACAAATTGCTATAGACCCAGTTTTAAATGAAATAACATGTTTAGGTGATATAGAGAAGGAAACTATTCAAGTTTTAAAAAATCTCGCAGCAGTTCTTAAAGCTGGTGGAGCAACAATAGAGGATGTAATTAAAACAACTATTTACTTAACCGACTTAAGTAATTTTCAAATTGTCAACAAAATATATAGTGATTTTTTTAATACAGAGAATCCTCCAGCCAGGGCCTGTGTAGAAGTTTCATCTCT
>QCCE01000017.1 GCA_003281385.1 Prochlorococcus sp. AG-347-K17
AACCACCGTCTTTTAATTTTGTTTCAAGTAAATCTATAGCTTCGCCGCTCCAGCCGAAACTCCCAAAAATTCCTACTGGCTTATCTCTATTACCCTCTGCTAACAATGTTCCTAGCGCACTAACTATTGGAGTTGGAGCGTGACCACCCAATGTGGGTGAGCCTATTAAATATCCATCGGCATTTTGAATAGATTTTACAAGTACATCATTGGGTGTAAATTCACAATTAATACTTTGAACTTCTACTGAGGTTCTATTTATCCCTTTAGCCAATGCATCACCTATTGAGGCTGTATTTCCATATGCACTTGCATATATCAGAGCGATTTTTGGAGTATTTGTCGAGAGATTCTCTCCCCATCTAATGTAGTCATTTAAAAAGCTTTTTAGGCTATATTCGATCGCGGGGCCATGTAATGGTGCAATAGTTTTAATGTCATAATCTGCAATTTTTTCAGTTATTGATACTACTTGATTAGACATTGGGGCCATCAAGCAATCATAAAAATGTTTCCTATCAATTTCTGTACTAACTCGATTTGTTTCAGACCAATATTCAGATGCAATGTGTGCAGAGAAAATTTTTTCACTAAGAAGTATTTCTTGATTACGTTCATAAATTATCAGGCCACCAGGCCAACGTGCTGTTGGAATAGGAATTAACTCTAGTGAGATGTTATCTAATTCTAAATTAAGTTCTTTTTTGATTATTTTTATTTCAGGTAATTCAATTTCAATAAAGTTTTCTAAGGTAGGATTTCTTTGATTCCAAAGTTCGCTAATAAGTTTATAACCTGGATTAGAGCAAGTAATAGTGGTGTTTTGAAATTTGGAACTTATGTTTTTTATAGTTTCAATAATTTGGGGATTGATATGACCAGAAATTAAGTTGATTTTATCTAATTTAAATTGATCGCAAAACCTAGAAATTACTTTATTGAATGTATTTAAATATTTTTTTTCAGGTGGATAAATAATAAAAAGTTTCTCATGACTTTTAATGAAAAAAGTATTAAAAGAGGTTCCTTTTTCAAGATTAAATTCAAGTTCAAATCTTTCTTTATTTTGATCTAGGAATCTTACACAAGAAAAATTTTCTGTAATTTTAAATTCTAATAAGTTTTGATTTTCTGCAAGTAAGCCTATATTAATATCTGACATTTTAAAGACTTATTTTCTAATAATGATTAGCAACTTTTCTGTGATGAACTGCTGTTTTACATGATAAGTCAGAAACATTACCATTTTCAACAATTCCGTAAATTATCCAATGGTCTGGAGTCTCTAGTCTGGAACTAACTTTGCAATCTAAAAATGCGAGTGAATCTGAGAGAACTGGTCCACCTTCAGCGATATTGCTAATTACATCTACATCTGCAAATCTATCAGCTCCAGGAGCAAATCTTTTTAAAAAATGTCTGAACATTTTTTGATAGTTATCTTCTCTCAGAATATTCACAACAAAACCTTTCCCAACTTGCATATATGATTCAATAGCTCTATCTTTTGCTACTGCAACTGTAATACCTGGTGGAGAAAAGCTTGCTTGACTAACCCAACTTGCGACCATTGCACTTTGTCTAAATGTAGAACCTTCGCCTTGGCTCGCTGTAACTACATATAATCCTCCACTTAATCTCCCTAACGCTTTATCTAAATTTGAATCAAGGCTCTTCATAGAGGCAATATTCTTCTTTTTATTGATCAATTGACCCAAGTCAGTTCCAGCTTCTTCAAATTGTTGATAAACAATGGGATCTGGAATATTTTTAACTCTTAGGGGAGAGAAAGCTTCTTTTTGGCCAAGTTCTCTTAATTTATTTGCTAAGGAATCTATTGGTTCATCATTTCCACCAAATGCATCATAAACGGCTGTAAATTGTTTTGGTTTTAGTGCTGCAAATAAAGTACCGAGAGATTCTTTTAATTCATTATCTGAGTCTACTGGCCATGTGGGAATGACAACTGCTTTTGATTCGGAAATTAAACTTGTTAATTCTTGCGGGTCAGAAGACCTTAAATCAATTAATTGAACTTGTGCATCTGCTTTGCTTATTCCATGAGATATCGCTTGACTTAGTCGATCACAATAACCATAGTCGCTTATATAGCAAACTGACACAAAATCATTGCCTTTGCTTTTATTACTACTCCATTCTAGATATTTTCCTTTCCAAAAATTGACCTGATTATGGAGCAAAGGCCCATGACCAACAGCTATTGTTTTTAATTCAGGTAGCTTATCTATTCTTTTAATTGCTTGCATAACGCTTCTAGCGTTTGGACCCATGAGGCAATCGTAATAAAAACGGAAATCATCGTATATTTCTTTTTGATCAGTGTCAAAAAACTCGTCAGAACAATAATGGAGTCCAAATGCATCGCATGTATAGAGAACATTTGTGCTGTGATCATACGAAAATATGGTATCTGGCCAATGTAAATTTGGTGCGCTTATGAATTCAATATTATGTTCTAGACCACTATTAGGATTAGTTCCGAGATTTAAAAACTCTCCACTCTTAACCTCTAAACGTTTAAAAGGAATATGTATTTGGTCTTCAATAAATTTAAGTGCTAATTTTGAACCAACTACTGTGATATTTTGGTTTAATTCTAAAAGATTGCCTATTAAGCCAGAATGATCAGGTTCTGTATGGCTTGTAATAAGATAATCAACTTTTTGAGGATTTACCTTTTTCAGTAATTCTTCAAACCATAATTCTTCGAACTTTGCGTGACTAGTATCAATAATTGCTAGTTTCTCGCCTTTAATAATAAAACTATTGTAAGTAGTTCCATTTCTTAAACCAAATTCAATATCAAATCTACTGCGATCCCAATCCAAAGATCTTATGGCACAGGAATCATCAGCAAAGTTTTGAGCTTGAACCGTCAACTTGTTATTAGTTTGTGCCAATTTAGAATTACTTGTCTGGGCAGAGGCTATCATAGAATAATTAGCTTTATAAATTAACTTTAGTTATATAGAATATAAATTCGCGTGATTATTTTTGCGAAATAACCGAAATTACGCTTTTCTTTAATTTTTAATCTTCTTATTCTGGATAAATGACATCTCAACTAATTAAAAAAATAGTTACTGGAGATGAGATAAGAAATGCTTTTTTAAAATTTTATAGTGAAAAATTACATAAAATCATTCCAAGTGCATCTTTGATTCCAGATGACCCTACGGTTATGCTCACAATTGCTGGAATGCTACCTTTTAAACCAGTTTTTTTAGGTTTAAAGGAAAGACCATCAAAAAGGGCTGCATCTAGCCAAAAGTGCATCAGAACAAACGATATAGAAAATGTTGGAGTTACAGCTAGACACCACACTTTTTTTGAAATGCTTGGTAATTTTTCTTTTGGAGATTATTTTAAACGAGAGGCTATTCAATGGGCTTGGGAATTAGTTACTAATATTTATCAACTTTCTGTTGAAAATATAATTGTGAGTGTTTTTCACGAAGACGAAGAGTCTGCAAAAATTTGGAGAGATGAAATTGGTATACATCCAGATAGGATAGTGAAACTAGGTGAAGAAGATAATTTTTGGTCATCTGGCAAAACAGGTCCATGTGGACCTTGTTCAGAACTTTATTACGATTTTCATCCTGAAAAGGGTCTGCAGAATATTGATTTAGAAGATGGAGATCGTTTTATTGAATTTTATAATCTTGTTTTTATGCAATATAATCGTGATACTAATGGAAAGTTGACAGATTTAAAATTTAAAAATATTGATACAGGAATGGGTCTTGAAAGGATGGCTCAAATACTACAAAAAAAGCAAAATAATTATGAGACAGATTTAATTTTTCCTATCATTCAAAAAATTTGTGAGATCGCAAATATTGATTATTTTTCTTCAGATGATAAAAACAAAATTTCTTTAAAAATCATTGGTGATCATACAAGAGCTGTTATTCATTTAATTTCTGATGGAGTAGCAGCAAGTAATCTCGGCAGGGGATATATATTAAGAAGGCTTATTAGAAGAATGGTCAGACATGGGAGATTATTAGGTATAACAAATGAATTTTTACCTCATATTGCTACTGTCGGGATCAATTTAATGCAAAATAATTATCCTGATTTAAAAAATAATAATGATTTAATTTTGGATGAGATAAAAATTGAAGAAATAAGATTTAGAGAAACTCTTGAAAGAGGAGAGAAATTGCTAGATGAGATAATTTCTTCAGGGCAGAAATTAATTTCTGGTTTTAAAGCTTTTGAACTTTATGATACTTATGGATTTCCTCTAGAACTTACTGTAGAAATTGCAGAAGAAAATAGTATCAGTGTAGACGTAAAGGGTTTTGAAGAAGAAATGAATGCACAAAAAGAGAGAGCTAAAGCTGCTTCAAGTAATATTGATTTGACATTAGAGGGTTCACTAGAGCGAGAAATAGATCTTTTTAACAAAACTGTTTTTAATGGTTATAGTTCACTCCTTTCGGAAGCTGAAATAAAGGGTATTTTTTTGGATTCAACATTAGTTAAGCAAGCAAGTGAAGGTCAGAAAGTTTTAATTGTTCTTGATCAGACAACTTTTTATGGAGAATCTGGCGGGCAAGTTGGTGATATTGGAACAATATTTTCAAAAGATGTAGAGGTCTTAGTTGATAATGTTATACGAAAGAAAAATGTTTTTTTACATTATGGAAAGATCAAAAAAGGAATATTAACTATTGGACAGAAAGTTAAGACTAATGTTAGCTCTTCTAATAGAGCTAAGGCAGCTGCAAATCATACAGCTACTCATTTATTACAATCTGCACTTAAATCAATTGTTAACGAAAGTGTTGGACAAAAAGGTTCATTAGTAGCCTTTAATAAATTACGATTTGACTTTAATTCCACTAATCCTATTTCTAAAGATCAAATTTCTAAGATTGAGACTTTAATAAACTCTTGGATTATGGAAAATCATGCTCTAGAAATCAAAAATATGTCTAAGAGTGAGGCTATTGAAAAGGGCGCAGTCGCCATGTTTGGAGAAAAATATGATAATGAAGTGCGCGTTGTTAATGTTCCAGGAGTTTCAATGGAACTTTGTGGTGGCACACATGTTAAAACTACATCCGAATTAGGTTCTTTCAAAATAATTAGTGAGGAAGGAATCTCAGCCGGAGTAAGAAGGATTGAAGCATTATCAGGCCAATCAGCATTAGACTATTTTAGCGATAGAAATGCTTTAGTAAATCAACTGAGTGATTTGTTAAAAGCAAATCCTAATCAACTTTTTGAAAGGGTTAATAATTTGCAAGCAGAGATTACTAATAAGAATAAAGAGATACAAAAAATGAAAGATGAAATTGCATATTTTAAATACTCTTCTATAAAATCATCCGCAGAAATAGTAAATTCTTTTTCAATTTTGGTAGATCAGATTGATGGCTTAGATGGGAATTCTTTGCAATCTGCAGCACTTAATTTAACTTCTCATTTGGGAAATAAAGCAGTAGTGATTCTTGGGGGAATACCAAATCCAGAAATTAGAAAGTTGTTATTTGTAGTTTCTTTAGGTGATGATGCAGTAAAAATAGGATTGCATGCAGGTAAATTAATTAGTGAGATTGCAAGAATTTGTTCGGGAGGAGGAGGAGGAAAGCCTAACTTTGCTCAAGCAGGTGCTAAAGATATTGATAAGTTAAGTGATGCTCTAGATTATGCTAAAAATTATTTGCAAAAAATATTAGATAGTCATTCTGATAAATAACTACTTTTTCTGAGACTTATTTCGATTTGATCCATTAATTTCCTTGCTTCTTCAATAGTTAATTTTTTTTGATAAATTGCTGATTCAGTATTAATTCTTATAGATTCAACCAAAGAAGCTGAACTATAATCTAATAATTGCAAAATTTCAGATTTACTGTCCTCTTTAATAATATTTTTGACCTTATATGAATTATCTTGATTTATATCTATATGAACAACGTTTGTACTGCCAAATAAATTGTGTAAGTTTCCTAATGTTTCTTGATAGGCTCCAGTCATAAAAATTCCAATTAGATAATCTTTATCTTCCTCTGGCTTATGTAAATTTAGTAATGATTTAATTTTTCCATCATCAATAAAATTATTAAGTTTCCCATCTGAGTCACAAGTTAAATCTGCAAAGTTGCCTTTGCAGAAAGGCTCCTCTAAGTGTCTATGAATTGGTACTATTGGAAAAATCTGATTTATTGCCCAGCTATCGGGAATAGATTTAAAGATAGATAAATTTGCATAATAAGTCGATGCAAGAGTTTCTGTAATTTCAGATAAATCTGGGTGATTGATTTCATCATCATTAAGGTTATTAGAAATTTCTTTTGCGCAAGCCCATGTAAGTTCTTCGGCATAAGCTCTTTCTGCCAAGCTTAAAAATCCTAATCTAAAAGCGACTAAGCAATCTTCTTTAAACTTTTTTGCATCATTCCATAGTTCAATTATTTGAGATAAATTTATTTTTTTATTTTTAAGTTTTTTTAATTCATATAATGTTTCAAGCAAATTTGAAATTATTAATTGTTGATTTTTTTTATCAAAAATTTGTAGTTTTGAACTAACATGGCTTGTTCCTAAGACATTAAAAATTAAAACTGAACAATGACTAATTATTGCTCTTCCACTTTCTGAGATTATCGTTGGATGCTTGATGTTATTTAATTCACATGAATCCCTAATTGTTGCAATTACATCGTTAGCATAGTTTTGAAGAGAATAATTAGTAGAAGTGTTGGAGGAGGTTTTAGTTCCATCAAAATCTATTCCTAATCCTCCCCCAACGTCGATATATTGCATTGGGGCTCCTAGTTTACATAGTTCAACATATATTTGACTCGCTTCTTGTAATGCGTCTTTGATTACAGCAATATCACTTATTTGACTACCTATATGAAAATGGAGTAATTTCATTTCGTTGATAAGATTTGCTTCTTTTAGTTCTTTTATTGTCAACATAATTTCTGGTATTGATAATCCAAATTTGGAATTATCTCCAATAGATTTACCCCACCTACCACTACTTTTACTTGATAACTTTGCTCTAATTCCTATCAATGGAGTTGCGTTAAGTTCTTGAACTGCTTGAATTATTCTTTTTACCTCATCTCGTTGTTCAATAACTATTATTGGATTTTTGCCGAGTTTTCTGGCCAAAGTAGCGATCTCAATATATTTTTTATCTTTATACCCGTTGCATATTAATAATGAATTTTGGTTTTCAAGAAGTGCAAGGCCAATTAATAGTTCTGATTTACTTCCTACTTCTAAACCAAAATTCCATTGGCTACCAAACTCTATTATCTTTTCTAGGATATTTTTCTGTTGATTACATTTAACAGGAAAAACGCCTTGATAAATATTCTTATATTTATAGGTTTTTATTGCTTTAAAAAAAGAGTCATGTAATGCATTTATGCGATCTTTCAAGATATCATTAAATCTTATGATTAATGGAGGATTTATTTCTCTACTCTTAAGTTCTTTAGCAAGCTTAAAAAGATCAATCTTATTTTCAGATTTTATATCTTTAGTTACTGATATATTTCCTTTGGAATTTATAGAAAAATATTTATCTCCCCATTTGTCTATGTTATAAGTCGAAATACTATCTTCAATAGTCCAAATATTTTTTAATTTTTTCGGCTCAAAATTGGTCAATTTATGTCTTAGTGATTAATAATTGTTTTTGAAAGAAACTCAAAGCAATATCTTTTATTTTAATGATTACTTGCCAAGTTACCACCAAAAAGTTGAATATACATAGAGTGATTATTAACTAAATGACCAAAGAGAGAACCTTTATTGCAATTAAACCAGATGGAGTTCAACGAGGATATGTTTCTGAGATTATTGGCAGATTTGAAAAAAAAGGATTTAAATTGGTTGGATTAAAGCAATTAATTCCTTCAAAAGAACTTGCTCAAAATCATTATGGAGTGCATAGTGAAAGACCCTTTTTTGGTGATTTAGTAGACTTTATTTCAAGCGGGCCTGTTGTAGCAATGGTGTGGGAAGGCGAAGGAGTTATTTTGAGTTCTAGAAAACTTATAGGTGCAACAAAACCTCTGGAAGCAGATCCTGGAACAATTAGAGGTGATTTAGCTATTGATATTGGGAGGAATATTATTCATGGTTCTGATGGAGAAGACACAGCAAAATTTGAAATTGATCTATGGTTTAACAAAGAGGAATTATGTGAGTGGGAAACTTCTGATTCGAAATGGCGATCTGAAAATTAAAATTTAAATCGCAAATCTATCTAAACTAAATTTTTTTAAAAAGCTTTTTTCTATTTCTTTGAGATTTTTATTTTGAACTATTTTCAAAAGAAGATCACTTGTTATTGCAGAAAATAAAACTCCATTTCTGTAATGTCCTGTTGCTATAAAAAGATTTTCAATTTTTGATTTTCCAATTATTGGTTTTAGATCTGGTGTGCAAGGTCTAAATCCCCACCAATGTTCCATTTGTGGCCAATTAATAGCTTCTGGCAATAAGGAGAGAATGCCTTCTTGTAGTTGTTTTATTCCATTAGGAGTATTACCTTGATTAAATTTTGAATCTTTTTCAACTGTCGCTCCAACTATAATAAGTCCATCATCACGGGGAACTAGATAAGTTTTTGGACCAAAAATAACTCTTTTCAAAAAATTTGTTGGACCTTGTATTGATAGCATTTGTCCCTTTACAGGAAAGACTGGAATCTTATTAAAAATTTTTTTACTCCAAGCACCGCTGCATATAATTGCTTTTTCGCAGTAAATTTTTTTTATTTCCCCAGTGGCACATACAACTGTTGCCCCTGTAACTTTGTTTTTTTCGAATGTCAAATCCTCTACTTCTGATCCCTCTTGAAATTCGACTCCATGCAACGAGCATGCTCTCTCAAGGGCACGCATCAGTCTTCTTCGGTTATCTATTTGACCATCTTGTTCAAAAAGTAAACCATGTTTCCAAATAGAATTCATTCCATTAATTTCTGTTTGAAGATCTTGGTGATTTAAATATTTTCCATATTCATAAGTGGGAAATTCTTCAAGATCTTCTTTGTTTTTAAAAGGAACTACTATGCCACATTTTCTTAAACCGCATTTCATATTACTATCTTGTTCAATACTTTTTATCCACTTTGGAATTAGATTTTGACTTTCTTGGCCAAATTTTAGTAATTCATCTTCGAGCCCTTCGGCATGAGTAGCTAACATTCCTGCAGCAACAAATCCAGCTGATTCATTTCTGTTTTTGCTTAAAACTAAAACTTT
The DNA here is from genome assembly GCA_003281385.1 of Prochlorococcus sp. AG-347-K17. Taxonomy (GTDB): domain Bacteria; phylum Cyanobacteriota; class Cyanobacteriia; order PCC-6307; family Cyanobiaceae; genus Prochlorococcus_A. The sequence continues at coordinate 9,270 of QCCE01000017.1, forward strand.
GAAGTTATTTCTAGAAAATTCATAAGCAATAGATAAACCTAAAAGTCCACCGCCAATGATTAATATTGAATTTTTGGTTTCTTGTGCCATTTAAAAATTAATATTTTTATTTGTGTTTTGGTCCTCTTTTCCTTTATATCCAATAATATTAATAAAGAGACTTTTGATAATGAACAATTTGGAATCTTGGGAAGCTGTGATTGGTTTGGAAACTCATGTACAGCTTAATACGAAAAGTAAAATATTCACATCTGCGTCAACAGCTTTTGGTGATGCACCTAATACGCATATAGATCCTGTAGTTTGCGGGTTACCAGGAACTCTTCCAGTTTTGAATGAGACTGTTCTTGAGTATGCTGTAAAAACTTCGTTAGCATTAAATTTAAACGTTGCAGAACATTGTAAATTTGATAGAAAACAATATTTTTATCCCGATCTGCCTAAAAATTATCAAATTTCACAATTTGATGAGCCACTAGCTGAAAATGGTTGGTTAGAGGTTGAAATAATTGAAAAGGACAAAGAACCTTATATCAAAAAAATTGGTATAGAAAGGTTACATATGGAAGAAGACGCAGGGAAACTAGTCCATTCAGGAAGTGATAGATTAGCGGGCTCTAAGTATTCTTTAGTTGATTACAATCGTGCCGGAATAGCACTTTGTGAGATTGTAAGTAAACCAGATATTAGAACAGGTAAAGAGGCATCTGAATATGCTTCAGAGGTTAGAAGAACAGTTAGATATCTAGGTGTATCAGACGGAAATATGCAAGAGGGTTCATTACGCTGTGATGTCAATATTTCAGTTAGAAAAGGACCTAATGCTCCTTTTGGTACCAAAGTGGAAATAAAAAATATGAATTCATTTTCTGCAATTCAAAAGGCTTGTGATTATGAAATAGCCAGACAAATAGAAGTTTATGAAAATGGAGGAAAAATTTTCCAAGAAACAAGGTTATGGGATGAATCTAAGCAATTAACGAAAAGTATGAGATTAAAAGAGGGTAGTAGTGACTATAGATATTTTCCTGATCCTGACTTAGGTCCAATTGAAATAACAAAAGCCCAACAAGAAATATGGTTTAAAGAACTACCAGAATTACCTTCAAAGAAAAGAAAAAAATACGTGAGTGAATTTGGGTTGTCTGCATATGATGCAAGGGTAGTTTCTGATGAAATAAGCATGGCAAACTTTTTTGAAGAAACAGTAGCAAATGGTGCCGAGGCCAAACTAGCTTCAAATTGGGTAACAAGTGATATTGCTGGCTATTTAAAATCAAACAAGCTAAGTTTTAGTGAA
>QCCE01000018.1 GCA_003281385.1 Prochlorococcus sp. AG-347-K17
AGTCATTTTTGTAGGGGATTTTGACAACAGCTTTAAAAACACTGTCAGCCCCAACAGATTGTGGAACCTCTGCAATAGTAGGCATCTGAGCTAGATGGCAGTTTGCACAAACTATTTTTCCTGTAGCTTCTCTTGGGGATTCGTAGTTTTGCTGAGCCCAAAATGGATAAGCAAAAGTGATCTTTGGATAAAATACAATGCTCGAAATAACAAGCAGAGTAGAGATAAATAAACTTGTTTTTTTCATGATTTGATTTCTAAGACCTTTCATTTTTTTATGCCCACCATGGATTTTCATTCGTTCTAAAGTCAGTTTCTGACCATTGTTTAACAAGTACAGCATCATCTTCAATATCGACATGCGCTAGCGCTAAAGATAAAGGAGCAGGCCCTCTTACTACCTTCCCATTTGTATCGTATTGACTGCCATGACAAGGACATATAAATTTATTAGCACCACTATCCCATGGGACGACGCAACCTAAATGCGTACATATTGCATTTAAACCAAATTCTCCTATTTCCCCACCCTCATTAACTATTAAATAAGTTGGATCTCCCTTTAGACCCTGTACTAGACTTCTATCTCCTGCTTGATGGGTTGCTAACCAGCCTGTCTTATTTATTGGATTACCTAATTCATCTTTAGCAGAAGTTCCACCACCACCACCACCAGCTCTTAAAGGCATGAAATAATTTGCTACAGGGTAAAGGGCTCCCAAAGCTACACCAGTAGCAGTACCGAATGTAAGAAGATTCATAAATTGCCTTCGACCCATTGAAGGGACATCATTGGAACTTAATTGAGTCATTCGCTACTTGGTTCTGTTATTTATTAGTTATTATGGAGCAAATTGTTCAATTTCTGTTGTAAATAGATAGGACTTTTAATAATTTAAAGTAAAAGTTTAGGAAGTCTTAATTAATTGATTTAAATGAACCCATTGCTAGTAGATGAAGTTATCCATTATTTGATACATCGCTGGGGAAAAAAATATGATTTTAGACTCTTTAGAAGAGGAAAGTTTGTATATTTTCAAATGATGTGGGGATTTCTTGGTCAGGAATCATTTCCATTAAGTGAAGATGAATATAAAAAATCACTAGCTGAAAAAATCGAGATTTTAAATAGATGTGGATATTCAGAGGAAGTTCGGAAATGGCTAAAGAAAGTCAATGCTAAGCCAAGGTTAGGTAGAGCTGTCAGCTTGCAATTAAATGTTAATGAGAAGATGAAAGAGTTTTTGACTTAAGATTTTCTGATAGATAAGTTAAACCAGCACCTACAAAAAATAAAAACACAATCGAAATTGATAGCAATGACATCGTCAATGGGTCTGTTGAAGGGGTAATCACTGCAGATAAGATTGCGGAGGAGATTACAACTATCTTCCAATTCGAAATCATTTTTTCTGTTGTGATTATTCCAAGAGAACCAAGAATAAATTGCAAGACTGGCAATTGAAAAGCTATTGCAGTGCTTGACATCAATAATAAAACAAAATCAAAATATCTTTCTATAGACCAAGTTGGTTCAACAATATCAGCACCAAAAGTTATAAAGAATTTTATTGCTGCGGGAACTAAAATCCACCATGAAAAAATTAATCCCAAAAAAAATAGAAGACCTGAACCAAAAACTGCGGGCAAGATAAGGCCTTTTTCTTGTTTTGTTAAACCAGGGGAAATAAATAATATTATCTGATAAAAAATATAAGGCATAGAAACTATTAATCCGCTATAGCCAGCAACTTTAATAGCTACAAATAAAAACTCTCCTGGAGCAAGTTGAAGTAAATGAATATCACCAGCTGGGATTTCTAAAAAAGATATTAATGGCTTTATGGTGAGAAAACTAAAGAATATTGAAATAAGTATTGAGTAAATTGAGTTTAGTATCCTTTTGCGAAGCTCTTCTAAATGATCACTAAAAGTCATCGAATCTGATAATTTATTTTCACTTTGACCTGTACCTCTCATTATTTTTAGTAAAGATTTTGTAAGAAAAAGTTTTAATTTATTCTAGTCAAAGTCCAATTTATTTTTCGATAAATTTAATTATTTGCTTAATTTAGAATTGGTTGGATCCGGTAATAAGAAAGGAGGAGCATCATTTAGAGATGATTCACCATAAGTTTCATATTCTCTATATCCACCCATTTTCCCATTCGTTTTCATCAAAGCACTTACGAAGGCAAGTAGTAAGAAAACTGTAGGAGCTCCAATTATTAATGCAGCACCAAATAGATATCCAACAATAAATTCTGGGAAACTATGATTTCCTAAAAATTCATGAGTGCCCAAAAGAAAATCAAACATTTAGAATTAAAAATTTTTTATCATTATAAACTAAATTAAAGTTTTAAGATTTTTTTTAATGTAATCTTCTCCTCTTGTAGGATTTCCCCAAATAATTTCTCCATTTTTAAAAGAAACGCAACCAGATCCTCCTTTTTTGATTTTTTGCAAATCTTTAATCTTTACTAAATGAATTGGAACTTTATTATTTCTTTTTGCTTTACTAAATAAAGCAGCTAAATCTGCAGCTATTTGAAGATCTTGTTCAGATGCTGCTTGAGATGAAGATTTCAAAACTACATGACTGCCTGGTGATTCCTGTGCATGAAACCATAAATCGCCTTTTTTTGAAAACTTAAAGCTTATTAAGTCATTCTGCCTCATATTTCTCCCTACCTGAAGCTTCAATCCTGTTGGGGTGTCAACTTGAATTGGTGAAGATTGCATCTCAGATGTACTTTTCTTATCACCTTTTTGCCTCTTAATATTGATATTAAACTCGTTACAAATTTCTTCCATAATTTCCTCTAGCAGTTTGATTCTCATAAAAAGTTTTTCATGATTTAAAGAATTTAGATTTTCTAGAAGTGTAGTAAATTCATCTAATCTTTCTATATTTGTTTTGTAAATACTTAATCTTTCTTTTATCAATTCTCTAGATCTCTTTAGTTTTTTTGACTTTTTATAAAGTTTTTGTCCTTTAACAATATCTCGTTTCTTAATTTCATTTGAAGAAAATATATTGTCAGCTTTTTCTTTATAAAGTTCGTAGTTTTCAGATTTTGTCAGAAGATCATATTGAATATTTAAATTCTTTTTCTCAGTATTGGTCTGTTTAAAAATTATCCCTTTAATTTTCTTTTCCAATAATTCAAGTTTTTTTTGTTTCAGATGATAATCATAATAATGCTCTAAACCGGTGCATAAATCTATTTTATTTTTGCAATTAATTTCTTTATCAAAAAACCAAACGCAATAAAAATCTTTTTCAAATATTGAAAAGTTAAAGTTATTGTTTTTAAACCTATTTATCCAAATCTTCCAATTTTTAAATATCTCCTTTAAATCCGAATCACTAATGAAATCGATATTTTTTCCCATTATGTCCGGATTGTCAGTTTTGCTGACAAATTCTAATTGTTTTGTGAGGATAGGGCTAACACCTTGATAGGTTTTTATTAAACAGTATTTCAAGGACTCAGGTACTATTGAAATTGAGTCTTTCCATGATTGATAAGACTCATCTTCTCTAGGTTGTTTTTTGAGATTGACTGGAGGGCCAGAATAAATTGATCCTGTTGAAATTGTTCTAAAACTAGATTGACTTGATTTAATTTGCTTACCAACGGCAATTATTTTATTTTTATTATCCAGATAAAAAATATTACTATGTTTTCCCATTAATTCAAAAATTAAATACTTATTAATTTTATCTCCAGGTTTTTTCGCAAAACTAAATTTTATAACTCTCTCGAAATCATCTTGATCAATCGAAATTAAAGCCATATACTTTAATCCGTATCTTATTTGTTTAGAAAGTGTGCTTTCTCTACCAATCTTTTCTGGCTTATTTATCTCTAGTATTCTTGGAGAGTCTCCATTCCATGAAACTTCTAACCATGTTTGAGAATCAATTCCTCTGAAACATAATTGAATTGTATTAGGCTCCGGTTGTTGGGCAGTCTCAAACTTTGTAGGTAAGATGTTCTTTGTTAAATAATGCAAGACAGATCTAATAGATGTAATATCCATTATCTGTGGAACACCTTTTTGCATTATTTCTTTTAATTCACAAGATGTCTATTTTACTGTAAAAAATTTAATATGAAAAATCAAAAAAAACTTATTATCCTTACTGGACCCAGCGGGGTAGGTAAAGGAACAGTTGTTAAAGAAATATTGTGTAAAGAAAAAAATTTTTGGCTTTCAATATCTGCAACTACTAGAGACCCTAGAGAGGGAGAGAAGGACGGAGAAAATTATTATTTCTTAAACCAAGAAAAGTTTAAAGAAATGATTGAACAAAACCTTTTTCTTGAATGGGCTCAATTTGCTGGAAACTACTATGGAACGCCTTTGTCTTCTGTTAATGAGAAAATAAAAATGGGATTTACCGTACTACTTGAGATTGAAGTAGAGGGTGCAAGGCAAATAAAAAATAAGTTTCCTAATTCACAGTCAATATTTTTACTTCCTCCGGATAAAGAAGAGTTAGAGAGAAGAATAAGAAATAGGGGTACAGAAAAAGAAGAGGCAATTAAAAAAAGACTCTCAAGGGCTAATTATGAGATTTCAGCATCAAATGAATTTGATTTTGCATTAATAAATCACAATGTTGACGAAACAGCAAAAAAAATAATCAAGTTAATAAAAACTTGATTATTTTCTATTTATCAACTCATAGGATGGAATAATAAATCTGGGAAAAACCTATTAAATTCAATAATTATTCCAGCTGTAAGGCTTAGCCAAATTGCTGCTACCACTGGAGCAGATCTGACAAATTTTGTGTTTAGAATTTTGAACATTTGTTTTATGAAAGTTTTTTAAAGATGTTTAGCGAGGACCATTGAGTGTAATATTGTTATCTTTCTCTCTTAAATCTCCATTCCTTCCTTGTTTGTTAGCAAGAAGAGGCCATTGAGCTCCTTTTACAAGACATTTTCTGGCTAAGTCTAGGTCAATAATGATCTCAAGATCTGCTGGATTCTTAGTCTTTTTTGATTCAATGAGATACTCTCTTCCTGACCAACCTATAATTCCAGCAATGTAAATGAACAATACTCCGGGAATAAGTAAATCTCCTTCATGACCTCTATTTAGAAGGGCCCCCCAGGGCTCAAGAGGAGGTCCAATTATTAAATGAGGAAGACCGTCATCTCCGCATGATGCTTTCCCATATCTTTCAAATCTTGCTATGTCTTTTTGAGTAGTTGCAGAATTTGCTCTCTCAATGAATTTTGGATTTTCAGAGCATTTTGTGAGGGCTGAAGCGGTATATTCTGTGCTAGCTCTATCTGCGTTTAAGGCTGGCCCATTTGCAGCTAGAGCAATTGGAGTAATTCCGAGAAACAGAAAAACTGAGGTTATGATTGAAAAAAAGAATTTCATAAGTTGCAATCTTTAATTACTTATTGTGTGTTAAGTAAGAAATTAATATTAAAATAGAACAAGTTGAACCAAAAATGCATAAAGTTTTAGCTATTGAAACAAGTTGTGATGAGACATCTGTCTCAATAGTTTCTAATATTGGCGATACTTTCAAAATACATTCAAATATAATTGCCTCTCAAATTGAAGATCATTCAAAATGGGGAGGAGTTGTGCCTGAACTTGCAGCTAGAAAGCATTTAGAATTATTACCTTTTGTTTTGGATAAGGCTTTAGAAGAAGCAAAAATTAAAATTGAGGAAGTCGATTATATTGCGTCAACTGTAGCTCCTGGATTAGTTGGTTGTTTACGAGTTGGCTCTATAACCGCAAGATCACTTTGCATGTTATATTCAAAACCATTTTTGGGAATTCATCATTTGGAGGGGCATTTATCATCAATTCTATTTTCAGAAAACTATCCAAAGAAATCTTTTCTTACATTACTTGTTAGCGGCGGTCATACTGAATTGATAAAGGTTGATGATAGTAGGGGGATGCAAAGACTTGGGAAAAGTTTTGATGATGCTGCTGGAGAAGCCTTTGATAAAGTTGGCAGACTATTAGGTCTTAGTTATCCAGGAGGTCCGGCAATTGAAAAGATTGCTAAAAATGGTGACCCAATGAAATTTAATTTACCAAAATGTAAGATCTCTGATAAAAAAGGTGGATTTCTTAAATATGATTTCTCTTTTAGTGGTTTAAAAACTGCCGTATTAAGATTAGTTGAGAGAATAAATTTGACTGGGAAAACTGTTCCAATTCCAGATATTGCTGCAAGTTTTGAGAGAGTAGTTGCAGAGGTCTTGGTAGAAAGAACAATAAAATGCGCAGAAGAACATAGCTTGGATAATGTAGTTGTGGTTGGGGGAGTGGCTGCTAACAATACATTAAGAAAAATGATGATTAGTGAAGCTAGTAAAAAATCTATTAAAGTTCATTTAGCGCCACTTGATCTTTGTACAGATAATGCGGCAATGATTGGAGCGGCGGCGTTGTTCAGAATCAAATTTAAGGATCATTTAAGTTCCCTTAAATTAGGTGTCGCAGCAAGACTATCAATTGAACAAGCAAATACCCTTTATGAAGAAAACCCTCCTTTCTAATTTCAATGAACAAACAACCTAAAATCGAGATTAAAGAGACAAAAAACTTTGTTGATAAAAAGGAATTGAATTTGTGGAAAAGAGGTTTTACCCCTCAAGCTGAAATATGGAATGGAAGAATGGCAACTGTTGGTATTGGAATTATTTTTATAATTATTGCTTTAATAAGCCAGTTTTCTTAACAGAAATTAAATTAATTTTCTTAAAAGTATTTTTGAAAGAATTTTTTGAAATACACTCGTGCAGCCGATGAATTAAATTAAAAAGTATTGTTTTTATTGGACTAGAGATAAGATTATTGATTTAATCAAAATAATGAATGTTTTTATTATTTATAATTTTATATGACGCCTGAAAGGCTTGGATTACTTTGGGGGATAACTGTATTTGCAGGCGCTTGCGCACGATTATTTTCTTCTTTTACAGGATTCCCAAGTGTTGTTATTTTATTGCTTTCTGGATTATTAATTGGGAGATCAGGATTGGGACTTGTTGAGCCTTTAGATCTCGGACAAGGACTTGAAACTATTGTCGGGCTTTTGGTCTGTTTGGTTCTTTTTGAGGGGGGATTAAATTTAAAACTGCCTGAGGGGAATATAAGAAATACTGTTTTAAAAATTTCATTGGTAAGACTTTTTATTTCATTATCAGCTGGAATTTTCATTGCTCATTGGCTGGCTGGCCTCTCATGGCAAGTCGCAGGAATATATAGTGCCATAGTTCTAGCTACTGGACCAACAGTTGTCTCTCCATTAGTGGAACAAATAAAATTAGCTTCCCCACTCTCGGAGGTTTTAAAAGCTGAGGGGTTGCTGCTTGAACCAATTGGTGCAGTACTAGCATTACTGCTTTTAGAGTTGACTTTAGGAGATCTTCGTGGGATTAACGATGTATTTATAGCATTAATGCAAAGATTAGGGGGAGGAGTTTTAATCGGATTAAGTGCAGGATGGTTACTTTCAGAAATTTTAAAAAAAATAAAAAATGAAGCCTCATTTGGTATAGAGCTTCAAGTTACCCTTGGATTTATTTTCCTTGTGTATGGAATTTGCGAATATTTTTTACCAGAATCAGGCTTGCCGGCTTCAGTCGCGGCAGGTTTTATTGTAGGCAAAAGAGAAGTTATAGATAAGGAGAGATTGGATAATCTAATAGGTGAATTAGCTCAATTAGCAATAACAGTTCTTTTCCCTCTTTTGGCCGCTGACGTTTCTTGGGGTGAATTAAGTCCGCTAGGCTGGGGAGGGGTTGTTTGCGTTTTTATGTTGATGGTAATTGTTCGCCCTATATCTATCTGGATAGCAACAATGGGGAGAGACTTGAACTTAAAAGAAAAAATATTTTTAGCCTGGTTAGCACCAAGAGGTATTGTTACTGCAGCAGTAGCTTCTCTTTTTTCTATCAGATTAGAGCAGGCTGGTATCCTTGGGGCTGGCCGTCTACAAGGTTTAGTTTTTCTTACTATTTTGATGACAGTAGGAATACAAGGACTTTCAGCTAAACCTTTGGTAAATAGACTTAAATTAGGCCAAAAAAATAATTTTGATTGATTAAAGACATCTTTCAATTCGAGTTCTATCAGTTTTACTCTCTGCGAAAAGCTCCCAACTTTGAATTAAATCTGGCCCACTGAGAGATCCAAAAAAGGCTACTCTTAACGATTTCATTAATATCCCTTTTTTTATATTATGCTTTTTTGAGATTTCGTTTATTATTTCTTTGGCTTTCTCTTTATTTAGTTTTATCGTATTTTGCTCAATTAAATAATTTAAGATTAGTTTTAAAGATAATTTGCTTTCCCGGTTTTCCAGAAAATCTTGACCTTCTTTTTGAATTGTAGGTATTAAGAAAAATGGTTTTGATTGTTCAATTGAATCTTTCAAAAGAGTCATAGAGTCTCTAATCAAAATTGCTAATTTATTAGCCCATTCTTGAGATGGCGGCTCCCAACCATTTTCATCCCAGTATTTTCTCATGATCTCAATTAACTTTATTGATTCCATATTTTTTATATATTGAGAATTAATCCAGTTGAGTTTCTCCCAACTAAATTTGGCTCCAGCTTTATTTATTTCTGATAATTCAAAAATTTCGGATATCTCTTCAAGTGAAAGTATTTCTCTGTCGGCAGATTTTGGAGACCAACCTAAAAATGCCATATAGTTCGATAGGGCCTCAGGTAAATATCCCATTTCTCTAAATTCGTCGATGGAAGTGACGCAATCTCTCTTGGATAATTTTTTCCCTTCGCTATTTAGTATTAAGGGTGTATGCGAAAAAGTTGGCAAATTAAAATTTAATGCTTTATAAATCAATATTTGTTTAGCAGTGTTCGAGATATGGTCTTCACCCCTTACAACATGAGTAATATTCATGAAATTATCATCAACTACAACTGCAAGATTATACAAAGGATCTCCAACCTCATATCCCTTAGCCCTTCTTGACAAAACTAAATCACCACCCAAATCCTTCCCTTTCCATTTGATTTCGCCTCTAATCTGATCTACCCATTTAATTTCAATTTTTTCATCAATCTTAAACCTTATTACTGAAGTCCTCCCTTGAGATATGAATTTTTCTATTTCTTCTTTTGAAAGACTTCTGTGTCTATTATCATGCTTTGGAGGTAATCCTTTCTTTTTTTGTTCTTCTCTTAATTCAGATATTTCATCTTCTGTTGTAAAGCACCTATATGCAGCTCCACATTCCAGTAGCTTATTGATGTAATTTTTGTG
>QCCE01000019.1 GCA_003281385.1 Prochlorococcus sp. AG-347-K17
AGGACCATATCTTCCTCAAACATTAGAGGGTTTAGGCAAGACAACAAAAGCCGTTTTAGGCAAAAAATAAATTACCTTATTAAATACTTTATCCATCTACAATCTATTCCCCCATTACTAACAGGAATTTTCAATGAAGATTTCATTTTCAAATATTTTGTTAGTTTTGGATTTCCACTTAGCAGCCAAAATTCCCAATCTGAAAAATTATTCTTTAGGAAGATTCCCATTTGTTCATATAAATAAATCAATTCATTTTCATCGCCTAATTTTTTGCCGTATGGAGGATTACATATGATTATCCCAGGTGTGCAACTTAATTTGAGTGCTAAAAAATCATTATTTATAAGCTCAATATAATTTTCTAGTCCAGCTAATGATATGTTTACATTCGCCTGCTCAAAAACCTTTTTATTAATTTCACATCCTATTATTGTTGGCAATTTTTCATAATTTATAATTTTATTTTTTGCCTTATTTTTTTCATTAAGATAAATATCTTTCCTAAAGTCCAACCAATTCTCAAAAAGATATACTTGATCAATATTTATGGGAACTCCAAGGTATTGGTTGACTGCCTCAATTAAAAAAGTTCCCGAGCCGCACATAAAATCTATTAATGAAACTTTGCCATTCCATTGAGTCATATTTATCAATCCAGAAGCTAAATTTTCTTTTAATGGAGCATTTCCAATTGCGGGTCTATAGCCTCTTTTGTGTAAGCTTTCAACACTGCTTTGAAGACTGAGAATTGCTTTATTATTATTTAAATGCAGATGAATTATAAAATCAGGATTAGCTAGAGAAATATTTGATCTTTTATTCCAAACTGCCTGTTGCAAATCAGTTATAGAATTTTTTACTTCAAGAGCAGTGAAATGAGTATGACTTAAAGAAGATGTTCTCCCAGTCACTTGAACATTAAACGTTTTATCAAAGTGCAGCCAATTTAACCAATCAAATGAATCTCTAACCCCCGCATATAAAGATTGCTTGTCATAGCAATTAAAACTTGCAATTTCTCTATAAAAACGAAAAGCTAATCTGGAATAAAAATGAACTCTATAAAAAGTTTCAAAATCACATTCAAAATTAATAAATCTTTTATAAGTATTAATATTAAAGCCACCTAAATTTGAAATTTCTTCTGCTAAAGATTTCTCTAGTCCCTCCGGAGATGATGCCACTACATTCATATACGATAAAACTTAGTAAAAAAACTATTCAATAACCATTTTGCCTGTCAGAATATAAATGTCCAATTGGACTAGGTGATCTCAACCGATGTTTCGGACAGCGGTTCGATTCCGCTCAACTCCACTATTTGGGGTTGTAATGGTTTCGACGGGGCATAAGGAAGGTGACTGAAGCCGGCTCGGTTAGAGCAAAAACACAAATGCTAACAAAATCGTTAGTTTCTCCCGTCAAACAGCACCAGTTGCCGCTTGATCCTAAAGGAGATGGGGTTATATCAGCCTTATCAACCAAATGATACGAGGAGTCTGGAAGGGCTCCACTTTTTTAAATAGCTAAGAAGTTGTAGTAGATAATTTATGATTGTGTAAATATTGCTGCAATTACTTGTATTAAAAAGAATTTTTTTAATTTTATAAGTATAAATACTGAGAAGATAAGTTTTAAATTAATTTATCTTATTAAGAAATCCAATCTTGCAAAATGGAATCTAATAAAAAACTAAATGACTTGATAATAAATCTCAAACCAAAAGTTATTAGATTCACTGGTGAAAAATTTCCCAATGAACTATGGAATAGTGGTTGTCAAATCAAAAAAAATAAGAAAATATCTAGCTGAAAATTTAATTAATTACTCGAAAAAGGATTTTTAGGCATTTTTTTGAAACATTTTTTTGAAACTTCCTGAAGTACTTTAAATTCATTTTTTTTTAAATTCCAATTAAATACATTAGATACATCTATAACTTGAGATTTTTTTCGCATTCCAACTAGTGGAATAGTTCCTTGATAACAACACCAATTAATTGCTACTTGCGCTTGGGAAACTGATCTTTGAAGCGCAATTCTTTTTAGACACCTCCGCAATTCATATGTTGGTTTTTTATAGTTTTCAAATAAGGAATTACGAATAAAACTTTTTTCTTTGTTTTCATCTTTATCTGGATCAATACAAAGTATTCCAAAGGACAAAGGACTATAGGCAAAGAAATCAATATTATTTTCGTCGCAAATTTTTTTTACCTGATATTGTTTTCCTAAATCGGGAGCAAGCAAAGAAAACTGTATTTGAACACTCTTTAGGTGCTGATCTCTTTTTGCTAAGAAATTAATTAATTTCATCAATCTTTTAGGGCCTATATTTGATAAACCTATTTGAAAATCAAAGCCTTCATCTTTTAAATCGCAAAGATTATTCAACAGCCCTAATTCCTGCCAAGGATTGTATTTTGCAGTTGACCAATGTAATTGCACTATATCTAATTTATTATTAAGTCTCTCTAAACTTTTCAAAAAAGGTTTATTGAAGCCTCTGTTACCTATTCTCCAGGGATAAGGTGCAAGTTTGGTTGCTACTTGAATTCTTTTTTTCTTTGCTGAAGGAGTATTTAGTAAAAATTTTCCTATTAACAATTCACTTCTGCCCTGAAGATCCCCAGTACCGTAAGAATCTGCAGTATCAATTAGATCGAAACCTCTTCGTAATGCTTCATAATATGTCTCACGTAAATCATCGTCATTTGTAGATTGGTAATTCCAGAAAAGCTTATTCCCCCAAGACCATGTACCTAATCCAATTCTTTTCTTCACTAGCCAATTTAAATAAGGAACTTTATAAGGTTATCTAAAAATATTAACTTCTTAAAATATTTCAAAAAATAAGTTTTAAAGCATTAAAAAATCAATTTCTCTTGACATTAAGAAATTATTCTCCAAAGTAAGAGAAATAAAAATAAAAAATTGTTCATTACCGTTTGCGGACAAAAAGGGGGGGTGGCCAAAACCTGTACAAGTATTCACCTTGCTAGTGTTTGGCATTCTGAAGGTAAAAAAGTTTGCATAGTCGATGCCGACAAGAATAGATCTGCTTTAGCATACGCATCAAGAGGCAATCTTCCATTTCCAGTTTTCCCCGTCAGTTCAGCTGCTAAAGCATCAAGATCATCAGAAATTGTAATAACTGATGGCCAAGCTAGCAGTGATCAAGAAGAACTTAAACACTTAGCGTATGGTTCAGATTTAGTTATCTTACCTACAACTGCAAAAGCAAGATCAGTAGAATTAACTGTTGAACTAGCAAATTTATTAAGGGACTTAAAAGTTAACCATGCTGTAGTAATAGTAAAAGTTGATTTTAGACAGCAAAAAGCAGCGCAACAAGCCAAAGCAGCTCTAGAAAATTTTGGTTTATATGTTTTTGATACTTTTATACCCCTACTTTCAGCATTTGATAAAGCAGAAGCCTCGGGCAATGCTGTATTTGAAGCTGTAGACGATTTAGGTAGATCAGATCCTCGTCGAATGACGGGCTGGTCTGCTTATTGTTCAATTGCCTCACAAATTTCATGCCTGATTTCGAAGCCCTCATCCGACATCAACAACTTAAACAACCAACAACCAATCAGCGCTTAAAAGTAGTTGATTCTCCTAATTTTGAAGAAGAAAAAAGTGAAGAAGCAATAATTAGACAATCTGGATTATTAGTAAATTTTTTTGGAGGTTTTATAGGCTCTATAATTGGAACTCTAACAATACTGTTCCTTTATATGAATGAATATCTACCATTAGATTTACTAAAACTTAAGTAGTATATTCGCTATTAGTTTTCACATACCCTGAAAAGCATTGCTATGACTGGGTTTTACTGTTAGAATTTAGTGGTATCTAAGTGGTACAAAACTATTTTCAACCCTGAGATTGCAGTAATAATCTAATTAGCGGTATTTTGGCGGTATTGAAATAGCAATAGTAAGTAATAATCAACTTGTTTAATTTCGCTTTTTATATTGTTCAAAATGATATCTAAGAAATTGAGAATCAATATTATGTTTTTGGTGTTTAAATATTTTTTTATTTTCAAATAATTGCAATCCCTTAATTTCATAATTATCAGGATCTATATAAAAAGAATACCTATCAAATTGGGCATGATGATTTGGACAAAGACAAAGCATATTTTGTACAACATCTGGACCTTGTGATGGTCTACCAACTCCTTTTATATGGGCGCCAATGGCAATTGGATTACCAGAAGGTACATCCAACTGGATTCCACAAACTTGACATTTATATTGATACATCAAAGTTATCTTTTCTCTATTTTCTCTAATCCTCTGAACTCTTTCACGAGTCTCTTCGACTCTTGGTGCTCTTTGGTATGAGACTTTTAGATTTTCTCCTATATCTTCTTCTAATTGATCAATTTTCAAATTACTATTTAAATGAAATCTGCATACATAAAAACCACTTTTACCTCTAACTCTCTCGCATTTATCTACATAGTAGAGACCATCATATCTATATCCAATTTCAGGACCATTCTTGACTTGATAACCCCTAGTAACCCTTACTGGAAAACGCAATTCATGACTTAAACGTAAACCTTGATTACCTACAGTGAATTGTTGATCAGCAACTTGTTTTTTGTCTCTTTGACCACCGTGTCCTGTATAAAGAATAAAATCCAGATCATCTATATCATCCTCATAACCGCCTGATAAGACGATAGAACATGCTCCATCTTTTGCGCCACCCCATATTCCTGCTTGTAATGGAGCATGTATTCCAGCATCACTCAAATCTCTCCTATTCTGAAAAATTTGACCTATTGAAATTCCTTTTACTGATCCAAAATGTACTGACATCCAATTTTTAATTTAATAATACTGTTCTAAAAAAAAATATCAAAAAAGTTATAAAAGTAAGTATGAAGGAATTTCTCGCTAAAAATATTTTTGTGTTTAATATTTCTTTTTTTAAGTATTAACGAAATGATTAACTTGCTATTTCATTAAACTTTTTTTCTGCTTCTATCTCATAAAATTGATCATCTACTTTTATTAAAGAAACGCTAATTTTTTTAGATGCTTTTTTCTCAAAGTATCCTGTTCTCTTATCTATTGAAAAACGACCAGTTGGAATATCTCCAATCCAATTTAAATAATTAATTACCTCAGAATCTATTGGGATATATGAGTATTCTTTGTTGATATAACTCATCCAATCAAATTGATCTATATTTGCAAGAATATCGAAAACATAACCATTGTAATCCCCTTGACACCATCCCGCTGATATTAAGCAACCAACTGGAGGGATTCTTGGAATATAAATATCGATTGGACTATTTATTACCCAGTTCTGAAATTTTTTTCTTTCAGATTCTTTAATTGAAGCATTATTCATCCAATTCTCGAATTCTTGTCTCTGTGATTTGATAACCAACATTTTTAGTTTTAATTAATAAGAGATAAGCCACATAGCATTATTCTGCATCTGCCCTAAATTAAATAAACAAGATCTTTATATTTTTTGAAGTATGAAAATTTACCCTTTAATAGTTTCTATTTTCTTTGCAGCAACGCCAACGATATTTAGCGATAAATCGAAAGCAAAAAGTATTATTCCTGATACTAATAAATCAATAGAACTTAGCGTAGAAGGCGACAAGAAACGATACTTCTATGATGATCATAAAAGTGCGATAGAAGATTATACAGAGTCATTAAAATTCAATTCAAGGAATACTTATGCATTATTTAGCAGAGCATATTCAAAGAGTGAACTAAAGGATTATGAAGGTGCTGTAGAAGACCTAAATCAACTACTAGCAATAGATCCTAGTAATGGATCTGCTTTATATAATCGAGCGAGAGCGAATACAAATTTAAAAAGAAATATAAGTGCTATTAAAGATTATTCAAAGGCAATCTCCAAAGAAATAGAACTTAAACATTCATACTTCAATAGAGGAATTCTTAAAGAACTTATTGGGGATGCTAAAGGCGCATGTGATGACTGGGGAAAAGGTATTGAGAAGGGAAATAAAAATAAAAAGGCAAAAAATGTTTTTGCAGAGAATTGCCTTCCTAGCAATTTTGCAAGATTTGAACTAAAGACTAAAAATAATCTAATTATGAAAAGAGCAAGAGAAAGAAATCTTGCAGGCGATAGGCGAGGCGCTTGTGAAGATTATCAATTAGCAAAAAGTAATGGATATACACCACCAAAAAAATATAAACTCTTCTATAAAGTCATAACAGACCCTTACTGTTTTCTGAGAACAATATAAAATATTTATTTATTGAGGCCTAAAAAAAGATTATTTTGAATATTATTTAAGATTTTTTATTACCGTTAAACCTAATTCAGATCTGTACAAAAATCTTGCTCTTTTACCATCTTTACTCTTTACTGGAAAAATAAAATGTTTTATGCCAGGATAATTTCTTCCTTTAATAATTGACTGAATTAATCCACCTCTTGTCCTAATCAATGCATCATCGTCCCATTGACTTGTTTTAGCACCACAATAAATATTTGGTATTCCTGGTTTATCGAATGTAAGTAGAAATTTTTGATCTTTCCTACCATTTGGAGATTTTTTACTAATAAATTCCCTTCCATGAACATAGAAATGATTTTGACTTAAATGTTTTTGAGCAATAAGATCTTCAATAAATTCCAATATTGAAATTTTATTATTGAAACCCAAAAGAAGATCTTCTAATTCTGGTTCCAAATCGAATATGTCTCCAATTGGCGCCTCTCTATTCTCAACTGTCACATTCTCTCTATCAATACATCCAGCATCCGCAACTCGATTATTTTTTGATTGAAAATGTACTAGGTCTCCTGCTTTTGCTGCTGCTAATGCTAATTCTTGACATTCAAAAACATCTGCCCAATTTTTAAAAATTGTTTTTGGCACACATAATTCAAAAAAGGGTGCATATTTTCTTGAACCAAACATTCTTGCTCTCTGTATATAAGTATTTTGAGTCATCTTCCCTTTGACATTTCTGGAGAAGAAAAATGTTAATAAATTTTCAAAAGTTAAACCTCGAGACACAATATTACCTCCAATGGCAAAGGTAAAAAGAACTTTGGGTTGGCATGCCCTTAAAACATTTTCCCTATCTTTTTTATTATTAATAATTAAAACTTGATTTTGTCCAATAAATCTAATTACGTCTCCTGCTATTTCTTTTATTAATCTCTCACTATCACAAATTTCTGAAGCAACTTTTAGTAATTGAGCAATAGTTTTTGGATCATGAGTGATTAATTTATGTAATAAATCATCAATTATTTCTTTATCTTTTTCATGATCTAGAACTCTTCCTGCAGTATGAATCAACATAGAATAAGCAGTCCTTTCGGATTTACCTCTATTGATTAATATTGTTCTTAAAAGAAATCTTAAAGCAGCATTCCTTAAGTAAGCGGGATTATCATTTTCATCATTAAGAGTTTTCAAGATATATTTTTCTTTAATGTCATTTTCATCAGTAGGAAAAAAAAATGATCTTCCCTTATAAGCAGAGTGACTTTTAAGAAAGACCCAATCTTTCGAGTTATTTAAAAGTGTATTATTTA
>QCCE01000020.1 GCA_003281385.1 Prochlorococcus sp. AG-347-K17
ATACCTTAAGAAAGTTATAGAAAAAAGAACTAAATCTATAAAAGCTATTTTATTAGATCAAACAATAGTGGCAGGTATAGGTAATATTTATGCTGATGAAAGTTTATACTCAGCTGGTATCTCACCTTTTAGGGAAGCTCAAACAATAAAAAAGAATGAATTAATTAAACTCAAAAAAGCAATTGTAGCTGTATTAAAAAAAAGTATAGGTTCTGGGGGTACAACATTTAGTGATTTTAGAGACTTGGAGGGGGAGAATGGGAATTTTGGTTTACAGACAAATGTCTACAGGAGAACTGGTAAAGAATGCCATAAGTGTGGAAATTTAATTGAGAGGCAAAAAATAACTGGAAGAAGTACACATTGGTGTCCTAAATGCCAAAAATAAAAAAGGGCCCACTATGAAAAGTAAGCCCTTTTAAATATTTTTACCTGGCATCGAGCTATTTTCTCAAGGGGCTACCCCCTAAATATTTTCGCCGCTGATGCGTTTCACAACCGAGTTCGAGATGGATCGGAGTGGTTCCACATCGCCATGAACACCAGGATAGTGTGAACCTTGAGAACTGCATAGAAAATTATATAAATTAAAAACAATAAATTAAGTTTATTTGGTCAAGCCCTCGGTCTATTAGTACTCCTCCGCTGCACTTGTTACCAAGCTTCCACGTAGAGCCTATCGACGGGTGTTCTTCCCGTGACCTTACTGGCTTAAGCCATGGCAATACTCATCTTGAGGTGGGCTTCCCACTTAGATGCTTTCAGCGGTTATCCACTCCGCACATGGCTACCCAGCGTTTACCGTTGGCACGATAACTGGCACACCAGAGGTGCGTTCCTCCCGGTCCTCTCGTACTAGGGAGAAATCCTCTCAATATTCCTGCGCATACACCGGATATGGACCGAACTGTCTCACGACGTTCTGAACCCAGCTCGCGTACCGCTTTAATGGGCGAACAGCCCAACCCTTGGGACCGACTTCAGCCCCAGGTTGCGATGAGCCGACATCGAGGTGCCAAACCTCCCCGTCGATGTGAACTCTTGGGGGAGATCAGCCTGTTATCCCTAGAGTAACTTTTATCCGTTGAGCGACGGCCCTTCCACGCAGAACCGTCGGATCACTAAAACCGACTTTCGTCCCTGTTCGACTTGTAGGTCTCACAGTCAAGCTCCCTTCTGCTTTTGCACTCAGCGACTGATTTCCAACCAGCCTGAGGGAACCTTTGTGCGCCTCCGTTACCTTTTAGGAGGCGACCGCCCCAGTCAAACTGCCCATCAGATACTGTCCGCTTCCCGGATAACGGGTAAGCGTTAGAACCCTAGCTCTAAAAGAGTGGTATCTCACCGATGACTCAATAGTACCCACAAGCACTATTTCAACGTCTCCCACCTATTCTGCGCATTCAGAGCCCGAGCACAATATCAAACTACAGTAAAGCTTCATAGGGTCTTTCTGTCCGGGTGTATGTAGTCCGCATCTTCACAGACAATTCTATTTCGCCGAGCCTCTCTCCGAGACAGCGCGCAAATCGTTACACCTTTCGTGCGGGTCGGAACTTACCCGACAAGGAATTTCGCTACCTTAGGACCGTTATAGTTACGGCCGCCGTTCACCGGGGCTTCAGTCGCCAGCTTCACTAAAAGCTAACCAGCTTCCTTAACCTTCCGGCACTGGGCAGGTGTCAGCCCCCATACATCGTCTTGCGACTTAGCGGAGACCTGTGTTTTTGGTAAACAGTCGCTTGCGCCTCTTCACTGCGACCAGCTCTCGCTGGCACCCCTTCTCCCGAAGTTACGGGGCCATTTTGCCGAGTTCCTTAGAGAGAGTTATCTCGCGCCCCTCGGTATTCTCTACCACCCCACCTGTGTCGGTTTCGGGTACTGGCATTTGTGTCTTAACGAGTATAGGGCTTTTCTTGGAAGCATGACATCACCAACTTCGCTGCCGTAGCAGCTCGTACTCACGCCTTAGCTCAAGATGTTTTCTCCATCTCTCAAAGCCTCGAACGCTTGAACCAGTAACCAACATCTGGCCTGGTTAGCCTTCTCCGTCCCCCTTCTCAAAACACATCTGGTACAGGAATATTGACCTGTTATCCATCGACTACGCCTTTCGGCCTCGCCTTAGGTCCAGACTAACCCTCCGCGGACGAGCCTGCCGGAGGAACCCTTAGGGTTTCGGGGCATGGGATTCTCACCCATGTTTTCGCTACTCAAGCCGACATTCTCACTTCTATGCTGTCCACGTCCGCTTACGCTAACGCTTCACCCTACATAGAACGCTCCCCTACCATAAATAAATTTATCCGCAGCTTCGGTATAACGCTTAGCCCCGTTCATTTTCGGCGCAGGATCGCTCGACCAGTGAGCTATTACGCACTCCTTTGAGGATGGCTGCTTCTAGGCAAACCTCCTGGTTGTCTGGGCAATCCCACCTCCTTTATCACTTAGCGTTAATTTTGGGACCTTAGCTGGCGGTCTGGGCTGTTTCCCTCTTGACTATGGAGCTTATCCCCCACAGTCTGACTGCCTAGTTACACACAGGGTATTCAGAGTTCATATCGATTTGGTACCGCTTTCGCAGCCCGCACCGAAATGGTTGCTTTACCCCCCTGCTGGAGCACTAGACGCTACGCCTCAACGTATTTCGGGGAGAACCAGCTAGCTCCTGGTTCGATTGGCATTTCACCCCTAACCACAGCTCATCCGCTGAATTTTCAACTTCAGTCGGTTCGGACCTCCACTTGGTATCACCCAAGCTTCATCCTGGCCATGGTTAGATCACCAGGGTTCGGGTCTATAAACACTGACAAACGCCCTATTAAGACTCGCTTTCGCTGTGGCTCCACCATTTCCGGTTTAACCCGCCAGTGCCTATAAGTCGCCGGCTCATTCTTCAACAGGCACACGGTCACCCGATTAGTCGGGCTCCCATTGCTTGTAAGCTCACGGTTTCATGTTCTATTTCACTCCCCTCCCGGGGTTCTTTTCACCTTTCCCTCGCGGTACTGTTTCTCTATCGGTCACACAGTAGTACTTAGCCTTACGAGGTGGTCCTCGCAGATTCACACGGAATTCCACGTGCTCCGTGCTACTCGGGATACAGCTAGGTCAACTCACCTTTCGATTACGGGGCTTTCACCCTCTGTGGCACGCCATTCAAACGTTTCTTCTAGACTTGTTGATCCATATTGCTGTCCCACAACCCCGATAGTCAAGACTATCGGTTTGGGCTGTTCCCCGTTCGCTCGCCGCTACTGAGGGAGTCGTTATTTACTTTCTCTTCCTCCAGCTACTAAGATGTTTCAGTTCGCTGGGTTAGCTCGCACCAACCTATATATTCAGTTGGCCGTACATGGGGTTGCCCCATTCGGAAATTCCCGGATCAAAGTGTGCTTCCAACTCCCCGAGACTTATCGCAGGTAACCACGTCCTTCATCGCCTCTGTGTGCCTAGGTATCCTCCGTGAGCCCTTTGTAGCTTGACCAATAACTTCAAAATTGAAGCATCAGCTTAATAGAATTGTTATTAATGCATTCGCACAAATAATAATCTGCATCATAAAAGATGCTTATTGTCTTTAAAAATAATCTATGCAGTTGTCAAGGTTCTCTGAAAACAATGAAATTAATTCAATGAGTCCAGCATCTTAATGATTTCATTAGGAAGCTAGATTCGTTCAGAATTTGATCACAACATCAAAACATTTCCTTTTTACCGATTATGGAAGAGGTGGTAATCAGTGGAGGTAAGCGGACTCGAACCGCTGACATCCTGCTTGCAAAGCAGGCGCTCTACCAACTGAGCTATACCCCCAACATAGAGATATGGGCCATCCTGGACTTGAACCAGGGACCTCACCCTTATCAGGGGTGCGCTCTAACCACCTGAGCTAATGGCCCAGGAAAAATAATGGGTGTGACCTAGAAAAACTTAGGAAATGAAATTTTTAATAAATTAAAAACGTGAGATACCGATCGACCTAAGGTGACAAAATAATAATATTAAACATTTTGTTGTCTCCCTGTTAGGAGGTGATCCAGCCGCACCTTCCGGTACGGCTACCTTGTTACGACTTCACCCCAGTCATTAGCCCCACCTTCGGCGTCCTCCTCCACAAGGGTTGGAGTAACGACTTCGGGCATGGCCAACTTCCATGGTGTGACGGGCGGTGTGTACAAGGCCCGGGAACGTATTCACCGCAGTATGCTGACCTGCGATTACTAGCGATTCCTACTTCACGTAGGCGAGTTGCAGCCTACGATCTGAACTGAGCCACGGTTTATGGGATTTGCTAGCTCTCGCGAGTTTGCTGCCCTTTGTCCGTAGCATTGTAGTACGTGTGTAGCCCAGGGTGTAAGGGGCATGATGACTTGACGTCATCCACACCTTCCTCCGGTTTATCACCGGCGGTCTTTCTAGAGTGCCCAACTAAATGCTGGCAACTAAAAACGTGGGTTGCGCTCGTTGCGGGACTTAACCCAACATCTCACGACACGAGCTGACGACAGCCATGCACCACCTGTCACTGCATTCCCGAAGGCACCCTCAAATTTCTAAGAGGTTCGCAGGATGTCAAACCCTGGTAAGGTTCTTCGCGTTGCATCGAATTAAACCACATACTCCACCGCTTGTGCGGGCCCCCGTCAATTCCTTTGAGTTTCACACTTGCGTGCGTACTCCCCAGGCGGAACACTTAACGCGTTAGCTACGACACCGAAGGGGTCGATTCCCCCGACACCTAGTGTTCATCGTTTACGGCCAGGACTACAGGGGTATCTAATCCCTTTCGCTCCCCTGGCTTTCGTCCATGAGCGTCAGTAATGGCCCAGCAGAGCGCCTTCGCCACTGGTGTTCTTCCCGATATCTACGCATTTCACCGCTACACCGGGAATTCCCTCTGCCCCTACCATACTCAAGCCTTTCAGTTTCCACTGCCATGATGGAGTTAAGCTCCACGTTTTAACAGCAGACTTGAAAAGCCGCCTGCGGACGCTTTACGCCCAATAATTCCGGATAACGCTTGCCACTCCCGTATTACCGCGGCTGCTGGCACGGAATTAGCCGTGGCTTATTCCTCAAGTACCGTCATATCTTCTTCCTTGAGAAAAGAGGTTTACAGCCCAGAGGCCTTCGTCCCTCACGCGGCGTTGCTCCGTCAGGCTTTCGCCCATTGCGGAAAATTCCCCACTGCTGCCTCCCGTAGGAGTCTGGGCCGTGTCTCAGTCCCAGTGTGGCTGATCATCCTCTCAGACCAGCTACTGATCGAAGCCTTGGTAAGCCATTACCTCACCAACTAGCTAATCAGACGCGAGCTCATCCTCAGGCGAAATTCATTTCACCAGTAGGCATATGGGGTATTAGCGGTCGTTTCCAACCGTTATCCCCCTCCTGAGGGCAGATTCTCACGCGTTACTCACCCGTCCGCCACTAACCCGAAGGTTCGTTCGACTTGCATGTGTTAAGCACGCCGCCAGCGTTCATCCTGAGCCAGGATCAAACTCTCCGTTGTGTTCAAATCCTTTTGTAGATAAATCTACTCAAATTGAATTGCTTTTCCTAAATAAAAATTTCAGTATTAGTATTTAGTTTCAGCCTCCTTAAGTTTTAAGGATTACATTGAGTGCACATTAAAAATATTTTTAAAGTGACTTTCCAAGATCTCAGATCCGTTTACATCAAAGCCATAAGTTAGCAATTGATGACATTGTATATATTCTTGACGGGACCTCACACTTTTATTGCATATACATCTTGAAATAACCAAAAAGAAATTTAGTAATTTCATGACGCAACAAAAGCATCAGTTCCTAAGTTTTTAAATTTTCTAGGTGCAGAGTTAAACAACAAGTTGTTAACTCACTTCGAAGGGAAAACCCTTCTTCTGGCTGGAAATAATGATCGAAACCAAATGTCCAAAAAATTCAGTCATTTACCAAAAAATAAATTTTGGATAATTCATTGAATA
>QCCE01000021.1 GCA_003281385.1 Prochlorococcus sp. AG-347-K17
ATATTTTTATATTCATTTATTTTTTGTTGGCTTTTCTTATAAAAAATCGATTCAAATTTGCCTGGACTTGCTACCTCAATCCAATATCCTGTAAGACAATAAATTTGGTTTGGAACAATAGTTATAATAAATAATTTTTTGGAATTTTTATATTGATCAATTATTTTACTAGCTAAGTTGCCTTTAGTTTTATTAGTCCCAAATAGAGTAATATCTTTTGCTAAAGGCTTAAAATTCCTCCTTAGATTCTTACTATTTTCTATTGAATTTCTAGAAATTATTTTTTCTAGAGAAAAACAATAATTAAAAAAATTTGTATTTTCTTTTTTTGAAGGATATATAGTTATCAGAGAACTCAAAAGTAAAAAAAAAGTTAAAAATAATTTCTTAAACATACTAATTTAAGCTAGATTAATTATTATATGAAAAATAAAAAGATAATTAATTTATAACTCTTAATTTCCTTAAAAAGATTAATAATAATTTAGTAGATTTCTATTAATTTATAGAACCCTATTTAAAATTTAAGTGTACTTGGGACTAATTAAAAATTTATCAAACGAATAAAAATTTTTCTTATAATAAGATTATGAAACATTCTCTTTTTAAAAATCAAAGTATCAAATCTTTTTCAGATTTTTTTGCGAGAGTATCAATTTCAGCAATATTTATTTCAGCCATACCAGGAAAAATAAATGATTTTGGCAGAACGGCTGAATATATTTCTTCAAAAGGTATTCCTGAGCCAATTTCATCTATTCTTCTTGTGGGAGCCATTATATGTCTTATATTAGGACCGGGATTTTTCATATTTGGAGAAAATCAAAAAATCGGCTCTGTTTTTCTATTATTATTTCTTATTCCAACAACAATAATTTTTCATGTATTCCCTTTCCATCAAAGAGCAGTGTTTATGAATCTTGGATTGATAGGTGGATTAATTATTGCTGCAATAAGGGATCCAAAATAAAAAAATGAAAGAATCCCAAAGTTTTATTTTTTCTCTTTTAATTCTGTGAAGCAATTTGCAATATGAATTAATTCATAAACCTCTTTGCTATCATATTTTTTATTAGGAATTCCACTTCCTACCTCTATTCCTCTCTCCTTCATCTTCTTTAATATCAATTCTTGTCTTTGCATTCTAGACATGGACTTAAATTTTTTAATTCGTTCTTCTTTATTCACTAGATCTTAATTTAATTAAACTTTATTGTTAAGGTTATATCAATTAGCGATTCATTACATAAGTCAGAAAGCCAGTAAATGTAATTAATTTAAATCCAATAAAGAAAGGTAAATATTTTTTGACCTTTTTGCCGAAGGGCAATAATTTGTTTAATGAATTCATCATAATTTACATTACAAATCTAAATCTTAGAGACATCTTAACTAATTTTTTTTAAAATTATTTCATTATAATCTTTAAATGAAAAAAGTAGATCTAAACTAGAAGTGTAACTTACATTATATTTAACAATAATAAGGAAAAAATAATTTGATTATTAAATAAGTTTGCTAATCCCAAAAAAATGGCTTCATTTTTTGTTGACAATGCAACTCCATATTTTTAATTCATCAGAATGAGAGGTAATCTAATACTATGGATGAAAAAGGATTCGAACAAACGATTATTATTGATACAGTTCAAGAATAGGCAGAAATAACAAAAGTTCACCGATTCGAATTTTTAAGTGAAAATATAGTAATGTGCACTTTTACACTTGGTTAAAATTTACTTATAAAGGGAAACCCAATGATGACGTAGCATCAGTTATGTCAATTTTTAAAAAAATAAATAATATTTGAAAAATTCACTGTATTCAAAGATCCACAGGGAATTCGGATTTATCTTTATGGGTTTAGCAAAGTTAATAGCCTTTTCAATGGTGCTACTACATTTACTTAGTTGGTAGTTTTTTTTTAGTTTAATTTATTATTTAAAAAAATAAATACCTCAAATAAAGAATATGTAGTAATTATCCCTTATTTAAAAAAACAATTGCTGCATCTTTGCTAAGCAATTTGATTTTCAGGTAAAAATAAAAACTTTAGACAGACTAACACCTATATCTAAAGCTAATAAAGCAATTAGTAACTTACTCATTTTTTAGAACTCTCAACTATTTTTTTGTAAAGTTCTTCAGAAATAGGTTGCATAACCTTTTAAAAATCTATTTACAAATTAGTTATTTTAAAATTAATTTCTCGTTACTAAATATACGAATATATGAATTTTTAAATAGGCAAAAAATATCTTCACAATAAGTTTTTCTTATAACGTATTAATAAATACTTAATCTAAAAACTTCAATCAATGTCTAAAATTTTTTTTAAAAAAAGAAATTAGGAAACCTATTTCAAGTAAATAGATCCTCTATAAATAAGCTTTATAATCTTTTCTTCTTGTTTTTTACAATATACGAATGACTTTCCATTGAAATACATGTTTACCATGTTGCAGCTCCTAAACTTGCTCAAGTCCCCGTCCTATGGCTTGAGTCGTACTGCGGTCTATCAGATGCTAGATCGGACGATTTTGTAGTATTCACTACAATCTATTTATAAAGTATTTATACTTAGTTGTCAACAATTAATAGAAACTAAACTTCAATTTAATAGTAGATTCAGCTTTCATAAATTCCCGAACAAGAATATAGAACATGAAACTACGAGTAACTCCCATAAAAACTGAAACAAATGCTAGAACTACACAAATGGGGCAATGTGGGAATCCCATTATTTATTTTCCAATATAAATTTTAATTCAGTCTCTGCATTAAGAATATCGATTCTTCTTTTAAGCAGTTTAAAAAATTTTATTATTTTTTTCAAAATTAAACCTTCTTTAAGCATCAATAATAATATTATTGAAGAAGAAATATATCAATGAGCAAAAATACTGAAGCCATAGATATAACAAAAGTTTCGCAGCAAATTTATGCAATAAACAAAACCAACATATGCTCAGATACTCTTGATCAATTAGCTTATTCAGAGTCAAATATAAAAATTGGTGATCTGGTCATCTTGCAGTTCTATTTTTCTTTTGCTAGAAGAATAGAGCGGGCTAAAGTCCAATACTCCACGAGGATTTAGTCCGCTGCCTAAAACCTGGAAGCGTAAATTTTTCTTTATTAATATGCAACTATGCTTTATAAGGTAAATATCTTGATTGCGTAATAAATTTTTTTTGTATATTGCTATTACGAAAATGATGAGTTTATTTAAATTAGTTACTAAATCCTCGTGGAGAAAGCTTTAGTAAATTTCTTTTACTGGTTACTGATAAGATCAGTCGAATCTCATTATGGAGAATCATTTGTATCTGTAGAAGTTCCATCTAATTCAATCAAAAGTTTTTCTTGATTTTAGTAGGTTTTTAATACTTAAATTCATATCCAATGAAGACTGAATAACTAATTTGAGTTAAGTTGGATAATTATCTCTATTGCAAATAAAGATAAGGTTGTTAATCTTGCACTTAAAGAAGAAACTTAATTTCTTAAACTGATGCAATTTGATCATTTGAATTTCAATAAAGATGATGGCCTCATGTCCATAGAAGATTTAAGGGCTTTACGTCTTCGAAAAAAGAAAATTGAAAGTGATAAGAAAGCTAGAAAATATATCCTGGATATAAATCAAAGATATAGAAAAATGAGTACCCGCAAAAGTAATAACTTTTTAAGGAATATGAACCCTTTTAAAAAGGCTGCATAAATTGTGAATTTTGATTTTATTAATTTGTTTAACTTTGCAAATTTTAGAGTAAGATTTTAATGGTGTTTCTTTGGAAGAGTTTCACCAAAAGGGGTCAATTTTTGGCCCCTTCTTTGGGGAGATATTTTTTAATCGAAACTCGTTATAATATTAAATTAATACTTTCCTAAAAGACGAAAGTGATTTAAATCTTTTGTTTAAATTTTTTTATTACTACTTAATGAAAACTCTATATCTTCAACTAAATCCTCTAATAAAAAAAACAAAAGTTTTAGCTTATGGAGCATCATTTCCCATAATTTATTGAATTTTTTCATTTGCGATTTTTAATGGCTTCACCTACAAGTTGGGAATTCTACAAAGAAGTTGAAACTGAGATTATATGGGTCAATATTTGTACCCAAAATTTAGAAGGAGTAGCTATTTCGATCAATAAATGGTGGAAGAAAAGATATCCAGGATACAAAATCAGAATAGTTTCAAAAAAAGAATTTGAGTTAGTAAAAATGCAAGCTAAAAAAAAGGAGCAATAAAATTATTCTTTGGTAATTATTGATGCTAAATATTTAATTTTTGCAGCTATTATTAAATAAATAAATTAAGAAACAAATGAACTCTGCATTTGCAAAAGTCTCAAATTTAAAAATTAACAGGGCTTCTAAAATAGCTATTACTCTCGCGTCATCAACTTTCTTTTTGTATGCTTTGGGTCAAGCACCAATTTTTAAAAATATACTTACAGGTGCCTTCTCTTGCTCTGGCTAAATAAAATAATGTTTTTTAGAGAGACTAAAAGCTAAAATAGTCAGTTATTGACAGTCGATCTAAACTTAGAGGGATAATAACCCTCTTTTTTATTGTTTAATAGATTTGTTGCTGAAAAAATAATGATTCATCTTATTTCTCTTTTCAGCGGATGAATATCTCCCCACACCTATTAATTGATGCTGTGATATTAAGCACTGCCCTTACGATAACTTTGGTATTAAGAGCAAAAGGTAATGCTGCCAGAAAAGAAAAAGAAAATAAATGATTATTAAAGAAGAAGAAAAAGAATTTAAGAAACCTAAATTATATAGATTCTGGAACTTTCTGATTTATGGTAGTTGCATTGCTATTGGAGTTTTCTTAGTTTATTTATATTCTGCTTATATATTTATAAATAAATGACTCACATTTACGGGATAGCGATTACTTATGGGGTTCTAAGTCTTTTATTGCTTGGTGGGTTTGCATACTTTACTTTAAAAATGAAACGCTAATTTTTATGTCCTCTTTAATGAAAGATTTGTTAGATAAATTTTTTTGATTTATATAGAGAATATCAACAAGAAATACTACCGCAAATGATGGCTGTGATTTTAAGAGAATAGGCAGATAGATTAGATCAATAATTGATACCAGCAGACCTGAGAAAGTATTAAGAGAATATTATTTATAGGCAAAATTTATATAAATTTTATAAAGTTTGGAATAAATTGTTTGAAGATATTTTCCTTGCAATTACTTATAATTTGCGATTTATTTTTGATCCTTAATCTGTACAATTTTGTTCCTCTAACCGAGCACATAAAACTTGAAACTTACAATTCAAATAAATTAGAACATAATTGCAGTTATGGGGTAAGTCTTATTGCACTTAATGACACATTTACTATCCAAGAAATTAATTTAGATTAAAAAGACCTTTCTTATAATAATCTCAAAGAAATTGAAGCTTAATGGAATTATAAATGTGCAGAACATCCGAGTAACAATCATTGCAAGATTTTTTGTGATTAAAACTTTAAGTT
>QCCE01000022.1 GCA_003281385.1 Prochlorococcus sp. AG-347-K17
TTTTTCTCTATCTACTTCTTGAAGAGCTATTCTTACATGCAAATCCATAACTGAACTTGCAATCGCTGAAATTCTGGAGGCGGTATTTGTAAAGTTTTTATTTTTTGGTTTTTCCATATTATTTTCTACCACTGTTCAGGAGCGTTCCTATTAGTAAACCAATACCAGCCGCAATAGCAATAGATAATAATGGTTTTTTTCTTATAGGACTTTCTATTTTTGGTCTAAGTGTATCGTTAAGTTCTTCTAATAATTCTTCTAATTGACTTTCTATAGGCTCAATTTTTTCTGATATTTCCCAATTGTTTTCTCTTATTGAATCAATTATTTCAAATAGTTGGCTTTTTATTCTAATTGCTGAGGTTCCACTATGGCTTGCTATTACTTCAACTAAATCGTCAATACTCCCTTTTGTGGCTTCAAGGGTTTGTTGTGCAATGTTAGGCCATTTTTCTTTTATTAAAGGTATTAAACTGTCAATTTTTTCGAGTAACCATTTTTCTGAGAGAACCTCTCTCTCAGGAAGATTAGAGTTATCTTCTTTATCTTCTAATTCTTTGGGAGGATGGTAAGTCTCCATTATTTAAACTTATTTATTTTAAGATTAGACCCATTTTCTTAATTTGGAACCCTTATCTAAATAATTGTGGGATTTATATAAAATTAAAACATATAAAAGTTTATTTACATTTTATTTATCTACTCTGTTCTGCAAGAAGCTTTTGTTAAGCTATTACTGGAATTATTAAATGAGTTTAAATTTCATCATGGATATTACATTGGCATCATTAATTTTTGCATCTCGCACAATCCCTACAGATTTTGGATTAGTAGCTGCAGCTATTGCTGGAGCTGGAAGTTTGCTATTCATCGCTTTAAGATTTGTTCCTGATGCAGGTAATTAAATAAAAGGGACCATCTTTAAGAAAAAATATCTTTAACTAAACTTTGTTTTGCAAAAAGATTTAATTTATTTATCAACTAAATAATGGATAAATGGGTTTTGCTGGAACATGAAGTTTATAATGCTAAGTCTAAAGATATTCATTATGATTTTCTTGTTGAAAATGGAATAGATTGTTTAACTTGGAAATTTTTAAAACTACCTTTATTAAATCAAGCTTCTATAGAAATTTCTAAGCAGCCCAATCATAGACTTATATGGCTATCCAGGATCGAACATGAACTTTCTGATAATAGAGGTTTTGTAAAAAGAATTGATCATGGAATATTTAAAAACGTTTCTACAGACTTGGACTCTGAAAATTATCGATTCATTTTGGATGGTAAACTTCTTTCTGGTTTGTTTGAAATTTCGGCTAATTCTTGTAGATTGAGCAAAAATTATTAATATTCATTTATAAATAAACGTAATATTTCTATTGAGAATTTTTGCAAATTAGTTATTCTTATTTAGCTATTGAGACTTGAGATTGGTACATATCAATCAGGTCGAGTTTGAAAATTTTAAATCTTTTGGGGGAAATGTAAAAATTCCTCTTGAAGAAGGCTTCACTGTGGTTACGGGCCCTAACGGTTCTGGGAAAAGTAATATTTTAGATGGAATTTTATTCTGTTTAGGTCTAGCTAATAGTAGAGGAATGAGGGCTGAAAGATTACCAGATCTAATAAATAACTCCAAAGTTAAAGAGGGTAAGTCATCAGAAACATCTGTATCAGTAAAATTTAATATTCAAGATTGGTCTCCCAGAGAGGACCTTCCGCCTTTGGAACTAGAAGAAGAAGAAATTTCCCTCAATAAAGGTCAAAAAGAATGGGTAGTTTCTAGAAAATTAAGGCTTATGCCAGGTGGTTCTTATGCTTCTACTTATACTTCTGACGGAAAACAATGTACCTTGCAACAAATACAGAGAATATTAAGAGATATTAGTGTTGATCCTGAGGGCAGCAATGTTGTTATGCAGGGTGATGTCACAAGAATAGTATCAATGAATAATAAGGAGAGGAGAAATCTTATTGATGAATTAGCAGGAGTCGCACTTTTTGATACAAGAATAGAACAAACCAATGCAAAATTAAATGACGTTTTCGAAAGACAAGAAAGATGTGAAATTTTAGAAAATGAATTGCAATCTAATAAAAATAAGCTTGAGAAAGAATGTGAAAAAGCAAAGCGATATAAAGAGTTAAAGGCAAAACTATTACAAATTATGGAATTAGAGAAAGTTCTTATTTTTGAAAAACAAGTTAAGCATGTTGAATCTATAGAAAAAAAAGAAAGTGAAATTGAAAAAAATAAAATTTTATTTAATAAACAAAAAGAATCTATCAGTAAAGAAATATCAGTCTTAGAAGATGCTTTAAAAATACTCGTTGATGATCTCAAGGAGAAAGGAGAGGATACTTTGATAAAAGTCAATTCTGATATTGGAAGTATTAACTCTAGCTTGAGAGAACTTGATAGGATATCAAGTCTCAATAAAGAAGAAGGTATTAAATTACAAAAGCAGAGAGATGAAATTGCAATTTCCAAGAGGAATATTGAGTCAGAAAAGTTGAGACAAGAAAATTTTGATGATAATTTTTTAAATCAGTTGAACTTGCAAATTAATGATCTCACTTTAAAACATAAATTATCCAGAAAAAAACTTTCTGATGCGGCTGGAGAATCTGGAGAATTCTCAAAACAAAGTATTAAATTA
The DNA here is from genome assembly GCA_003281385.1 of Prochlorococcus sp. AG-347-K17. Taxonomy (GTDB): domain Bacteria; phylum Cyanobacteriota; class Cyanobacteriia; order PCC-6307; family Cyanobiaceae; genus Prochlorococcus_A. The sequence goes on from QCCE01000022.1 coordinate 2,664, forward strand.
AATGCTGAGCTTGAAAGTATAAAAAAACAAATTAATCCTTTGGAAATAAAAAAAAGGACAGTTGAAGAAGAAACTATTCAAAATAATATTCAAAAAGATGAGATATTGTCTCAGATTGACGCCTTAGAATTAGAAAAGCAGAAACTTTTTGATGTAAATCAAAGAAAAAAAGAGACTTCTGATACTAAGAATAAAAAATTGGCAAGTAATCGCTCAGAAATTAATTCTTTGAAAAATGAAATTGATTTATTAATTAAAACTAAATCAAGGCTAAACAATGAGCAATTAAGGCTTGAAAAGGATTTATCTAGATTCGAAAGTAGGAAGGAAGCTCTAAATGAATCTAGAGGTTCATATGCTCTTAGAGTTCTCTTAGAAGCAGGGTTAGAGGGCATACATGGTTATGTGGCGCAACTTGGAGAGGTCAGTGAGAAAAATAGATATGCATTAGAAATTGCTGCTGGAAATAGATTAGGACAAATTGTTGTTGATAATGATCATATTGCCGCCAAAGCAATTGAAATCCTTAAAAAGAAGAAAGCGGGAAGATTAACTTTCTTACCTTTAAATAGAATTAAAAGTCAAAAAAAGAATTATGCAATTTCAAGATTTGAAAATAACAGGGAGAATGGATTTATAGATAAGGCTATTAATCTAATCACTTTTGATCAAGTTTATTCAGATGTTTTTCGATATGTTTTTGGAGATACTTTGGTTTTTTCAGACTTATCTTCAGCTAGGTTATCTACACAAAAAAATAGGTTGGTTACTTTAGGTGGTGAATTATTAGAAGCAAGTGGTGCTATTACAGGAGGCAGTAAGTTAAATAAAGATTTGGCTTACAGGTTTGGAATTAACAATGATATAGATGATTCCAGTCCCATAAAAGAAAGATTATTAGTTATTGAAGAAGCTTTAAAAGAGTCAAATAATGATTTGATAATAAAAAATAATAGTCTTAGTAAATTAAATTCTAACTACAGTCAAATAATTGAGGATTGTGCCTCATTGAATAAAGAAATTGAAGTAAATCAAGATTCTCTAAAGGCTTTTTCGCAAAGAATTCAGGATTATAAATCGAGATTAAATAAACTTGATACTGCTAATAATTTATTAGTTCATGAGTTAGATCATTTTAAAAATAAATTGAAGCCTTGTTATGATAAGTTTGATCAATTACAAACCATTCAACAAGCTAATTATGAAAAAAATCAAAAATCATCATTAATAGCTTTTAATAACGATTTTAATAATCTTGATAAAAAACTTGAATTACTTATTAAGGAGAGAGATTCATTACTAGATAAAAAGAATCAATTTGCTTTAAATAAAGAGCGTATCAATAATTCATTAAAAATTTCTTTACTACAAGAAAAAAACTTGCAGGAATCCATTAAACAACTAGCAATTGCTCATAGTGAATGGATAGAAAAAAGAGATGAATTTAAAAAAGAGCTT
>QCCE01000023.1 GCA_003281385.1 Prochlorococcus sp. AG-347-K17
CAAAAAAGTAGCCGATTAATAGTGTAATCAAAGATATTGAGTATCTTCGCCATGGATTATTAGCCCAAATATTTAATGTCTGAATATTTTCAACAATTTTTGACTGAAATTTTGTCTTTTGAGGTTTAACAACCATTTTTAATTACACTAAGCCGCTTCCGAGTTTGATTGAATTTTATTATTTCCTTCTACCAATTCAAGTAATGCTTCTAACTGAGCCATTAACCCTCTCAATTCTCCTGGTTCAGGAAAAAGGCCATCTTCTTTTATTCCTAAATGCATTTCTTTGAGCTCTTGCCTCAAATAGCGTATATGACTAATGACTTGTTCTTTTTTAGTTTGAGACATAATATAAATTTTGACAATAATATCTTAAAAGAGAATATTTTTGAAAAGGAGAGTTTGCATATTTATGACTGAGAATGAAGATAAATCATCTAACAATGATTTGCAAATATTTATGAATATTGAAACTTTATATCCTTGAAAATATGTATTTAATACTCATATCAATTTTAAATAATTACTTGAGGCCTTATTATTAGAGTATATTGACTTTACTCAATATGAAATTCATTTCTGAAAATAAAATAAGTGAGGAACTAGTAAATTCTTTTGATGAAAAGATGACCCATGAGCTCGCTAAAAGGCTAGAGGAAGATAATTATAATTCACCATTTGATGGTTTAAAAGACTGGCACTTACTGAGGGCTCTTGCAATCAATAGACCTGAATTGACAACTAATTATACCCATCTCCTCGATCAGGAACCTTTCGATGAAAACTAAAATTAAGGACTCCAAAATAAAGGTTCTTTTATTAATAACTGGAAGTATCGCAGCTGTAAGAATTCCATTATTAGTTAGCCAATTAGCGAAAGAAAATTATGAAATCAGATGCGTCTTATCAAAAAGTGCAGAAAAATTAATAAAGCCTCTTTCTCTCTCTATTCTTAGTAGAAACCCGTGCATTTTAGAATATGATCAATGGTCAAATAGTCAATCAAAACCTCTTCATATAGAACTAAGTAATTGGGCTGATATTTTAATCATTGCACCTTTAACAGCGACAACATTAGCAAAATGGGTAACTGGAAATGCAGAGGGATTGATCCCAAGCATCTTAATAGCAAATATAAAGCCAATTATTGTTGCACCAGCAATGAATACACAAATGTGGCTAAATAAAGCTGTCCAAAAAAATTATGAGAATTTACAAAATTACGAAAATGTTTTGTCTTTGCAACCAAGTGAAGGTCTCTTAGCATGTGATGCTATTGGCATCGGTAAGATACCACCAAATGATCTAATCCAATTAGCTCTTGAATTTATAGCTTCACACAAACAAAATGAATATCGCAAAGATTTACTTAATAAACAAATTTTAATAACCGGAGGGGGTACCTCAGAGAAAATTGACGCGGCAAGACACATTACTAACAAAAGTTCTGGAGCTATGGGCCTACTTCTTTCTCAAGTAGCGAGGTTCAGGGGAGCACAAGTAAAATATGTTCATGGGCCTCTGAAAATAGATAAGAATCTTACTGATGGAATTAAAAGATATGAAATTGAAAATAGTGTTGATTTAATTAGAGCACTAAATAATGAAATATCAAATTGCGATTATTTTTTCATGAATGCAGCAGTATCTGATTTCAAAGTAACCTCTGGCACTGCAGCTAAAATTCCAAAAAATCAAATTAATGCTCATTTGAATCAAAACTTTGAACTTGTCCCAGATATTTTAAAAACAATTAGTAAATCAAAAAAAGATAACCAAGTTTTTGTAGGCTTCTGTGCTTTTACAGGATCTATTGAAGAAGCACGCATGACAATTAAAGAAAAGATTATCCAAAAGGGTTGTGATTATCTATTCGCAAATCCAATTGATCTTGAAGGCCAAGGATTTGGCTTTTTCGCACAAAATGAAGGTTGGCTATTCGATACTAACAATTTGGAACACTATATTAACAAAACATCAAAAATTGATTTAGCAAATAAATTAATAACCCAAATTATTTCATTAAAAAAATAAAAAAAAATTTTTTAATTTGTATTTTTTTGTAATCTTAATCATTAAAAATAATGTTATAGCTTAAAATAATTCAAGTTTTTTAAAATCTAAAAAGCTACGGGTTGTTTCGAGGATTTAATAGTCCCATCTTTTATGGTCCTTCCCCTTGTAATATCCGTACTGAACTTATTAGATGACCTTTAATCTATCGTCACAGAACTTTACTGCAACTTTAATTATGAGAATTCGTTCTTTCTTAGCTTTTGTTATTTCAATTTGTATAACTTTTGCTTTCGTACCTGTTAAAACATTTGCTTTTTCTGAAAGAGGAAATGCACAATTCACAGATGTTGTTAACACAGGAAAAGCTAATGATTGCCCAACATTAGATTCATCTCTTGTCGGATCAATATCCCTAGGAAATGGAGATAGCCTTAAAGGAATATGCATGCATCCAACAGAAGTTTATGTAAAAGTGCCAGGGACAAAACGAAAAGCTGCAGAATTTGTTTCTACAAAAATTATTAGCCCTAGAAATAACACCACAGTCACAGAAGTTTATGGAGATATAGATTCAGGAACTTTTACCGAAAAAGGTGGTATTGATTTTCAGCTTATCACTGTATTAACTCCTGGTGGTTTGGAGGTGCCATTTGCATTCTCAGCAAAAGATCTTACAGCTGATTTACCTTCATCTATTGAACCAGGCACTGAGGTTAGTGGTTCAACATTTACACCTAACTACAGAACAGGTGATTTTCTAGATCCTAAGGCAAGAGCTAAAAATACTGGTGTTGAATATGCTCAAGGTTTAGTTGCATTAGGAGGAGATGACGAAGAACTTGCAAAAGAAAATATAAAAGTTGATGTAAACGGTACTGGCGTTATTACTCTTTCAATCAGCAATGTAGATTCTGACACAGACGAATTTGCTGGTACTTTTGAAGCTATCCAACCTTCGGATACAGATATGGGTTCAAAGGATCCACTTGATGTAAAA
>QCCE01000024.1 GCA_003281385.1 Prochlorococcus sp. AG-347-K17
AGTCTATTTACATTTTTTCTACAGAAAATAACTCTTTTTAATTCTTGTTTGAGTTGAGATCTTGGTAAACCAATTAATTCGGAATCTTTTGTGGGAGAAGGATTTAATTGTGATGCCCCTAAAAATCTCTCAAAGTTCTGAGTTTCAAGTTCAACATTATCATTGACTATAACAAAAATCGTTTTATATCCTTGATCTAATAAATAACAAGTTAAAGCAATCATAAATTCTGTCTTGCCTGACTGAGGTTCGCCATGCACAACGAATGAATTACCATTATTTTTCAATACTTTTCCAACTTCCTTGATTCCATCCTCGATATTAATAGTCTCAAAATCTTTACTCTTTAAAGCCTGAATTCTCTTTTTAAATCTATTATTGGTACTTCCAAATTCTAATTCATTCAAAAATTCAGTAGCACTAATCATTATTGGCAAATTTTTAGATATTTTATATTATTTGATAAATTGAGTCAAAAATGTCCGCCATAGACACTTATGCCATTTCTGATACAAATACACTGCATGGTGGGGCATTGATAATGTTGATGGAAGCGATTCATAATACCAATCCAAAAATTAAATATTCGATTGATTTTTGTGAATCAAAATCAAAGTATAAAATTAATTTTTCCTGTGAAGAATGGCAAAAAACAGAAATCTCGCTTGGTTTGTTTATAAAACATAGTCAGAAAAGAATATCTCCTTGGCGATATACATTTACTAAGGAACATCAGAATGAAATAATTGACCTATTTAAGACCTGCGAATGCGTTTTTATTTTGTTGATTGCATCTCAAAAAGGAATTGCAGTAATAAATAAAAGTCTTTATGAAGAACTTTTAGATGAAAATATTGATGAATCTGAGTGGATATCATTATCACGAAAGCATAATGAAAACTTCAGGATAAGAAGTAAAGATAAAAATAAAAAAGATACACTCGCGAAGAATTGTTTTCCAAATTTGATTACTGATTTCTTAAAGAACCTTTCAGAAGAAAATGAAAAAAAATTACTGAGCAAATTCAAACTATTTTAATGAATAAACAAAAAATTAATAGCATTTGAATTAATTTTTATAGTGATAATGGAAAGTTTCTTTAAAAGTTTTAAATCAATTTTTTAAATTTATATGTCGAAATCTAGTGGTATATTAGTGGTATATACTTTTTGCTATCACCGAAAACTACTGATACGACTACTGTTTGGGGTTAGGTGGTATATTCGCTATTTATTTCAATATATTTTTTAGAAAGATCGCACCCCCAAGCTGTGCCTTTCGATTCGCCAGAATTTAGATTAATCATAATTTTTACAATATCATCTACTAGATATCTCCCTTTCATTCTGGACTTAATATAGTCTGCGACTTTTAGTGGATCATATTTATTTAACTTGCCGTTTTCCAAAATCTGAGTGTTGCCAATAAACAAGTCAAAGTCATTTAAATTAAATTTAACTCCAGAATTGCCTGCGGCAGAAATGATTCGTCCCCAATTCGGATCACAACCATGTATCGCAGTTTTTACCAAGGCAGAATTACAAATAGATTTCGCAAGCATAATTGCATCATCTGTATTTTTTGCTCCTTGAACAAAAACTTCTAATAAACAATTTGCTCCCTCTCCATCCCTTGCAATTTTTTTTGCCAAGTTTTGACATACTATATCAATCCCTTGTTGTATGATTGGAAAAAACTTTTTTTCAATTTTCTCGCCTGCATTTATTCCAACAAAAGAATCATTTGTGCTTGTCTCTCCGTCAACTGATATTGCATTAAAAGATTTTTTAACCGCAATAGCAATCATTTTGTCCCATTCCTTTTTTTGAATACCCGCATCACAGGTTAGAAAAGCAAGCATTGTAGCCATGTTGGGGTAAATCATTCCCGAACCTTTTGCAAATCCTGCTATTTTTATTTTCCTACCTTGAATAATCGTCTCTATTGAAACTTTTTTCAAAGTCAAATCAGTAGTTAAAATTGCTTCTGCTGCATTTTCGAAATTATTATCCTTTAAATCACTCACTAAATTCGGTAGATTTTTTACTAAATCATTTATTTGTATTGGAACACCAATTACACCAGTTGAGCACATTAAAACTTCCTCTTCTTTTATTCCTAAAAGTTCCGCAATCTTTCCTGTAGCAATTTGAAAATGTTGAATGCCAAGATTTCCTGTACAGGCATTTGCTTGACCAGAATTAATTAGTATTGCTCTTACAAAACCTGAAGTTGTTTTAATCCTTTCCTCACAAATATCCACACAAGAGGCGCGAACAATTGATTGGGTAAACATCCCACTAAAAATACTTTTTTCTGGAGCGAGTATTAAGGCTAAATCTTTTTTATTTGAAGCTTTTAAACCAGCAGATATCCCAGCGAAAAGAAACCCCTTAGGTGTCACCTTACTGACATCAACAAACGACCAATTGGAATCTAACTGGCTCAAACTTTTTGGTATTTTAATTCATACTAACTTCTCTTTAATACTAAAGAAACTAAGTAATTAGATTATTATTAATTATATGGATATTCTTCAAAAATTAAAAAACAACCAAAGAAGAATTGGTTTAACAGGAGGTATTGCAAGTGGGAAGACAACCATAACTAATCACATTAGAAAACATAAAAACATACCAATATTAGATGCAGATCATTTTTCAAGAGAATTAATCAAACCAAATACATATGGATATAAGAAAATTTTAGATTATTTTGGAAATAAAATTATTGATAATAAAAACAATTCAGAAAGGGAAATAAACAGAAAACTTTTAAGGAACATTATTTTTAAACATTCAGCAAGCAAGGAATGGATTGAAAAACTGCTTCACCCCTTAATTAAAGAAAGAATGATAGAAGAATGCAGTCAATACAGAAATAATCAAACTATAGTTTTGGTTATTCCATTATTGTTT
>QCCE01000025.1 GCA_003281385.1 Prochlorococcus sp. AG-347-K17
TTGTCTTCCTATTTCTGCCAGTGTTAATGGTTCTTCACCATCTAGCCCGAATCTGAGCTTCATGATTTTTTGCTCTCTTTCATTTAATTGGGAAAGCCAAGTTCCTAAATGTTCTTTTTGAATAGTTCTATCCATACCCTCCATAGGTTCTTCACAGTTTGGATCAGGTATGAGTTCACCAAGAGTACTTCTGTCTTCTTCTCCTCTTGCATGTGCATCTAGGGAGGCGCAAGGAGCACTTTGAGAAATTAAATCTTCTAAATCTTTTTGTTCAATTCCCATCTCAGTTGCCATTTCCAATCTTGTAGGTTGTCTTCCAAATTTATGTGATAATTCTCTAGAGACTCTTCTCATTTTGGACAGTTTTTCACTTATGTGAATAGGCAAACGGATGGTTCTAGCACTGTTATCAATTGCCCTTGTCATTCCTTGTCTAATCCACCAGTAAGCATAAGTTGAGAATTTATATCCCATAGCAGGATCAAATTTATCTACAGCTCTTTCAAGGCCAATAGCTCCTTCCTGGACAAGGTCTAATAATTCAAGCCCTTGGTTTTGGTATTTTTTTGCAACGGAGACAACGAGCCTTAGATTAGCTGCCATCATTCTATCTCTTGCTCTTTTGCCAATCTTAATTTGATAAAGATTTCGTTGGGTTCTATCATTTTCAGGAATTTGTAGCAACTTTTTCATGTTCTGAACATGATGAGCTAACTCTATTTCCTCTGCTGGAGTCAAAAGAGGTACTCTTCCAATACTACTTAAGTAATAGCCAATAGAATCTGAAGCGAGTCTGCCAGATTTTTTTTGGCTTTGTTTTGCCGTAAGACTGGATTTCGATTTGCGAGATTTGCCCGCAGTGTTTGGTAATCTTGGCTCATCAAAATTATTATCTGAAGAGCTTTTCGCAGATTCCAGAGGGATCCCCATCACCCTGGCCTCCTAAATAATGGATTTTTTAAAAAGCTAGCACTGAAATTGAAATAAAAACCACTTTTACGTTGAAATTTTAAAGACAAAAATTTTTTTTTAAAAGCTTATTTCTCGAAATCCATTGCTATGAGCTGATTTTATAAAAAATAAAAAAAGTTTAAAATATTAAGTATTTTTTTAAATGTTGTAAAAATAAATATTAATTTTAATTTTCTATGAGGTCAATTTGCGAACGATTATGCGATGAATCTAATTCATATTTCGAATATGAACCATCATCTTTCATTATCCAAGAAAAGTAATTGTCTTTAATGTAAGTTTGTAAAAGCGTGTATATTTTAGATTTCAATTCATAATCCTCTATAGGAGTAACAGCTTCTATTCTTCTATCAAGATTTCTTCTCATCCAATCTGCACTCCCTATAAAAGCCTCATTATCGCCGTTATTACAAAACCAAAAAATTCTTGAGTGTTCAAGAAAATGGCCAATAATGCTTATAACTTTTATATTTTCACTTAAATTTTTTCTTTGAGGATAAAGGCAACAAATACCTCTTATGATGAGGCTAATTTTTACACCTGAGTCTGAAGCTAAATAAAGAAGTTTAATTATTTCTGGGTCTACTAAAGAATTCATTTTTGCGATTATTTCGGCTTTTTTGCCTTCCTCTGCATTTTTAATTTCTCTCTTTATCAGAAATATAAATTTCTCTCTCATCGATGAGGGAGAAACTAATAACTTTTGATAACTCTTTTGTTTAGAAAAACCAGATAAGTAGTTAAATAACTCAAGTAAATCAGATGCAATATCAGGATCCGTTGAAAGTAATCCTAAATCTGTATAAAACTTTGAAGTATTAGAGTTATAATTTCCTGTTCCAATATGGAAATAATTTCTTAATCGTCCTTTCTCTTTTCTTACTATTAAGGCAATTTTTGTATGTGTTTTAAATCCGATGATTCCATATACAACATGTATTCCAGCTTGTTCAAGTTGTTTTGCCCATTGAATATTATTGTCTTCATCAAATCTTGCTTTTAGTTCAACAAGAGTCATTACTTCTTTTCCATTTTCTGCAGCTCTCATTAAAGCTGCAATGATAGGGGAGTCTTGGGAAACTCGATATAAAGTAATTTTTATAGCCATTACAAGTGGATCATCAGCTGCTCTGTTTATAAATTCTTCAACTGAAGTTTTAAATAAGTCATAGGGATGATGAAGCAGAATATTTCTTTTTCTAAGTATCTCGAAAATAGAATTAAGGTTTTTGTTTGAAGGCAAATCTAAATGTTTTAATTCTGGGTGAGTTTTTCCAATTAGTAGATTTTCTTTTAAATCATCTCTATCAATTTTTGTAAGCTGATTTAAATCGTCTAGACCTAATAAACTTTTGCAAAAGTATATATATTCTTTCTGTATTGAGATACTTTCAATAAGTAACTTTAGAATATTTTCTGGCATATCTGACTCCACTTCTAATCTAACTACGTCTCCACCTAATCTTCTCTTTTGCAAACTTTGTTCAACTGCTAAAAGAAGATCATCAGCCTCAAGCTCTTTTAATTCTAAATCTGCATCCCTTGTCACTCTAAAAAAAGAGTAATTTATACATTCCATTCCGCTAAATAAAGTATTTATATTATTCCCAATTAAATCTTCAACACTAATAAAAAAATATGTACTTTCATCACCATGTCGAATAATTTCATTGGGAATTTGTATAAATCTATTTATATTTTTTGTTGGTATTTTTACTCTGACAAACTGATTTTTAGAATCTTCCCCATCCCTTATCAGAGCTGCCAAATTTAGACTTAAATTACTTATAAAAGGAAATGGATGTGCTGGATCAACAACTAATGGAGTTAATAAAGGGAAAATAGATGAAGTAAAATAGTTATTGC